>NZ_JBYTCO010000005.1:191785-651487 GCF_058790355.1 Paenibacillus sp. FW101-FHT12H11 | reverse complement strand
TATCCAAATTTTCACTTTTTCCAATGCTTGAGTCTGTCACGGTAATTATTTAGTAGTTACTTTTGGGACAGCCTCTTTTATTTTTATGTTACATCTACAAAAAGACATGATCATTTCATAGAAAGTCATTATCTGCGTGTATGCCAATTTAGGCGAGAAAGTCGTAAGCTATTCCTAAGAAAGGAGGCGGTTATGATGTTGACGGATCAGGTTTTTGCGGGAAGTGTGTTCCTTGCAGGATTGCTTTCTTTTTTCTCGCCGTGTATTTTGCCGCTGCTGCCCGTCTTTATGGCTCAACTCAGTGGCGCTACGCCAGGCAGAGACGCGCAAGCCGTCAAAATAGGTAGGATGCAGCTTCGTCCTCATCTTATTGGGAATACGTTGTTTTTTATCCTAGGCATTTCATTCGTTTTTGTTTTACTTGGTTTTGGAGCAGGTGCTATCGGAAATATCATTAATACCTCTTGGTTTATTATCATTTGCGGAGCCATCGTTATCTTATTCGGAATCTTTCAAACAGGTGTATTTCATGTGCTATTTATGCAGCGTGAAAAAAGATTATCCATCGAAATGAATGGGAAAAAGGGTTTCACAGCGGCCTTTATACTCGGCTTTACTTTCAGCTTCGGTTGGTCGCCATGCATTGGCCCGATATTAGCGGCGGTGCTCAGCTTGTCTGCAAGTGAAGGATCTTCCCTGCAAGGCGGCGGTTATATGCTCATTTATGCGCTAGGTTTGGCTATTCCTTTCCTTATTCTTTCCTTCTTTTCGGATTTGCTGGCAGGACGTATAAGAGCACTTAACAAATATTTGCCTAAAGTAAAAGTGATTTCCGGCATTCTGCTCATCGTGATGGGCGTGCTGCTTATGACGAATAATCTAAATGTGATTGCGTCTATATTTTAATGGTGGACAGGAGGAGTTTTATTATGAAGAAAGTAAAATGGTTACTAGTCAGTGTGATTGTGCTTTCACTATTCGTTCTTGCGGCTTGTGGGGATAAAAACGCAACGAAGGCAGCTCAATCCTCATTAAATTCAGGGCAGCCCGCCCCCATGTTTGAGTTGAAGGATCTGAAGGGGAATCAAGTTGATTTGGCTAGTTATGCAGGAGAAAAAGTGTACGTCAAGTACTGGGCTTCTTGGTGTTCGATTTGCTTGGCTGGGCTTGATGAAGTAAACGAATTGGCCGGTCAAGATAACGGCTTTAAAGTGATTACAATTGTCAGCCCAAATTATAAAGGAGAACAATCGACCAAAGCATTTACAGAGTGGTTTAACGGACTGCAAAAGGAGCAAAAAAGCAACTTAACGGTGCTGCTCGATGAAGACGGCAAATGGGCGCAAAAATTTGGGGTAAGAGGGTATCCGTCTTCTTATTACATTGGTTCTGACGGTATTCTGGCAAAGTCAGCGCCAGGCCATAACTTTAATGACGCCATTATTGATAATTTCAAGAAAATCTCTTGATTTTTCATTTGTTAAATAGGAGGAAAAGACATGAAAAGAATTCTGTATGTGAGTTCTCTGCTGCTGCTATTATTTGTTACGGCTTGTGCCAACTCGATTGGGGTTAACGGTAGTTCGAAAGCCGCGGGGTCATCATCAGCGATGTTAGCGAAAAATGAACCTACAACCACCAGATCCGCAAATCCTAATGATAAGATTGATTATTCCAATAGCAAATTGCAGACCATTTATTTGGCAGGTGGCTGTTTCTGGGGTGTGGAGGCTTTCATATCCCGAATTCCAGGCGTACAGGATGTAATTTCCGGTTATGCTAATGGCATTGGGGAAAATCCGACGTATAAGGACGTTGTACGGGAAGACCGCAAATTTGCGGAGACGGTAGAGGTTAAATATGATCCGGCACGAATCGAATTGTCCGATCTGTTGACCCGATTCTTTAAAATCATCAATCCGACAAGCGTGAATAAGCAGGGAAATGATGTAGGCATCAGCTATCGATCAGGCATTTATTATGTCAATGAGAGTGATGTTGCTGTGATCAACGAAGTAGTTGCAAAAGAGCAAACGAAATATGATAAAAAGATCGTGACGGAAGTACTGCCTCTGACGAACTTTTATGTAGCTGAGGAAGAGCATCAGGATTACTTGGAGAAACACCCGGATGGTTACTGTCATGTTGATTTAACGATTTTGGATGAGCCAGTTCAAGTTGACCCTACGAAGTACACTAGACCCAGCAATGAAGAGCTGAAGGCGAAGTTAACCGATCTTCAATATAACGTAACGGTACTCGGAGGCGAGGAGAGAGCTTATTCCAATGAATACTGGGATACGTATGATCCAGGTATTTATGTTGATATCACCACAGGCGAACCCCTTTTCTCCAGTCGTGACAAATATGATTCCGGCTGTGGCTGGCCAAGTTTTACGAGACCGATTGACCCTGATGTGGTAACTTATGAGAAGGACACTAGGTACAATATGGTTCGTACGGCGGTCAAAAGCCGCGTAGGCGGCATTCATCTTGGTCATGTATTTGATGATGGACCTGCCGAATCGACAGGGAAAAGATTCTGTATCGATAGCGCCTCCATCCGGTTTATTCCACTGGACGACATGCAAAAGGAAGGCTACGGATATTTGCGTACAAGTGTTGAATAAATCAGGAGGTAAAACAATGTACAAATTATTGCTCGTGGAGGATGAAGAGCTGATCCGAAATGGGATCAGGCGGCTGGTTCCTTTTGAGAAATTTCACATCACAGAAATTATAGAGGCGGGGAACGGTGAGGAGGCGTATCAGCTATTCCTTGCTCATCGTCCCGATATCGTCCTGTTGGATATTAATATTCCAAAAATGAACGGGCTTGATTTTGCCAGAAAAGCCAAAGAGATGAAGCAAAATGTCAAAATTGCGGTAATAACTGGGTATGATTATTACGATTACGCGGTTACTTCTTTGAAAATCGGGATTGATGATTACGTGCTTAAGCCGGTTTCTAAGGAAGACGTGTATGAGGTCCTGCAAAAGTTAGTGAGTAAGCTTCAAAGTGAACAGCAGCAATCCGAGCTGCAAAGCCTTGTAAGCGATTATAAAACGACGCTGCAAGCAAAAGATGAATCCGATAACAAGGCCTCTATTGCCAAAATTATCGATGAGAATATTGCTAACCCTGATTTCTCCTTAGCCATTTTGGCGGATCAGAAAGGGTTCAGCAGCGGGTACATGAGCGTTCTTTTCAAAAGACTATTTAACGTCTCTTTTCAGGATTACTTAATTGCTGTCCGGCTGGAACGATCAAAGCTTCAGCTTCTGGTCTCGGATTTGAAAATATATGAAATTTCAACAGCGGTCGGATTTGATAATCCGAATTATTTCAGCGCTGCTTTCAAAAAGAAATTTGGGGTCTCCCCCCTGCAATACAGGGAAAGGATTAAATATTCGTGATGAGATTTCCCCGGTCGCTGCAATCTCGTATTTCATTCGTTTATATGCTAATCAGTCTCGTAACCATAGGAATTATCGGCACTGCCTTATATGTGGGCATTTCTAGAGTAGTCATGAATGACTCCATTCAGTCTTCGCAAATGGCCATTTCAAAAAGCGGGGCTTTCGTTGGAGCGTATATAGATCGGTTGTTGGTTTTGTCCAATGTGCTTGCTAACAATCCCCAGACCATCAAGACCTTAGCCTCTCCAACTAAAGAAGGGGAGAAGGATGAGATGCAGCTCATCCGTACTGTGCTGATGTCCGATTCCTATATTAAGTCTGTTGTGGTTATCGGAAAAGACGGCTATATGTTGTCAAATGAAACGAAGCTGAACATGCAACGATCATCCAATATGATGACAGAGCCATGGTATGTAGAAGCAATTAAAGGGAAAGCACCGGCCCTCTCTTCTGCCCGCATGCAGGAATTTGCGATGGACAAGGACAAATGGGTCATTTCGATGAGCCAAGAAGTGAGAGATGAGAACAATCGGAACCTTGGCGTTATCCTATTGGATATCGAATACAATGGCATCGATGATTATTTGAAGGATCTGGATCTGGGGAGTAAAGGTTTTGCATTTATCATTAATAGCCAAGGCGGGATTGTTTATCACAAAGACCCGACATTTTTTGTTGATCCAGCGAAGAAAGAGCAATTAAGGAACATTAGCATGTCAGCTAGCGGTTACGATCGAACGCAAAATGCCCTTATTCAAAAAACACAAATAGCAAACTCCGATTGGACATTGGTCGGCGTTAGTTCGCTGGATGGTTTACTGCAAATTCGCACTCAAATGATTCGATCTTTTGTTATTGTTGGTTTAGGGCTGTTAATCATTCTTGTTACGTTGTCATTAATCATTGCCAGAAGCATCACGCGGCCGGTTCATCGATTAGAGGAAGCTATGCAAAAAGTAAGAGAGGGTACGTTGGAAGTAAGTGTGCCTGAATCCGGCGTGACGGAAGTACAGGGGCTTGCTCAACATTTTAACCTGATGGTTTCCGAAGTTCGTAGATTGCTCGAGGAAATTGAAACGAAGGAAAAAGCGCTGCACACCTATGAACTAAAAGTGCTGCATAGCCAAATCAATCCGCATTTTCTATATAATACGTTGGATACGATCGTCTGGATGGCCGAATTTAATGAAAGCGAACGGGTCATATCTACAACCAAAGCGTTGGCCAAGTTTTTTCAATTGTCACTAAGCGGAGGAAGCGAGATGACGACGATTGAAAATGAAATGAACCATGTCGCTCAATATTTATTTATTCAGAAGGAGCGATATGGAGATAAACTTCATTATCAGCTGGATTTCGACCCAGCGTTAGCGGTCAAAGTCATTCCTAAAATCATTTTGCAACCTATTGTGGAAAATGCGATTTATCACGGCATCCGGGAAAAAGAAGGATCCGGATTCGTGGAAATTACCTGCAACTATACGGATGATGGACATGTGCAGTTCATTGTGAGGGATGATGGCGTGGGCTTCGACCCGCTTGCTCATCGCTTAAATATAGACGACGAACCATCAAGTGTTCAGCCCAAGTTAGGCGGTGTTGGCATCAATAACGTAGATGAACGCTTAAAACTTTACTATGGCAGAGAATATGGGGTTCATATCCAATCCCGTTTGGGAGAAGGAACAACAGTAACCATCATCATACCGTGAGAACTCCGAAGATGACTCATCAGGAAGGGAAACGATTCTTGTGAACAAATCTAAATTAATGGTAAACTTTATAATCGTTGTGCTGCTAGTCGCCCTATTAGGAACCGTATACACGGAAATAGATGCTTGTTTTTTGAATAATTAACTGAACTTGATCCACGGGCTCGAACACATTGGTGTGCTTTATGAAGCTAGAACTGTGGACAACAATATCATCGAATTTCATGCTGCATATCATTCATAACATGAATTAATTAAGAAGAGGCCCTCCCTTAAGTCATTTAATGACCGTGGGAGCGCCTCTTTTTTGAACATTAGTTAGCCATTAAATAGCGACAAATCTAAGAATTTGAAGAAGGAAAAGTCTTCTGAGAACGACGATACCACGATTATTCATAAATCGAAGAACAATGGAGTTACGATTTCTGGAGACCACACGACCGTTAAAAACGGTAATGAACCCATTGGCACTGCGGTAAACAATACCATAAAAGTGGTTGATTAATAAAGCCATTTCTATCATTCCTTTCTAGCGAGGATACTTTAGGATATGCTCGAATGACTTGTCTGTGAGGGCTCATTTAATAGATTAGTATGGAATTTTGAATTGTTTCTGAATATTTACATCACGGAAGATCACCTACTTCATATCCCCATTGGCATATGTTATGGTTAAAGAAAATTGAAATAGATCCATGCAACTCGCAATACATTGAAACTGTAGGAACAGTTATTTATATCCGTTTATAAAAGTTTGTGATGAAAGGTGGTATTTCAACGATGCCTTTTAATCCTCGTATCTTAATTCTTACGGCTAGTTATGGTAATGGACATATTCAAGCTTCTAAAGCGCTGCAGCAGCAGTTCTTCAAACAGGGGATAGAGCAAGTGAAAATTGTTAATCTCATGAAGGAAGGCCATCCTTGGATCTACTCCATAACTTCTTCGTTAATCAGTAAAAGTACGAAAAGCTCTAAATTAGGGCTCGACTACTATGGTTGGAGCTATTATTTAACACGTGAAACGAAAGAGACCGCGCTATTTCAGAAATCAATGACATATTTGGGTCAAAAGAAACTGAGAGAACTCATTCAAAAAGAACGTCCGGATGTTGTGGTCAACACGTTTCCTTTCGGCGCGGCTCCAATCGTTTGTAGTGCAATGGGGGTCAAAAATTTTACAGTACTCACGGATTACGCGTTACATGCAACTTGGCTGCATCCAAAAGTCGATCGGTATTATGTGGCAACGGAAGATTTGAAGCAACAAATTATTTTTAAAGGATATAACAAGGATTGTATAGAAGTCAGCGGCATTCCGCTGAAACAAGAGTTCGCAGCAGCGAGCATTCGTGCACAATCGCAATCTCTGCAAAAGAAAATTATCCTTATCATGGCTACGGAAAGCGGAGTAACCAGTTATCTGGATGAAATGTTGGATTCGCTGCTGCTTCTTGAAGACTGTCAATTAGTTGTCATCTGTGGTCATAACGAGAAATTGAAAGATCGACTTGAGGCAGATTTTGCTGCGCACCCGGGGATCACCATTCTTGGTTTTGTTGATAATGTTCATGAGTGGATGTCAAGAGCCATGTGTATTGTAACGAAAGCAGGCGGCTTAACATTGACAGAGGCTATAGCTTTGCGACTGCCGGTTTTTGTATATAAGCCAAACGGCGGTCAGGAGAAAGAAAATGCCTTATATTTATCCAGGCTCGGTGTAGCTTCAATCGCCTATAAGATGGAGGACTTTTACATAAATATTGAGCAATTCATACGGCATCCCACTAAAAGCGATGAAATGAGAGCTCGCATGGCCTCGTTGCAGCGCCATCATGCAGCGGCTCACATTGTTAATGATATGATGATGGTTTTGGATAATCCAATCATGTCCGCTTTAATTTGAGTTAGGAATGGATCAAGGAGTCTGCTGCAAAGCAGCTCCTTTTTTTGTTGAGGAATTAGGTTGGAAAAGAGCGAATATGAGAAGCATTTGCTGAAAGGCTGCTCCGAACATACATTGAATGACAAGATGCGTCTAATAACGAGCGAGTTGTTCGGAAAATAGAAGAAAATATTATTTCTAAGGAAATAAGGGAATATCAAACATAACACTGACTGTTGCCTAGCATTAAGTTAGATATGACCCCTTTAACGTTTGTTTCAAGTTATGATAGCAACTTGAAAGTACAAATTGATTTTGATTGGAATGGAAAACATGCGGATGAGTTTCAGGACAGAAATCAACAGTTCAGAAGGGCGATAATTGAGTTTATAATTGCGAACGATCAGCTTTTTGTACCACTTGAACTTACTAGGGACATCTATTTAGCTGAGTCTTTATTGGCCAAACAAGCATGGTGTGTTAACAGAAGTTTTCATTTAATTGGTGAACGCTTGATTAGGGATGGCGGAATCCAAATCTTAGATGATTTCTTAATTCAGCATTTAAATGATTGCGGGAGAAATACGAAGGAGAAGGAGTTAAGTGAGAAGTATATAATAGGATAATCTAAGACAAGGCCTTGTTAACATCACTGGAAATGTCCCGGTGAGTAACATAAAATCATCAAGCCGAATTTTATTAAAAGAATTTTTAAGAGATTAAGTAAACGTTAATTCTGTTAAGTATTAATTGGGATGCAAAACTTAACCAGGAGACACCTACCGGTGTCTTTTTTTATTCGACAAAACGAATCGAATTATGCCGATATTCGGCAGGGAACTAGTTCATTAGACATATTTTGAGCGGCGTATAGAGGGGAAAGGTCTCATAGGTAGAAAAAGGTAATTGACAACCTTTTTTACACCTAATGATGGAGGTGAAGCACGGTGCTGCGACGCCCTGTACCCATTTTTGTCCAGTTGCTCGCGGGGATGTTCTTGATTGCCGCACTGGCGATCGCGCTTACAAATTTGCTGAATTACCGCATGACGTCACAGATTGTGCTCAACCGCACCGCAAGCTATACCCAAGAATCCGTGGAACAGCTGTCAGCCAAAATCGACGTGTTGCTTCGCCAATACGATCAGGCTACACAAATGGTTGCTTTCGATGAGAAAGTGCTGGCTGCTTTAAAAGCGGATGTTCCCCCGCAAGCTGCTGAACCTCAAGTTTCCATGGACCTAAATCGGTATTTGGCGGAAAAAATACGCTACATTGCCGGGGATATGCTGCTTCATTTATTTGACCGCAATGGACATGCGTACGCTTCCAATGAATCTCTGCAGTTATTCTGGCGGATGGCGGACGATGTAGCTGCTGTAAGCTGGTACAGCAAAATGCAAACGCTTGACGGACACATGCTGTGGGTATACGGGCCTGCCTGGCGGGACGGCGAAATCCCGGCGATCATCGGAGCCCGTAAGCTGAAGGACCCCTCAAGCCTGACACCGCTCGGGGATGAATTTATTGTCTTTCCGGTGGATAAAATCAACCGGATTATTGGCGAAACAGGCCAACGAATCGAGCGCAAGGTGCAGGTAATGGATTCCATCGGCAATATCGTGTATTCTACGGTTCCACGAGAAATCGGTACGGCTGCGGATGTAGGCTTGTTCAGTAAATTTGGAAGAAATACGCAACCCTTCTTCGAATGGAAGACAAGGGAGGATCAGCGACAAGTGCTGGTGTCTTATGCAAAATCCTCATACAGCGGTTGGACGACTATCGCCTATTTCAAACCTGAGGCAGTCAACAGCGAGGCTTCTCAAATTTGGGCGCATGCCTTGCTCACCATGGGTGCAGGCATCCTCATTGCCTTAGTGTTTGTGACGTACTTTACATGGACGCTTACCAAACCAATCCGGCTGCTGGCCGATGGCATGAATCGACTCCGTAAGGAAGGGGTCAAGCCGATTGACAAACCATTTGCGAGCCGTGAAATCACTAGACTTTATGCCAATTACAATGCCTTGGTGGAAGAGTTGGAGGACGTTGTAGAGCGGCTCTCGGAGCAGCAAATTACGGTGCAGTGGGCGCAGTTGGTTGCACTTAAAGCACAGTTTAGACCTCACTTCTTGTACAATTCTCTCAATCTGATTTACTGGACCATTGAGGATGAACGGCCGGATCAGGCGCAAGCTATGACACTAGCGCTAAGTGAACTCCTCCGTTATAGTGTCCACCCATCGACGGATCTCGTAACATTAGGTGAAGATATGGAACAGCTGAATCGTTATTTGCTTTTGCAGCGAGCAAGATACGGGGAGAAGTTTCAGGTAAGCATAGAGGTGGAGGATGGGCTGGAACAACAACGCGTAATACGACTCGTACTCCAACCTCTAGTCGAGAATGCTTTCCATCATGGTTTGGAGCAGCAAGAGGAGGGGAATTGGCAAATCCGAGTGCGGATCTACCGGCAAGACGGCATGGTGAAGTGCTCTGTGGAGGACAACGGCGTAGGGATGACGCAAGAGGCATTGCAAATGTTGGAGGTATCCATCCATCAAGAACAAAGTTTTGAGAAGCAGGGACGAGGAATCGGACTGAGCAACCTTCACAAGCAGTTGCAAGCATTCTTCGGTCCAAGCAGCGGGATTAGGCTCTCCAAGAGTCCGCTAGGCGGGCTGCAGGTTATGCTGTCTTTGCCGCTTCATACTTCGGAGATGGTTACGGCTCCACCCTTATTGTCCAAGAAAGGGGGGACCGGCGCTGCTTAATGATCGAAAAGGAAATCAATCTACCTTATGGCTCATTGTTTGCCTGGTGAGTTTCTTATTCTTGACTTCTTGTGAACCTCAAGCAGCTTTACCTAGCGTGAACGAAAACACGTCGCAAGTCGTGAAACTTCGTATTTGGCTATGGCCGGGAAGTGGACTTGAACGGCTCGTTAAGAAGTATATGGCCCAACATCCCGAAGTGGATGTGGAGATTGTCAGCTTTCAGCTTGACGATGTTTTGCCGGGGCTAATGACGTCCCTTGCTACCAAAGCGGATACGCCAGATCTCGTTCTTCTTGAGGCTTCTCAACTAAATCAAGTAAAGCGTTTTCAAAACGAATTTTTTAATCTTTATGATTATGGCGATGAAAGGGAGCACTACTTGGATTGGAAATGGCGCCAAGCAGAAAGCAAAGATGGCGGCTTTCTGTTTGCGATGCCAGTGGACATCGGCCCTGTCGCATTAGCGTACCGCCGGGACTTGTTTCAGATGGCAGGGCTGCCGGTCGAACGCGAGGAAGTGGCCGAAGTTCTAACCAATTGGGAACAAATGGAGCAGGTTGGCTTGGAAATCAAGAAGAAAACAGGCGCTTATCTTATCGATAATTTGACCAACGTATTTATGAGCTATTTGAACCAGTTCGACGGTTATTACTTGACGCCGATGGATCACGAACTTGATCCGCATGTGAAAGAAGCTTGGGATCAAGCTATACGCTTCCATAAGCTCGGGTTAAATGCGGGCCTTCCGTCGCAATCTTCCGCCTGGGCTGCAGCAGCCGTAAACGGAAAGTTTGCCGTTGTTGTTGCACCCTCTTGGCTTCATGGAGCTTTCAAGAAAGTTGCCCCCTCTACCGCAGGTGTCTGGGATCTAGCCCGAGCCCCTGGACTTCCCTCGAACTGGTCAGGGACATGTCTGGCTGTTCCACGGACGAGCCGAAATCCTCGTGCAGCCTATGAACTCGCTCAGTGGCTGACGGCTCCGCCACAGCAACTGGACAATTTCATTGGCAGCGGTAATTTCCCTTCCACACCGGAGTCTTATTCGACTCGGGAGTTTCTAGAGGTGCGGGACGCTTTTTTTCATGACGCACCTGTCGGTCAGATCTACTCCTACACGGCACTTCGTTACAAAGGGGCTTACAATGATTTTGAATATGAAGGGATTGAACGAATGATAAAAGAGGGTCTGCGCCGAGTGGAATCAGAGGGAGCGGATCCAGAACATACATGGGAGGATATCGTCCGCCGATTCAAGCAGATAAATACGGGAGGTTGATCGTGATGTTTACAATTCTTGTTGTCGATGATGAAGCAAATGTGCGCCACCCGGTGTGCAGAACCCTTTCACGCTTAGATGGCGTTGGAGAAGTGCTGGATGCAGCGAATGGAGTTGAGGCAATGGCTTTGTTAAAAAAGCAGAAAGTCCACCTCCTTATTACGGATATCCGTATGCCTGCAGCAGATGGTCTGCAATTAGCGGAATTTGCGCGAGAGCATTCGCCTGGAACCGATGTATATGTACTCACGGGGCATGCTGAATTCGATTATGCGCAGAAGGCAATGGAACACGGGGTTCATGCCTATTTGCTCAAGCCATTGTCCAAGGAAAAGCTCAGGGAGGTATATCTCGCATCGTACGAGAAACATCGTCGCAGGCAGGAATCTCAGCAAGTTAATGTCATTAGAGAACGCGCGCTTCTGGAAAAGCGCCTTCATGATCTCCTCCAAGGCGTGCCGGTCCCAACCTTCGATGAAGGCTTGATTCCGACACACAAGAAGGTGATGCTCGTTTCCTTTTCAACCAAGGACTTGAGGTCTTTAGGGGAAGCTTCGGTGCGTTATTTTATACGGGAGTGCGCTTATGAAGCATTTAGCCGTCTGGGCACAGCAGCCGTGTGTCTGGAGGACCGACTCGTCACGGTCGTGCTGTTTGCCAATCAATGCGATCAAGAGGCTTGGGAGAGGGAAGTACAAGAGACGTCGAAGTGGATGGCGGCTAAGCTGCGGATTGAGGTAAAGACTGGGTATGGGGGAGCGACGAAGGAAATCGGGGATCTTAGCTTGATGTACATACGCAGCATGATCAGCCTTGGATTCACAGAAATTACGCGTAAAGAAAGTGGCGGTGAATCGTTCCCGCCGATTATCCGAGCGCTCCTAGGCTATATTCACAAAGAGTATGCCAGTGCAGCAAACTTATCCGACTTTGCCCAGCAATACCAAATCAACCCCAATTATTTGAGTAACCTATTTCACCAGGAAACAGGGATGACTTATACGCACTATTTAACGCAACACCGACTGACTGAAGCTAAAAAGTGGTTAAGAGATACGAATTTAAAGATTTACGAGGTGTGTGAAAAAGTAGGCTACAAGGACCCAGCTTATTTCAGCCGAATCTTTAAAACATTCGAGGGGATAGCTCCGGGGGCTTATCGGACGGTGGACGGAACTTTCCTAACTTAAGTCCAAGAAATCGAAGATGCGTTACCTATACGGGTTGTCCACCCCTGTTTATACTAAATGTAAGGGCTTTCTTAATAGGCTCGAAATTTGAAGGGAGCGTTAATCGATGAAAAACGTGTCGAAGGGTAAGGCCTTAGGTTTACTAATGGCTTCCGTCCTCCTTCTTAGTGCTTGCAGCAGTGGTGGAGGAGCGCCGGAAGCAGTAAAAACGGATGCGAAAGCAAGCGATGGCAAGAAAGTTCAATTGCAAATGTGGTTTTGGCAGGGGGCTTCATTCGAGAAAATCATTCCAGAGTTTAACCGCACCCATCCTAACATCGAAATCATTCCGCAAATTTACAAATGGGAAGATGCGCACAAAAAGCTTTTAACGGCGATGTCAGCCGGATCTGGAGCTCCGGATATCGCAATGATCGATATTTCCCAGTTGGATCAGTTTCTGAAATACCCAGATAAATTTAATGATCTTAATACGTTTGGCGCCAAGGATATGGCTAAAGACTTTCTAGAATGGAAGTGGAAACAGTCCACGGTTGGCGAGAAACAGCTTGGTCTTCCCACGGATATCGGTCCGATGGTGCTCTACTATCGGCAGGATTTGTTCCAACAAGCTGGATTACCGTCCGAACCGAACGACGTTGCAGCCAAGATCAAGACGTGGGACGATTTCCTAGCTGCAGGTAAAACGCTTAAAGAGAAAACGGGCGCCGATATTTTATCCAATCCAAATGAACTTTTCGGCGCTATTCGCGATCAAGGGGATGAGTTGTATTTTGATAAAGACGATCAGCTCATCATTGAAAAAAATCCGCAAGTAAAAAAGGCTTTGGACTATTTTAAAAAGGCTCGTGATATGGGTATTGCGGGTAGTTACGATCAGAAGAATGCGCTTCAAGAATATTCAGCAGCTCTCAACTCTGGCAAAATTGCCACGTACATTTCAGCCGCATGGGGCCGAGGGCATGTCGAAACCCGTGCTCCGGATACGAAAGGCAAATGGCGTGCAGCGAAAATTCCGGAAGGCACTGGCAACATGGGCGGATCTTTCCTGACCATCCCTAAGGAGTCCAAATACGCTAAGGAAGCTTACACCGCTATTAGTTGGTTAATTTCTCCGCAGCAGCAGCTTGAAGTCTTTAAACTATCCGGCAACTTCCCTTCAACTCCATCCGTATATGGGGACAAGGCCTTTACGGAAACGGGCTATGAGTTTTGGGGCAATCAGAAGCTAGGTGTGTTGTACTCTGAAGTTGCTAAGGACGTAAAAGTGCAGCGTAAGGGGCCGAACTATCAAACGGTTGCGGATATTATTGGCGACGGCATGCAAGCTGTAGCGGTCGATAAAACGAAAGATCCTGATAAAGAGTTCTGGTCACTCGTCGAGAAAGCCAAAACGAAATTGAAGAATAAATAAAGGCCAATAGGGGGCAATCTCGATTCACTAGCCCATAGCGGTGATGGAAGCGAATTGCTCCCTGTAGGTATATCTTATGAGGATAGGATGTGGAGCCGATGAAAGGGTTCAAAGCCCATCTGGCGCCCTACGTAATGATTTCTCCATTTTATATTCTCTTTATCGCTTTCAGCCTGTTTCCGATCCTGTTCTCGCTGTATCTGGCGTTTCATTCCTGGGATGGACTCGGCCCCATGGAGTTTGTAGGGCTACGCAATTTTCGTAATTTGTTGACGGACGATCCGGAATTCTGGACATCGGTCGGCAACACGTTTGTCATTTGGTTTCTGTCCACCGTGCCTCAATTGTTCGCTGCGCTCGTGATTGCCTTTTTGCTTAATGCAGCTTTTATGCGGTTTAAGGACTTTTACCGGGCGGTTTATTTTCTGCCTAACATTACTTCGATTGTAGCTGTTGCTATCATTTTCGGATCGTTTTTTGGCAGCCAATTCGGTCTCATTAACGGCCTGCTGCAGGCCATAGGGCTTCCTCGCATTGAATGGATTAATGATCCGTTTTGGGTGAAAGTTGCCATCTCGCTTATGGTCATTTGGCGTTGGTCCGGTTATAACGCCATTATCTATTTGGCGGGACTTCAGAGCATCCCGCACGATTTATACGAAGCTGCGACTATTGACGGAGCCAGCCGCAAGCAGCAGTTCTTCAGCATTACGCTGCCGCTTCTGAAGCCAATTATTCTCTTTACCGTTATTCTCTCAACGATTGGCGGCATGCAGCTGTTTACGGAACCGCTCATTCTGGTTGGCAATACCGGAGGAGCGACGAAAGGCGGCCTGACGCTGGTGTTATATCTGTATAATCAGGCGTTTGGCAACCAAATGTTCGGTTATGCTTCCGCCGTTGCATGGATGCTGTTTCTGATTATCGGTATATTTTCATTTGTGAATTGGAAGTTTGTCTCAAGAGGGGAGGGAGTCTGATGGTGCCATCATCTTCCAAAGTATCCTTCGGACGCGTCATCACTGCCGTTGCTGTGAAAAAGACAAGAGCCCCAGGCACCCTCTGGCTCCATGTTGTCATGATCACCGGGGCGATTCTATCCCTGTTTCCTTTCTATTGGCTGCTTGTCATGTCAACAGCGACGACGGCGGATATGTTCCGGTTTCCGCCTCGGCTTCTGCCTGGGGACCAACTGCTTGTCAATATTGGAAAAGTGCTTGATCATGTCGGCTTTTTCCGCTCATTTGGCAATAGCCTTCTTGTTGCGGGTACACATACGGCGTTGGTGTTGTTTTTCTGCTCTTTAGCAGGATTCGCCTTTGCGAAATTTCAGTTTCCAGCGAAGGCGCCGTTATTCTTCTTTTTATTAGCGACCATGATGGTACCCCAACAGCTAGGGCTAATTCCACAATTTATCATTATGCAAAAGCTTGGTTGGATTAATGATCTCAAAGCGCTTATTGTACCAGGAGCGGCTAGCGCGTTCGGTATCTTCTGGATGCGGCAGTATACGACTTCCGTCGTGCATGACGAGCTTATTAATGCAGGTCGAATAGATGGCTGTAACTCGTTCGACCTTTATTGGAGAGTCGCGCTTCCAGTACTGCGTCCAGCACTTGCAACACTTGGGATCATTACATTTCTAGGGTCATGGAACGATTACTTGTGGCCGCTTGTCGTCATTTCGGTGCAGGAAAAGTTTACAATCCAGATGTTGATTGCCTCTATGAACGGGGTGTACAGTACGGATTACTCCATGGTGATGGCGGCTACATTAATGGCTACTGTGCCGCTCATCATTGTATTTTCGCTATTTAGCCGCCAGTTTATTGCCGGTCTTATGCAAGGGTCCGTGAAAGATTAATAGTTAACAGAGTTAAACGTTCACTCTAGGAGTGGGCGTTTTTTTGTGCAGATGGATTGCCTTCAATCGTGTACAATGAGAAAAAGATAGGCATGACGATAAGCACCCTATTCAAAAAAATAATGAGGTGAGCATAATGAATGAGTCTGCTTTACACTTTTATGATGAACTTGCAGAAGACTACCATTTAATTTTCGAAGAATGGACACGAGCCGTTATTTCTCAAGGGGACACATTAAGCAGAATCATCCGTTCAAAATTCACGTCTTTGGTTACAGAAGAAATGACACTGTTGGATTGTTCTTGCGGGATTGGCACACAGGCAATAGGCTTGGCATTAAACGGATTTAAAGTGACTGCGACAGATTTAAGTCCAGTGTCCGTTGAAAGAGCGAAAAAAGAGGCTATGTCTTTTGGGGTAGAATTGAGTGGAGGAGTAGCAGATTTTCGAACGTTGGACAAAGACGTTTCCGGAATGTTTCATATCGTTCTTTCGGCCGATAACGCGATCCCTCACCTTCTTGCGGACGAAGATCTGCTTAAAGCTGCTAGTAATATGTATAATAAATTGGAAAATAATGGATTTCTCTTGATTACAATAAGAGATTATGATGAATTGGTAAAATTGAAGCCAAAAACTACGGAACCGCGTATTTTTGATCAGGGAAAGCGCATTGTTTTTCAAGTGTGGGACTGGGAAGAGGATTCGGCTACTTATCTGACTAATCACTTTATTATGCAAGAAATTGACGGCGTGTGGAAAACTAAGCATAATAAAACGAGATACAGAGCGTTGCTGCGTGAGGAATATAGCCGTATTTTGGCGCAAGCGGGATTCTCTTCCATCGAATGGCTGATGCCATCCGAAACAGGGTATTACCAGCCGATTGTCACTGCGCGAAAAAAATAAAAGCGTAAAAGGATGGTGCAGATGTCTCAACCACTCGTCTATGTTCGATTCCCTGAAGAAGCGGACATTGCACAGATCATTGCAATGAACAAGCGCAACAGGGAGTTTTTTGAACAATTTTCTCCAAGCAATTCAGATGACTATTACACGGAAGAGCACATGCTCCAATGGATGAATAAAAGCAGGATCGATCGTATGGAGGATCGGAAATATTCCTTCGTGATATGCCAAACGGAAGATGATCAGATCGTCGGCACCATCGGGCTCACGTATGTCGTACGAGGACCGCTGCAGAGCTGCATGATTGGCTACAATTTGGACCAGGCGGCTAACGGAAAGGGTTATATGACGGAAGCAGTGAAACAAGTGGTACGTTATGCTTTCGAGGAATTGAGGATTCACCGGATAATTGGCGAAGCTTCTCCTAAGAATCCTGGTTCAATTCGCGTGCTAGAGAAGGCCGGGTTCCACAAGGAAGGGATCTCCCGCAGCAATGTGAAGATCAATGGCGTGTGGGAGGACCATCAAGTTCTGGCTATTATTAATCCCAATCCGGATATTTAGACGATTTAAAACGATGATCAGACCCCTGTTGTGGGTCTTTTTTTGCACTTCATCTTGTGGCCAGATGTGAGGAAAAATAGGGGCTTGACTTGGAGTTAACTCCAAGGGGTAGACTAGTTTTGTAGAAGACGATATGAATTTGAAAGTGAGGAACAATCAAATGGACTATGTGAAACTTGGGAATACGGGTTTGGATGTATCGCGAATTTGTCTAGGATGTATGAGCTTCGGTGTCGCTGAGCGGTGGGTTCATCCATGGGTGCTTGATGAAGAGCGCAGCCGTCCTATTATCAAAAAAGCGCTGGAGCATGGGATTAACTTTTTTGATACGGCGAATGTGTATTCAGACGGAACCAGCGAGGAAATCGTTGGACGCGCGCTGAAGGACTACGCCAATCGCGATGAAATTGTTCTTGCAACGAAGGTTCATTTCCGTATGCATCAAGGTCCGAATGGTGCCGGTCTTTCCCGCAAAGCGATCATGAGTGAGATCGATAAAAGTCTTAAGCGATTAGGAACAGATTATGTAGATCTGTATCAAATTCATCGCTGGGACTACAACACACCAATTGAAGAAACCATGGAAGCCATGCATGATATTGTAAAGGCAGGGAAGGCAAGATACATTGGTGCTTCCGCGATGTACGCCTGGCAGTTCCTGAAGGCATTGCACACGGCTGAGAAAAATGGATGGACCCGATTTGTGTCGATGCAAAATCATTTGAACCTCATATACCGTGAAGAGGAGAGGGAGATGCTCCCGCTTTGCAGGGAAGAGAAAATCGGCGTCATTCCATATAGTCCCCTTGCTTCAGGACGATTGACACGTGATTGGTCGGAAGCGACACATCGTTCCGAAACCGATCAAGTTCAGAAATCAAAATATGATGCTACGGCAAATACGGATAAAGAAATTGTTGAGCGTGTTGCGGCAATCGCGGAGCAGCATGGTGTCCCGCGGGCGCAAATCGCGCTTGCCTGGTTGTTACAGAAGGAGCCAGTAACAGCGCCTATTATTGGTGCAACGAAAATGTCTAATCTTGAAGACGCTGTAGCGGCTCTTTCCATAACGCTAACTCGTGAAGAAGTTGCTTCACTCGAAGAGCCATATGTACCTCATCGGGTCATTGGTGCAGTTTGATTTATAGAACGATTGAGAAAGGGGGGCGAGCAACATGTTAATAGCCGAAGCAAGTGAAAAATTTGACTTGTCACAAGATACTCTTCGTTATTATGAACGAGTTGGACTCATTCCAAGGGTGAATCGAAATAAAAGCGGAATCAGGGATTATACGGAAGAAGATTGCAGATGGGTTGAATTTATTAAATGTATGCGGGGTGTAGGCCTTCCAGTTGAAGTTTTGATTGAGTACGTAGCGTTGTTTCAACAGGGAGATGAGACGAAAGAAGCTAGAAAAGACCTCCTCGTTGAGCAGCGTAAGCAGCTCAGAACAAGGATGCAAGATATGAAAAATGTGTTGGAACGCCTGGATGATAAAATTACGAGATATGAACAAACCATTGCTGTAAGAGAAAAAACACTAAATAGAGCGTTAGACTAGTCTTGCATCTATGAGAAACCACATGCGACAACTTCCTATTCTTACGATATAATAGTAGTTGAAAACGTTTCCGAGAGGGGCTGAAGCTGTGGGTAGAAACGATCGATTAGGCGAGCGGTTGACTCCGCTGTTGAAGAGCTTTATGGAGAAAGGGCCAGTTGGCTGTGCCTGTACGGTCGTACACCGGGGAGAAGTGATCTACCAGGAAACCCTGGGGTATGCGGATTTGGACAAAAAGCAAGAGATCAATCTTAACACCGTTTACCGGATTTATTCCATGACCAAAGTAGTGACTTGTGTTGCAGCACTCATGCTTTATGAGAAAGGCCTTTACTTGCTAAACGATCCGCTAGGTGATTATTTGCCGGAGTTTCAAAACCCACAGGTGTACAAGTACAATGATTTCGGTGTGAAGACATTGGTTCCGGCGGGAGCTCCGATTCGGATCAAGGATCTGTTTATGATGACTTCCGGGATTACATATGGTGGAGACGGCAACGAAACGGAGCGCCAAACGCGTGCGAAATTGGAAAAAGCTGCTGAGACCATGGACACTCGAACGGCGGTCAAAGCGATAGCCTCTGTGCCGCTTGCATTTGAGCCCGGTACTCGTTGGAAATACGGCATGAGCCACGATGTTCTTGCCGCATTGATTGAAGTGCTGTCAGGCCAAAAGTTCGGGGATTTTGTGGAGAAGGAAATTTTCGAGCCTCTTGGCATGAAGGATACCACCTTCCGAATTCGAGAGGATCAGCTTGACCGCTTGTGCACGATGTATGATTGTGCTGCTGATGGCACAATGACGCCTAACACTAGATTGGATGCCTGCTATCAGCCGGATTGTCAGTTGGAGAGCGGAGGTGCAGGGCTGCTTTCGACAATTGGCGATTACAGCAAATTTGCGCAAGTACTTGCGAATGGGGGCGAACTGGATGGAACGCGCATCTTAAGCCCGAAAACCGTTCAATTGATGGCAACGAATCATTTGAATGCTCAACAGCTGCGTGATTTCGACTGGTCGCAAATGAGCGGCTATGGCTATGGCCTCGGCGTCCGTGTCTTGCTGGATCCTGCAGCAGGCGGAAACAACGGTTCAATCGGTGAATTCGGTTGGGCGGGGATGGCAGGATCCTATTTGCTAATTGATCCCAAAGAAGAAATCTCGATTGTCTACATGCAGCAGCTGCTTCCGAGCCGCGAGCCTTTTATTCATCCGCGGATACGGGCTGTTGTTTATGGGGCGATGGAGTGAGGTTTCTCAGCATGTAAAAAAAGAGGCGACCCCAAGGTCATTACAATGACCGAAGGATTGCCTCTTTTCATTAGGCAAACTTATTCAACAATATTGATTGTCACTTCGATGTTGCCTCTCGTTGCTTTGGAGTAAGGGCATATTTGATGAGCCGCTTCGGCAAGCTCTCTAGCCACTTGTTGGTCAACTCCGTCAACGGTCACATCGAGTTCTGCGGATAACTGAAATCCGCCGTCGTCCGTTTTGTTAATTGTAATATGGGCCGTTACTTGTGTGCCCTCTACTTTGATGCCTTTTTGGCGAATCGCCAGATTCAGCGCGCCATCGAAACAAGCGGAATAGCCTGCCGCAAAAAGTTGCTCCGGGTTCGTGCCATGGCCGCCTGGCCCCCCGAGCCCTGTTGGCGTTTTGAGTTCAAGGGAGATGACTTGGTCGGAAGAGACCACTTTCCCGCTTCTTCCACCGACTGCTGTTACGGTTGCTGTGTATAGGCTTTGCATGATGATCTGCTCCTTATGGTACATGATTAATGTGAGTCCCCTATACATTACCCGAAAAAAGTGGATATTATGAGAAAATTTTCTTTATTTTTAACTTATGTTTGAGTGCCTTGTAGATATGGTAATTACGGCCAATTGTGACTTAAAACACAGCTGATTGGCGAATAAACTATACGTATAAGGAGGAAATCGTCCATGAGTAACCTTACAAACCTTGCAAACCGATATAGGATCGTTCAACCGCTTAAGCAAATAACGAATGGACAGATCGTGAGAGGGAAGGATGTATCCTCTGAGCGGGATGTTCTTTTATATATATTTCAAGAAAGTGATGCATTAGCGCACGAGGAAGTTTTACGGTGGATGAAAAAAGCGTCGCAGATCTCCAACGAGTTTTTCATGCAGATGCTGGACTTCGGTTCGGAAGAAGGATCGTTGTATGCCGTACTTCGGGCGGAGTCGGGGAATCTATTATCCGATCGGCTGAACGATATGGAGATAACCGGGCACAAAGCACTTACGTATGTACACGAGTTGGCTATCGCAATTCGAGAAGCACAACAAAAACAGCAGATGGCGTATTCGGTTGAAGTGAATAATCTTTGGATCACTGATAACGGTCAGCTGCAGATCATGAATCGTTGGATGGAGGGGAGCAACGGGAGGCGCGGTGCTCCAGGTCTGGGTTTGTTGCTTTATCAGCTTGCTGCGAAAAGCGATATTCCAACGTCCTCAATGAGTGCTTACTCATTTGAGATGAGTTTGTTATTTGCCGACATGGCAGAAGCAACTCGGGAACGTGCCGTTGCATTAGCCTGCAAGGCGTATGAAGGCTTGTGCACGCTTGAAGATTTTCAGCTGGAGTTGGAGGAAATCCTTGGTATTTCTGGCGAGAAGCGAGAACCTCGTACGCAATTCGATGCCAAAACTTCTACTTTTAGCGAGAAAAAGATTGTCCTCAAATGGCCATTGATCGCGTCCGTCGGAGTCTGTGTACTTGTTTTGGTCTTCTTCTTATCGATGCGTCCGCACGCGGACTATGCGAACGATGCGAAGAAGCCGACGACGGCTAAGCCCGATTCCGCAGCGGTATCGACAAGTGGGGCAGATTCTTCGAAATCATCTGCATCGCCAACACCCGATCGTACTCCCACACCCTTGGTTGAGCCTGGAGATGGCCAAACCCATCCGACTCCTGCTGGCGATAGCTCAGGACAAGATGATCACGGCGTCGTTCCGGATCTGGTCAATCAAACGAGGGAGGAGGCAGAGAAGATGGCTTTGGACGCAGGTCTTCGTTACGAGTTTTTCTTGGAGTCGAGCAGCGCCGCCCAGGGAACCGTATTCAAGCAAGACATCCCACCAGGAACTGCGATTCATAATGGTGACCGTATTACGTTTTGGGTCAGCAAAGGGTCTTAAAGTGATAATTACAGCAAATGTAGACGCATTTACAATCATTCGTATGGTCCAAAAGAACTGTTCCTTTACGCAGGAGGCAATTGTGCTCTAAAGTTGACCCTGTACGGAGTCGTCTCAGAGAAAGAGGGATGATGAATGAAAGGAGCGGTGTTCGATAAATGAGCGAAGCGGGACATTTGGTTGAAAGAGTTGCACTGCCCAAGACAAGCCGATCTTACAAATTAGGCGTAATTGGTTTAGGTGAAGGCCGCAGTATCCTTTCGGCTGCCTTGCAAAGTCATCGTTGGGAATTAATTAATGTGTGTGACATTAATGAAGAAATGTGCAAGTTGCGTTGTGAAGAATTCGGACTTACCCGGTATACACGCCAATACGAGGACTTGCTGAACGATCCTGACATAGAAGTCATAGCGATCTATACACCTGATCAACTTCATGGCCAACATATCAAGATGGCGTTGGAAGCGGGTAAACATGTCATTGTAACTAAGCCGCTGCTTCCTTCACTCGAAGAAGCTAACGAGCTGCTTCATGTGTGGAAATTATCGGGTAAGCATGTGTTTGTCGGGCAAAGCTCCCGCTTTTTTGAAGGGATGATTCACCAGCGGAACGATTTTTTGGCCGGCCGCCATGGTGAATTGGATACGGTTGAGGCTTATTACATCTCAGATTCTCGCTGGTTTCTGCAAAAGGATTGGAGCCGTCAGAAGGGTTTTAGCTGGATGTACAACTTTATGATTCACGCTGTTGATTTGGCCAAATGGTATTTGCCTGACATCGAGGAAGTGTTCGGTTATGGCCATTCGAGCAGTAATAACAAGGCTTATGGTCTGACCGTTCCTGACACGATGAGATTCGTAATGAAAGACACGGAAGGCCGTATTGCACAAGTATCCGGTTCCTATACCAAGCCGACGATCAAGCATGTGGATCCCGGGATCAGTTGTACGCTCAGAGGAACGAAAGGCACAAGTAGAGCGGTATACTCCAAGCTGCTCTATCACACGCATTTCCCGCCAGAACAGCCGCTGACATATTCGTATGAAGAAAAATTCCCCTATTATTTCCGGTTCGAGGGAGCAAGCCATCATGCCGGCGAGTATCAAAATTATATCGAATATTTTGCCGAGTGTTTGGACCATGGCAGGGCGCCAAAGCCGGACTTGAAAGAAGGCATACACACCATAGCCTTGATGACGGCGATGGAACGAAGCATGGAAAAGGGGCAGCCGGTGAAAGTAAAACAAATTATGCATGATTTTTCTTTGGATTTGTAATCAGCCTTGTAGGAGGAAATAACCGTGCTAACTTCCTTAGAGCTTGATCTTGTCGAAAAGCTAATCTTAAGCGGGCAGAGCCCCGAACAAAAACGCGATTCTGCGCGCGAGATTTTGGATGCGCTTTCTGTAGAAGAGTTAGAGGCATATGGGACGAAAATTAACCATTACCAGAACCAGTTGGGGAATCCTGATGACACCTATTGGTTTTCTTTACAAGAAGTGAAAAAGCTTATGCAAAATGAAATAAACCGCAGGAGAATTGCCACATTAGGATTAACATATTCGAATGGTGAGCCTGCAGCAATGAGTGGCGCAGAACTTGCTTCGATGCTCAAAAGCAATGTTAGATTTAAAAGCACAGACGGCATTAAAGATGCTACTTTAAAGCTGTCGGAAGAAGACCGCGCTTGGTGGCACGATGCCAAGCTCGGCATGTTCATCCATTGGGGAGCATATTCCATCCTTGGAAGAGGGGAATGGGTCATGCATCATGAACAGATCCCCGCGGAAGATTACCGAAACATCGCGATGTCCTTTCATCCGGAAGCCTTTGATGCGGATCAATGGGTGATGCTGGCGAAGGATGCCGGCATGAATTACATGGTGATGGTAGCGCGCCATCACGACGGTTTTGCCCTTTGGGACAGTCCGGGCAGCTACGAAAACTATACAACCATGCAGGCGGCGGCTAGACGCGACTTCATCCAAGAATATACGGAGGCCGCAGAGCGTCATGATATTCATGCCGGTCTCTATTATTCACCGATGGATTGGCGCTTCCCGGGGTACTTTGATCCAGTGGAACAGTACGAGAGTGCGCTGCAGATGAAGCAGCAGCTCTATGATCAAGTATCGGAGCTCATGACCGGTTACGGTCCAATAGATATTTTGTGGTATGACGGCTCATGGCTGTCCCACAAAGGTTCGGATGCTGGTGGCGCCTGGTTATGGGAACCTGTCAAACTGAATCGGATGGTTCGCACGTTTAATCCGAAGGTTGTGATTAATGAACGATCCGGCTGGGAAGGCGATTTCAGCTGTGACGAAGGGCCGCATGACATTCGCGGCGGCATCATTCCATTCCCGTGGGAGAAAAATTTCAGCGTCAGCGGTTCATGGGCTTGGCAGCCGGGGAATAAAGCGATGGCTCTGGAAAAGGTGCTGGATTTAATTCTTAACGTTTTTGTTCGAGGAGGTAATGCGCTGCTGAACGTCACACCGGATAAAGACGGGAAGATTCCGGACGATCAAGTGCTGTTATTTCGACAAATCGGAGAATGGATGAAGGTTCATGGGGAGAGCATTTATGGAACCAGAGGAGGACCTTTTCAACCGCTGGATGATGTCTACGGTGCTACTTACAGGGACAATGTTATCTATCTACATATATTTAATCCTGAAGCATTCAATCATGTGCTCCTTCCGGCAATTCAGCAGCAAGTACTCGCCTGTGAAACAATTTCGGGTATAGCCATCCCTTACCGGCAGCAAGCAGATGCAATTTCCATCCAACTGCCTGAAGATTGTGTGGAAGCGATAGATACGATTGTGAAAATCACCTTAGATAGAGCTGTCGAGGGCATCTTGACTAACTAGTTTCTACTGTGTTACCGGTCAACTTAGGTTGATCGGTTTTTTATATACCAAGGAATAATGATGAAAACAAGTAGGAACTTTAAACTCCCCACCCTTTTTGAAATAAAGTATAATAAAGAAAATAATGGATTCTGATGCAGGGGGCGCTTATGTTAATCAGCCATTCTCGCAGTAGGTTCATCCCGTTCATCCTTGTGGTGGTAACGATTCTTGCCGGATGCAGCCGATTAACCTTATCGCAGCAGGAGGCGGAAAACTCTGCTAAAGATCAAACGGGAAATGCTAATCTGCAAATAAGTGTCGTCAATCAAAGCAAATATGCGCCAATCGGTAAGGAAAATGTCTTTGTTACCGAAATAGAAAAGCGCTTTCATATGAAGTGGGACTACATGTCAATTCCGGTAACATCGGGGATGGACAAGTTTAATGTGATGTTCGCATCCGGACAAATCCCCGATATGGTGCTAACGATGAACAATTTCTCTGCAGTGAAAAACTGGGCTGAAGCCGGTTATCTCCTGCAAATTGGCGATTATATCGACCGTCTGCCCAACTATCGGAAATTATTCAATGAAGAAGAGTGGAAGGATATCCAAGATTATGCCGCAATTAACGGCAAGCTGTATATGCTTCCATCCAAAATAGATGTTAGAGATCCTATGGCCTGGATCTATCGGCGAGATGCATTTGAGCGGGCAGGTATTGCCGAGTTTCCCAAAACAACGGTTGCTTTCTATGAAGATTTGAAGAAATTGAAAGCAGTTAATCCGTCATTTGACGGCATCGGTGTGCGTGGCGGACCAAATACTACGGGAATTAAATCGCTGCTGGCAGGATTTCAGCATATTTTTCGGTTGCCTCCGGATTTCGGCGGTGTGGATGGTTGGCTTGGCTTCTGGAACGATCCGGATGCACAGAATCGACTGGTCTATGCGCCAGCTACGCCAAAACACCGGGATATGCTGATCTACCTAGCAAAGCTTTACAGAGAAGGGCTCATCGAGAAGGAATTTGCGACGATATCCGAAGAACAGTGGGCCGATAAGCGGAAGAAAGACAAGGATTTGATCGATTTCCAATGGGTGAGTCAAGTGGCAGATCTGCAGAAAGATGCGGCGAATCATCCAGGTATCGTATGGGACTATTCACGTTATCATCCACAAGCCTATGAGAAGCCGGGACTTGAGTTCCGTCCTGTTTCGGTAAGCCTTTATGGCCCATTGCTAAGCAGCAAGTTATTACAAGATGAAGCCAAACGAAATCGGATACTCAGCTATATTGATTGGGCGGCTTCCGATGAAGGCAGGCTTTTCCACATGATGGGCATGGAAAATGTGACCTACCAATATGACGGTGAATCTGTGCGTTATACGGCGGGGAACGATCGCAAAAGGGTAGCTTCGGAGTACGGCTTCGATTGGTTTTTAAGTAAAAGCCCCATAGCTCTCTCTTCGGATGAACCGTCCAAGAAAGCGAATGAGGCTTGGCAGGTGTATCAAAAGCTGCCGTACGTCGAGCCCAGGAGCACTCCCTTTACGGACCAGGATTGGGAAACGCTTTCCATTTATATGGGGACTGTCCAAGATGTCGTGTATCGCTTTGCGACCAAATCGGTGATGGGACTTGAAGATGCATCCAAGGATAGCGTGTGGCAGGACTATTTAAATCAGCTCAATAAAGCAGGGCTGCAAGACATGCTGAATATTTTTCAAAAGTATTGGAAATAAGCTTGATCCGCGTTTCGTCTCTGAAAGGAGAATGCTTCACATGTGGAATTGGAAAAACACGCATTTGCATAAACAATCATTTTTTGTGAAGTTTGTCTTATCCTATCTGCTTATTTTGCTAATTCCAATTCTAATTGGAGTTCAGCAATATTATAAGACGCAGCAGGTTCTCGCTGAGGATGCAGCGGAAATGAATCTGCAAATTCTAAGGATGAGCCAGGATATCGTCGATCGACTTTTTCTTGAGGTAGACGATGTCGTCTCGACGCTCTCCGTGAATAACGATGTATTGAATTTAATGCAAAATGTAAGCGCTACTCCGACACCTGAGCAGCTCTATAATTTCTCATTGCTGCGTAACACGTTGAATCAATATACCATCACGAATAAATTTTTCTTCGATATCTATTTATCCTTCAAGAATAGCCAGTCGGTGATCACATCCAAAACTTCATTTGATTTGAGGGACAATAACGTCCGAATCGGCAATCAATCGCTAGCTGAATGGATGGATGCCGTATCGACGCGCGGCGATCAGAAGCAATACTATAATTTGGATGCGGTACAAATCGGTGCGATGAACTACAAGCTGATTGCGTATGTAAGTCCGCTGCCAAATGGATTTCAGGGCAAAGTTCAGGGCTCGATCGTCGTTTTCATCAATCAAAATGATATCAACGGGTTATTTCAGCGTTTGGTCATCAAAAACAAAGGGTTTGCTTATATTTTAGACACCAAGGGGCAAATGATAGCTCCAACTTCCGTCGATGATGTGAAAATCGGCAAGCCAAGCGCGGAAGCCACAGCATCAAGCTCAGGATCGTCCTTTGAGACCATGAACGGGATTAACATGCTTGTTTCACACTCGCGCTCTGATCAAAATGGCTGGAATTATATCGCCGCTCTCCCGACAAGTGTCGTACTTGCCAAAGCGGATTATATCAAACGAATGATCGTCATGATAACCGTTACCACCTTAATTCTTGGAATCGTTGTTGCCATTGTAATGGCTTACCGTAACAGCAAACCGATGTCCGAGCTGATGGAAAGTAACCGGATGTTAAACACCCGAATGGAACAGCAGCTGCCCTTGATTCAGCTTTCGATGATCGAGCGATTAATGAGAGGTTATTATAAAAACGAAGCGGATAGTAGGGAAGCTCTGTCTCAGGCTAAAGTTTCCCTTCAGGGGGACCGATTCTACGCGATTGCGGTTTCCATTTCAATGGGAGAGGGCTATACGATTGCGCCGAATGGTGGGAAAGCGATTCAGGACTATATCCTGATGTATCTCTATGAGCTTGTCCATGGATACGATTACTTGATCAGCTTAAATGCAGACAGGGCTGACATCATTGTTTCTCTTGAAGCCTATAAAGCGGAAACCCATGTAGAACAGATTCGATACGATTGGAAAAGTGGTAGAAAAGACGTGCTCGAGGATAATGAAATCCGCCTTTCTATCGGAATCGGCCGCCTATACAGCCAATTGCACGAGGTTTGGCGATCACATAATGAAGCCAGGCAAGCCGTGGATTATGCCGTTTCTGGGGGTCAAAATGTCGTCATCTGGTATGAGGACATCGCGCAAGGCTCCAACTATTATTACTATCCATTGGATTTGGAAATGAAATTAGTCCATACGATTAAAAACGGCGATGTGGAGTCGTTAGAGCAGATCCTCTATCAATTGGAGGAACAAAATCACTCAGAACGACAGCTAAGCGCAACGACCAGGAAACAATTGGTCAGTGAAATTCAAAGTACCTTATATAAATTGATGGAACAGCTGCAATTCGGATATGTGACCTACAACGAGTTGAATGCTAAGCTGGAATTTATGCAAAATCATGCTGAACCGCAGTGGTCAACGGTGAGGTCCGCTCTACAGATCGTTTGTCACCATATCAACGATAATAAGAAACAGAAACAACATAAAATGGCAGATGCTATGATGGAAATGGTGCATGCGCAATTTTTGGATGCCAATTTCGGGTTGGCCAATCTTGCCGATCATTTCAAATGTTCGGAGAGTTTTATCTCCGTACAGTTTAAGGAGTCTGCAGGAACAAGTTTCTCCGAATATGTGGAGAGGATGCGTTTGGACAAAGCCTGTCACCTGCTCCGCGACACGGAGAAAAGCATTAACGATATTGCGCTTGAGGTCGGATACAATAGTGACAAAAGCTTTAGGCGCGCTTTCAAACGAACGCTCGGGACGCAGCCGACATCGTATCGGGAGTCAACGACATAGCGGTAACACGAGAAAAGCGCAGAGCATGCGCTTTTTTTCATGCGCGCGATTAATTAAACTAGGCGCACACAACGAATGGATGAAAGTTCGACTATACTGTAAGCGCTACCACTTTTAATGTATGGTCAAAAAATATTGTTCCGTGGGATGAGTGGTGAATGGCACTTTATGTAAGCGCTTAATAGCCTTGCTGTCACAGAGTTCTTACTGTATTTGGATTTATCACCATTGCAATTAGATAATGTGTGTGCCACATGAACTGTTCCTTTACGGTGCTGCCTATCGCAGTTACAGTTGAGTCTATAAAGCGCTGCCATAACAAACGGCGATATCCGATATTTGAGAAAGTTGGTGAGGCGAAACCTATGAATACCAGTGATAATGCCACCGTCATGATGCATGTACCTACTAAGCCGGCGCCTGCAAGCAACTTCTTCTGGCACAGAGTAAAGCAGCAGAAAATCTTGCTGCTGTTATTAGTACCGGGCCTCTTGTACTTTTTCATTTTTTCTTATATTCCCATGTACGGTGTTTTAATTGCTTTTAAAAACTTTAAAATGCAGGCCGGGGAATCTTTTTTTTACAGTGTTCTGAAAGCTCCGTGGGCTGGATCGCTTGGATTAAACCATTTTAAAACGTTTATACACGGTCCTTATTTTTGGATGCTGCTTCGCAACACGTTTTTGCTGGGATTATATTCGATTATTTTTGGATTTCCGGTGCCAATCCTTTTTGCGTTATTACTGAACGAGCTTCGCAACCGGTATTACAAAAGTTTTGTGCAGACAGTCAGTTATCTGCCTTATTTTTTATCCATTGTAGCTATTGTCGGCATGATGAAGCTAATGCTTGCTCCCGAAACTGGGGTTGTGAATCTGATCCTTGTAAAACTGGGCATGGAACCTATCTATTTCTTCGGAATGCCAAGCTGGTTCAGGACGTTGTTCATTTCATCGCATATTTGGAAAGATCTTGGCATGGGGGCTGTCATTTATTTAGCGGCTTTATCCAAAGTCGATGCGGAACAATATGAATCGGCCGTTCTCGATGGGGCAACGCGGATTCAACAAATTTGGCACATCACACTGCCGGCGATTAAACCTGTCATTGTCATAACGCTCATTTTAAGTCTCTCTGGTGTACTAAGCGTAGGTGCTGAGAAAGTTATCTTAATGTATTCCCCGTTAACTTACGACACAGCGGATGTTTTCTCCACTTATGTTTACAGGCAAGGGTTAATTGACATGAATTTCAGCTTCGGCGCAGCCGTCGATTTGTTCAATTCTGTCATTAACGTCATCTTCTTGGTAAGCGCCAATTACTTGGCGAAGAAAGTTTCGGGTGAAAGCCTGTGGTAGGAAATTAGGAAGGAGGGAATGGCGTGGTTAAAGACAGGACATTAAGTTCTAAGTTGCTGGATAGTGTCGTTCATCTTGTAATGGTGATTGTCATCATTGTGACGTTGTTTCCGGTATTAAATATTATCGCTGTTTCGTTCAGCTCTCCGGAGAATATTTCCAACGGTTCGGTCGTTCTGTTCCCAAAAGGTTTTAATTTGAGCGCTTACCGGACGATTATGTTCGAAGATGTTCATATTCCCAAGTCATTCGTAAATTCCATCTTTATTACCCTCGTGGGAACAATCGCAAATGTCATGATTACAACGATTACTGCTTATTCGCTTTCCAAGAAATATTTGGTCATGCGTGGCTATTTCATTACCTTCGTAGTTATTCCCATGTTTTTCGGTGGTGGCATAATTCCGCTGTTTCTGGTTGTAAAATCGCTAGGCATGGTGAACTCCTATTCCTCTTTAATTATTCCATCTCTGATGAGCCCATGGTGGTTAATTATAATGATTTCTTTCTTTCGGACATTTCCCGTTGAGATTGAAGAGGCTGCCAAAATTGACGGCTGCAGCGATTTCGGAGCGCTTATTAGGATCGTGCTGCCCTTATCGACGGCTGCGGTGGCTACAATCTCCTTGTTTTATGCCGTAGCGCATTGGAACTCCTTTTTCCCGGCCATGATGTATTTGAACAACTACAATATGTATCCGCTCCAACTCATTTTAAGGGATATTGTGCTGCAAAATTCGCTGGCCGAGCAGCTTGCCGCATCCGGGAATGTTGCATTAGCGAACGATGTGCAATCCAGTCTTACTCCGCAAAGCGTCCAGTATGCTACTCTCGTTATTTCCATCATACCGATGTTGATTGTGTATCCGTTCATCCAGAAATATTTTGTTAAGGGCATTATGATTGGTTCTTTAAAAGGTTAGCACATTGAATTATGCGAGAGGGGGTTCTGGATGGTTAAACCGTAAGCGGTTTCAAAGGCATCTCATTTGTAACTACTTTTATGAGGAAAAGGGGTTTTGAGTATGTTGAAAAAGAAATGGATCGTTTCCGCTGTTGTCGTCGGCATGTCTTCCACTACGCTTTTATCAGGATGTTCAACCAATGCGAATAAAACCGATGTCGCTGCAACAAGCTCGACCGAAACCGCAAAAGCCGCTTCAGATCCGAATAGCATGGACAAAACCATTAATCTGAAAGTCGTTAGTCAGACGAAGTATGCGCCAAATGCGGTGCCAAACGAATATACGAAGCAAACCGAGCAGAAATTCAACATGAAATGGGATTACCAGGCGATCCCACTTTCCGCAGGCATGGATAAATACAATGTTATGTTCGCATCGGGCGACTATCCGGATTTCATTCCGAATATGAACAATTGGAATGCAGTGAAGAAGTGGGCCTCTGCCGGCTATTTACTCCCAATCGGGGACTATTTTGACAAAATGCCTAACTACAGAAAGCTTTACACGGATGAACAATGGAAAATGCTGCAAGACTTTACGTCTGTCAATGGGAAAATCTATATGCTGCCATCGATTACGACGACTTACGATCCAATGGCCTGGATTTATCGTAAAGATGTTTTTGATAAAGCAGGAATCACTTCTTTCCCGAAAACAACCGACGAATTGATGGCTGCTTTACAAAAAATTAAAGAGTCGAACCCAAGTTTCATCGGCATTGGCATACGTGGCGGCTCAGGCAATACAGGCGTTAAAGCATTGCTCAACAGCTTTGCCAACACGTTCCGTGTACCACAAGACTTTGCCGGATCGACAGGTTGGACCAGTTTCTGGAAAGATCCGGATATGAATAATCAAGTTGTCTTCTCTCCGGCAACGACGAAACAGCGCGACATGCTGAAATATCTTGCGAAGCTGTATAAGGCAGGTTTGATTCAAAAAGATTTTGCTACCGGCACGGAAGATCAATTCAATCAGAATCGTTTAAACGGGAAAGATGTGATCGATTTTCAATGGGTGAGCCAAATTGTGAGCTTGGAAAAACAGAACAAAAATGCCGATTGGGAATACGCCCGCACGTATATCGCAGATACAGCCGGCGGCAAAGAACCCGTCATGTTTAAAGGTCCGGATTTCTCGCTGTTCGGCTCCATTCTAAGCAACAAACTGGCGAATGAACCAGACAAATTAAACCGCTTGCTGAAATATTTGGATTGGTCGTCAACGCCAGAGGGTCAGCTTTTTAACCAATTAGGTGTAGAAAATTTGACATACGTCATGAAAGACGGTGTTCCTGTTTATAAAGATGATTTGGATCGTAAAAAAGTACTGGAGCAGTTTGGCTTTGACTACTTCATTGCAAAAAGCGATGCGGCTCAAAAATCCGACCCGACTTATGCCATTACGACGGAAGCAGCGCCTGCCTTCAAACAGATGACGACGTTCTTGGCGCCATATGCCACGCTTTCCGAAGATGACAGCAATACGGTGAATGCTACTATGACAGGTGTTTGGAATGAGGTATACCAATTCGCTACAAAAGCGGTTATGGGTCTGGTTAATATCGAAGATGATAAGGTGTGGAACGATCACTTGGCTAATTTGAATAAGGTTGGGTTAGATAAAGCGTTAGCTATTTACCAGAAATCAATCAAATAAAGGATTCGAGATTGGGCGTGCATCATCCAGTAAGAACAGGGAGGAATGGATATGAAAACGATTTATCTGTCCGTACAAGATCATGCAGCGCCAAGAATTTTGTTTGGTGCGGCACTTCTTACAAAGGCTCTGGAAGACCAAGGTTATCATGTTGAAACGTCTGAACCATGGATGGCAACCAATTATCGGGAGCAGGTTGGGACGAAAATCTACATCGGCAACCGTCAGGAATCCGACTTGATCCGATCTCTGGAGGAGCAGGAAATCCTCTGTTATCATACGCAGGCTCCTGAGGAAGAAGGTTTTTATTTAGCTACGCTTCCTGGTCAATTGACCGTCATCTCCGGCGGCAGCGATGCTGGTACACTATATGGGTGTCAAGAACTGGCAGCTATCCTTCGTGAAGAGAAGGGGCTGCCCGATCGATTGGCTTTTGGCGATGCGCCGTCATTCGTGCTGCGGGGACCCGCACTCGGGCTGCAGAAAACAAAGGTAGAGCCTCCCCGCCGCACCTATGAATACCCCGTGACACCGGCGAGATTTCCTTGGTTTTACGATAAGGCCCTTTGGCTTGATTTCCTTGATATGCTCTTAGCGCAGCGCTGCAATGTGGTCTACATCTGGACGGGGCATCCGTTCTCCTCCTTCGTGAAGCTTGACGATTACCCGGAAGCGCTCGAAGTGACGGAAGACGAGTTTCAGCTGAACGTAGAAACCTTTCATTGGCTGGCGGAGGAAGGAAATAAACGCGGCATTTGGATCGTTCTTAAATTTTACAATATCCATATTCCGCTGCCGTTTGCACAGAAGCATGGCCTGGAGCTGCACCAACCGAAACCCACGCCACTGATTAGCGACTACTATAAAAAGAGCATTTCGGCATTTGTCCGCACATTCCCCAATGTAGGTTTGATGGTATGCCTAGGGGAGGCGCTGCAGGGACAGCTCTATGGAGCAGAATGGTTAACGGAAACGATTCTTGAAGGGGTTAATGAGGGGTTAAAGGATTTGCAGCTGAAAGAAAAACCGCCGATCATCGTCCGTTCGCATGCCATCAACGCGGAGAACGTAATGGCTGCCGCACTCCCGCATTATCCAAACCTCTATACAGAAGCGAAGTTTAATGGAGAGTCTCTGACCACATTCACACCTAGAGGGCGCTGGCAGAGCATTCATAATCACCTTAGTTCGCTGGAGACGATTCACATGATCAACGTGCATATTTTGGCCAATTTGGAGCCATTCCGTTGGGGCAGCCCCTCTTTTATTCAAAAAAGCATGCAGGCGGCCAAATACCGGCTTGGCGCGAACGGGCTTCACTTGTACCCGTTGTTTTACTGGGATTGGCCGTATTCACCGGATCAGGCTGCACCTCGGTTGCGTCAGTTTGATCGCGATTGGATCTGGTTTGCATCCTGGTTTCGTTATGCTTGGAATCCGGACAGAGATCCCAAACAGGAGAGACGCTATTGGATAGATCTTCTCGCCGAGCGTTTCGGTAGCAGAGAAGCAGGAGAGTTGATCCTGACAGCCTATGAGGAATCAGGTGAATGTGCACCCAAAATTCTGCGCCGCTTTGGGATTACCGAGGGGAATCGGCAGACGATGAGTCTGGGCATGACACTCAGTCAATTGACCAACCCTGATCGCTATATGCCTTGGAAGGAGTTATGGGAATGTCAAGCTCCGCAAGGTGAGCGTCTGGAGGAATATGTTGTTAAGGAAATTGGAGGCATGCCACATATCGGAGAGACGCCTGAGGATATTATCCTGGAAGTTGAACGTGACACGGAAAAAGCAGTAGTTGCGATTCGTAAAGCAAGCAGTTCAGTAAGCCGGAATAAGGAGGAGTTCGACCGAATTGCCAATGACATTGAAGCGATTCGGCTTATGACTTACTCCTACACCTATAAAGTTAGGGCAGCGATCAACATTCTAACTTACAAGCATACGGTCGGAGGACGTTATTTCGAGCGGACTGACTTACTGGAAAGCGCGCAGACACATGTAGAAGAGAGCCTTAGGAATTATCGAGAGCTTAGTGCTTTGACGAATCAAACGTACTTGTACGCCAACAGCATGCAAACACCTCAACGCAAGGTACCATTCCCGAATGGAGAAACCTATGGTCATTGGAGAGACTGTCTGCCCCTTTATGAGCAGGAATTTGAAAATTTAACGAAACAGGTGCAGCGTTTACAAGAAGGTCGTTTACCAACAGTTCTGAAGGATACAGGTGGTAAAATTGAGCCTTATCATGCCGTTCCTTTCGTACTGCATTCCAAAAATGCCGAGACGTATACGATTGAGAAGCAGCAGTATATTTTCAATGATGGAGATGTCTTTATTCAAAATTTCGCGGAAGAGCTGACAGGTTTGACTGGTGTTCGCTTCAGCCAGCGGGAAGCCTCAAAAGAAGGCGTAAATCTGGACATTGAGTTGTCGGAGAAGTCTATGATCTTGGTTGGATATTTCAATTCACCGGACTCCCAGTGGCTGAATGCGCCAAATTTGGAGGAAAATACGCATGCAGATGACCGAGGCGGATTAGTGCCGGTTCTGACGAACGGCATGAAGGTCTATTTTTATCCAAGTTTAAATATTCATGCTTATACGTATGAGGCCGGCAGGCATACACTGGTGTTCGGCAAAGGAGCTTATTTGCTTGTAGGCATCATTTCCGGTGAACAAAGATTAATGACACGTGATGTGTCCCACGAAGGCGTGAGCGCAGATACAATGGATTGGCTCTATAGCGCGGAAGAAGATACGCAGCCAGAGAGAATTGTCCAACCAACAAGGGGTGTATAAAAGTGAAAAATGATAGGGGCCACCGTCCTAAATTAGGACTCCAAGGTCCTGTGCTCGCCTGGCAGGATCCATGGGCCAAGGAAGCATCCGACCAACTAATGCGAACAGGAACAGGGATGGTCACTCCATCCCAAGATCCTCTGCCGGACCCGGCATCATATAAGGCTGTTTTGCAGGAGTTGGGCACTCAGTTTTACGTGCATCATATGTTTCCGGACTTGTCCGGGCAAACGGAAATGTTAAATGATATGGCCAACTCCGGGATGGAGGTAATCTTGGGTAATGAATATGGCAACATTAACGGTCCGTTCGTTCAGGGGACGAATCGTTATGATGTCCCGGATGAAGCCATCCTTGCAGCAGCAGCCAGCGGGAAATTAATCGGGCTTTTGTATGACGAGCCTGAGCATCTGCAAATCAATGCCGGACAATATCGCAAGGATGGATGGTTCCCGCATTGGGGGGAGACCGAAGGACTCAACTTGGCTCAATCAGAGGAACATGTCATTGCTGCGGTTTCCGAACGGGTGAAGCATGTGCATGATTTACTGAACAAAAACGGCTTTGACGGGGACTCCGTTCCCTTAGTTTCGGAGCATGTTTTCCCCGTCATGTTTCATACGATGGCAAGGGCGGGCATGACGCTTTGTCCTAAAATCATGAAGGAATCGTTCCAATCCTTGCAGCTGTCGACGGCGCTTGGAGCTGCGAAGCAATATGGACGTTCCATGTGGATTTGTGCCGACTTGTGGGGACCGGATATTGGAGCTTGGTTTACCCGGACGTCCGGATTTCCCGGACATTCTCCTGCCGAGTACGAATCTGCCCTAAAGTTAGGGTACTATATGTCCCCGACACACCTGTTTACGGAAAATGTGGACGCATTGCTTGCCTATGATGGCACCCGGTTCACTAAAACCGAGTTTGGCGAGATCTGGGAACAATTCGTGAGGGATTTCGTCCCCGACCATCCGCTTTCTTGGCGGCATGCTGATGCTGCTCCTGACATTGTCATCATCCATTCGGACGATAGCAATTACGGACAGAACGCCCGTTTATTTGGAAACCGCAGCAGCAGGAGCCCTGAGGAGACGAATTGTATATTTGAAGTGTGGCATCTGCTCAGCCATGGCACTATACCATCGCATGGAAGCTGTATGCACATTCCTGGCTTTCATTTCCCGCGCCATGAGTTAAAGCAAAGGGTGCCGTTTGAGCAGTTTCCGCTAAAGCAAGGAGCAGACTTTATGTCTGCCCAGGCGATTCATACACTCTTTTACCCGGTTAATAATGTTCTCGTCTTTGATAGTTCCGTGCGAGCTGAGCAGATTGGCCACCCGAAACTGATTCTCGTAGCGGGTTCCCGAATCACCGATGAAACGCTCCACGCTGTCCGAAGAAAAGCGGAAGAAGGGGCAACCGTGATCATTGGGAAATGGCTGCTCTCCGAGAAATGGCGCGATTCCCGTACATTTGGAAATGGCGTATGGCTGACAGTCGATAGTTTCCTGGATGAAAACGCACTTGAGGCAGCGGTGCCATTTCTCGGGAGCCAGGATTGCTGGGTACAAAAATTCGGGAGTACCGAACTTAGAATATATAAGAAAGACTCCGCAGGATTTACTTTGGATTTTGAAACCCTTCTTTCCTGATTTGGGAAGGGTTTTTTCCTTTTACTTTTTTAAACTGCCTGCTGAAGAAAGACAAGTCCTTGTATCCCAACGCTTCGGCGACTTCAGAGGCATTCATCCCGTTATAGCGCAGCAAATGTTCAGCCCGCTCAATACGCGTCTGAATGATATATTGTTCCAGGGATATCCCCATAATTTCTTTGAATTTGAGAGAAAAATAGCGCGGGGATAGGTTGGCATTCTCCGCCAATGATTCCATCGAATGTGGAATGCCAGGTGTCTGACGGATACGGTGAGCAAGCATTCGAATGAGCGAGGTTGTATGATCGGTTGGGTGCAAGGCCGGCTGTTCTTCCTCGCGTTTTAACTGCATCAGCATCAAGGTTAACAACAATTTTCCTTCAATAGCGGAATCTGACGTGTTCTCCAACATCGCTTCAACATAACGATTGAGATAAGTTTCAAAAAGGTATCGATCCTTCACCATATGAGTACCAGATGGCATTGAAGGAAGCAATTTCTGATAATCAGCCAAAGAAAAGTGAATATAAGTGACGGTTAATGGCTGCTGAGGATCATGGCTTGCGGCTGTGCGGTCTCCCGGTCTGAATACGAAACATGTCCCGCCTCCGATGGGGGATGTCAAACTGTTTCGCAGCATCGTGCCCGAACCGCTCCAAGCGTACCAGAGATCGAAATCTTCCAATGGCTGCTGCCGAGTATCCCATTTCCAAGTCCGTTCGCATGTGACTTTGCCGAAGTTGCTGTTTAAGCCGAATTGTGAGGTGAATTCCACGTTCGAGTTTCTCCTTTATGTAGAAAAGTACAAAGATTTCGACCTGTAGTGAATTCATTTTACACTGATTTATCCGTAATATGAAGTTATTCAAAATATCTTTAGTACAAACATTTGAAGGAGATGTTTTACAATGCTGCATCCGTTTATGGGAATCGAACAATGGGATCGAATTGGTTTGTCCGTTGAGGAGTCGGCTAAGCGTCTTCAGCGCATTGCGTACGTTGATCGGCGTTGTATGAATCTCGAAGCGGGACACATGACGGCACGGCCTGAATATGAGGTAAAAGGAGCATTAGCTCGGTTCACTTGGCAGGATGCCGAATTTTATAACCAGTTCCGCAACCGCTGCAAGCAGCTTCGGATGGGCGTGAGAGCATTTGAGAAGTGCCCGGATGATGCATTAGATCTGTTGATGACGACAATATTGGAATCGTCCAATACCCTAAACTTGCTGGTCGCTTTATTTGAGGTGCTGAAGCCAGCATCAATCAATGCGGTGAACAGGTATCTATCTGAAGCTCAACCACTCGTGGATGAACCGACGATCCATCTTTTGCAGCATCAGCTCAGCGACCGCAAAGGGCAAATGGTTTGGGGCGAGCAGGCGATTGCTCACTTTATGGCATCCGCCAGCGGGGAAGAGGTAGAGAGCGCAGAGCGCTGGAAGCAGTATATTCAAGCGCTGCTGCAAGCAGCTGGGGGCGTTGATGGATGCGAGGACCAGATACCGGCCAATCCAAGTTTGATTGTGGAGACGGAACCCTTTCAGCTCCCTATTGCGAGCACCAGAGATGAGCGGTTTCAAACGTCCGTCGTCAAAATGAAGGGCATGACATTCGAAGACAATGATGAAGGGCGTTTTCTTCAAATGATGCTTTCCCGTTACTTCGAGATGTCGCCTGCCGAAGGTGTCGCTTATGTGCACTTTTCTACGGAAGGGAAGCCGTGGTCCTTTTACTATGATACGGCCAGACATTGTTGGGACGAGGTCAGGCACTGCTGGTTCGGAGAAGCGGCGCTGCGGAGTAAGGGCTACGACGTCCATGCCATCCCGAATTGGACCGGCTGGTATGATATGACCAGCCAATTGTTTAATCGCGAAGAAGCATATACGCATTTAACCATTGCCATAGAAAAAGCTGCGATGAAATATCCACCGGGAAAAAGAGAAGAGTGGGAATTCTGCCGGGATGTCGTCAAGGACCCGTTAATGACGACATTCCAAGACTTCGATTGGGCCGATGAGGTGGTTCATGCCGGGTTCGGGCAGAAATGGATTATTGATGAACTGTTTCAGGGCGACAACGTGAAAGCCTTGGATGCAGCCGAGGTTACTGTGGCGAAACGAGCCGTGTACATGGACAATTTCGATAAAGAAGGGAATGTGCCGCCGCCGAGCCGTTTTGCCGGCAATTATTAAGGAGCAAACGAGGCTGTCGATCCACGTCGAGAAGGGTTCCCTTCTGATGAAATCGGCAGCCTTTATTTTTGATATTCCTTGGGAGTGAAGCCGGTGATCTGCTTAAAAATTCGGCTGAAGTAAAACTGATCGAGGTAACCGACACGTTCGCCAACTTCTTTAATCGTTAAATTGCGATAATGCGTCAACAGATATTTGGCCTCATTAATGCGCAGTGTCATCAGGTAGCGGGAGGGAGGTTCGGAGGTGTATTTGATAAAAATTTTGCTTAAATATGAGGCTGTGAAATTGAAATGCCGTGCAATTTGCTCAAGGCTTAGCTCTTTGGTAAAGTTTTCACGCATAAACTCACGGACAAGTTGAACGATATCTTCTGGATTTTGTGCCGTTTGCATGTTCAAACCTTTTAGATGGTCCTGAAACTGAGCTCTCTCATTCTCAATAAGCGAAATATTGCGAGACAGCACGCGCTGAAGCTCTTCCGTTGAAACCGGTTTGAGCAGATAATCTTTGACATTATACTGCATAGCTTCCTTGGCATAGGCGAAATCGGCATAGCCGCTGGCGATAATTTTGCGAATGCGAGGAAAGTAGCTGTCAAGCGACTTGATAAGCTCCAGCCCATCCATAACGGGCATGCGAATATCCGTCACGATAAGATCTGGCTGATCTTGGCGCACCAGTTCAAGCGCTTCTTTACCGTCTTGCGCAGCGCCGATGACTTTTACCGTACCGCAAAGGTTCTCAATTCGCTTAACCAGATTATTACGAATCAAATCCTCATCTTCGACGACGATGATCTTAACTAACAGCCGTTCCTCCGTGACCATGGTGTTCGTTGATACCTCCTTGCGAAAGTGTTCCGCCGATCATGACGGTCGCGCCTTGCCCGTCGTTTACAATCCTGAAAATAGTATCGTTACCGTACATAAGTTTCATGCGGATATAAATATTTAACAGTCCCATCCCGTTTAATTGGAGTAAAGGAAGTACGTTCGTTTTGTCAATTTCCCTTATTTTCCGATGAAGAACCGCTAAACTTTCCTCACTGAAACCTTCTCCCGTATCGGCAACTTCAACTTGCCAAAGATTACCTGAGATTGTTCCTCTCACGCGAATCGTCCATGGCGGCTGATGTTTGGTTGCAAATTTGAGCGCATTTTCCACTAATGGTTGGATAATAAGCTTTGGTATTCGCAGTTCTGAGAGCTGCTCATCGATGTCAAATTCGAAATGAAGCTTACGCCCGAAACGGATTTGATTGATTTCCAAATATTTTCGGGTATGCAGAACTTCCTCCTTGAGAGCGACCAGGGAACCGTCTGCTGAGAAATAACGAAGAAAGTCGGACATATTTTCGGTCATGGCAACGATTTCCGCGTTCATATTTTCCTGCGCCATAACCTGGATTGTCGTTAATGTATTATACAGAAAATGCGGATTCATTTGCGTCTGCAGAGCAATCAGTTTCGCTTGCAGTTCTTGATGCTGAGACATTAGCAAATCATCCATGGATTGCTTTAGCCGCGTACTCATCTTCATGAACGACCAATACAACTGGTCCAGTTCGTTTAATCCGCTATTTAACTGAGGTGCGGCAACACGTTCAGTGCCGAGGTCTTCCAGCCGCATGGTTCGCATGGAACGATGAATTTTTTGAATTGGCATTGTAATTCGCTTTGCTGCAAGAAAGGATAGTAAAATAGCCAACAGCAAAATAACCAGGGCTACTAGCACCGTGCGCTTCGCAAAGGTGAAAAGAGGCGACAGCAACTTGTTTTCAGACACAATAATGACCGTACTGAGCCCGGTAAAGTCGGAGTAATGCAGCGATAACAGCGCCTTCTCCCCCGTATCCTGATTGTAAAAGGATTGGTCTCCGGTTGTACCATCCGTTCCCTTATACTGCATATAGGGCAAGTATCGTTCTTTATCTGCATTCGTGGGATAGATGATTTCGTTAGCATCATTGTAAACGAGGACTTTAGCTTGGTAGGGATTGCGTTCAGTAAAATCGATAGCGCTTTTGAAAATGCGATTAAAGTACTGCTTCACTTCGATAATCCCCATTGGCGTATTGTAGTTATCGTAGAAAAGACGGAATAAAGAAATCGAAAATTGCTTCTCTTGGGAGGAGATGAAACGTGACATTTCCTCGTCGGGGACAGGAAGAGCAATGTATTTTCCAGCTGCGTTATTCATCACTGTGTTAAACCAAGGCTTATCTTGGGGGACATAGCTTCGTTCTCCATTATCAAAGCCGTTACCGTATACTTTGCTTTTGAAATCATACAAATACAGCTGTTCAACAGGCCGAGATGGACCGATTGCAGCCGTGAGGATGTCAGTCAATTCTTTGGCATTTTGCACAGATTTCTCGCCGCTGATGACATTAACGTTCTCTGGTTGCTGCTTCGCTTCCGAGTTGGTTGTGAGGGAAAGATAGCTTTGAAAATGATTTTTCACGAGGTTGGAGTACATCACATTCAACGAAACATCGTTTAATTTATGGAACTCGGAATCAATGTTGTCCTGCATGGACTGTCCCATGCTTTCCAAGGTATCCGTCGCATTCTTCCGCAGCAGATCGGAGGCCCATAGATAGAACCAGGCAACCAGAACGGTGAACACGATAACGATAATGAACGAGTAGGTGGAGAAAAGAATCGAGCGTATGTTGCGGTGTTTAGTCCACATAAGCTGCCTCCAAACGGTCGGTGTGCCTTAGTTGTTTTCATTTTCCATCGGGTCGACCGTTTTGTCAAAGCTTTTCTTGTAAGCGCATGCAAGTCAAATTTGTGCATAAAAGGAGTCGGATTTCTCCATGTTAGATAACGGGCAAGGCATCTATAATGAGGGCATATCCGAAATGTAAGCGGATTTATGAGGGTCATAAACCAAGGGGAGTGGTGTTGTGAAAAAGCCGTTATGGATGTTGGCCGTATCTGTAGTTACCGTGGCATTGGTTGGAGGATGCAGCAGTGGATCTGCGCCAAATGCGACTAGTAGTGCTGCAACGCCCGCAGGAAAAAGCGAAACATCTGCAACTGAGAGCAAAACCCCCGCTAAGAAAGACGTGACGCTAACGTATATTGCAAGCCAAGGTTGGATTAAGGATACGGAGATGCAGCTGGCCAAAAAGTTCGAGAGCGAAACCGGCATCCGTATTGACTATCAAATTATTCCAGCCGATCAATACTTTAATGTGCTGAAGACGAAGCTGAATGCCAAGGAAGGTCCGGATCTATTCGGCGGCCAAAGCGGTAAAAGTGAGATAAGTTTAAATTACAACGTAGAAAAAAATGCCGTTGATCTGAGCGATCAAGAGTGGACCAAGCGGGAGGATAAGCTTTCACTGGAGCAGCTTTCACTAAACGGAAAAGTGTATGCGCTTACGATTTGGGATACCGGCAATAGTTTTGTCGTTGTATACAACAAAAAGATTTATGAGAAGCTCGGGATCAGCGTGCCAAAAACGTATGAAGAGTTCAAGCAAGCTTCCTTGAAAATTAAGCAATCCGGCATAACGCCGATTTATGAACCTATTGCAGACGGTTGGCACCATGTGCTTTGGTTCGCAGAACCGGGACCTCGGTATGACGAAGTTACGCCTAATCTGTACAACGATCTGAACGCAAACAAAAAGAAATTTGTTGATGATGCAAGCATGAAAACCTCCTTGACTCAGATGAAGGAAATGTATGATCTCGGATTTTTTGGTGATAACACGTTCTCTGACACCGGTTCGGATACATCGAACAAACTGGCTAGCGGTAAATTTGCCATGTCCCTGTCGACACAAAGCACCCCAGGTGATGTCACCAAAATTAATCCCGAGCTGAAAACCGAAGACTTCGGATTCATCCCGATTCCGCTTGCCGATAATCAATTTTATTACATCAATCCGGGTGGTCCGAGTAAGTTCGTTTATTCCGGGTCGAAACATATCGAAGAGGCGAAGCAGTATCTAGCCTTTTTAGCCAAACCGGAAAATCTGCAATATATGGTCGATAACGACAAAACGGTCTCGAATCTGAACTTCACAGGACTTAAGGATAAATATACCGACGAGCAGAAAAAGCTGTTTGCGGCTTATCCAAAGAGAGGTACTGACCTCCAGGATTATGTCAACTATGTCAATCCGCAATGGATGGATATGGGGAAAGATATGGTTGCGATGTTCAGCAAGGCCATGGAGCCAATCGATGTGCTGAAAAGCATTGATAAGCGAAGAGCAGACATGGCAGGGGTGGCCAAAGACCCAGCCTGGGCCAAATAAAAGAGATTAGCATTCTATTCGGAGTGGGGAGTTTACCGCTATGAACAATAAGATTTATCCTTCTTATTTCAGTTGGGCGACACTCGGGTTATATCTGATTTTTTTTATCATACCGGGATTGATGGGCTTCTACTATTCATTCACCGATTGGAACATGTATTCCAATGACATTCAGTTCATCGGTTTTGATAATTTCAGCTCGCTGTTCTCAGCCGATGAGAAATACATGAAGTTTATTATGAACACGCTCAATTTTACGGTATCGACGGTGATTCTGAAGACGTTGCTCGGACTTGCATTTGCCATCGCTCTTAATGAGGGTATTCGAATGAAAGGATTTCACCGAGTGATGATTTTCATGCCTTCGATCGTTCCGATGCTCGTGGTCGGCCTTATTTTCAAATCCGTTCTTAATCCTGCTACAGGCCTTCTGAATGAATCACTGCGAGCAATCGGCTTAGATGTCCTGACGCAAAAGTGGCTCGTTGACGTGAATTGGGCGTTCAAATCAATAATCGCCGTCGATACGTGGAAGGGTGTAGGGTACATCATGATCATCCTGCTCGCCGGCTTGCAATCGATCTCGAAAACCTACTATGAAGCGGCACAGATCGATGGTGCAAATAGCTGGCAAAAGTTCAAATATGTTACGGTCCCACTTCTGATGCCTGCTCTCGTCGTTACCACCGTGCTCAATTTATTGCATGGCCTTAAGGTCTTTGAGGTTGTGTACGTTCTGACGAATGGGGGTCCGGGCTATGCGACGGATGTGCTGTATACGACGATTTTCAAGGAATTTTCGCAAGGAAGGTATGGCGTAGGGACAGCCTTGTCAACCGTTCTGTTCTTGTTCATGACCATTGTCGGCTACTTCGTGATTCGGTTGATGGCCAAAGAAGAGGAGATTAGCGCATGAAAATGAACCCCGTTATCTCCTTGCTTCGAAACGTGTTTGCTTGGGTTCTTAGCCTGCTCATGTTCATTCCTCTGCTGCTGATCGTCATCAATTCACTGAAAACACAGCTCGAAGCAAACACAATGAGTATGAACCTGCCGAAAAGCTTGGCGTGGAGCAATTATGCCGTTGTTATTGAACAAGGTAAACTAATTCAGTCGTTTTTTAACAGTCTGCTCTACGCCAGTGTATCAACCGTGTTAGGTATTGCACTTGCTTCCATTGCGGCTTATGTGTTTTCCAGAAACCGAACGCGCATGAATCGGATTCTTTATTTATTCGTCATCATGGGCATCGCGATGCCAGTCAACTTTGTTACCTTAACCAAAGTCATGCAAATGACGCATCTCATTAATACACAGCTTGGCATCATTATTTTGCTGGCCGTCGGCTCGATCCCGTTCAGTGTATTTCTCATCTACGGATTCGTAGCCTCTGTACCAAAAGAGTTAGACGAGGCAGGGATTGTGGACGGATGCCCTCCATTCAAGCTGTTTTACGCGATTGTACTTCCACTTTTGGTACCAGTCATCGTGACAGTCGCTATTTTGAACTTTATGGGTGCTTGGAACGATTTCGTGCTTCCCTTATATTATTTGAACTCTTCGACGAAGTGGCCGATGACGTTAGCCGTTTACAACTTTTATGGACGTTTTCAGGTGAATTGGAACTTAGTTTCGGCGGATATTGTGCTTACAACACTGCCGGTCATCGTCATCTATCTCATTGGCCAAAAATATATCATTTCCGGGATGACATCCGGGTCCGTCAAAGGATAGCTACTTTTTAATAAAAAGGAGTTGGACACACCATGAATAAGCCCACATACAAACTAGGCGTTATCGGGCTTGGGGAAGGACGCAGTATTATCTCTGCAGCGCTGCAAAGCGAACGTTGGGATCTAGTCAATGTTTGCGACATTAATGAAGAGATGTGCAAGCTGCGTAGGGATGAATTCGGGTTTGAGCGATATACGCTTAACTACGCGGATCTGCTCAATGATCCTGAGATAGATGTCATAGCTATCTATACACCGGATCAATTGCACGGCCGGCATATCCAAATGGCGTTGGAAGCAGGCAAACATGTTATTGTAACCAAACCGATGCTTCATTCTCTGGAAGAAGCCAGCGGATTGCTTGGTGTATGGAAAAGCTCGGGCAAACATGTTTTTGTGGGACAGAGCTCCAGATTTTTTGAGCCGATGATTCATCAACGCAATGATTTCTTAGCCGGCCGCCATGGTGAAGTGGATACCGTAGAAACCTTTTACATATCGGACTCTCGCTGGTTTTTGCAGAAAGATTGGAGCAGGCAGCATGGGTTCAGTTGGTTGTATAATTTTATGATTCACGCCGTTGATCTGGCCAAATGGTATTTGCCTGAGATCGAAGAAGTGTTCGGTTACGGGCACTCGAGCAGTACGAACAAGGAGTACGGGTTAACGGCGCCGGATTCGATGAGATTTGTGATGAAAGATAAGGAAGGGCGAATCGCCCAAGTAGCCGGTTCCTACACCAAACCATCGCTGCAGCATGTTGATCCAGGTATAAGCTGTACACTCAGGGGGACGAAAGGGACGAGTAGAGCTGTTTACTCCAATCTGTTGTATCATACGCATTTTCCGCCGGAGCAGCCTGTGACCCATACGTTCGACGAGAAATTTCCGTACTATTTTCGTTTCGAGGGAACAAGCCATCATGCGGGTGAGTATCAAAATTACATTGAATATTTTGCCGATTGTCTGGAACAAGGCGAAACGCCGAAGCCGGATTTGGCGGAGGGGATTCACACTCTTTCGATTCTGACAGCGATGGAAAGAAGCATGGAAAGCGGCAACCCCGTGAAAGTAAACGATGTTTTGAAGGAGTTTTGCTTGGAACTGTAAAAGTTAATTCGATATATGACAGGTAGATCCTCAGCGTACTGCTGTGGGTCTATTTTTGTTTTTGGAGCGTTTCGCAGAATAGTCGATTTTTCGGAAGATTCACTAATATTCGAATGATTCGTAATTATGTGCATAATTCGTAGTACTGCAGATTTATTTTTCTCATTATTACAACTATTATTAGAATTAAGGTGGACAGTAACAATAGACAGCACAAGAGGGAGGGATAGCAGATATGAAGCTGGCCGTATTGGGCGCAGGAGCTATAGGTGTCAAACATTTAGAGGCAGCAAGTGAGATTGACGGGTTGAAGCCTGTCGCCATTGTTGAGATTAATGAATCTCTGGCCTTGGAGACGGCTAAGAAGTATGGAATTAAGGCTTATACAGATTATCAAGAAATGCTGCAGAAAGAAAAACCGGATATAGCTGTGATTGCGCTGCCACATTTTTTACATAAAGAAGTGTCTATCCGCTGTGCCGAGCAAGGATCTCATATTTTACTTGAAAAGCCGATGGCTTTAGATACAGTGGAATGCGATGAGATTATTGCTGCAGCTGAGCGAAATGAAGTTAAGCTAATGGTTGGTCATACGCAACACTATTTTCCAGAGAATATTGAAGTTAGACGAATTATTGAGAGCGGCGAGCTTGGAAAGCTTGTCATGATTAATGATACGCGGAACGTAAACTACTATAGAGCAGATCGACCCGGGTGGTTCTTTGAGAAGAGTAAAGCAGGTGGAGGCATCATGATGAATCTGGGGGCGCATTCGATTGATAAAATTCAATGGATGACACAAAGCAGGGTCACCAAGGTGAAGGCATCCGTAAGCTTCCATGAAGAACGGGGTGACGTTGAAGGCAGCGGGATTGTTTTTATGGAAACCTCCTCCGGTGTTTCCGCTGTGATTACGCAATCCGGGTATCCAGGAGTTTCACGTAATGAAACAGAGTTTATGTTTACAAAAGGTATGCTCAAGCTGGAGACGGGGAAGGGCCTGTCCATAAGCCGTGACGGTTTGTACGGGCCAGTCTTGCTGAAACCGGCTGAGCAGCCTTTAGTCCAGCAATTATTAGATTTTATGGATGCGATTACAAATGATACTTGGCTGGATTGTTCCGGAGCGTATTCCAAAACGGTCGTTTCTGTCATCGAGAGTATATATGCTTCAAGTGAGACAGGAACGGAGCAGATCGTGAAATAACGATATAAGAGGAGTGATGAGATGAGTGAAAAAATGAGATTTGCTGTCATAGGAGCCGGAGTGATTGCTCCCTCTCATGCGAAGGCCATTCAGGGTAACTCGCAAGCAGAGTTGGTTGGCATCGCCGATGTTGAGGTTGAAAAGGCTGAAAAATTAGCAGCGGATTTTTCAATTCCGCATGTGTATCAGGACTACCAGCAGTTGCTGAAGCGTGATGATATTGATGCTGTTACGGTAGCGGTACCAAGCGGCTATCATGCGGAAGTCGTCATTGCGGCAGCACAGGCAGGCAAACATGTGTTGTGTGAAAAGCCGCTTGATATCACTTCGGAAAACATGACGCTTATGATCGATGCTTGCCGTAAAGCAAATGTGAAGCTCGGCTGCGTATTTCAACGCCGTGTGACTGAGGCGTCTATTGTTGCGAAAAAAGCCATAGAGGCTGGCAAGCTGGGTAAACTGGTGCTTGGCGATGCTTACCAGAAAAGCTATCGCAGCCCACAGTATTACAAAAGCGCCGGCTGGCGCGGCACTTGGTCCATCGATGGCGGCGGTGCCCTGATGAACCAAGGTGTGCATGGCATCGACTTGATTCAATGGCTGATGGGCGATGTTCAATCTGTCTTTGCCTATTCGTCCGCGCTGGTTCGCGAGATTGAAGTGGAAGATACGGCAGTTGCCGTTGTGAAATACAAGAACGGAGCATTCGGCGTGATACAAGGAACTACCTCTGTGTATCCGGGGCAGGAGACGCGCTTCGAACTTCACGGGGAGAAAGGCACGATCATTTTTGACGATACGGGGTTCAAGCAGTGGAAAATTGCTGATAGTGAAGAAGAAGCGCCTAAGGTGGAGCCAAGAGTTAGCGCCAAAAATGATCCTTCCCATATCGCCAATGACGGGCATTTTATATTCGTTGATGATTTAATCCAAGCTATTCGTGAAAACAGGGATCCCTTGGTATCAGGAGAAGAAGGCAGGAAAGCTGTGGATTTAATTCTTGCTATCTATGAATCGTCACGGAGCGGGAAAGAAATTATGTTGAAATAGTCCTCTGCAGATGACATGACGTAGGAAAACGTAGGGGGGATAGGTTTGCCGGAAGAGACAAAACGTGAGGGTAAGACCGTTGTTAAAGGGAGACATTACCGTACAGGATTGCCGATAGAAGTAACTATCGCTAATGGACATATTGAGAATATTTGCTTGTTGGAAACTGAGCTTCAGGACCAGCTGCCGTGGATTGGACCCGGTCTGGTTGATTTGCAAATCAACGGCTACGCAGGTAGAGATTTCAATCAAGCTCCGTTAGCGAAGGAAACAGTCATGGAGCTGACGCGTGATCTTTGGAACAAGGGTGTCACCACCTACTATCCAACAGTAATTACGAACAGTGCTGACAAGATTAGTCAGATATTACGTTCCATTTCCGAAGCCTGTCGCACGGATCCCTTATCCGATAGCTGCATTCGCGGCATACATCTGGAGGGTCCGTTTATCTCGCCCGAAGATGGACCGCGTGGAGCGCATGGGAAACCGTATGTTACAGCTCCGAATTGGGAGTTGTTCCAGCAGTGGCAGGAAGCTGCGGGAGGTCGTATTACCTTCGTGACGATGTCACCGGAATGGCCGGAATCCGACGAGTTTATCAGGCGCTGTACCGAAAGTGGAGTTACAGTGTCAATTGGGCATACCAACGCTTCGCCTGAACAAATTCGTTCAGCGGTAGCCGCCGGGGCAAAGGTGTCCACGCATCTCGGGAACGCAGCCCATCAGATGCTGCCAAGGCATCCGAATTATATTTGGGAGCAGTTGGCAGCAGACGAGCTCTGGGCATGTATGATTGCCGATGGTTTCCATTTACCTGAGTCGGTGCTGAAAGTATTCATGAGGGTAAAAGGCGACAAAGCGATTATCGTCAGTGACGCTGTCTATTTAAGCGGACTTGAACCAGGACGTTACACAACGCATATTGGCGGCGAGGTCGTGCTGGCTCCGGATGGCAAGCTGCATTTGGCTGAAAATGCCAAGGTGCTGGCAGGCTCCGCCCAAATGCTGGTGTGGGGCATTCAGCATTTGGTGAAAAAAGGCTTATGCAGCTTGGCTGATGCTTGGGATATGGGCTCAATCCGGCCATCGGAGTTAATGCACCTGCAGACAGCTAAAGGACTTCAACAGCATGCTCCGGCGGATCTCGTGTTGTTTGCGTTTAAGGACGATGGTTTGTTACATATTATGAGCACATATAAAGAGGGAAATCTCGTATCACGCGCATAAAAATAGCTGAAAAGCATAGAAAGGGCTGATTGTTATGACTACCCCAAAATCGTTGATCATCGGGATGATCGGACTTGACACCTCCCATTGCACGGCTTTCACTAAGCTGCTAAACGAGCAAGATCATGAGTTTCACGTTCCCGGGGGAAAAGTCACTTATGCTTATCCCGGCGGATCGCCTGATTTCGAAATGAGCTATTCGAGGCTGGAGCGGTTCACCAGTTCGATTCGCGACGAGTACGGTGTGCAGCTGCTTGATTCTCCGGAGGCAGTAGCGGAACGTTCTGATGCAATCTTACTAACTTCTGTGGACGGACGCGTTCATTTGGAACAGTTTCGGAAAATTGCTCCCTTTAGGAGGCCCGTCTTCATCGATAAACCGTTTGCCGTTTCGACCTCTGATGCCAAGGAAATCGTACGGTTAGCAGCGGAGTATAACATACCGCTGATGAGTGCATCCTCGCTGCGTTATGAACAAGGGCTGGTTGATGCTCTTTCAGAGAATACAGCTGATATTATTGGCGCTGATTGTTACGGACCTGCAGAACTCCAGCCAACACAGCCCGGCCTGTTCTGGTACGGGATTCACGCTGCCGAAATGTTGTATCGCATAATGGGCAAAGGGTGTGTTCAGGTGACCGCAAGCACGAGCGAGTTCCATGAACTGGCCGTCGGTGTTTGGGAGGATGGCCGAATCGGGACAATTCGCGGCAACCGGCAGGGAAATAAGACGTTCGGGGCTGTCATCCACCGCGTGAACAAAACGGAATTCGTAGATGGCGAGAAGCATCCGAAACCGAAATATGCCGGTCTAGTCGAGGCGGCGGTTGCCATGTTCCAATCAGGAACGCCGTCTATCGATGCTCAAGAAACGGTCGAAATCATTCGCTTCCTGGAAGCTGCGAACGAGAGCCGAGCTACTGGAAAAACGGTTAAGCTCTAGCATATCTCTTACTAAACATACAATCTGCATCATTGAAGGAGTGTAAATTTTATGATTTGGGACCGTCTTGGCGTCATTAGCGATGAAGTAAGCCATGATTTCTTGGAAGCTCTGGATTGGATACAAGCTGAAGGCTTAAAATACGTGGAAATTCGCATGGTGGACGGAATAAATGTTGCCAACCTGACGGATGAGCAGGTAGAGCAGGTTCGTAAAGAGGTTGAGAAGCGAAGCCTGCACATCTCTGCATTGGCTTCACCTTTATTTAAATGCGCACTTGATCCATCTCGTCCTGTTGAAGCCGGCGACAGGTTCGGGCAGGAGGAGGAGAGCGTTGAAGCTCATTTTGAAAAGCTAGTTCGGACAATTGAGATTGCAGAGAAGCTTGGCACGAGCTTTATTCGGATATTCTCCTTTTGGAGAGAGAAAGAGCCTGATCAGTTCGTAGATGAAGTCGCAGGCCATTTGAAAAAAGCAGCTGAAATTGCTGCAAGACACAACATCACTTTGTTGTTAGAGAACGAAGGCTCCTGCAACGGAGGTTATGCATTCGAAGTAGCTAAGCTAATTCGGTTAGTCAATTCTCCAAGCTTAAAAGCATTATGGGATCCCGGCAATGAAGCTTTAGGAGAGCATTGGTCGTATCCCGAAGTTTATAACGAAGTGAAGGACCTGTTAGCCCACGTGCATCTGAAGGATGCCTTGATTGAAAGCGGCGGTAAGCCATCCTGCGTGCCGATCGGTTCGGGTAGAGTTCCTTACGTGCAACAAATTCAAGATTTGGAGAAAGAGGGATACACGGGGCTATATGTCATAGAGACTCATTTCATTCCTCCTGGCGGCAGCAAAATGGAGGGCACCAAGCAATCCTTAGAGGGATTGAGAAAGCTGTTTAGCAATCCGACGCTGAAAGAAGAGAGGGCAGAGCACCTTAAAGTGAAAGTTTTTGAGAATCGTCAGATCATGGGAGCAGCAGCTGCCGTAGAAGCAGCAACGAAGATCAAAGAGCTGCTGTCTCGAAAAGACAAAGTAAGGATGATTTTTGCGGCGGCCCCTTCTCAAAATGAATTTTTGGCGGAACTCGTGAATCAGCAAGGTATAGATTGGTCACGGATCACCGCATTCCATATGGATGAATACATCGGACTTCCCGAGGGTGCACCTCAAAAATTCGGAAAATTTTTAAGAGACAGACTATTCGAGTTGGTTAAGCCCGGGGAGCTTCATTTGATTCAGAGCTCTACGACAATTGAGCAGGAATGTCAGCGTTATAGCGATCTGATTGCGGCTGCGCCCATTGATATCATATGCTTGGGTATCGGGGAAAACGGTCATATTGCTTTTAATGATCCTCCGGTTGCCGATTTTGAAGACAGCTTCATCATTAAGCCGGTAGAACTCGATACTCCTTGCCGCCAACAGCAGGTCAATGATGGCTGTTTCCCGGACTTTGATGCCGTGCCTACCCATGCATTAACTTTGACCATACCGACGATGATGGCTGGCGCGCACTTATTCTGCATCGTTCCAGGATTAACCAAACGTGCTGCTGTTGAACAAACACTTCGCGGACCGATAAGTACCTCCTGCCCGGCATCCATCCTGCGCACGCATCCGGATTGCACCTTGTATGTGGATCGGGATTCATATGGAATGATACAAGTACCTCAAACAGCAACCCGAGGAGGTCAGGCATGATTCGATCAATCGAAGAATTGGAAGCCAAACTTGCAGAGCCGTCAGAATCCTTAATTCAGGATCTCGCTGCGGTGGAGGGGGATATCATGCTGCTAGGTATTGGCGGGAAGATGGGGCCAAGCTTAGCAAGACTTGCTAGGAATGCGTTGAAGAAAGCAGGTGTTGAAAAAACAATTTGGGGTGTTTCCCGGTTTTCGGAGCCTGGCTTGAAAGAGCAGCTGGAACAGGAGGGTATCCATACGATTGCGTGCGATCTGCTGGATGATGAGCAGCTGCAGAAACTTCCTGATGTGAAAAATATCATCTACATGGCCGGCAATAAGTTCGGGACAACGGGACGCGAGCACTTCACATGGGCAATGAATGCGTACTTGCCGGGACGTGTAGCGGAAAAGTTTAAAAATTCCCGCATCGTGGTCTTTTCATCCGGGAATATTTATCCGTTTACCCCTGTGTTCCAAGGTGGTGCAACAGAATCACAAACTCCCTCTCCGCTTGGAGAATATGGCCAATCAACGCTTGGTCGTGAACGTATATTTGAGTATTTTTCTCGGAAATATGAGATTCCAATGGTCATCTATCGGCTGAATTATGCGATTGATCTTCGATATGGTGTACTGCTGGAGGTTGCCAAAGCCGTAAAAACAGGTAAGCCAATCGATGTGACCATGGGGCATGCGAATTGCATTTGGCAGGGAGACGCCAACGAAATGGCTCTGAGGAGTTTGAACATTTGTTCAAGTCCTCCGAATGTTGTAAATATAACAGGTCCGGAAACGATGTCCATGCGCTGGATCGCTCAGGAATTTGGTAAGCGGCTGGGTACTCAACCTGTCATTGTTGGGCAGGAAGCGGAGGATGCTTTGTTAAATAATGCCTCTAAAGCTTTTCAACGATTCGGGTATCCGCGGGTGACACTTCTCGAAATGTTGGATTGGACTGCCGAATGGGTGGCAAACGACGGCGCAACCTGGAATAAGGACACCCATTTCCAAGAAAGAGAGGGGAAATTCTAATGCCTTCCAATTTAAGCGGAAGCTTGTCTAAGATCAAGCTGCAAGCGCTGCATGAAGGGCTTGTGATTCCTGCTCATCCTCTGGCATTGGATGAAAACCGTCAGCTGGATGAACAGCATCAGCGCGCGTTAACGCGTTATTATATAGCGGCGGGCGCAGGAGGGATTGCAGTTGGCGTACATTCAACCCAATTTGAAATTCGAAATAAAGACGTCAACTTACTGGAGCCGGTGCTCCGAATGGCTTCAGAGGAGGTAGACAGAGCGGGTTTAGAGCGTCCTTTTATTAAAGTAGCAGGGATTTGCGGTCCTACGAAGCAGGCGCTGGCAGAATCGGAGTTGGCGCTTAAGCTAGGGTATGATGCAGGGCTTCTTAGCATGGGCGGTCTGCAGGATTGGACGGAAGCGGATATTCTGGAGCGAACGAGAGCGGTGGCCGGTCAAATGCCGGTCATCGGCTTTTATCTGCAGCCGTCGGTAGGCGGGCGTACATTCAGCTTTGATTTTTGGCGGCAGTTTGCTGAAATTCCGGGGATTGTCGCAATCAAAATGGCGCCGTTTAATCGTTACCAAACGATTGATGTTGCTCGGGCCGTCTGTTATTCAAGCCGTCGTGATGAGATTGCTCTGTATACGGGCAATGATGATAACATTGTTAACGATTTGTTGACAACCTACCGTTTTCAAGTCGATGGTACTCCTGTGGAAAAAAGCATTGTCGGTGGGCTTCTGGGACATTGGGCGGTTTGGACGCGAAAGGCAGTTGAGCTGCTGGAGGAAATCAAGCAAGCGAGAAATGCCGGTCAGATTGACAAGGCGTGGTTAACTCGCAATATCGAGGTAACGGAGACGAATGCGGCGTTTTTTGACCCGGCGAACCATTTTGAAGGCTGCATACCGGGCATTCATGAAGTTCTGCGCCGTCAAGGATTGCTAAAAGGGACATGGTGCTTGAACCCTAATGAGGTATTGTCTCCAGGCCAAGATGAGGAGATTGACCGGATGTATGCGGATTATCCGCATTTAAACGATGATGAGTTTGTTACAAAGCATTTGAAGGAATGGCTTATAAACAAATAGCCAAAGAAAAAGAGTTAAGCACTTACAGCGTGCTTAACTCTTTTTTAAATATTTCATTTTTTCTGAATGTCGAACTGTATAGAAGTCTTGTAATTCGTATAGTGTATGTATTCTCCACTCATCCAGAAGAGGAGGGCTTGGCCATCCTGGCTGCCACGAGTCAGGAATGGCCGTACCTGGTGGGAGGAAGAATTTGCCGTAATAGGTGCAGATGACCACGTGACTCCAAGATCCGAAGATGACCACCGTTCGATCTCAAACGTCCCCTGTACTTCCCGGGATACATACACGATGGATGGATCGGAGTGATCCAAAATAATTCCGCCTGAATAATAAGGCTCGGTCTCATGAGCTCCTTCAGGGGTTTGAGGGAACCAGCGGCCAGCCGATGTGATCTCATTCGTCACCCATTGTGCGCCATTCCAGCGGCTGTAGTAGTAACGATGATCCTCCAAGGATTCAAATACGGCATAGACGATGACTGGATATCCTTGCTCATCTTCGGCTATATCCCAAATCCAAGCATTGCGTTGTGCACTTATGCCGTCGAAGACCATGTCTATTTCGGTTAGTTCAAGCGGTAATTCTGCCGTTTGTTTGATTAACGAGCCGTCTGCGCGATAAATAGCTCCTTCTCGATAACGGGCATAATAAATACTGTTAGAAGGTTCAATGTTTGGATGCCCATCGGTACAAGAGAAATGTATCGTGTCTTTTCCATTGGACGCATACCGGATATATGGTCGTTGACCGCTATCCATGATCAGCGTGCGCGCAGGGGACCATTCACTGTGTACCAAATCAGTGGACACGCTAAAATTAGGCTTGAAATTGCCTCCACGCCAGAACAAATAGAGCCTTTTTTCCGCCGATAGATAGATTGGAGTAGGGTAGGTGTAGCCGAAATGCCCATCCGTATTCGCAGGAAGCTGCATCTCAGCTCCGAAGGAGGAGAGATCTTCCGGCTTCCGTGTTGTCCGATAGTACATCTTGGATCCATTATGAGCGGAATAAAAGATCGTGATATGTCCCGAATCGTCAATGTACAGGGATGGGTTGGCGTGGTCATCCTGCTGAAGAGCAGAACGGATCAAGAAAGTCTCATAAGCACCCAGCAGGTGATCGTAATAGCCAATCCATACATCTCCGATGCTATTCAACCAGCCGACATACGTTCTATGGTGCTGCCCCTGATAGTAGAGCGCGCGAGGGTCGGCGAAAAAGCACCATGCCCCGTCGGATGTGAATTCTTGCGTCAAACTTAAGGGTGAATTCATTTGTCATTCTCCTTATCTCTGATTAAACAGAACGCCATACTGGGAAGCGGCAGCTCCCGGTAAGGCGTTCTTTGTTTCCCGGTTTTAATAACAGATTATTTGAGTCGGTCGTAAGCGGTTTGAGTGATTTTCATCAGTTCGTCTACACCAATCTTTTTAGCTTCGGCAACATATTGATCCCACTCATCCATGCTGCGTTGACCTAGTATGAACTTGGTAATTTGCTCGTTGCGGTGCTTGTCTACGGCTGCTTGCAGCAAGGAAACATTGGAAAGCTCGCTTTCAATGTACTGTGGTCTCACATGGTAGACACTGTCATGTTTGCGTGCCAAATCATAGGCATTACGCTGCTCTTGCGTAGCAGGAATCAGATGAGCGTCATAATTAAACCAAGTGTAGGTTCCGTTCGTCGCGAGTCCCGTCTTTTTGCGAACATCGGTTATATCCAGATATTCAGGGCGCAATTTCTTTTGCCCGTTCTCCGTGATGTACACTTCGTCGCCTTTGCCCCAGCTAAGCAGTTCTTTCCCTTCCTCACTATAAAACCAATCGAAGGCTTGGAGCGCTTCCTTGACTTTCTTGGATTTGGAAGAGAAGGTCATGCCTGTTTCCAGAATGTGGGTATAAGGGTTTACACTAAATCCTGGAACGCCCTCAGGAGGAGGCATGAATGCAAGATTGAAGCTAGGATTCGTCTTTTTCATAGGGATGTTGAACAGATCCAGACGACCGATATAATCGAGTATCATGAACGTTTGGTCATTCGATACGGCATTTTGCCATTGTTGCACGTTGAAAGTCAGCCAGTCCGGCGGAATAAGCCCTTCTTTTTGCATACGTTGGAAGAACTCAATCATTTTCTTGTATTCGTTCTCGATAGGACCGTAGCGCACCTTGCCGGTTTTCTCATCCTGGAACAAACCATTCATTGTACCGAATTGTGCGGTGGCAAAGTTAAGGATTCCAAGATTAGCTCCGCTTCGGAAGGAGAATGGATAGCTATTAGGGTATAGTTCCTTCAGCTTCTTGCCTACAGTAATCAGTTCCTCATAATTGGCAGGAGGTTTAAGACCGTTTTTCTTGAAAATATCTTCCCGATACATCCAGATGACACGATTCGTTTCACCGAATCCTTCATTGGGAAGCATGTACATTTTACCGTCAGCGGCCAAAGCAGCTTTCGCGATGTCCGGATATTTCTTCAGCCAAGCGGTTAAATTCGGCATAACATCTTTATAATCCAGAATGTTGGCGAGAACCCCTTGCTGCCCAAATTTATCAGCGTCTGCGCGAGGGTTGAAAAAGGTGATGTCAGGCATGTTACCAGAGGCTACATTCAGATTAATGGTATCCTTCAGTTCACCGGACGGAAGCTGAACATTGAAAGTGGCACCGGTTTTCTCCTCAATCCACTTCCAGACAACCCAGTCTTTGTTATACGGCCAATTCGGGTGAACCTCTAGTAACATGGTAAACGTATTTTTGGGTTTTTCCGTCTTGACAGCAGGATTTGTTGAACTGCCAGCGTCCGTCGTTGTTGGGGTAGATGTAGTTCCTGAGCAGCCAACCAACATCGAGGCACTGATTAATAGTGATCCAAGTGTCGTAGTCCATTTCTTCATGCGTGAACCTCTCCTTTTCATTTTTCTAATTTCTCACTAAACATTCTTGGGTTATTGCTCTTTACACCTAAGACTTGACCGCCCCGATCATAACACCTTTGACAAAATACTTCTGCAGGAAAGGGTAGGCGAGAAGGATGGGAACTGTGGAAACCATGATCGTTGCGAACTTCAGCGGTTCCTCCAGCACAACATTGGCATCGCCAACTGCGGCAATATCCGCTTGGTTCGACTGGCCGGCAAGAACGATGTTGCGCAGAATGACCTGCAAGGGGAAAAGCTCTTGATCTCGTAAATATAGCAGCGGCAGCAAAAAATTGTTCCATAATCCTACCGCGTAAAACAAACCGATAGTGGCGAATACCGCTTGAGACAAAGGGACAACGATTCGGAAGAAAACGCCGAAATCGCTCAGTCCGTCCATTTGTCCCGATTCCTCCAGTTCTGCCGGGATATTGGAGAAGAAGGTGCGCATGATGAGCAAATTCCATGTGCTTACAGCGCCAGGAAGTACCATGCCCCAGACTGTGTCGATAACGCCGAGTTCTTTTACAACTAGAAAAGTAGGGATCATCCCACCGCTGAAGAATAGGGTGAATATAATGATCATTGTAAATCCGCGCCCGAATACCATATTTTTTTTGGAAAGAGCGTAAGCCCCTAACGATGTGATAACAAGTGAAAGGGTAGTGCCCAACACGACGTAAACAATCGTATTCCAGTAGGCGGTGCCAATGCGCGGATCTTTTAAAACGACCTTATACATGTCAATATTGAAGCCTTTTGGGTACCAGCTGATTTCTCCTTTGAGCACATGAATGTTGCTGCTTAGTGAAACAGCGGCCATGTAGATAAATGGATACAGCGTCAGCAGCACAACTCCTAGAAGGATGGCGATGTTAAAGACTGAAAATAAAGTGATTTTGGAGCGTGTCATATGGAAGAATCCTCCTCAAGGGTTACCACAGACTTGTTTGTGATAGGCGCCGGCTTAGTGCATTCGTGCTATAGATGAAGAAAAAACATACAATCCCAGTGAACATATCTATAGCGGCGGCGTAACTGAAATTACCGCTTACGAGCCCTGTACGATACACATAGGTGCTTAGAATATCGGCGGTAGCATAGGTGGCAGGGTTATATAGCAGGAACACTTTTTCGAATCCTATTTCCAGCACTCGACCGACATTTAGGATGAACAATATGATGATGGTCGTGGAAATTCCCGGCAGTGTGACGTTCCAAAGCTTTCTCCAGCGGCTGGCACCGTCTATATCAGCAGCTTCATAGAGGGAAGGATCAATGGAAGAAAGCGCAGCTAAATAAATAATGGCCTCCCATCCAATATGCTGCCAAACCTCTGAACCGACATAAATGAATCGGAACAACTCAGGTTTAATCATAAAATGAATCGGTTCGAAGCCAAAGGATTGAATCATGTGGTTAACAAAACCTTGAGAAGGGGATAAGAACAAAACGACCATTCCTGCAACTACGACATTAGAGATGAAGTGCGGTAAATAACTGACGGTTTGAACAAAACGTTTGAATACCATGTTCTTGACCTCATTAAGAAGCAAGGCCAAGATAATAGGGGCAGGAAATCCGAAAATAAGTTTATTGATGCCAAGTAGAAATGTATTACGCAAAATGATCCAAAAATCCGGACTATGAAAGAACATCTTATAATACTTAAGTCCAACCCACTGACTGGCCCATATCCCTTTGTACAGGTTATAGTCCTTGAACGAAATGACAATTCCGAACATTGGCAAATACTTGAAAATTATGTAATACAGCAAGCAAGGTAAGAACATGAGAAGCAAGCTCTTGCTTTTTGCGATCTTCCTCCACATCAGAACAGTTCGACCGGGAACGCCCGGTAAGGAAGTCTCCGGATTTGCTCCAGCTGCGTCTAACTTATTCATTTGAGTATCCCCCCCGATCATGAGTGCTTGAAGATGTTGGTGTTCTTGTTATTTCGAAATTAGCATAGCACCGTTCGTATAGAATGTAATCCATAATAATTCCGAATTGTCCCCTCTTCTATGAAATTCGTAAATATGTTAAGTTTTCGTGAAAAAGTGAATAGGCAAAATAGGCTTTTTTCCGTATTATTTAAGTAAGACTTATCGTAGATGATAAATACATTGAGATAGGAAAGACCATAAAACAGATATGGAGGGGAGTAGGATACGTTTACTTTCGCGAGTCCAATCTAGAACGTCTTCCTTGCTCATTCGGTTGCTGCTAGGCTTTCTCACAGTCATTGTGCTGCTGATGTCTTTTAATTATTTGTCATTTACATTTTTCCAGAACAATATTAGAAACGAAATCATTAGTTATAACGCTCAGAACATCCGATTTACCTCTGAGAGATATGAGGAACATTTTCAACTCGTTCAGAAGCAAATGTATGCTCTTTATTTTAACGATGACGTGGATCGTCTTCAGAAGGCCAGCGGGAATGCTCGTTATGCGCTGTTGGATAGGGTCAAGCAGGAGATTATCAAGGTTGTTGGTAATCCTTTGATCTATGTAGACAATGCCATTATTGTTTTCAAGGAAGGTTCATTAACGTTAAGCAGAATAGGGACCAATGACAGAGCTTCGTTGTTCGATAAGTTCTATGCCAGCACCGATTACCCGGATTCTTTCTGGCAAAAGCAATTCAACGAAACGTATAGTGCCAAGATGTTTCCCATGTCCAAATTTTATGAGCATTCTTTTCATAAAGCCGGTGATGTGACAACCAAAGGATTGTTTATCCCTTATGTCCTTAAGCACTGGCAAAATGAGGACTTCTACATCGTTGCGATGATGGATGCGAATCAGCTATTCGAAGCTTTTCATCGTTCTGTGAATGCCAATTTCATTATCTTGGACAAGCAAGGTTTACCTTTGTTTTCAACGGGAGGGTTGGCTAAACGCGAGGAACTTCCAGAACTGACGGCAGACAAAACGTATTTGCTGCGTGACAATACCTATTACTTTTATCAGACCGGACAGAACAGCGGGTACACGTATATAAATATCATACCTAGTGCTAGCATTTCGAAGCAGATTTCCAAACTTAATCTGACACTATTTGTTCTACTCATTCTTTCCTTGATCGTGAGTGTCGTCATATCCGTTCTATTCAGTGTGCGCTTTAACCGGCCTGTTAAGCAGTTGGTTTCCTCGCTGCAGACGGCAGGGGGAGAGGATGTTCGATTTAAAAGCAATATTCGTGAGTTTAAACTAATTGGTCAGAAACTGGACGATATGCTGCAGACGAATGCAAGGATTCAGTCGGATCTGGCTCAAAAGAATATCCAGCTTTTGTCGTACAGTTACTTGAATAAACTGAAGAAAATCTATAGCGGCTCTCCAGGAGCCATTGATATGATTTCCACACAGGCATATCGTTTCGTCGTGTACGAGATTACGTACAAAGATAGGTTCTGGGAGGAAATGAAAGAAGAGCCGGGCCCTTTAACTTATAGCATTTATACGTTTATCAATCATAGCTTGCTCAAGGTATTCCCCGCTTCATTAACGATTCAAATCGAGAGTCGGCAAATGCTATCGGTTATTAATGAAATTGACGATTCTCGTCTGGATGCCTATATGACAGAATTATTGAGCGTCGTGGCTCATGACGCTGATTTCTATTTCCTGACCATCGCGATCTCACCGGCATTTCCACAGTCGTTTGATTTCACGGAGGCTTATGAGCAGACGGTTAAACTGCTGCAAGAACGAAAGTTGAACGAAGATACGCAAATTGTACGTCAGCATGTTGGTCGTCAATCTGTACATTTGCTAACGTCTGCACAAGAACAGCAATTCGACTGCAATCTGGCAGCAGGAAATACGCAAGAGTTGCTACATCTGCTGGATCGCCAGCTTGCTCTTATGGAACGCAAGTGTGAAACGGTGCTGCAATATCACGAATTTTTAATTGATATTGTACAAAAGGTGCGCAAAGCGTTCCATGTGCTGCGGTTAGACGAACGTGCCATACAACCCGTTATCGCCGGATTGAGCACGAGTCAGAGCTTTTATTCCGGTCGGCATTATCGCAAATTTTTCAGTCAACTGCTTGTTGCAGCCTGTGAGGAGATTCGAAGTAATCAAAAAAATGAAGATCCTGTCATTGATTTTGTTGTGGACTACGTGAACAAGCATTTTGCTCAAGATATTACGCTGGATATTGTAGCGGAGCACCTACATATTACTGGAGGCTATTTGTCCACATACTTCAAGGAGAAGACGGGGGAAAACTTCATTGATTATATTAATGGCGTAAGAATCCGGGTGGCGCAGCAAATGCTGTTGGAAACGGATCTGAGAATACAGGATGTCGCCAGCAGCTCAGGATATCAGAACATTAATTCCTTCAATCGGATGTTCAAGAAATTCACGGGGATGCCGCCACGTGAATTTCGTAGGGAGAAACGCACGGACGACGAAGTCGGTTAAACGAAGGCCCTTAGCTCGCAGCTAGGGGTCTATTCTAGTATTTTAAAAATTTGTAAAAGGGGAGGTTAATGAAAAAGAAGAGCGAATAGTACATGGAGATGTTCCTTATTTGGCGAAAATGTGACACGACATGTAAAGAATGGAGGTTTTCCAAGTTGAGAGATACGAATGTCAGAGAAGTCAGGATTTCTGATTATCAGAATATTTATTTGTTGAACCAACATTTTAATCCGAATCTATCTGTTTTTACGGAAGAGAAAGTAAAAGAGAAGTTAGTCACCCTTACAACCAAAACAAAAGATGTCATCTTTGTGTACGAACAACAGAACGAGGTGATTGGATATATTCATGGCAGTCCCTATGAATTACTGTTTGCTGACTCGCTAGTCAACATCCTGGGGTTCGTTGTCAATGTGGAGTACCGGGGTCAAGGGATTGGCAGCCTGTTGATTGAAAGCCTTGAACAGTGGGCCAAGGATGCCGGGTATTCGGGGATCAAACTGTTATCGCATCCAACGCGTGTACAGGCTCACCATTTCTATGAGCGACGAGGGTATCAGTTTACGAAGGACCAGAAAAATTTCATAAAGACATTCCGTGAAAACTAAAAACAGGCTGCCAGCTTATGTGGCAACCTGATCTTCTAGAGCCTAGACAACACCTTGTGCAATCATCGCGTCTGCGACTTTTGTAAAGCCTGCAATATTAGCGCCAACAACCAGATTGCCCGGGTGGCCGTATTCCTCTGCGGCTTGAACAGCGCTTTTATAAATATTTTTCATAATGGCATGAAGCTTATCGTCTACCTCATGGAATTGCCAGGAGTAGCGCATGCTGTTCTGAGACATTTCAAGCGCGGATACGGCAACACCACCGGCATTCGCTGCCTTAGCAGGTCCGAAGAGCACGCCTGCCTTCAGGAATACCTCAATGGCTTCCAAAGTGGATGGCATGTTCGCGCCTTCGCCAACCGCTTGTACGCCATTTCTTACCAGGATTTTAGCCGATTCCTCGTTGATTTCGTTCTGCGTCGCGCTCGGTAGAGCAATGTCGCATGGAATCGTCCAAATGCCGTCACAACCCTCATGGTAAGTAGCAGTAGGGTGCTCGTTGACATAATCGCTGATTCGCTTTCTATCCACTTCTTTCAAGCGGCGTACGGTGTCTAGGTCGATTCCATTTTTATCATAAATATAACCATTGGAATCGCTGCAAGCAACGACTGTAGCGCCTAGCTGCATCGCTTTTTGCATGGAATAGATCGCCACGTTGCCTGAACCGGAAACAACGACAGTGCTGTCTTTAAAGCTAAGGCCTTTGGACTGTAGCATTTCATTTACAAAGTAAACGCAACCATACCCCGTTGCCTCTGTACGTGCCAGACTACCGCCATAGATAATCCCCTTGCCAGTCAAAACACCAGCCTCGTAAGCACCGCGAATTCTTTTGTACTGACCGAACATGAAGCCGATTTCCCGCGCGCCAACGCCAATATCGCCGGCAGGTACGTCTGTATCTTGCCCCATGTATTTATAAAGCTCCGTCATGAAACTTTGCGTAAATCGCATGATTTCATTATCGGACTTGCCTTTAGGATCGAAATCGGAGCCGCCTTTACCGCCGCCAATTGGCTGTCCAGTAAGGGAGTTTTTGAAGGTTTGTTCAAACCCTAGAAATTTGATGATGCTGGCATTAACGGAAGGGTGAAAACGCAAACCGCCTTTGTAAGGTCCAATCGCGCTGTTAAATTGCACACGGAAACCGCGGTTCACATGTGTAACTCCTTGGTCGTCCACCCATGGCACGCGGAATGTGACCAAGCGCTCCGGCTCGACGATTCGTTCAAGGATACCATGTTTCATGTACTTCGGATGTTTGGAGAGAACAGGAATCAGGGATTCAAGGATCTCTTTCACTGCTTGGTGGAACTCTTTTTCATGAGGATTACGTTTTACCACTGTTTCGTATACGCCGTGTACGTATTCACTTGCAATTGTTTCGTTATCGACCTGTACTATCACAATCTCATCCGCCTTCATAATCAAGTATAGTTAAAAAAGTTTATTATAATAGTTTTACCTTATCCGAAGCATTTGATCAATTAAAATTTACATGTCATGTAAGCTTACTCCGTTGAGTGAATGAAGTGCCCATTCAAAGTCAAAAAAAAGGCCGCGAAGAAAAAGTCCTCGCGGGTATTTCTATAGCATTTCACGAAATGTCTTGCGAAAGTCGCTAGGTCTCACATTTGTTTTGCTGTGGAACAGGTTCGAAAAGTAATGGGGATCGAAATATCCCAGCTTGTATCCAATTTCACTTATGGTCAATTGAGTGTCAACCAGCATTCGTTTAGCGGATTCTATCTTTTTAGCAATGACATAGTTATAAAGGGTAGTTCCCACTTCTTTTTTAAATAAGCGATTCATGTGTCTGGTAGAAACACCAATTTGAGTAGAGAGCTCAGATGTATCGTAAGGAGAGAAGACACTGTTATCCAGAAATTGTTTGATAGATTGAACTGTTGACGTTAAAGTATCGCCTTGTTTTCGCAATACCTCAGAGAGGCAAACGATGATTCGCATAAGGATAATCTGAAGCTCAGTTTGCAGCTCCTGCGCGGATTTATGTTTAGCGTTGTCAATTGCCTCGTGAAAAAGAGAGTCTAATCCGCTATTCTGCACGACGATATGGGGAAGCAATTGGTACGCTTCGAGCATCTTAAGAATCCAGTTGCCGCTAATGTTTAACCATATGTAGCTCCATTGCTCCTCATTCTGTGAGTCTGAGGCAACTTCATGATAGCAGCCTGCAGGGAGGATGAAGACATCTCCCTGACGCGCAGTCAAGGTTCGTGTACCAACCGTAACGTTTCCTTGTCCTGAGCGTACCAAACCGAAAACGGTTACCTGCGCAAGCTCGCGAATATTGCAATAATCCGATTCGCAGTAATTTACCCCCAAGAACTGTACGCTTAGGGGAGGAGGGTCTCCTACCCGCGGCAGATGATAGATAGGACCATGCTTCCCGAGCTTATTCACGTTCTTCATCCTCTTTACGCATGCCAAACCCGAGGCATCGCCATAGACTCTTTACCTAGTTCCGCCCACGCATATTTCAACAAAAGCTCCGATTTCAGGGTCTGGTATTCTGGAAGATTCCATAAATTGCGGATTTCGCCCGGATCTTCTTGCAAATCAAAAACTTCCCCATACGTTTGGTTATAATACACGGTAATTTTATATCTCTCATCCACATAGGTTTTTTGGTGAATCGTCGTTGGGGTATGACGAAACTCGCAAATCGCATGATCCCTGGCTTGGCTTTGCTGACCGCGCCAGACTTGTGACTGATCTACACCTGTCATATGGTGAGGAATCGTAATACCGCATAGTGAAAGGAAGGTAGGGGCCAGATCTACCAATGACTGAATGGCAGGCGAAGTAACTCCAGCAGGAACTTGGCCGGGATATCGAACCATGAACGGAATCTTAATGAGATCCTCGTAATGGAAGCCGCCTTTGGCCTGGAGGCCGTGTTGACCATAGAAGTGCCCATGGTCCGTTGTAAATACTACGATTGTATTTTCCGCGAGACCTAGTTCATCAAGCTTATCCAAAATATTACCAATATATTTGTCCATTAGACTGATCATGCCATAGTAGGTTGCGACCAGTTGTTTGCGGTCTTGCTCGGAATACAAAGCTGAATGGGAATGATAGCCATGGACCGCATAGTCACCTTCCTGCCAGGGTTGAAAATCAGGATTTTCCAATTGGGTTAATTGAAAATGAGGTGGATTTTGGTCATGCTCGCCAAGCGTGACTTCTGGAATCGTCAGCTGATCGGGATCATACATGGTATCCCACGGTTCAGGTGCCAAATAATCCGGATGTGGGTCAAAGAAGCTGGACCAAAGAAAAAAGCTTTGATCTTCTTCTTTATATTGCTCCAGAAGCGCGTTGGTTCTCTCAGCAATCCAGGTATTGTAGTGATATTGCTCTGGAATAGGCCATTTGTGAAGAATGGAGCGATCCATCGTCCCGGTTGGCGGCAGGAAATAATCACGCCAGTTCATGCAGCCCTTTTCTTCCATCCACAGGGCGTAATGTTGGCCGACATGCGCTTCATTCGTATGATTACGGGCTAGTTCTACATGATCGAAGCCGTAGAAGGGGCCGTTATTCTTTTTCCAAAAATCAAGATCTTGTAAGATCGGATAAGCTTCGAGAGAAGGGTATTGTTCTGTAGAAGCTAAAGGTTGAAAATGAGCTTTACCGACAAGTGCGGAATTATAACCGGCTTCACGAAAATCTTCGCCGACCGTATGCACATTCTCTAACAGCTTTGTGCCAAGTGTCCATGCTCCGTGTTGGCTTGGATACATGCCTGTAATGATGGAAGCTCTGGTCGGCGTGCAAGTCGGGTTTGGACAATAGGACCGCGTAAATGTCGTTCCTTCCTTCACTAAACGATCCAAATTCGGCGTCTTGATTTCCGAGTTAAAAGCACCTAACGTATTCCAATGCTGCTGGTCACTAGTGATTAACAAAATATTAGGTTTCTTCATCCAATAACTCCTCCATGTTTCGAAATTCTATATTAATAATAAGGTAGAGTTGTTGAATTTAAAATATCATAGAAACGTATACGTTTAACATTTTGTTAGGTATTATAATCTTAAAGTTATCTATCAAGTCTTGAGGTGAATATGGAATGCAGGAATTTCCCCACGAATATGCACAACACCATTATTTAAATCCTAATGAGTTTATAAAAATGAGCGGCTTGTGGTGTATTCGTATTGGGCATAACGTTGCCAAACCGAACTATCAGGTCGGTCCTAAAAGAATTGAATGCTACAGCCTGCACTTCGTAGTGGAAGGTCAATTACTTCTTCAATCTGAAAGTGGGGAAGCGATTCTTCAACCGAATGATCTTTGCTGTTTTTTCCCGGATGAATCCTATTCCTACCGTATCTACGAACAAAAAGAGACTTTAAAGCTTGTTTGGATAGCTTTTCAAGGTCAGCAAGCTTTGGCGCTGCTGCATTCGCTTGGATTAACACAAACGACTCCCGTATTACGTGCAAGATGCAACCGGGAAGTCTGGACAAAACTGTATGCTTTCCTGCAGTTCATCTCAGATCAACCGGATGAAGCGGAGGACATCGGCTTTTCAACCGGACTTCAGGAGCAATTGTATGGAATCTTTGCTGCCCTTATGAAAGGGGGCAAGACAATAATCGATGAGAAAACGAACAACGTAGATGACCTTCCTTGGTTAAAGCGGTCCCTTGATTTTATGCAGCTGCATGCGTTGGAAGGAATCAGCATCAAAGAGGTTGCTGAAGAGGCGGGGGTCCATCGATCATACTTTTCTGATATTTTCAAGAAGCGGATCGGCGTATCGCCAAATCGTTATTTATATCGTCTCAAAATGGAAAAGGCTGCTGCGTTAATATCTTTAAAGGATCGGACGATCACGGAAGTCTCTTATAGTGTCGGCTATCCTAGTCTATATTCGTTCTCAAGAGCTTTTCGCAACTATTATGGCTACTCTCCTGAAAAGATGCCGTGATTTGTTCGATGTCCGTTTTCCTCACCTCATGCGCAGCTTTCTATATTAAGAGTTTGGACAAAGCACGGTATACTTATCTTAGGCATACGGCGATTAGGAAAGGAAGAATCCAATGAAAAACGATTTTATCATACAGCCTCCACATCCTGAAACGGAATGGGCTGCCTGTACCAGCTATTCAGAAAATGCGGTAAGCATTGAACGATTAATCGATGTTCCTTTGAAGGACGCGAATATTTGTACCGGACCGGAGCATTCGTATTATTTGACGGGAACGGTTGATGGCGCTAATGTGCTGGTGTGGACTTCGACGGACTTAAAGACATGGACAGAACCAGTAAGCGTATGGAGCTTAGAGCTGGAGGGGACATGGCAAAAAGAGGGGACGGACACAGCTGGCATTTGCGCGCCGAAAATACGTTTCATTAAAGGAACGTTTTGGGTTACATACGGGTTAAGCCAAGGCGGCACGGGATTGCTTAGATCCACGTCGAATTCCGCGTTGGGGCCATACGAAGATATGGGAAAGATGACAACGGATGGGCAGGATGCCTCGTTATTTGAGGATGAAGACGGAGCTGTCTACTGGGTTTACAGTCATGGTCAAATCGCTCGTATGAAAGAGGATATGACCGGCTTTGCAGAAAATCCGAGAATGATTGAGGTACAACCGTGGAAAATAGCGGGACGCGAGGATGATGCATCGTATACCGGCAAGTTGCAAATCGGTACGTATGGTGCTTTTTTATACAAAAAAGAGGGAACCTACGCCATGTTTTGTGCCGATCGTTTTACTCGGATGGGCAGCGAAGCAGTGGATACGTTTGTTGCTGTCAGCCATTCCATCTATGGCCCCTACAGCCGGAGATATTTGGCGCTTCCCCATGGCGGGCAAATAAGTCTGTTCGATGGACCCGAACATCAGATTTATGCCTCATTTACAGGTAGTGGCGAATATTCATTGGTTGAGCATTATCCGGCTGTCGTTCCAATGACTTTTGCCAGTCCTGGATTCATAAGGCCGACGGAGGCCGTGGTGCTGGAGAAGGGGGCAGTGGGCGGTCTCAAACCTGTCGCTGATTTTCCAATTCGAGATCCTCATATAAGCACCGGACCTGATGGCACTTATTATCTGACAGGGACATCCGATAAACCGCATCGCAACTTTTGGGACCGGAATAATCAGCTGCACTTGTGGAGGTCATCTGACTTGCAGGAGTGGCATCATGTTGCTAAAGTGTGGGATCTATCCGAGAACGGTTCATGGGAGAACCATATTTATGAGAAACCGTGTCTCTGGGCACCGGAAATGATCTATTTGTATGAGACATTCTGGATCACATATTCCCTACAAGGCGGGGGTACCGGGTTAATCAAAAGTTTGTCCGGAGACGCTGAAGGTCCTTATATCGATATGGGCCGCATGACGAATACGGATATTGATTCAAGCTTTTTCCAGGATAGCGATGGCGAGGTGTATTTTGTCTGGCAGGATGGGAAAATAGCTCGAATGAAAAAGAATATGACGGGATTCGCGGAAGAGCCCCGCAAGCTGCTGTGTTCAGACGGACAGCGCGTCGGTTATGAAGGTGCTTTCATCGTAAAATATCAAGGGAAGTATATCCTTGGTGCGGCGGAATGGAATGGCGATAAACGGGTAGACGGCACTTACGATTTAATGTATGCCGTAGCGGATCACATTTATGGCCCTTATACACCTAGGCGTGTAGGGGTGCCTCATGGAGGCCACGGAACGATGTTTATCGATCGAGACGGCAGGCTTTGGTCCACCTTTTTTGGGAACGATCGCACGGCACCTTTCCGGACACGCCCGGGAATCGTGCTTCTTGAAGCGGAGGAAGATGGACAAGGGCTATGCATAACGCCTAGTTGTGAGTAATATAAAAGCATGAATCAAGCTCGGGCTGCCGGGCTGGGTTCATGTTTTTTTCTAATCTAAGCGTAGTAGAAGGGAGCACCTACCTATGAAGTTTTCCTCCTTGAAGAAGTTAATTTCACCTACGGTAAGCATTCAGGGGAAAATCTTCGTCGCCTTCAGCTTGGTAACACTGCTGGGCATCGTGGCCGTTACGAGCATCGTTTATTTGTATATGAGAGAAACGGTCAAGAACAATGCGATCACGTCTGTGACGGAAAGTATCCGTCAGGCAGATGAATCCTTGAATCTCCGATTAGAAGAAGTAAGCCGATTAAACACCGTGGTTGCTACGAATAAAACCGTATTGGACACACTGCTTAGCAAGACGGAGGAGCCGAGTTTCGAGTGGTTTCAGGAACAAAAACGAATCGAGGAATTTTTATCCGCCCTGATTGCCTATAAGCCGTACATATCGAGGGTAGCCGTTATCGGCTTGAATGAAAAGGTGTTTTTTGTGGGCTCCCCGTGGCTCGACAAGAACATTTTATTCACCCCGATGATGGACGATTTGCTGCAAAATGGATCGGGCCACGCCTATTTTCATCAAACCGGCTTTAATAATTCGATTGTAACCGGGCGTGAGCTCCGTTATAACCGGAATCTAATCGGTATGGTCATGTTCGATTTGAATGACGAAATTGTTAGGAAAATATATGATGTTAAACCTACGTCGGATAGTATGTTATATGTCGTAGACAGGAAAAACGAGTTTATTTATCAACCGAGCACAAGCGTTCTTGATAAAGAAACGATCATTAAGCTTAATCAGGAACTTAACGGTACAGACGGTTCGGTTGAAAGGATCATTAACCAAACCTCTTATCTCGTCGTCTTGCGCAAATCTGAGTATACAGGGTGGTCTACGCTTGCGCTCGTACCCATGAAGTCGCTATTAACCGAAACGGCGCGAATCCGTCATATGTTAGCCACTGTAGCTATTATCGTTTTTATCATCATTGTCATTGGCACCTTACAGGTTTCTTCCCGCATGACGAGAAATATTCGCAGGTTAAGGTCGATGATGATGCATGTCATGGAGGGCAATATGTCGCTGCCGTCTGTCGAAATCCATTCCAAGGATGAAATCGGTCAGCTGTATCAAGTTTTCAAAAGCATGGTGGAACAATTAAAGCGTTTACTTGAGGGAATCATGACAACGGAAAAGGAGAAACGTGAAGCGGAATTGGCTGTTCTGCAGGCTCAAATTCGTCCTCATTTTCTATATAACACTTTGAATACGGTGAAATATTTAGCTAAGCTAAACGGGGTGCCGAACATTGTTGAAGTATCTGAATCATTGATTGAGCTCATGCGCGGTGTGCTTGGAAATACGAATGAATTTCTTACACTGCAAGAAGAACTTCAGTATGTCCGTAGCTACGTGACCATTGAAAAATACAAATATGTAGAACCCGTCCATCTGATGATTGAAGTTGAAAATGATGAGCTTTTGCAGCTTAGCGTGTTGAAACTGATGCTCCAGCCTCTTGTGGAGAACGCCATTATTCATGGGCTCTCCGGCTCGGAGTGCGAGGGCGAAGTGTTGATTCGCATCTATGAGGAGAGCAAGGAATTGAGAATAGATGTCCGAGATAACGGCAAAGGGATGTCGAAAGATCAGATCAAGGCGCTCTTCGAAGCGAACACGAATACACGCTTCAGCGGCATGGGAGTGCGCAATGTACATGAGCGTATCGTTCGTCTTTTCGGAGAGCCATACGGAGTTTTTCTAGATAGTGAACCTGATGCCTACACGACTGTGCAGATCAGATTTCCAATGATAACGTGAAGTGAACAGGAGGGGTGAAAGATGTTTGAGGTCTTATTGGTTGACGATGAGGCGTTAGCCCGCAACGATGTGAAGGGAATGCTGGACTGGGAAAAACATGGATTCACCATTTGCGGAGAAGCGCAGAACGGCGCTATAGCCCTTTCTATGATGGAGCAGCATACTCCGCACATTGCCATTGTGGATGTGAGCATGCCGGCGATGAATGGGGTAGAACTCAGCCGCCGAATCAAAGAGCAATTTCCGATGGTTAAAATGATTATGCTGAGCAGCTTCGACGATTTCGATTATGTTCGTACTTGTCTAATGAATGGAGCCATGGATTATTTGCTCAAACATCGCTTGAACGCAAGTGCGCTCTTAGCGCTTCTGGATCGAGCCGTCATGGAGCTGCAGAGTGAAGCGCGGGAGCATAAAGCACGCAGCGTGCAAACTCAAATCATCGAAAGTCTAAGCCCGGTCATACTGCGCGAACATGTAGCGAATTTGGCTAGAGATATGGAGGGGGCCGAAGAATCATTGCTGGCTTATGCCAAAGACAATGACCTCTACACGCATGCCGTCAATTATGGAACTGCCTCCGTCCAAATCGTACCGTTTCTGCTAGTCACGGAGTTGTTGAATGACGTTCAGAAAAATAGGTTCGTGCAGCAAGTGACGGATGTGATGCAAATGGCAATTGGAGATGTTCAGAAACGAACGGTAGGTTACGTAGGGGAAGGACGATTTATTATTCTGTTTTCATCCGAGGAGCGAAGTGAACTGGCGGTAACGAGCCAAATTAATCAAGCTGCTAGCGCGCTTTCGCATTCCCTGGAGAAATTTCTTAATTTGAAATGTGTCTGTATCATTGGCCCGCGAAGCGGGAGTTTAAAGCAGCTTGTCGCCAGTTACCGTAAGGCCGATCAAGAGATATATGATATTTTATATCAAGGTATGCACCCTGCGACACTAAGAGATGCTCTGATTGTAGAAGAGAAGAAGCATCTGCTCCTTTACCTGGAGCAGCTCGACGGGGATAGGATTCACCATACGATTACAACTATTTTTGCCACTGTCAGACATCAGCCGGTGTACGCTATGACGGTACAAACCATAGTCAGCGAATTGCTTCGACTCGTGGAGATGTCGCTGAAACGGCAATTTTCTCATATCGCCACGGAAAATGTGCAGCTTATCCCTACACGGAATGAATTTGGTTGGATGAGCAGTGTTTCCGAAATCGAAATGTGGGTATTGTCTTACTACGCACGGATTGTTGATTTCATTAAGGAACAGCAAGCTGGGGGATCCTACTCACGTCATATTGGCAAAGCGGTCCAATACATTTCGGATTACTATGCCGCCAATATTTCCTTGGAAAGCACAGCCGGTGCTCTCAATCTAAATCCGTCCTACTTAAGCAGATTGTTCAAAGAGGAAACGCAAATGACATTTACAGAATATATCAATCGCGTCCGTATTAAAAAAAGCTGTATGCTCATGGAATCCGATGCTTACGCGCTCAAGCAAATAAGCAGTGAGGTTGGCTTTTTGAGCTATACTTACTTTTTTAAAGTGTTTAAAAGCATAACGGGAATGACACCGCAAGCCTATATCGATCATTTGAAAACATCAAAAAAGTAGAATGAAATGTCATATATGTTGAATCAGAAGGATGAAATCATTCTTTATAATGAGATCAACCCTTAGAAAACGCTTTCCTACAAGGGGAAAACAACATGATCGGAGGAAAGAATGAATGAAAAGAAAATGGGGGACAGTACTGCTTTCTACTTTAGTTGTTTCCAGCATGACCTTATCGGCTTGCAGCACGGATAAACCAAGTACAGAGAAAGATGGCAAATCCAAAGGGGAAACATCAAGTAATGCATCTGCAGAAGGATTTCCGATTGTCAAAGAACCGTTGAAGCTGAAAATGTTCACACGAATTGCGCCTGTCAACGGACCGTTTAAAGACATGCCGGTGTTTCAGGATTACGAGAAAATGAGCAACATTCAAGTTGAGTTCATTGAAGCGCCAACGGATGGTTTTAACGAGAAAAAGAATCTGCTTTTCGCATCGAATGAACTTCCTGATGCTTTGTACCGCTCAGGCTTGACACCATTAGAGGCAATTCGATACGGCTCCGGAGGTCAATTAATTCCTCTTGAGAGTTTGATTGATAAGTACGCGCCGAATATCAAAAAGCTGATGGATACATATCCGGAAATTCGTTCTGCGATCACGACACCTGAGGGTCACATTTATGCCTTGCCTGGAATCGTAACTGTAAACGCTGCCAGAACGGATAAACGTTGGATGAATCAAGTGTGGCTGAAGAAGCTGAACCTGAAAGAACCTGAGACGACGGACGAACTGTACGAAGTACTGAAAGCTTTCCGGGATAAAGATCCGAATGGCAATGGCAAACAGGATGAAATCCCGATGACAGCGCGCAATGGCCTCAGCATCGTTCCTATCATGGCGGGATCCTTTGGCTTGGATTTTCAATTAGGATATAACATTAACTTGGACAATGACAAAGTGAATATTTGGATGGGCAGCGATCGGAACAAAGAATTATTAATGTACCTAAATAAGCTGTATTCCGAGAAATTGCTGGATTCAGAGCTATTTACGCAGAAGGAAGCCCAGTATTTGGCTAAGCAAGGGACAGGAAATACCGGTTTCTTCTTTGATCAGACGAATAATCCGATGCTGGATACGAAAGTGGCGGATCAATACATCGGTATAGCTCCAGTGAAAGGGCCTCATGGTGATAGACTGCAGTTGGCGCAACCGGTTCCGAGGGATTTTGGTGCTTTTGCCATTACCTCTGTAAACAAAAATCCCGAAGCTACGCTGCGTTGGGTTGATTATTTCTTTGGCGATGAAGGCTCTACTTTATTGCGTTTCGGTCGCAAGGGCGAGAACTATGAATTGCGTGATGGCATTCCATTTTATACAGAAGCTTTCCTGAATTCCGGTAATCAAGGCAAAATCACCCCTTACGCTGGAGGAGGAGCGCCGCATTTGATCAGCGAGAAGGTGGCTTCATACATCAATCCGCCTCAGGTTCAGGAAGCTCAAAAGAAGCTGGATCCGTACATGCCGAAGATTCGTTATGCATCACCGATGTTTGATGAGCAAACGGCCCAACAAATTAACATTTTGCGTAATGATATTGATAAATATTACGAGGAGCAGAGCACGAAGTTTATCGCGGGTGCCCTAAGTTTTGATAAGTGGGGCGAGTTTCAAAGCACTTTGAAGAAAATGAAAATTGACGAGCTTCAGAAACTGTATCAAGAAGCTTACGATAAACTCAAACAGCAAAAATAAGTGTTGACGGCTGGAGGACGACAGATGAACAGTACGGCAAATACAGCGGGCACTGCGTCTCGACCCAAATCGAGGCGCTCCAGCCTCTTGAAATCTGTGAGCAGTCGATATGATCTATACCTAATGCTGCTCATTCCAATTGTATGGTATCTTGTGTTCCATTATGGGCCTTTATACGGTCTGCAGATCGCTTTCAAAAACTTCAGCCCGGCGAAGGGGATCAATGGCAGCCCATGGGTAGGGTTTGATCACTTCAAGCGTTTTGTAGAATCTTATTATTTCTGGAGACTCCTGTGGAACACGATTTCTATTAATTTATTTTCCTTATTATTTGCATTCCCGATTCCGATTCTGCTTGCTTTACTGGTTACAGAAATTCGTAATAAAGCATTCAGTAAAGTGGTGCAAAACATTACGTACATTCCGCATTTTATTTCCATCGTTGTAATGGTGGGAATGCTGATGCTCTTTTTATCTCCTCGAGGCGGTCCATTGAATTCAATCATTGAAGCCTTTGGCGGAGAACCTGTACGATTTCTCGATTCTGCGGGCTGGTTTAAGTCGATTTTTATTAGCTCCAATATCTGGCAAAATATGGGGTGGCAATCAATTATCTATATTGCAGCCCTGAGTGGAGTCAATCCGCAGCTGTATGAAGCCGCAAAAATGGATGGTGCAAGCCGGCTGCGTCGCATCTGGCACGTCTCTATACCGGGTATTCTACCGGTTATCGTCATTTTATTGATCCTCGATTTGGGACACTTCATGAATGTTGGGTTTGAGAAAATTTTGCTCATGCAAAATAATTTGAATTTGGAATCCAGCGATGTCATTTCCACTTTCGTCTACTCAGCGGGTATTTTGAAAGGCGAGTACAGCTATACAGCTGCTATAGGATTGTTCAACTCCATAATCAACCTTGCGCTGTTGATCCTTGTGAATCGCTTTGCCCGTAAAAAGGCGGAAACAAGTTTATGGTAGGAGGAGCCTAATGATGGAGATGCAAACGCTCACAAAGAGGAGCTCGGATGAAAAAGTATTTGATGCTGTTGTAAACATACTGGCCGCTTTAATTGTAGTTATCGTGTTGTATCCACTCATCTTTATCGTAAGCGCCTCTTTCAGCGATCCCGCACTAGTGCTGAATGGCGATGTCATCTTGCTGCCCAAGCAGATCACGTTAGAAGCATACCGGAACGTTTTTCATAACGATCAGATTTGGAACGGTTACGGAAATACGATTCTGTATACGTTAATCGGTACAGTAATCAACCTGGTGATGACGACACTTGCCGCCTATCCACTGTCAAGACCGGATTTGCCTGGACGTGGCGGTATCATGTTTTTTGTAACGCTTACGATGTTTTTCAGCGGGGGCCTCATTCCTTCCTATCTCCTCGTGAAAAATTTAGGCATGGTGGATACGATGTGGTCATTAGTTATCCCTGGTGCAATTGCTACGTATAACTTAATTGTTATGAGAACGTATTTTCAAACCAGCATTCCTTGGGAGATTCAGGAAGCCGCAAATATCGATGGATGTTCGAATTGGAAGCTGTTGACCCATGTGATTTTACCGCTATCGAAACCGATTATGGCCGTCATGATCCTTTTCTATGCTGTCGGTCATTGGAACTCTTATTTTAATGCCTTAATCTATATTCGCAGTAAAGATTTGTATCCGCTGCAGCTTGTGCTGCGTGAAGTACTCATGGTTAGTCAGTCAGATGCAGCCGATAGCAACGTTGGGCTTGAATCTAAAGTGCTTTTAGCTGAAAGCATTAAATATGTGGTTATTATCATTTCCAGCTTGCCGGTATTGTTGATGTATCCATTCGTACAGCGGCATTTTGTGAAGGGCGTTATGATTGGCTCATTAAAAGGATAGAACGTGAAAGGAAGCGTTGCGTTTATGGTGCAATCTAGAGCTAGCATTCAAGTGAATACAAATCAAGTCGGTACTAGTCCAATTAATCCTTATATATTCGGTCATTTTGTAGAGGATATCCGAGATCATATGGATGCGATGTTGGCTTATCCGCTGAGAGATATGGATTTTGAAAGTACGGATGTCGCGTACAGGGGGCTATCAGGGAACTGGCGTCCTTTTACAAATGGGAAAAGCACGCTGTATGGGCTTGAACCTGCGGCAGCTCATCACTCCGGTCATAGTCAGCGGATCAGAATTTATAGCGATGACGAGGGATTTGCCGGGATTAAACAAACGATTGCCGTCCAACAAGATCAAACTGGCTATACACTTGCGCTGTATGCAAGAGCTTCTATAGAAATCAAATTCGTTATTGCGGAAATCGTGGATAAAACGAGTGGCGAAGTGCTCGGACATACACGTATCAAAATTGAAAGCCATAATTGGAAGCATTATGAAGCAAGTCTCCAGGTACAACGGGATTGTGAAAATGCTGAGTTCAGATTATATGTGCCATCGGAGCATGAACGCTGGTTGGATCATGTTTCCACGGGGATGCTTTGGTTGGATCATATTTCACTGCTCCCTTCTAATAGCGTAGGCAATGTTCGCAAAGAAGTGATGGAGATGACGAGAGGCCTGAACGCCGGCATGATGCGGCTTGCCGGGAATTATATTAGTGCCTATCATTGGCAGCAGGCTATCGGTCCTGTGTATGAGCGCCCTGCAGTCATTAATGAAGCTTGGGGTGGCTGGACGAATAAATATTTTGGAACAGACGAGTTTATCGCATTTTGTCGAGAGTTGAAGGTAGAACCGCTTATCTGTGTAAATGATGGATCTGGAACACCTGAAGAAGCAGCGGAGTGGATTGAATATTGCAATGGCGGCGTGGATACACCGATGGGGAAACTTCGGGCGGCTAATGGGCATACCGAGCCATATGATGTGAAATATTGGGAGATCGGGAACGAAGTATGGGGAGGATGGCAGGTAGGCCATTGCACAGCAGAACAGTTCGCAGAACGCTATACGCGATTTGCCGAATCCATGAAAGCGGCCGATCCCGAAATTAAATTGCTTGCCTGCGGTCATGACAAAATGGATTGGAATCAAACCTTACTGGAAAAAGCCGCTGAGCACGTTGATTTCTTAACTTTACATTTGTATCACGGGTGTAACCGTTTTGGAATGAATCACGGTACGTTAAGAGAAGATCGCTACAAAGCTATCGTTTCTTTTCCCGAATGGACAAGAGAAACCGTACGTCAAACGAGGGAACTCTTCGCCTCATCTGATCGGTATGCACATATTAAATTAGCTGTAACGGAATACAACACCATGTATTATCCGAACACGATTCGCAAAGGTCTGCCTAACGAACACACACTTGAAGCAGCCGTGGCAAATGCAGCGAATTTGAATGAATTTATCCGAAATAGCGATTTGATAGAAATCGGCAGCTTCTCGGATCTAGTGAATGGTTGGCTTGGCGGATGCATTCGCGTAGGAGACTTTTATGCGGACCAGTTTCGAGGGAAATCCTCTGGAAGAAGCGAAAATTCCTTAACGATTTACGGCACACCGACCTATTATGTCATGAAAATGTATGCGAACCGTGATCTCAGCCATGTTGTTGAAACCCATATCGATTGCGGATGTTTTGAAGTAAACAGCCCGATCCAAGTTCCTCATTTAAATGCTCTGCCGAATTTGGATGTTGTGGCTTGTACGAATGCTCTGGGAGATAAGCTGACCATTTTTATCGTGAATCGAGGTCTCGAAGATACGACGACGGATATTCAACTCGGCGGTTTTGTTGAAACAGGAACCGCTAGCTTACTGGAAGTCACTGCGGATCATTATGAAAGTATTAATGACGCGTTAAATCCTGAAACCGTGGTCTGTAAATCCCATGATCTAGCGATTACGAAATCGCAAGTGACTTGTCCATTGAAAGCGTCGTCTATCTATGTACTAGAAATCAATCGCTAATGGGAAGGAAAGACAACCGATTGCGATGGAATAAAGTATGGATTATAGCGTTAGCAATGTGTGCCGCAATCCTGGTCATTGTGGCAGTTGTTATGCAATCCCAACTTCAGGGGCGGGAGGAGGCGAACAGGATGGAGGTAACCTTGGGGCAAACCTACCAGAATCCCTTTGTTTTGGATCAGGAGTGGGAGGATTACGGCATAGGAGACCCATACATTCTGCGTTTTAACGGTAAATACTATTTATATTGCAGCACGAAGGACAGAAGAGTCGGCGTTAAGGCCTGGAGTTCGGATGATCTAGTGAAGTGGCGATACGAAGGTTTGGTTACGGAGGAACCTGTCAGTGAGGGTGCTTATGCGCCGGAAGTTATCTATTGGAACGGTGCGTTCTATATGTACACTTCGCCGGCGGGTAAAGGACATTACGTCTTACAAAGTGACAAGCCTACCGGACCCTTCGTGAAAAAGACGGATAATCTGGGCTTCGCGATTGATGGTTCTGTTTTTATCGATGATGATGAGAAATGGTATTTTACTCACGCCAAATTCGGCGGTATTATGATAAGTTCGATGCCCAATCCATTGACAATTGACGCAGGAAAACAATTGAACGCTTCCTTAGGGCACTGGACGGAAGGTTCGATGATCATCAAGCGAAACGGACGATATTTCATAACGTACACGGGTAATCACGTTTTCAGCAAGGGCTATCGCGTTAATTACGGGATTAATCATGAATCACCCGCTGCCGCCTATACCATTCCTGAGAATAATCCGATCCTGATTTCCACGGCGAACGATTTCAATGGCCTTGGTCACAGTGCAACAGTCATGGGACCTAATATGGATTCATATTACATCGTCTATCACAACCTGATAGGACGCTCTGCGGAAGGACCACCCGTCCGCAAAATGAATCTGGATCGGCTTGTATTCAACGGCGATAAGATGTCCGTGTTAGGACCGACGCACGGAACACTGCAGGAAGCACCCGAAATGCCTGAATTCCGAGATGAGCCAGGTGCAGCGCCTCCCACAGACAAGTGGGAGAAGATCAGTTCAACGAAAGGTGGAGAGACGTTGCTGAGTCGAATGGGCACTGGCAGCGACTATACGGCTGAATATAATTTCCAAGTGGGGGAGCAGGATGATGCGCCAAACTTGCTGGAAACATTATTCGCCTACACCGATTCGGAAAACTACTGGGCAACACGTATTAATGGAGCTTCAATGGAACTTGCGCTTATCAAGCGTGTGAATGGCAGTGAAGCGGTTGTTTCCACGAAGAAGCTGCCGCAGGGCACGGATCTTACGAAACTCCATACAATCCGGGTTGAGACAGGAATGTCTGGTACGATGATTTATTGGGACGGGCTGCTTAAGATTGAGTATTCCAGCGAGGTGGCGAAGGCCGGACGCATTGGCTATCTGTGGCCTCAGGAAACAAAGCCAGGCTTGCATTACACGGCTTTTTCCAACGAATTTAATGGCAGCAGCGATCGGAAAGTTGTAAAACCGCTGCCAGGTACGATGGAAGCGGTTCATGGTATTCAAGAGGGGCATCCGGGGATCCTTTCAGGAATTACTCCGGACGGGAGTGATGCCGTGAGCTTGTCTGGTAATGGCGATGGGCTCAGATACCCAGTCAATAGTCGGCAGGACGGCAGCTATTTGCTGGCTGTGAATGTGTCCAAAGACTCGGCAGGGTCGACTATACTGGTCGAAACGAATGGAGCGTCGAAGAAAATAAAGCTCGATTCCTCCTTCTTTGCAGCCGATTCGGATTGGACGAAAATACCACTGGGGGTATTAGAGTTGAAGCAAGGGACACAATGGCTGTCTCTGCGCCAATTGAAAGGCGAGACTACGCTTAGGTATGTCGAAGCGAATCTAACCGTGCCGGTCCCGGAGCAGTCGGTTGTTAAACCGAACCAAGTAGGGCTTGTCAATCGTTTCGGCGGCGAATGGGGCTGGGCGGACTATATCGTCAGCTTTGAGATGACAATGAAAAAAGCTACTGCGGACGAGGCGGGAATTCTGCTGAGGACGACAAATGAATCGGAGTTCAAAGATCAGGTCAAAGATGCGTTCATGGGTTATGCGCTTTCGTTTCATAACGGTCAAGTTAATCTAAGCCGCGTCAGTTATGAAAATGCCGTCGGAGAAGCCGCCGGTTCGCTAACCTTTGAGCCTGGCCAAACCCGGAAGGTAACCGTGAAGCTGGAAGGACCAACGATTGCCGTTTTTTCCGATGCCAGCAAAGAGCCTTTGCTCCGATGGACCGATCCGAATGCGTTTCTTATCGGGCGTATCGGTTTGCGTGGCGTTTCGTCCGATTGGGCGATATCTCCGCTGACGGTTACTAGATAAGCTAGGAATAGACACTGACACTTCATTGTGATCAGTGTTTATTTTTTCGGGAAAATGAACATCGAAATTGCGCACGGTTTGCATGGCACTCGCGACAGGAATATACTTAAAATTGGTATACTTACATGTATGATGAAGGAGGCACTTACATAATGAAGCTTCGCTGTGCAATATTAGACGACTATCAGCAAGTGGCTTTAAAAACTGCGGATTGGTCAACGATTACGGACCAAGTGGAGGTCAAAAGCATCCATCAGCATATCGATCAGCCGGACGAGCTTGTCGAGCAAATCGCTGACTGCGAAATCGTCGTGATTATGCGCGAACGGACTCCTTTTCGCGCAGCTCTCCTCAAGCGGCTTCCCCATTTAAAGCTGCTTGTTACGACAGGCATGCGGAATGCGTCAATCGACTTGGACGCTGCCGCAGCGCAAGGCATCACCGTTTGCGGTACGGGTGGCGCAGGCAATGCTACCGCTGAGCTTACTTGGGCTTTGGTTCTAGGGCTTGCGCGCAACATCGTGCAAGAGCATAACGCTATTCGCAGCGGTCAATGGCAGAGCACGATTGGAACAGATTTGTACGGCAAGACACTTGGCGTACTGGGCCTTGGCAAACTTGGCACCAAGATCGCCAAGTTTGGCCAAGCTTTTGGCATGGACGTCGTGGCATGGAGCCAGAATTTGACGCAAGAGCGAGCCGATGAAGTTGGCGTGAGATTCGCCAAGTCGAAGGAGGAACTGCTTGAGAGCAGCGACTTTGTGTCGATTCATCTTGTCCTCAGCGACAGGACAAGAGGGCTGATCAGCGCGGCGGATCTAAAGCGTATGCGTTCTTCAGCATACTTGATTAATACATCCCGTGCGCCTATTGTAGATCAAGAAGCACTTGCCGATGCTTTGCAAAATCGTTGGATTGCCGGCGCCGCAGTAGACGTGTTCGAGGTGGAACCGCTGCCGAAAGACGATAAGTTCAGATCGTTACCTAATCTGCTTACTACTCCGCATATCGGCTATGTCTCGGAAGCGAATTATCAGGCTTTTTATAGAGATGTGGTTGAGGATATTAGAGCTTATCTAGCTGGCTCGCCGGTTCGAACGCTTACTTGATGTAAGGAAGAGAATGAGAAGTCTGCTTTTATTCTTTTAAAAGTTACCCAAGTCAGACATCTACGACAGCAACAGAGATTTGCCCATAGACACGTCTAAACGCATGCATTTTGGTATGCCTCATAATAAACAGCTCCTATTTTGCTTATTAGCTCTGAATTGATATGGATTTAAACTCCATAACCAGTTTAGCCTACAATCAAGCAAATATTAGGGGCTGTTGTGCTTTTTTGCAAAACTTTTAGCCTGCAAGGCACGCTTTCCATGTGAAATTGGCAATATAGTTAAAAAGAACGAAACAGACTGATACTTTGTATATTCAGTCTCAAAATGAAAGCATAGCTAGAGGAGAGCTTGTTTATTATTAGGTTTATCTTGAAATATCTTGGGTCAGACGGATGAAAAAACAGTTAGTCTGCAAAGTAGAGTACTTTACAGGCTAACGAGGACCAGATCAATGAGGTGAAGGAACGAGAGCGTAAGATGATTCCCCTTGGGCGTCGCGGTGTGACAGATGATGTAGCAAGTTGGGTGGTTAATTTGGCCGACAAAGATTCAGGTTGGATCACAGGACAGATTATTGGTGTTGATGGCGGACTTGTAATATCTTGATTTTTGCATGAAAAAAGCAGCCATGATCTCATGGCTGCTTTTGGCTCTTAAGATGAGCCATATCATTCGCATATTGTGAATGCGATTACAAATTATTTTTTAAAGCTTCCCAAATATTTGAGTGCGACTCCGAGTGCGCCAAGATAATAACCGATTAACAGCAAGAAACCTGTAGGGTCAAGGGCCATCATATTGGAGAGCATGAATAATGGGAACACATAGAACAATAAATCTTTCAAATAAGAGAGAAATAAGTCGCTGGAGAACGAACCGGCTTTGAGAGCATTGTATAAGCTGTATAAGAAGCTTAGGCCCATTAAACCAAGAACTACAAACATTGCGTAGAGCATCCATCCTGTAAGTGCTAGTGTCATTTGGATTCACCTCCCGATTGGGAAGATTTACTACTGAGATATCATATGTAGCTCGATGACAAGTCGTACTAGGACGAAGCACTGATTTTTTAAAAAAAGATACTTAAATAGTTACATAACTAATATTATGTAAACAAATTTAAAGCTGCATATTGTTTCGGTAAATAAGAGGGGCCACGCCGACGTATTTTTTAAATAAACGCGAAAAGTAAAAGACGTCTTTAAACCCTAACGAATCGGCTATTTCTTTGACAGAATCCTCCGTATTGAGGAGAATGTTTTTCGCTTCAGCGATCTTCAAACGGTTGATATAACCATTGAGTGGATACCCTGTATACTCACTCACAACTCTGCGCAGCGTAGAAAGCGAGATGTGATGCCGTTTGGCGATACTTTTCGCATCGAAAGGCTGAAAGAGAGAGTCCCCGAGGTCATCCATAATGTCGATGACTTGTTGTGTTTTTGTCGTTTGTGCTGTTGCTTGCGCTTTTAGCATAAATTCAAAAAGCAGCGTTTCCACAAGCAGCGCGGCGCGATCCATGTTATCAGGCAATCCGCTTTCCATTAGCATGAAAATGCGTTCGATCCGGTTGTGTTGGGTAGCATCCTCATGGCCGACTTGTTTCGCTTCATCGACATGGGTCAACCAACTGCCAAGCCATTCCTCGATACGAGTGCCCTCAAAAGTAAAATAAAACTCATCCCAGAAGCCGTCTTGATCGGGACCGTAATTATAAATGACACCGGGTCGCAAGAAGAGCAAACTGCCGCTTTCCACACGTTGTACCGGCCCGTTATTTGCTTGATAGGAGCCGTTACCACCAGCTAAGTAAATAAATGCCCATTTGGAGAAAGTGGCTTGATGTCGAAAAGAGATGCGTCCTGGCAAGTGGCCAACGTTTGTAATTATCAAAGATTGCAGCTTTAGCTTGCTGGAATCGATAGGCGAAGTAATGATCCTTAATGGATAAGGACTGATCATATAGTCCATGATCTTTGGCATGTTGTATATTACCTCCGTAATACTTCAAGGAATTTTCTGATTTTAATTAAATTTAATGACATTAATTATATTCATTATATCTGAACATTTTATCCATGGAAATAGTATTGACGATTTTAGCGATTTCGATTTTATGCGGATGAGTTATACAGTTTTTTCAATCCAAACAATTATTAATGATCTTAATCATTAATGTCATTAATTAATTTCAAACTACAATATTAAATACTATTTGTCGCTAAAATGCTCATTTAGTTTCTCAAGAGCCCATATTTTCACTTTTAATTGTTTGGCAAAATGTAAGACGGGTAATTGCTCCGGTAGTTTGATTCCAAACGAAGCTGGGAGCGTATTCATGGAGATTTCAGCCTCAGCCGATTGCAAAGGCCATGGTTCGTGATCGATCTCTCCTCGATAAATCCTTCCGCGGCGATCCTGGCAATATAGACAGTAACGTTCCGTAAGCCAGTACTCTAATGTTCCAACTACTGCATGCCGAATGGGGGAGATGGGGGGTACTCCGCTAGAAACTCACCTTGCCGCGCGCGCGGATCTTGACGAACACTATGGTAGAACGTAGTGTTATTTGATGTTTGCTTCACTTCAATGTGTGTATAAAAATAGGGAAGATGGAACAAAGTGCGCGCCGCTTCTACAGCAAATTTGTTATAGGCATCTAAGCTGAAAAAGTATACGCCGGGTTTCCCGTGAATCGTGACGTAGGTGCGGACATTGATTTCCGGGAAGGATGAGAAATAAGGCAATGCCGGAATGCCCCTGGGAGTAACGCCTGTCATATGAAAAGGAACAACGCCTACCCAAGCTGTTCCTTCGAAAGTATCGATTGGAATTGAAGAAGGAAGAAGATTTCTAATGATTTCGAGAGGAACGGGCCAATGAGCGAATAGCAAGTCATTCCATATTTGATGCATGATCCACGGTTTTGCAGGCAAAGGCCATGATCGACTCATAGGAAAAGCTCCTTCATTTTATGTAGGATATATCCCTCATCGTATAAGTTAACTTGTGAGCTGTAAAGGGTTTTACATATGTTCGCACTTCCGGTAGGGAAAGCGTGAAATATGTGGTATAATGAAGCACAATCTGGAAAGAAAGCAGGCGACTCTCACAACATGAATGGGCAAAATCGGAAAGATGTCCTGCCGGGAATCGAAGTCAATATTGTCTTGAAACAAGATCAGCGGAGCGGCAAGCTTACACGTGGAATTGTGAAAGACTTATTAACGAATTCGCCGACACATCCGCATGGGATTAAAGTAAGACTAACCGATGGACAAGTAGGAAGAGTGAAAGAAATTATAACACCGGCTAGGTGATTAGGACGCAGGGGGAACGAGAATGGCAAAAGCGAAAGTGGCAAAAAGACCAACGCGCGACGAATTTGTTTTGGAAGAAATCGGGAATCAACTGTCGGAAGCGAAGATGGAAAACTCAGAGATTCAACTTACGGTATGGGGACGTGAAGAGTTTGTACGCGGGCTTATCACAACGATGGATTCACGTACGGGGCGTGTACATATCGAAACAAGCAATGGGGAAGTAGACAAAGTACCTTTTATGGACATTATGAAAGTGGAATATCCTAGAGATTAGCTCTCTTTTCGGCCTAATTTGGCCGCTTTTTTCTGCCGAAAAAATTGCACTAAATCTATATTTAACGCAACTTAGATTCTAACGGACGGAGTGAACGAGGATGGGACAAGGATTGGAGTATGATGACGACTATTTAGAGCTGTTTGATACCTGGATGAAGGATCAGGGGTTTACCAAAAGAACACAGCAAGCTTATCTGGGGGATGTACGTTTATTTCTTTCGTCGATGGAAAAATCGTTGTCCAGCATAGAGGCGATTGATATCATGCGTTTTTTAACTAAAATGCGTCAGGGAGGGGCAGGCGATGCTGCACGTAATCGATACTTGTCATCGATCCGGACTTTTTTCACAGCTTTAATCGATCTTCAATTGGCGTCAAGCAATCCATCTCTTCACATAAAGAAATCGAAGGTAGAGAAAAATCAGATCCCAACATTTCTAAGCGAGCAGCTGCTGTCCGTTTTCCTGCAATCGATCGAGGGGAAATATCAAATTCGCAATGTGGCGATGTTTCTGCTGATGAGTTATGCGGGGTTGCGGGTTAGTGAATTGCACCGATTAAATACCGCGGATTTTAACTTGACGACCAGATCACTGCTTGTTTATGGTAAAGGTCGGAAATGGCGCTTGATTCCGCTGCCGGATGAATTGGTGAAAGTGTTGAATAAAGCGCTGGCAGAGCGGCTGGATTCACGGAGTAAAGGCGAGCAGCCTTTTTTCGTATCACAATTCGGGCGCCGGATTAGTATTCGGATGATTCAAACGATTGCGGAGAAACATTTCGAGGAGCTGAAAAAGCACTACGCTGAACTGCAAGGAAAGTCTATTTCCAGCCATAAGTTACGGCATACTTTTGCTACGATGCAGGTACTCGCAGGAACGGATATTCGAACGCTGCAGGAATTGTTGGGTCATGCGAGCATACAAACAACTCAGATCTACACGCACGTTGCCGATAAACAAAAGCAAGAGGCAATGAATCGCGTTACAGCGTTCATCCCAGCTGGAATGGGGATATAAGGACATGGAAAATAGTCATCAAAGTCATATATTTCTCTTTTTGCGCATATAAGGCAACAGAGAGATTAAACCTTTGCAATACAAGGGCATTGGTAGGAGGCATGCAAATGACCATTCAGCCCCCCATGTTACGCGGCGGTGACACCATAGGAATTGTTACTTTAGGAAGTCCGCTTGACGCTAGTATCATTGATGCAAGAATATCGACGCTTGAAGGTATGGGTTTTGAGGTGCTTGTCGGGAAATATGCGTATTCTTACGATGGAATTGTTGCTTCAACGGCTCAGCAGCGTGCAGAAGATTTTATGGCCATGATTTCGAATCATCAGGTCAAAATGATCCTGCCGACCAGGGGAGGCACAGGGGTAAGAGATATTTTGCCGTATTTAGACTATCAATTGATTAACAAAAATCCAAAAATTATAACAGGTTACAGCGATATCACGATTTTATTGAATATCCTCAATCAATTTTCAAACTTAATTACGTTCCAAAGTCTTCTTTTAATTGATTTTGATCCTAACACACCTAAGTATAGCTTTGATCAGTTTTTCGCGGCGACGTCGACTTTATCACCAACAAGGGTGATTCAAAATCCACCTGGGATTCCACTGAAAAGCTTAATTCAAGGCAATGTACGAGGGCAAATTGTCGGTGGGAATTTAACCTCGTTCGTAGGATCCCTGGGAACACCGTATGAAATCAACACAACAGGTAAAATCGTGATGATCGAAGAGACACATGAACCAACAAACACGATTTATCGTTATTTGACGCAATTGATCATGGCCGGTAAGTTCCAACATTGTCAGGGAATTATCATGGGCCAATGCACGAATTGTTCCGTTTCGTATTCAACGACTTACGATGATCTAATCAACGGTGTCATGTATCCGCTAGGCAAACCTCTTATGACGAATTTGAGTACAGCGCATGGGTACTACAAGGCAGCAATTCCAATCGGAGCTATGGTGGATCTCAATACATTTGATAACACACTTACAGTGCTGGAACCAACGGTTAAAATGTAGCCCGAAAATTTGTTTACATAATATTATTTATGTAATGTATATGATAACCCTGACTCATGAATGAGACAGGGTTATTTGAATTCGAGAGGAGGGATTTTACATTCTGTCACTTTCATTCAGGTATTTCGGAACACTTTGTATAATGAAATAAATCTCTGGTGTTATATAATATAACATATACAGTTATTGTAAATTACACATTTATAACGCGAGGATAGGCAAGTTGAGGAGGAGCAGGATGAGTTCAGAGCTTTCTCGGCAAAAGGTGGAAATATCATTGGATGGCGTATGCAAGGTGTTCGGTAAAAGAGGGAGGCAGGTGACGGTCCTTCAGGACATTACATTCGATGTGCACCAGAATGAATTCATATCCTTACTTGGCCCTCGAGGCTGTGGGAAATCAACGCTGCTGCGAATCATGGCAGACCTTTTGCAACCGTCCAGCGGCCATATTCTGATGGAGAAAGAACATCCGCGGGAAGTTCGTTTGCGTAGAAAATTTGGCATTGTGCTGCAGCAACCAAGTTTATTTGAGTGGCGAACTGTGCAGGAGAATGTTGAACTTCCCCTAGAGGTACTAGGCCAAAACCGCTCGGAGTATAGACATACGGTCGATCAACTGCTTGAAACGGTAGGTTTAACGAAATTCAAAGATTATTACCCTTGGCAGTTAAGCGTTGGTATGCAGCAAAGAGTTGCGATTGCCCGTGCTTTAACTTTGGATCCTCCCATTTTATTTATGGATGAACCTTTCTCAGCGTTGGATGCGTTTACGAAGGATAAGCTGCAAGTCGAGCTCCTTGCGATTAAGAAGAAAACGAAGAAAACCATCGTTTTTGTTTCACACAGCGTGTCCGAAGCCGTCTTTTTATCTGATCGAATCATTGTTTTAACGGCTCATCCCGGGCGTATACATTCGATTCACTGCGTTGATCTAGGAGAGGAACGCACCGCACAAATACGGGAATCGGAGCCGTTTCAAATGCTTTCCGCCGACATTCGAACCAGCATATACCATGGGCAGTCTCCCAAAAAGGAATGAAAATAAAGATTTAACAGTGACTCCAAGGGATGTCTCTCTCTTTTTGCACATAGAAATAAGATAGGGATTTTTTTGCAAAGATTACGAGGGGAGGAGGCTGACTATGCAGAGTAATGAAATGAGTAATCTGCCCACCAAGGAGGAGCTGCTTGAGAAAGATCGCAAATATGTGTGGCATCATATGTCTGCACATAACGAAAATCCCATGATCCTTGCTTCCGGTGAAGGGAGCTGGGTGACGGATGTGGATGGCAATCGTTATTTGGACGGCATGTCCGGGTTATGGTGCGTGAATGTAGGCCATGGACGGAAGGAAATTGCCGAAGCTGCCGCTGCACAAATGATGAAGCTTGCCTATGCCACCATGGTGCAATCTCACATCCCGTCAATTGAGCTTGCAGCAAAAATCAATGAGTGGCTGGATGGTGATTACCGCATTTTTTTCTCAAACTCAGGTTCGGATGCCAATGAAGTGGCTTTCAAAATCGCGAGGCAATACTATCATCAGAATGGGAAGCCAACGAAACACAAGTTCATTTCCAGACATCGCGCCTATCATGGGAATTCGATGGGGGCTTTAGGAGCAACGGGGCAAGCGCAGCGAAAGCTGAAATATGAACCGCTTGGTGTAGGATTCCAGCATGTTCCACCTCCTTACTGCTACCGCTGTCCTTTCGGCCAAAAGCAGGGGAGCTGCAGCTTGCAGTGCGCTAAAGCCATCGAGGATGTCATCGTTTGGGAAGGCGCAGATTCCGTTGCTGGCGTCATTATGGAGCCGGTTATTACGGGGGGCGGCGTGATTGTTCCGCCGGACGAGTATTTGAAAACAGTTCGCAGCATCTGTGATAAATATGACGTTTTACTCATCGTTGATGAGGTGATTTGCGGGTTTGGCCGTTCCGGTGAGAAATTCGGCCATTTCAATTTCGGTGTAAGACCTGACATTGTGACGATGGCCAAAGGCATGACAAGCGCTTACTCACCTTTATCCGCTACGGCTGTTTCCACCGAATTATATGATTCGTTCAAAAACAACCAAGACCCCACAAGCCATTTACGCCATATTAACACGTTCGGTGGAAATCCGGTTTCTTGTGTTGTTGCCTTGAAAAATATTGAAATTTTAGAAAATGAAAATTTAGTGGCACGTTCCGCTCAGATCGGAGACGCTTTTAAAGACGGCTTGAAACCTTTACTGGAACATCCGCACATAGGTGAAATCCGAATTTTTGGATCGGCGATGGGGATTGAACTGGTTGAAGATGTGAAGACCAAAGAGCCTGCAACGGCAGAGCGCGTGATGAGCATTATAGCTGCTTGCAAGCAAAAAGGGCTGCTGATCGGAAAAAATGGCGATACTGTGCCTGGCTATGCCAACATTCTTACTTTAAGCCCGCCATTCTCTTCCACGGACGACGATATTTCTTTTATCGTAGACACTTTACTTGCTGTGTTTGATGCCAATTAGGAGAAAGGATGAAGGACATTGTCTACAAGCTCTCGGCTGCAAATTGACACTTCACGCTTGCATCAGCATATTCATGATCTTTCGCAAATTGGAAAAATCGGAGAGACTGGCGTCTGTCGATTGGCGCTCTCCAAGGAAGATCGGGAAGGCGTGGAACTCGTGAAACAATGGATGGAAGAGGCAGGAATGGAAGCGCACATCGATCCATTCGCTAATCTCATCGGGAAGTTGAGAGGCCGTAATCCGGATGCTCCAGTGCTTATGCTTGGATCTCATATCGACTCACAGCCCTATGGCGGCAGATTTGACGGCGCGATTGGCGTGCTTGGCGCGATTGAGGTGGTTCAAACCCTGGTGGAATCGGGTCAAACACCTGAATGCGATATTGAAGTTGTAGCGTTCTGTGACGAAGAAGGATGTCGTTTCAATAAAGGTCTGTTCGGTGTCCGTGGCATGACCGGCAAGTTGGAAGAGAACGAGCTTGAGCGGACGGATAAAAGCGGTGTTACACGCCGGGAAGCATTAGTCGAGTTCGGTTGTGACCCTGCGAATTTCGAAAATTATGAGTTTCAACAAGGACGTATCGGCACTTTTCTGGAGCTTCACATCGAACAAGGGCCGGTTCTCGAAGCATTGAATGAGCCCATCGGGATCGTTACAGGCATATCGGGTCCGTTATGGCTTACCGTTGAGATGACCGGGTTTGCGGGTCATGCAGGTTCGGTCCCGATGTCAATGCGTCATGACGCCCTGCTGGGAAGCGCTAAGATTATCGTTGCTCTCAACGAGCTTGTGCAGCAAGTGCCTAATGCTCCTACGGTTGGAACGGTAGGTTCACTTACGGTTTTTCCGGATTCTCGCAACATCATTCCCGAAAAAGTGTCCTTCACGATTGATTTGCGCGATATTGATTTATTGCGTCGCAATGCGCTCGAAACCGAATTGTTGAGTGTGATCGAGAACGTTTCCAGCGAACATGGGCTTACGTATACCATTCGGGAGGATACGAACAGTGAACCGCGTTATTGCGCCGCTTGGATCATGCAGAGCTTGCGCGAGGAGGCAGGAGAGCTGGGAATTTCTCCGCCGGAGCTCATGAGCGGTCCGTTTCATGATTCTCTGGCGATGTCGCATGTGTGCGATTACGGGATGATATTCGTTCGATGTTTGGAGGGAATCAGCCATAATCCGAGGGAATATGCAAGTCCTGACGACATCGCATTAGGTACTGAGCTGCTGTATCGCACAGTTCGCCGAATCGCTCTAGGAAATCAGGGATCGCAGACTTGATGGCAGCATCAATTAGTTAGCCTATACGCGCGGAGGTGTGGCAAATGGGGTCATCATTTATTTCACTAAATGATTTGAAACGTAATTTCGCCGAAGTCAAAGCGGGCATGAAGCCGAAAGAGGCGATCGAAGAATCGAATCGATGTTTGTATTGTTATGATGCTCCTTGTGTACGCGCCTGTCCGACAGGGATTGAAATTCCTTCTTTTATTAAAAAGATCGCCTCTGGCAATCTCAAAGGCTCTGCCCGCACTATTATGGAGGCAAACCCGGTTGGAGCTACATGCTCCAGGGTATGCCCGACAGAGGAGCTCTGCGAAGGGGCTTGCGTGCTTAATCAATCGTCCAAGCCTATTCTAATCGGACAATTGCAGCGCTACGCGACAGATTGGGCGATGAAAAACGAGGTCGTCCTATTCAAAGCTGGAGCAAGCATCGGGAAATCCGTTGCTATCATTGGTAGCGGTCCCGCCGGCCTTTCGGCTGCCCGAGAGTTAGCCCGATTCGGCTTTCAGGTGACGATATATGAAGCGAAAGAACAAGCAGGAGGATTAGATACATACGGTATCGTCTCTTTCCGATTACCTCAGGAAATTTCACATTGGGAAGTAGAGCAGATTCGCCAGCTTGGGGTTGATTTTAAAATGAATACACAAGTTGGCGTAGATATTACGACGGAATCCCTGTTAGAAAATTATGACGCTATTGTGCTGGCGGTCGGGATGTCGAAGGTGCCGATGCTTGGCATTGAAGGCGAAGCCTTAACGGGCGTTTACGATGCCATAGACTTCGTTGAAGCAACGAAATCAGCCGCAGACCTGGATACGAACCTGATCGGGAAGCGTGTAGCCGTCATCGGTGCAGGAAATACGGCGATTGACGCAGCCACCTGTTCGGTAAGGCTTGGCGCAGAGCAGGTGCAGATTGTGTATCGGCGAACGCAAGCGGAAATGACGGCGTATGATTTTGAATTTGATTTTGCCAAAATGGATGGCGTAGCATTCAGATGGCTGACAGCTCCCAGTCGCATAATTGGCGATGCTAACGGCAATGTAACAGCCTTGGAATGCATCCTGATGGAGCTGATTGATGTTGAAGCGGGGCGCAGGAGACCTGTCCCTGTAGCCGGGTCAGAGTTCATCCTTCCGGTTGACGCGGTCATTAAAGCGATCGGACAAACGCGCCATGCATCCCTAATTGATCAGTTCAAGCTATCACATATTCGCGGGACAGTGACGGTAAATCCTGAGACAGGTCAAACCTCAAATCCCAAAATATTTGCGGCGGGAGATGTTATTTTCGGGGAGGGGCAAGGGGAGGCGATGGTTGTTTCAGCCGCTCAGCAAGGGAAGCAAGCCGCTTACGCGATCTACAAACAAGTGACAACAGCTCAGAACGAGTCTGCCTGATAGTTGGTCAATAATCGTACATCATACTGGAGGGATACGGCATGGCAGATCTACGCATCAATCTAGCAGGCATAACTTCACCAAACCCTTTCTGGTTGGCATCGGCGCCTCCGACCAATACAGGTTACCAAGTTCAGCGGGCATTCGAAGCCGGCTGGGGCGGTGCGGTATGGAAAACGCTCGGAGACCCCATTATCAATACCTCTTCACGATTTGCTGCGGTACATTTCAATGGACAACGTGTCGCTGGATTTAACAATATTGAATTGATTACGGACCGCCCACTTGAAGTCAATTTACAAGAAATATACGAGACGAAGAAGCGTTTTCCCCATCATGCGCTTGTTGTTTCACTAATGGTTGAACCCAAACGTGAAAAGTGGCATGAAATTGTAAAGAAGGTCGAAGCCGTCGGTGTGGATGGACTTGAACTGAACTTTGGCTGCCCGCACGGGATGGCGGAGCGCGGCATGGGATCGGCCTCCGGGCAGCAGCCCGACCTTGTGGAAGCGCAAACGATGTGGGCGAAAGAAGCGGCGAGGACACCGGTCATCGTGAAGCTGACGCCGAATATTACGGACATTACAAGTACGGCGAAGGCCGCAGTTCGAGGCGGAGCGGATGCAATATCCCTGATTAATACGATCAATTCGTTAGCTGGGGTCGACATTGATACGTGGAATACGATCCCTCATGTCGGAGGGAAGGGCTCTCATGGCGGCTATTGCGGTCCTGCAGTAAAGCCGATCGCGCTGCACATGGTCGCAGATTGCGCACGCAATGCAGAGGTTGGCATTCCAATCTCGGGAATTGGCGGTATCTCCAATTGGCGAGATGCCGTTGAATTTATGCTGATGGGTGCTACAGGGGTGCAGGTATGTACGGCGGCTATGCATCATGGCTTCCGAATCGTAGAGGATATGATTGATGGCTTAAACAACTATTTAGATGAAAAAGGGCTCGCTAGCGTGATGGACTTAATCGGTAAATCCGTTCCCCGTTATTCGGACTGGGGAAATTTGGATTTAAACTATGCCGTTGTCGCCAAAATTGATAACGACACTTGTATCAACTGCAATAAATGTCATATTGCTTGTGAGGATACCTCTCATCAATGCATCGATATGCTGACCAGTGATACGGGAGAGTCGTATTTGCAAGTTCGAGAAGAAGACTGTGTCGGATGCAACTTATGCGCTATTGTTTGTCCAGTAGAAGGTGCCATAACGATGGTTGAGGTGGCTGGCACGGAACCTCCCTTGACATGGAACGAAAGGCAAGAGGCGATTGGCAGGCTCGGCGAAGGGAATGTAGGCAAAAAGGAGGCTGTATAACGATGGCCAAACTGATTAAGAATGGCACGGTTGTGACGGCTGCCGATCAATATCAGGCCGACGTTCTGATCGAGAACGGCATCATTTCGCAGATTGGGCTAAATCTTGAGCTGGAAGGCGCCGAAATCATCGATGCGCAGGGTTATTATGTGTTCCCAGGCGGCGTCGATCCGCACACGCACTTGGATATGCCTTTTGGCGGGACGGTTACAGCCGACAACTTCGAGACAGGAACGAAGGCGGCAGCTTTTGGAGGAACGACAACGATCATTGATTTTTGCCTGACAAATAAAGGCGTGCCGTTGAGTGAATCTGTTCAAACCTGGCATAACAAAGCGGAGGGCAAGGCTGTAATTGACTACAGCTTCCATCTGATGATTGCTGAAATAAACGACGAAGTACTGGCTGAGCTGCCCAAAATGATCCATGACGAAGGGATCACTTCGCTCAAAGTTTTCATGGCGTATAAAAATGTGTTTCAAGCCGACGACGGTACGCTTTATCGAACATTGCTCGAAGCGAAACGGCATGGTGCACTGGTCATGGTACATGCGGAGAACGGCGACGTGATTGATTATTTGATCAAAGAAGCGTTGGATGCAGGAAATACAGAACCGATTTACCATGCACTGACACGTCCATCCTTGATTGAAGGAGAAGCAACAGGGCGCGCAGCCAAATTAACCGCTTTGGCAAATTCCCAATTGTATGTTGTTCATGTGACATGCGAGGAAGCTGTTCAGCAAATTGCCGAAGCGCGGAATCAAGGAATTGATGTATGGGGCGAGACTTGTCCGCAGTATTTAATGCTGGATCAAACCTCCTTGGAGAAGCCGGATTTCGAAGGCGCAAAATATGTATGGTCGCCACCGCTTCGACCTAAAGAGCATCAAGATGCACTATGGACTGCACTTAAAAACGGACAGCTTCAAACGCTGGGATCTGATCACTGTTCCTTTAACTTCAAAGGTCAGAAGGAGCTTGGGTTAGGTGATTTTAGCAAAATCCCGAATGGCGGTCCTTGTATTGAAGATCGATTCTCGATTCTGTTTTCGGAAGGCGTCCTGAAGGGGCGGATAACATTGAACCAATTTGTCGATATCGTGTCAACGCGAAGTGCCAAATTGTTCGGTTTATTCCCTAAGAAGGGAACAATCGCCGTGGGCTGTGATGCCGATATTGTTATTTTTGATCCGAATGCAGCTCGTGTTATATCTTCCGACACTCACCATATGAATGTGGACTATAATCCGTTTGAAGGTCTCGAAATCACTGGAGAACCTGTTACTGTGCTATCTAGAGGGGAGTACGTAATTCAGAATAAACAGTTTGTGGGCACTCCGGGAATTGGTCAATTTGTGAAAAGGAAGACCTATCCATCTGAGCCACTTCAGGTTAAGCCTGAGCAAGATACCGCGGGTCAAAGGGGTGCAACGCATGTCTGAACATGCACAATTTATGCTGGAGAAGCAAAAACTCGATGGTTTTGTTGCGCAGAAATTTAAAATTGTCGGGGTGAAGGAAGATTTGAGCGGCGCATGGCTGCAATTCGAACACCCCGGCGGCGAAACAGCCACCCTGCATCTGAAGACAGCGAATGCGAGGAAATATTATGCCACGCTGCTCATTCGGCAGGGCAAGGAACAGATCTAAGCAATGATGCCATGTATGTATTCGTAGCCATGGAGCGCAAGCTCTATGGCCATTCTTTTGTCGGGGCGCATATAATCTTCGCCTAACAGAAGGGCGATTTTGTCCAGGCGGTGGTATAGGGTTTGTCTCACGATGAAAAGCTCTTTGGCTGTCTCCTGCTTGGAGCCGCTTAAAGCTAAATACATTTTCAGCGTTTTCAAAAGTTGGCCGTTTTTCTCCCGATCATAGTGGAGGATACGACCAAGATATTCTTCAATAAAGGACGCTAATGAACCACTTTGTTTCATCATCAGGATGACTTTGCCCACGTGAAGCTCATCGTAGAATGGTTGTTCCAGTACCCCGATGTCTTTCTGAATATCAATCGTATCCAGGGCGGTTTGATAGCTTAACTTGAGGAGCGAAGGATCACTGATTCTTTTGCCTATCCCGAAAAAAGGTGAGAAAAGCGCTGTCTCCTGCAGGTGATCTGTCTTTTGCAAGCGTTGGATAGCCCTCATCATTCGATCTTGAAAAGGGGATGCCCCTAGCTGATCAAGCAGGATGAAAACGAACAGAGCGTTGGTAAAGTGTGGGACCAGATAGAAGCCTTCACCTTCGAAGATGGAGCGCGCCACCATTTGTTTTTGGAGAAGCTGCGCTTCATGATCGATCACGTCTTCCCGTACAGCTCTGCTTTCGAACACGCACACAACAGCTTGCTCTAGCTTCACATTGGGTTTCAGGGCGAGCATGTAGTCCCGAATGATTTGCTCTGTATGCTTTCCGTTCAGCCAATCTGTGACCCAAAGATCCTGCTTGTACCGCTTTTTCTCCTCCATGTAGGTTGTTCTCATCATTTCTTGTGCAATGGCCGTTGCAAACCGGTCTAACGCAAGAATTTGGAATTCGCTTAACTCCTGTTCACCATATAAAAGAAGATCAGCAAACATGCGTTCAAGGGCAAGAATAGGGCGATGGGCGAGCTTGCATTTGATGTCAGGGAGTCGGAAGATTTCGCCAAATATCCATTTTTCATAAAAAAGATCTGCATCGGTTCTCGGTAATTTGGGAATAAACCGTGCTTCCTCTCCATAAGGAAAAAAGGCGACTTGGGCGCGTGTCGTTTCGTGTAATAGCTGTAAAAGCGGCTGTAACCCCTTCCCTGAGAGGAGTAGTTGATTCAACTGCGTAGATAGGGCTTCCAGCTCGGACACCATGGAATAATGCTGATGGATGAAATAAGCGTGCAAATCTTGTGTAATATCAATATAACGCACTTCTTCATGGAAAAGGATGAGTGGAAAATGTTCGCGCATAGCGAGCTCTTTCAGACGTTCGAGGGGTTGCTTCGTATATGTCCCCAGTTCAATACATAGCCCGGATGCTCCGCTGTCGATGAGTTGTTGGAGGAAGGAAAGGCTTAATTCTTCGTTATCATGCCAGCCAATTCCGGTGCTGAGGATGAGTTCATGGCCATTCAATAGTTGTCCGACGTGCGGCACTTCCATAATGTGAACCCAGCGAACAATGCGGTTCAAGGCTTCTTCACTTGCGATGGTTTCGGCTTTCTGAAACGGAGGGCGCTGCAAAATATCATTCACGGTTAATTGCAAAAGAGTCTGAACCATTCTCATCCACCGCCTGTTTGTTAGTGAAGTTTACTTGAGAGCCGTCATGGTATTTTTCTATTATACAATGCGTCCACTGAGTTTTGGGGGATTATTCTTGCATTTGAAAAAAATCGCGAGCGGTTGCGGTTATTTTTGTTTGAAGGGGTAACCGTAGGTTACGTACTTCACCCCAAGGGATTTGCGCTATCGCTTGCGCAGTCACTCCTTGGCATGTGAGGGGAGCCGTAGGGTGCTATTTCATCGAAATATGCTCTTTTCATGAGGGAGGGGGAACTGTGGTCCGCTAATTGTCCGTTTTCCTAAAGAAAACGGGGTTAGGCGATCAAATTAGGTCCTGTAGTTCCGCTTGAACGCGGAAAAGGTCTAAATTTGCTAGAATAGCAGCCTGTAGTTCCTCAAAGGTGTATGTTTGACCAACTTAACTCTAGGTATGAGTTAATTCCTCCGCCAAGTGTCTCAGAAACGTTGAATGTTTAGTAATGCTGGGTGTATTTAACCATATAAGTTCGCTTCTACTGGATCCTTGTTGGACACATTCCAATGAAAGCATCCATATTAGACTGAATTCGCCCTTTTCATTGGATGAAATCCAATAGAACGGCCATATTCTACGAAATAGCGTCATGAATAAGTGATCTCATTGGATTTCATCCAATGTCCCAACTTGACAGCACATTCTTCCGACCCAACACCAAGGAGTTCTGTTGCAGTTGAAAACGTGCGTTGTCGGTTGCAGTTCAATTTAGTATGATTGAATGTACGATTGGAAGAGGAGGACAATACTTAACGACATGAATGATTAATGTCATTAATAATCACTGGAGGACCTTACATAATGAAGGTAAACCCAAAAAAGAGTAATTCTATGGGGCAATACGCTGAGCTTCTAAGCCGATATTTATTCCCGCAGAAAGGTACACTCGTTTTATTGACGCTGCTTTTATTTGCTTCTATAGGACTGCAGTTAGTCAACCCCCAAATCATCCGTTATTTTATCGATCAGGCCCAAGCCGGTAGTGCCATGCAGCCATTGATCACTGCAGCTGTTTTCTTTATCGGTTTTTCGCTTGTGCAGCAGCTCGTTTCGGTCATCGCAACGTATTACAGCGAAAATGTCGGATGGAAAACAACGAATAAACTACGTGTTGATTTGGCGGCACATTGCTTGTCTCTGGATATGTCCTTTCATAAATCGCATACGTCCGGCTCGCTTATCGAACGTGTAGACGGCGATGTGAATGCGCTTGCGAACTTTTTCTCCTCCATGATTATTCATCTTTTCGGAAACCTGCTTCTGATGGCAGGCATTATTGTGCTATTATTCCGGGAGAATTGGATCATTGGCGCAGGAATGGCTTTTTTCGTCGTCTTTGCCGTTTTTATGATTCAATGGATTCGTAAATTCGCAGTTCCTGTATGGGCAGGATGGCGGCAGGCGAATGCCGAGTTTTACGGTTTTATTGGCGAGCATTTGGAAGGAACGGAGGATATCCGCGCCAATGGGGCAGTAGGATTCGTGATGAATCGTTTTTATACGATGTTAAGAAAAATGCTGCCACTGCGAGTCAAAGCTTTTCTAGGTTTTTGTGCGATGTGGAATATGTCGATATTCGTTTTCGCTTTGGGCAATGCCATGGCTTTTGGAATTAGCGCTTATCTGTGGTATAGCCAGAACATCTCCCTCGGTACAGTTTACTTAATTTTCTTTTATACAGAGCTACTAGCTAAGCCAATTGAGAAAATTCGTACGCAAATGGAGGATTTGCAGAAGGCGGATGCAAGTATTTCCCGAATCCGTGAACTGTTTGCTACGCAATCCGAGATTAACGATGGGCCAGGAGCGCTGCTGCCGAAAGGACCGCTTAGTGTTGAATTCCGCGATGTGACGTTCAGTTATGACGGGGATCATCCTACACTCAAAGGCGTAGAATTGAATTTGAAGCCAGGAGAAGTGTTAGGCTTACTTGGGCGAACCGGCAGCGGCAAGTCAACGATGGCTAGGCTTTTGCTGCGCTTTTATGATCCGCAAAGCGGAGTGATTGCGCTAGGCGGAACGGATATACGCGATTGCACGTTAGCGGAGCTTCGCAAACATGTCGCGCTGGTGACGCAAAATATTGAAATTATGCAGGGGACCATTCGTGATAATTTAACCTTTTATGATAGCTCCATTACGGATAAAGAAATTATCGATGTGCTCACGGAGCTTGGACTCGGCTCATGGTATGAGTCAATGCCTGAAGGACTGGATACGATGTTAGCCTCCGGAGGAGGCAGTTTATCAGCGGGAGAAGCGCAATTGCTAGCCTTCGCACGGGTGTTTTTAACGAAACCGGGGCTTGTCATTATGGATGAAGCATCCTCGAGGCTAGACCCTCTGACCGAGCAACGCATTGAAAAAGCCGTATCCAAACTGTTGACCGAACGTTCCTGTATTATGATCGCGCACCGATTAGCTACCGTACAGCGCGCGGATCATATCCTCATTTTGGATAATGGTCATGTGATGGAAACAGGTAGAAGAGAGCAGTTAGCCGCAGACCCTAGTTCCCGATTCAGCCAATTGCTTGCGACAGGGCTAGAGGAGGTGCTGGTATGACTACGTTCCAGTATTTATGGCGGCTTATTATGTACCGTCCTGGGCGTTATTTTATTAATGCAATTGCTTGGACAATAATTTACTTGGCGCCGATCGTACCAGGTTTGATTACGAAACAATTTTTCGACTCTTTGACAGGGAATTCCATGCTGGGCTATGGCGTCTGGGGCTTGATCGCACTGCTCATTGCTGCGGCTCTAGGACGTATATGCCTCATTATTATTGGGTTTATAACGGATGTTCATTTCCGGTTTCGGATGGGGATGCTGTTGAGACGAAATTTGCTTGAGCATGTTTTGAAGCAGCCTGGGGCACAAGCGATTCCGGTTTCCCCGGGGGAAGCGATTAGTCATTTCCGTGACGATGTAGATCAATCGGAAGAGGCGGTAAGTTGGTCTGTTGATGTCTTTGGTTTGACTTGTTTTGCCATTGTGTCCGGTTATATTCTGATACGTATTGATGCTCAAATGACGATGCTTGTGTTTCTGCCGATTGTGCTTGTCATTACGGCTGCGCAGCTGGCGACGGTTCGCCTGCAGAAATACCGCGCGGCCAGCAGAGAAGCGACTTCCAAAGTGACTGGGGAAATCAGCGAAATGTTCGGTAACGTGCAAGCTATCCAAGTGGCGGGAGCCGAGGATCGCGTCATTGAGCGTTTCCGCAGCTTTGGCGACAATCGCCGAAAAGCGATGCTCAAAGACCGTCTCATGACGGAGCTTCTGGATTCCGTTTTTTCCAATTCCGTAAACTTGGGTACTGGTCTTATTCTTCTGCTAGCTGGTACAAAAATGAGAGCTGGCACCTTTACCGTCGGGGACTTTGCGCTGTTCGTCTACTATTTGACCTTCGTGACGCAATTTATTACGAATGTGGGGAAATTCATTACGTATTTTAAGCAGATGAGCGTGTCGCTGGAACGGTTAACGTTTCTACTGCAAGGAGCTTCGGCGAAGGTTCTGACGATGGTTAATTCGCTGCATTTGAAGCCGGGCAGAGCGGAGAAAAGCGAAGATAGAGGGAAGCAGAGAGAGGGTGTGGCGCTTGGGGACAAGCGCGTAGAGAGGCAGAGCGAGCGTGAAACGCCCGGGGGCGCGAGTGGTGAGAAGCAGAACGAGAGTGCAGTGCTCTGGAGCAAAAGCGATGAGAAGCAGAACGGGAATGCATTGCTAGAGAGCGGAGCTGCGCTGCAGCGGCTTGATGTGAATGGATTGAGCTATGCCTATGCCGATACCGGCAGGGGCATCTCGGACATTCACTTCAGCTTGCGAAGAGGATCGTTCACCGTTGTAACGGGAGCGATCGGCTCTGGCAAAACCACGCTGGTGCGTTCCCTCCTTGGGCTTCTGCCCAAAGGGAAAGGGACGATCGCGTGGAACGGAGTGCCCGTCGAAGACCCGGGCACCTTCTTCACCCCGCCGCGGAGCGCCTACACCGCGCAAGTGCCGCGGTTGTACAGCGATACGCTGCGCAACAATATTTTGCTCGGGCAAGCGGAGCAAAGTGACAGCTTGCCCCAGGCGCTGCACGCGGCGGTGCTGGAGTACGACGTCGCGCAGCTGCCCGGCGGGCTGGACACCGTCATCGGCCCGCGCGGAGTGAAACTCTCCGGCGGCCAGGCGCAGCGGACGGCCGCAGCGCGCATGCTCGTGCGCGACGCCGAGCTGTACGTCTTCGACGACCTGTCGAGCGCGCTCGACGTGGAGACCGAACAGAAGCTCTGGGAGCGGATGTTCCAGCGTCGCAGCGATGCGACCTGTCTGGTCGTCTCGCACCGCAAAACGGCGTTGACGCGCGCCGATCACATCATTGTGATGAAGGAGGGGCGCATCGAAGCCGAAGGTACGTCGGAGGAGCTGCTGCAGCGCAGTACGACGTTCCGAGAACTTTGGTACGGGGATGAGCGGCAATCAGAGGGATGATTTGAAAAGGGAGCCTTGGGGCTCTCTTTTTTATTGATGATTGTTAAATAGCAGGATCATTTCCATCTATTGGCTTATGAGCATCAGAAATGAACAAATTAGCATCACATTTTCCAGTAAAATTTATGGGAAAGGTAAGGAGTGATGGGATTGGTATGAGGATGGATGAAAGAAAGGGCGTCCGGCATCAAATTCGGAGTCATCCGTTGCATTTTATACAACATAACAGCGTGTTCTGATCGCGAATGATGCCTCTCGTTGCAATATATACAATCATTTGTTGCGAAAAGATGTGATGTAAGCGGTTTAACGCGTAATTCGTTGTACAAAGTACAATATAGAGGCGTGTTGAGGCCTAAGAGTGCCAATTGGTTGTACATAGTACAACATAGGATGCTTTTACAATCGCAAGCAACCTCGTTTAGCTATTTTTTTACAAACATTTAAAGGGAAATCCTAATAGATAAACGAATATTTGATTTTGAGGGGAGGTTCGATCATGAGAATCAGATCAGAAGAAATGAAAGATCATCAAGCGGTCTATCAGTTGAATGTGGAGGCTTTTGGACATAGAGAAGATGAAGCTCAACTGGTTGAGCGTATCCGGGCTTCCCAGGGTTTTATACCGGAATTGTCGATTGTGGCGGAGATGAATCATCAGATTGTTGGTCATATTTTGCTAAGTAAAGCCCGTGTAGTGGATGAGGACAAAGAACACGAGGTCATCGCATTAGCGCCAATTGCCGTGAAGCCGGACTTTCAAAAACAAGGCGTAGGCGCACAACTTATCCTGGAAGGCATCCGGAAAACGAAAGATTTCGGATACGGCGCTATATTCCTGATTGGTCACCCCAGCTATTATCAAAAATTCGGATTTGTACCTGCTAGGACACTTGGATTTGAGTTAAAGCAGTTTCAGGTGCCAAATGAAGTGTTTATGGTATGTGAGATCATAGAAGGTTATCTAAAGGATTGGAGCGGAGAGCTCCGATATCCAGATTCTTTTTTTAGCTAGAAAGGTGTGAGGGCTCCCGTGTTAAAAGCCATTATTTTTGATCTTGACGGAACGCTGCTGGATCGAGATACATCTTTGAAAGCTTTTGTTGAAAATCAGCACCAACGGATGGTTGAGCTTCAGCACATAGATAAATCCGTTTATGTAAAAAGGTTTGTGACCCTAGATCAGAGAGGTTACGTATGGAAAGATAAAGTGTATCAGCAGCTCATACATGAATTCGAACTTGCTTTACAGTGGGAGGACCTGCTAGAGGATTACATGCATCACTTCAGTTTGCACTGTGTTGGGTTTCCGAATCTTCATGAACTTTTGACCTACTTGAAAAAAAGCGGTTTTAAGCTTGGCCTGATTACCAATGGTTACGGAACTTTCCAGATGAAAAATATAGAAGCGTTAAGGATTTTGACTTATTTTGATACGATATTGGTATCCGAAATAGAAGGGCTGCGCAAGCCGGATCCTGAGATTTTTCATAGAGCGTTAGATCGATTGGGAGCACAGCCTGGTGAAGCAGCTTATGTCGGTGATCATCCCGAAAATGATGTTTGGGCTAGCCGAAGAGCGGGCATGAGAGGAATATGGAAAGAAGACAGCCATTTCGCAGGTGATTTTGAGCGAGAATATACGATTAGGGATTTGATAGAGCTGAAGGAATATGTGGAACAGTTGCAAGCTGGATTGAAATAGCGAAGGGGGAAAGCTAATGAATTCAGAGAATATGGTAGGACTTACGGCGGCTGCAGGCTTTCAGATTGGTGTCAGAAGGACGATTACTTTAAGCCAAGAGAAGGTATGGGAACTATTGACTTCGCCGCAAGGCCGCAAGCTTTGGTTAGGGGAGACTCCGACGATCCTTTTCGAAAAAGGGCACACATTCTGCACAAAAGAAGGAATTAACGGGGTTCTTCGTGTGGTCAAACCTAATGAACAGCTTAGGCTCTCTTGGCAGCCTGCGAGTTGGGCGGAAGCATCAACGTTGCAAATTCGGCTGCTGCCCGCCGCTTCTCCCGGTAGAACGACGATTAGTTTTCATCAAGAAAAACTCGAGAGCATGCAGCGCAGAGAGGAAATGAAGGTGCGTTGGGAGGCCGTGCTGAACCGGCTGATGGAGTTAAAGATCAAATGACGATGACGAATACACTCATTTTGGTATTCATATTAACGATGATCATTCATACCGCTGAAACGTTATCCTATTCCATACGATTTGCCGGGGTGAAGGTGAACAAGCTGGCTGTAGCGCTTTCGCTAGTTGGTATCGTCGTGCTCGTTTCCCGTACAGCCAATTTAATTCAAGCGCCCATGACGGCAAATTTCGTCGACTATGCCAAGGCTGTACCCACGTTTGATTTAGAAAGATACTTGCGAATTTCTTTGTTCGCATCGTCCATAGGCACGCTTATCGCGATTGCTTTATTTCCTTCTTTTATCAACCTCAGTGTACGGGTTATTGCCCGTTTGGAAGTGGCAGGCTCTATCCCGAAACTCATTTCAAGCGTGAAGATAGAACAGTTGAAGAACACCAAAAATTACTTGAAAAAACCAAAGTTCAAGCTTAGCCAGTTCCGGTATTTAGGCGTGTCCAAAAGATTTTTAGTCATTAATATCCTGGTAACTGCTTTCTATTCTGTGGGGGTGCTGTCCTCTTTGTATGCGGCGCATTTGTTACCTCAGTATGCAACGACGGCCTCCCAGGCATCAGGTCTCATCAACGGGATCGCCACGATCCTGCTTACCATTTTCATCGATCCACAGTTAGGGCTCATTACCGATAAAGCGCTACAGGACGAGTCACAACGCAGTCAGCTGGGCAAAATTTATGCACTGCTCATGACATCCCGTTTTCTAGGCACTTTGTTGGCGCAAGTCTTTCTTATCCCTTCGGCCTATTTTATCGGATGGATTGTGAAATGGATTTTCTAATTCTTTCAATTCCTTTCTTTCAGGAGAGCAGCTTGTTATAATAGCTATTATCATAGTAGCGCAGCTAGAAACGGAGCCATGGCATGAAGAAGTTTAAAAAGTTTTATATTGAGATTACAAGTGTATGCAACCTGGCTTGTACGTTTTGCCCGCAAACGAAGCGGCAGGCTAATTTCATTAAGATAGATACGTTTACGAACATTCTTGATCAAATCAAGCCGCATACGGATCACATTTATTTGCATGTCAAAGGAGAACCTTTGCTGCATCCCAAGATTGACGAACTGCTTGATTTGAGCCATGAGAAAGGCTTTAAAGTCAATATTACGACCAACGGAACGTTGATTAATAAAAACAGGCATAAGCTGCTGGACAAACCGGCCCTTCGCCAAATGAATTTCTCTTTGCACAGTTTTGACGGCCACGAAGGCTCGGAGGATAAAGAAGGCTATGTGATGAGCATCTTACGATTCGCCAAGGAAATTGTAGCAAAGTCTAATGTCATTATCTCTTTCCGGTTGTGGAACTTAACAATGGATAATCAAACGAATCAGGAGCGGCAGCGGAATCGTGAAGTATTGGAAATGCTGGAGAGAGAGTTTGAGCTGGATTACAAAATTGACGAGGAATTTGTGCGTGGAAGCGGTGTGAAACTCGCAGAACGTGTATATCTGAACCAAGATCATGAGTTTCAATGGCCGGATTTGAAAGCGCAAGAGATTGAAGGTCCAGGCTTCTGCCATGCCCTGCGGAATCAAGCAGGCATCCTGGTTGACGGTACGGTAATTCCTTGCTGTCTCGATGGGGAAGGCGTTATCAATTTGGGAAATATCAACCATACGCCGTTTTCGGAGATTGTTGAAGGGGAGCGGGCGAACCGTTTGTTCGAAGGCTTTTCCAGGCGGGAAGTCGTAGAAGAATTATGCCGCAAATGCGGATATCGGGAACGTTTCAGCATGTAAAATGAAGTTGATCACAGATGGGAAGCTTCTTCATCTCCACGGTTAAAGCGGAGTGAATGAAGCTTTTTTCTATCTTTCTTTGCTTTTGTATCTAGTTAGTGAGATAATACAAGTTTGATTAGATTTCTATTTTTGGGGGCTTGTAACGTGGGACGGTATCCATTCGATTATGATCATTCACAGCCATTCATGCAGCAGGTGTCTGACTGGATTGCTGATTTATTCTATGAAGTTTTACCCGAATCAGGCTTTGAAGTGCGCGATGAGCAGATCTACATGGCGTTCCAACTGGAGCGGGCTTTTGCGGAGAAACAGACTATTTTTGCAGAAGCCGGTGTAGGAACAGGGAAAACGCTTGTTTACTTGTTATATGCGATTTGTTATTCGAGACTCGCGAACAAACCGGCCATCATCGCGTGTGCGGACGAATCATTAATTGAGCAATTGGTAAAGCCAGGCGGCGATATTGATAAATTAATGCGGCACTTGGATCTCGTCATTGATGCGCGGCTTGCCAAATCACCTGATCAGTATCTGTGTCTTCAGAAGCTGGATGAAGCCCGATTTGGACACGAAGATATAAGCTTATACCGAGATCTGCATGCCGGTTTGCCTGACTTTGTCCATACGCGTGAGGCTCTGCAATCCTTTTATGCATACGGAGATCGGAAAGACTACCCAAATTTGAACGATGTGCAGTGGGAACGTGTCAGTTGGGATGCTTATCAGGATTGTTTCGTCTGCGATAAACGGCACCGCTGCGGTCAAACCTTATCCCGAGAGTCGTACCGGAAATCCGCTGATCTCATTATTTGTTCTCATGATTTTTATATGGAACACGTTTGGACGTATGAGGGGCGGAAACGGGAAGGTCAGTTGCCTCTATTGCCGGAGCATTGCGCGGTTGTTTTCGATGAAGGACATTTGATGGAGTCGGCTGCGCAGAAAGCTTTGACGTACAAATTAAAGCATACGGTTTTTGAAGAATTGGTAGTCCGGTTGTTAAAAGGGGAAGTACGCGAGACGTTAGCCGTCTGTATTGACCAGGCGATTGAGCAAAGCGAATACATGTTCGAAGTGCTGGAAAGCTGCTGCCGACCAATCCCGGGCTCGGACCGTAAACAGATTGTGATGAATGATCAATTGCTGCGTGAGATTCACCGATTGTGTGATATTTTATCACAGATTGAAGAAGAGCTTGTCTTCGAGAGCGAAATGTTCACTTTGAATGATTATCAGCTCAAAATTGTCGAAGAGCATTTGGAAATGATGCAGAAGGCGCTGGCGTTATTCCGTCATGATCAAGCTTTCATCTGTTGGGCAACGGAAAGTATTACGGGATTAAGCTTAGTGGTCATGCCAAGAACAGTGAAAGAAGTGCTTAGAGAGCAAGTGTTTTCAGCTAAAATGCCAATCGTTTTCTCCTCGGCTACGTTATCCGTAGAGGGAACGTTTGATTATGTGGCGGATAGCTTGGGATTGGACAAGTATTTATCGTTCTCCGTGGACTCGCCGTATGATTATGCAGAACGTATGGAAGTGCTCGCACCCAAATGGGCTTCTGGCGGCACTTTCCGGGAAAAAATGGAAGCAGCCGTCGAGCTGTTGCAAAGAACGGAGGGCCGGGCGCTAATTCTATTCCCGACCCACGAAGAGCTTCGACGGTTTAAGCAAGAGATTTTGAAGCGGAGCGAATGTGAGAAGCTGCGTTTTCTATTTGAAGGCGATCAAGAAATCAGCCATCTGATCGCGTCTTTCCAAGGCGACGAGCATAGCGTGCTTGCTGCGGTAAGTTTATGGGAAGGACTTGATGTGCCAGGACCTTCACTGTCGAATGTGATGATTTGGGCGCTTCCGTTCCCACCGCAAGACCCTGTGTTTATGGCCAAACGGGAAGCAGCCGCGAATGCTTATGAGGAAGTGGACATTCCCTACATGTTGTTAAGACTGAGACAGGGGATCGGCCGCTTGATCCGTACGCGGGAAGATAGCGGAATTATCGCGATCTTTAGCGAGGAAATGCACACGAACGAAACGCTTCGTGAACATATTGAACGTGTGCTGCCTGCTGGCGTAGCATTGAAATATAGTTTATAGGGTTACGTGAACCAAATGTCGCGAAATCGCACCCACCCGAGGGAATCGAACGAAATGCCGCGAATCGACGGGTGGTAAGCGGTTTTGAGATGTTTCCGATATAGAAAAAGCAAGCTGTAACGCTGCTTGAGCTGTGTTTCTAACTGCTCGAGCAGCGTTTTTCTGCGTATCGGGTCGATTTCATTACGCAGCAGCTGCAAGCTGTCATCAAGCAAGCGCTGTACCTCAAGCGCCGCATGCTGCTGCATGCTTTTGTACATATCGTAAAGCCGCAGTTCGCGGTGCTCGTCTATCATAATGGCGAAAAGAACAAGATCAGCCGACATGCGCAGTTCGCCATTGAATTGCTCGGCAGGAATAAGCATGATTTGGAGCTTGATGCCGGATAAAGCGTACATGTTCTGCAATAGAAGCGCATCCTGCTCGTATTGCGGAATCGTAGCAAGCGTTAGCGTCTCCCCTGGATAACCGGCAGAGTGAAGCAGCTGCTCAAAGGTTGTTGATGGCGATGGATAAGGCAAGGGAGCAGGGGGTTCTTCTTGTACCTCTGTCGCTAGATTCGGGAAGAAAGAGTTTGCTTCTTCTATGACATCCCCGGATAGCTGCTCTAATAAGTAAGCTCGATCTAAGGCCAGACTGAGAGCTTGGCGAATCCGTGGATTTCGTAAGGGACCTACTTTTTTCTCATTCACGGTCATGAATTTGGTTGTCATGCCCGATTGCCGCACCTGCTGCCAGCGCTGAGCATCCATGTCCGAAATTCGTACATTATGCATGACTTGGAAAGGCTGCTTCTGAGTAGAGTCAGACAAATGTTCATTCTCTGGCAGCGTCCACACCTCGACACGATCCAAAAAGCCCCGGCCTTGAAAATAGGCAGGAAATGCCTCCAGAATCCAAATGCCGTGCTCATGTCCCGCCAATCGAAAAGGACCTGTCCCGACAGGGTTCGTGCCCATCCAACCGCCGGCTGCATCACACACATCTTCTGGAACAATCGCAGCACGATTCGTGCTCAAAAAACCCAGAAACAATTCGTTGCGTTCTACTAATCGGATAACTACGGTCGTCTCATTTGGGCAGACGATCTCCTTGATTCCCGCATAGGCCCAACTGTACAACCCGCGTGGCGCTAGGCGCTGAAGCCTCTCGAGCGCATACTTGACGTCACTTGCGGACATTTCACGTCCATGGTGAAAGCGGACTCCTTTTCGGAGGTAAAACGTCCAAACGGTTCTTGTTTCATCAACCTCCCATGCATGCGCCAGATGAGGCACGATGTGCTCACCCTTCGAATCCATGAGGACGAGTCCATCGAAGAGCTGATTCACCAGATGGGATTCTCCGGCGTAGTGGATGGCAGCGGGATCTAACGCATGAATGGTTTGAGTCAGAGGAAAGCGCAGAACGTCCGACCGACGATCACCCTGAAGCTCGGAACGAAACCCGAATTGACCAGATAACCAATCTTGGAACTGCTCTCGTAAGTGAGAAGAATGTTCGGTCGATTGCAGCAGCTCAAGTGCAGATTGCAAATCTTGCTTTTCCACGAGCTGTTTCGCTTCTTCCAAAAGCAATTGTTCTTTGCGCATATGAAAAATGAGGGTCGAGCGATTGCCGCGGCCCTTTTTGGGCTGCCAGGTGAGCCACTGTTCTTGCTGCATTCGCTTAAGAAGAAGCACCATATTGCGATGCGTGCAATCCAACTGTGCAGCAAGCTCTTCGAGCGTTGTCTCAAGAGGAGACTCTTCCTGAAGCTGTGGAAAGGCATGTCGAAGTGTCAAATAATGCTTGCGAATTTTCATTAAGTGCCTCCGTCATAAAATATGAAATAACTAAAAATAAACTTACACTTTTTGTTCTTGTTTTAAAGGTTACAATAAAAGGCAGGAATTATCAATTCCTTGCAATTCTATTCCGCTGTGACTAAAGGAGAGAAAGTTCAATGAGAGATCCAGCTCCATGGCAAAGAAAATATAGCTACATGTTAGCGTACGCTTGTTTATTCGGACTGCTGGTACAATATTTATTTATTGGCCGCCCAGCGGGCATTTCTGTTTTTTTAAGCGTTGCCGGCTTCTATGGACTTTATTTTTATTCAATAAAAGGCCGATTAGGCGGATTCGAGCCGTGGAAAGGGCAGAGTACAGCAGGATGGCTGCTTATGGTGCCGGTCGGCTTGTTGGCGTTGACCTATGGCTTGTTCGCAAACAACTTTTTTCATCTGCTAAATATGATCGCCCTGCCGCTTTGTATCGTGATGCAAACGGTCGTATTGTCAAGGAACAGCAAACATGCGTGGTACCATGCCACATTTCTGCAAGACATGGTTAGGCATGTTATCAGCAGCCCGATTACATATCTTCCTGTGCCATTCGGGATGTTGAAAGCATGGCTGCCAGGCGGAGGGAACCGTAAAGATTCGACTTGGGGAAAAGTCGTAAAAGTTTTGGCTGGTCTGCTGCTGGCAGCACCAATCCTGTTTATCGTCACCCTGTTGTTAGCATCAGCTGACCAGATATTCTTTTCCTGGATCGCGGAGATTCCAACATGGTTCAGCGGCTTGTCCATAGGGGGAAGTGTAGGACGAATCCTTCTTGCGGTCGTGATTACCCTTTACACTTTTTGTTACATGTGGGGACTGCTTTTCCCAAAAGTTATCGAAGCATCGCACCCATTCGACAATCAGAAAGATGAAACAGCTGCGGCTACAGAAGTCATCGTCCGGAGCAAAGCGCAGCTTGACCCAATTACAGCAGGAACGCTGCTTATATGTGTGAATGTTGTTTATGTGCTATTTGCGATTATCCAGTTTTCCTATTTATTCGGGGCTGCAGATGGCCTGCTGCCATCCGGTGTGGCGTATGCGGAATATGCGCGCAGAGGCTTCGCCGAGCTGGTTGTTGTTGCACTGATTAATGTATCGCTGCTATTCCCTGGTTTACATTGGATACGTTCAAGCAATCCATTGGGAGAAAAAATCCGAAAAGTGCTGCTTACTCTGCTGGTAACCTGCACGATTGTCATGCTAATCTCCGCTTATGGAAGGCTTTCGCTCTATGAAGAAGCTTATGGCTTTACACAAACGAGACTGCTTGTGCATGGGTTTATGATCTTCCTTGGCATTTTGTTTATCCTAGCTTTTTTCCGGATTTGGATAGAACAGATGTCGATGTCCAGAGCCTACATAACGACGGCCATACTTGCCTATTTGGTGATGAACTACATGAATCTCGACCACCGGATTGCCATTAACAACATGGAGCGTTACGAAAAAACAGGTGTCATCGATCTTGATTATTTGGGAAGACTTTCTACCGACGTGGTTCCCGCTTTGAAGGAACTGAAGGTTAAACATCCCGAACTAAGTTCTGTTCAACAAACCATAGATCGTGTGATGAGTGATCAAAAGAACAAAACTTGGCCATCCTGGAATCTATCCAGCTATCGTGCGAACAGGTAGGAAAATCGGTCTTTATTAGCGAATATAGACGGGAAATAAACACGGCAGGAGGTTGCCAGTGGGGGAGCATAATGAATTGCCCGATCTTATATGCCGCGTCAAAGAGGGAGACCCGATTGCTTTTGAGCTGCTGCTCAGCGCATATCGTTCAGCTGCCTTATCTTGGGCGCAAGCCGTCGTTCGCGATGCTTTTCTCGCCGAAGACGTGGTCCAGGAAGCTTTTCTCAAAGTAAAAGATAACATACACGCTCTGAAAGACGATGAGAAATTCGGTGCGTGGTTTCGGATTATGGTACGCCGAATCGCGATGAATTCGATTCGTGGAGCCGCTAACCGGAGCGAATATGTTACGGAAGAAATACCGGAAACAGGTTGGGAAGCGTTTAGCGGGGGCGAAGCGTTCAGTCCAGAAGCCTGGCAGGAGCGAGAAGAAGGCGAAGACCTGATTCGCAGTTCCATGCGCCTGCTTTCTGAGCAGGCACGCGAGGTATTAAGTGCGAATGCATTTGAGGATGCGACGACGGAAGAACTGGCTGCCCGCTTCGGGATGAAACCCAGCAATATTTACAATTTGCTGTCTCGTGCTCGGGTGAAAGCCAATGAAGAGCGATTCCGCAAAGAAATCGAGCGTTATCTGGAGGGACGGAAGCAGAATGGTCACAGATCCGCCAGAATGCTGCCGCTTCCGTTGTTTTCACGGCCTTATGCCTTTCTATCGGTTATGATTGGTGAAGCGCTTCGAACGGTAGGTGAGGAACACATTTCTCATACGGAGCTGATGGGGATCTCAGGGGATGCGTTTCGATTGAATGTGGCGACAAGCTGTCATTCGCAAGGAATTTCAACGTTTGACTGGAGTTACACCGCCTATCGCATTCTGGAGCGGCTGGGCATTCGCGGAACCTGTTTTGGACGTCCTCAACGAAAGACGTTAACACCCGAACAACAAGTTCATATCTTATCCATTCTTCATGGCTCTATCGATCAGGATGTTCCTGCGATTATTTGGAACATGCAAAGCAATGAGTTTGGGTTTATCTACGGCTACGATGACAGCGAGCAGAAAATCCTGTATCTGGGTCATAATGGAGTTGAACGTATTGTCCGTTATGACCAGTTGGGACGAAAGGCTGATCAACCGCCATTGTTCGTGCTTGGTATTCGCGGGAAAGTGGCGCCTTCTCAGACAGTGGACGCCACATTGCGAGCGATTATTGAACATGCAAGAGGGAAAGAGCCTCCTCTGGCTGGCTACGCCTTCGGCCTTGACGGTTACCGCCTCTGGCTGGAGGCAGTAGAGGATGGTTCACTTGATTTGCAGGGACATGCCTATCAAGTGGCGATTCTAGTCGAAGCTCGGCTGCATGCGGCTAAATATTTGCTGGAGCTGTCGAATAACAGCAGCAACAATGTCTGGCGCAAGCAGCGGCTTGCTGAAGCGGCAGCGTGCTATACGAAAGTCAGTGAATCGTTTACTCGCTTGTATCCGAGTTTTCCATTCGGATATGGAGGCAGTCATGCAGGCCGAATGAGCAAGATTAGAGATGAATTACGGTTCGCTTGGGAGGCCGAAAAAGAAGGTATTCATATAATTGCATCAATTGTGGAATGAGCGTGATAGAAATTACACAGTCGCTGTGTCTTTAAGTTGAACGACTAACTAAGGAGGAAAACGAAGATGTCACATCCGATTAATGCTTTTATGCCAGCCGTATTTGTTCCCGTTCATGATCTTAAACGCGCTATTGAATGGTATGCGAATTTGTTTCAGCGCCCGATCGTGCCTCAGCCTGATCAGGACACCCATGGTATTTATATTTTTGCTATGGAGGAAATGGAAATCATTCTGGACAAAAATACCTGGGGGTCTCCACCGACAGTGATGTTCGATGCTCATGATATCCATGCTGCCCATCAATTTTGTGAGAATAGACCGCATACGGTATTAACAGAAGCTTTTACTGATGAGTATATATCCGTTTTTAATATAAACTCTCATATGGTTTGTAAAGCGAATCGTGATTTAGGTCCAAAACCGGCAAGGCCAGCAAATGCCTATTTACGAAAAATTAGTCGTATCTTGGCGCATACCGATGATATCGAGGATACAACGGCTTGGTATGAAGCTTTTGTAGGGAAAAAAGCTGGTTCAGACCCTCTTTTCGGCGACTTGCCAGCGATTCTAATGGATCGAGGCCCTCATTTGCTTATTGACGATAACCGGCTGAGTCATTCTCAAAGCAAATACTTTGAGCAGCTCCAGGTGGAAACTCGCACGAATCCGATTATGATCATTGAAACGCCGAATTTGGGCGCTGCCCTTGATCATGTTCGTTCTGTAGGTGGTCTTGTTAGAGAGGGGATTGAAAAGCGGTTGGGGGTTACCTGTTTCGAATTTCAAGATCCTGATGGCAACGGATATCTGGTTGTGGAAGAAGTGGACAAAACAGCACAATAAGAGATGAGACGGCGAGATGGCATATGGTGTTCAACGAGGCGAATTTGGTAAAATATAACCAAATAATGCTAGGGAAGGGTTGACCATATGCCATTTTTATCATTGACGAGTTGGAGCTTGCACAGACTGCTGGGACCATTACGCTGGACGCGCTGGGATGAATCAACACGCTCACAGATTACGGCTGCGCAAGAGCAACCGGAACATCTTACACTGCTTGAGCTTCCCTCTGTGCTGGCCGATAAAGGGTTTGCCTCTTTGGAGGTTTGCCATTTTCATTTTCCGGAAACGAGCGAAGCGTATCTTACAGCACTGAATCAATCATTCCAAGCAGCGAATGTTCGCTTTTACACGCTGCTGCTCGAGTATGGCGATATCTCTAGCGCTGATGAGTTTCGCAGAGCCTCGGACATCGCATGGATCAAGGGATGGATCGATATTGCTGCCATTGCAGGAGCTGAAAGAATTCGTGTGATTGCTGGCGATGCGGAGCCTACAGACGTACAAGCTTTAGAGCGTTCCGCTAAAGCAATACAAGAATTAGGCGAATACGCCAGTTCGCGCGGGGTTAGGGTGGTTACAGAAAACTTCCACTCACTGACTTCTGTGGCTGATAATTGCCTTGCTTTGCTGGAGAAATGCGAAGATGTCCTTGGGTTCACATCCGATTATGGCAATTTCAAAGGAAGCGACAAGTTCGATGCGCTCGCCAAAACGATCCCATTCAGTGAATCCATCCATGCCAAAGCGCAAACGGATAGCGAAGGATATCCGGATGAAGAAGAGTTCATTCGCTGTATGGAGATTGCGAAGCAAGCAGGGTACGAAGGGCCGTTCACACTCGTCTATGATGGACCTGGCGACATGTGGGATGGAATTGAGCGTGTTCGGAAGCTTGTTGCTCCGTATGTCACATCAAAGTGAAGTTGTGTATATTCTGATAAAGTTCATCGGAATACAAGAAATATTATTGACGACACTTCCTCTACAGTGATACTGTGTATATACAAGGACTACCGTTCAAACGGAGACACTTTCTCTATCGAGAGAAGTTGTCTCTTTTTTTTATTTACCAGCCAATCAGGCATTAGTAAAAAGTAGAAAGGAATGATTTCATATGACAACCCATGTACAGCAAACTGTCTTACTCCCAGAGGTAGAGGAGAACCGGCAAGGAGATTATCCGGTTCACTCGCTTTTTCTGAATCGCTGGTCCTCTCGTGCTTTTGAACCGAAAGAGGTAGCCGACGAAACGTTGTATACAATCCTGGAAGCCGCGCGCTGGGCGCCATCCTCAAGCAATTTGCAGCCATGGCGATTTATCGTTGCGAAAACGGAAGCTCAGAAGCAGAAATTTCAATCGTTCATTAAGCCAAATAACCGCTTGTGGACGGATCATGCCCCAGTACTTGTCCTCGTTTTATCGCACAAGCTCCGTCAAGACGGAGCTCTGAATGGCGCCCACGCGTTTGATGCCGGTGCGGCTTGGGCTTCGCTTGCTTTTCAAGCCCATTTACTGGGTCTTGCAACGCGAGCTGTCGGTGGCTATGACAGAGACATCGCCCGTGAAGTCCTCGGCGTATCCGAGGATTATGATCTGCATGCGGTGATCACTCTAGGCTATCGCGGTGCAAGTGAGCGTTTGCCAAGTGAACTGCAAGAGCGCGAACTGCCGAATGGCCGCCGTCCGCTTAGCGAAAGCATTATCGAAGGCTCCTTCTAGTTGGATGGAGTCATGGAGAAAACAGTTTGGGGCTGTGCGTAGCAGGTATGATGCCGAATATCCAGGCACAGGTGAGAAAATTGGCTCGCCAAGGGATGGAAGGTCAGACATTTGCCATGGTGAATGCTTGGATGTTTCTCGGGTGCTTATTAGGCCCGTTATCAGGCGGTGTCATCATGGCACGTTTCGGCGTGGAGGGTTGGTTCATTATGGCTATGATTGTCTATGCCGTATCGTTCTGGCAATCTTTCCGGATCAGTCGAGTCCAGTCGATGACGGTTCAGCCAGAAAGAGGGCACGTACCTATCGCGGAGATAGGGGCCAAATAATTGTTGATCAGGGCGCTTTCAAAAATAAAAAGGAACTGGGCGCACAGCCCCAGTTCCTTTTTATTTTAGTCCGTAATGTTATTCATATAGTAGGCGATGATATCTTTGCGGCGAATAATACCCAAGAAAATTTGTTTGTCATCGACGACAGGAACAAAGTTTTGATCGGCTGCTTTGGCCAGCATATCCTCCATAAACGCATCAATGGAGACACATTCGTTTCGAATATGTTTTTTTATGCTGCTAACCGGAATCTCATCCATGTTCTCAAACGTAACGCCAGGTTTATTTTTGAGCGTCCACAACAGGTCGCCTTCGGAAAGTGTGCCAACGTACTTTCCGCCTTCATCGACGATGGGAAGTGCTGTATAATAGTGCTGCTCTAATTGTTCCATTGCTTCCTTCATGGAAGAGGTTGACTTAATAAAGGCTACTTTGTCTTTCGGAAATAAAAATGAGGCAGTTTTCATGGTCAGTAATTACCTTTCAGGGAATTTTCAAAACATGATACATCCATTAAACCATACTTTCGGCAAGATGACCTTGAAAGATCTTGCCAAATTCGACAGAGACTTCATTATCATATACCCAAATCAACATAATTACTAACATTACGATTAAAATTTTATCAGAAAAAATAAGTAGAGAAAAGATTGGCATCTGCGTATATACTTGTCTTATGGGAATCTATGCTAATTTGAACCACTAGGAGGCGTATATCAACATGTTGAAAATTGCAATTGCCGGAACAGGATGGTTTGCTGAGAAGCACGCAAGTTTGTTAGCTGCTAGGGAGGATGCGCAAGTCGTTGCTTTTCTTGGTTCTTCGCTGCCAAAGGCGGAGAAGATGGCGCAGAAATTCGCAGGCGCACAAGCTTTTGACGAGATAGAGCAGATGCTTGATACAGTAAAACCAGACGCTGTATACATAAGTGTGCCGCCTATGGCGCATGGTAGTATTGAAGATGCCATCGTTCAGCGAAATATCCCGTTCCTGATTGAAAAGCCGATCGCGTTGGACATGGAAACTGTGAATCGCATCCAAGATCAGGTGAGTAGCAGGAATATCATCACCTCGGTGGGTTATCATATCCGATATACGGACACCGTGCAGAAGGCGAAAGAGCTGCTGGAAACCCGCAAAGTCGGAATGGCGGTTGGCAGTTGGTTAGGAGACATGCCGGGTGTTCATTGGTGGCGTAAGCAAAACGGGTCCGGCGGACAATTTGTCGAGCAAACAACGCATATTGTGGATTTGGTTCGCTATTTGGTCGGCGAAGTGGAAGAAGTGTACGCGGTTTATGCGCAGCGCCACATGCATACGAAGCACGACGGCGTTGAAGTGGCAGATGTCGGTGCTGTGACATTGAAGCTCGCAGGTGGAGCTGTTGCGTCCATCACGAATACGTGTATGCTGCCTTTCGGCCATCGATCGGGATTGGAACTGTTTACGGATAAAGGTGTTCTGGAAATTCATCAAAACCGGTACTTAAAGAATCATGAAAGTACGCAAACAACGGAGTATAAGAACCTCCTCAATCCTTATGCAATTGAGACGGATGCCTTCTTGCATGCAATCAAAACCGGAGACCGGTCACGGATTTTGACAGATTACGCCGACGCCGCGGTCACGCTTCGCATTACTTTAGCAGCATTGGAGTCTTCTGTAAGCGGATTGCCTATTAAATTAAGATAGTCATGAGTACAAACATCGCGAAATTGCGGTGTTTTTTTCATGGGCGGGTAAATTCATAGCCTGTCAGGTATAAGCCTTCAGAAAGGCGTGTATATATAAAACATGTTATTGGAAGCGGTTACAACTTGTCCCATGAAGAAGCAAATCACCGATCTTATCCTCGGCTAAACATGCAGGAATAGCGATCATGTCGAAGGAGGCGGTCATATGGAACTGTCCTTGACGGAAGAACAGAATATGATTCGTGCTATGGTGCGGGATTTTGCCAAAAACGAAATTGAACCTACGGCTGCTCAAAGGGATGAAGAAGAGCGATTCGATCGGACTCTATTCGATAAAATGGGCGAGCTTGGCCTGACGGGAATCCCGTGGCCTGAAGAGTACGGGGGGATCGGAGCCGATTTCTTGACGTATGCCATCGTCGTCGAGGAGCTCTCGAAGGCCTGTGCTTCTACAGGTGTGATGTTATCCGTCCATACGTCATTGGTTTCATGGGCGCTCTCGAAATACGGGACGGAAACGCAGAAAAAGGCGTTTTTGACGCCGCTGGCTCAAGGCAAGAAGCTTGGCGCTTACAGCTTGACAGAAAGCGGTTCGGGCTCTGATGCAGGAGCAATGAAAACAACGGCTGTCAAGGACGGGGACTATTATGTGCTAAATGGATCAAAGCTATTTGTCACCAATGGCGGAGAAGCGGACGTCTATATCGTTTTTGCGATGACGGATCCAGTGAACAAGAAGCGCGGGTGCAGCGCATTTCTTGTGGAGAAAGGGATCGAGGGTTTTATTTTCGGCCACAAGGAGAAAAAATTGGGCATTCGTTCTTCGCCAACGCTCGAGCTGCGATTTGAGAACTGCCGGGTGCCCGAAGGACATTTGCTCGGCGTAGAGGGAGAGGGCTTCCGAATCGCGATGCGAAGCCTGGACGGCGGGCGTATCGGCATTGCCGCGCAAGCGCTCGGGATTGCCCAAGCGGCGATGGAGGCATCGATTAGCTACGCGAAGCAGCGCAGGCAGTTCGGAAAGCCGATCGGTGAGCAGCAGGCTATTGCTTTTAAACTTGCGGATATGGCTACCAAGATTGAAGCAGCCAGACTGCTGACCTATCAAGCCGCGTGGAAGGAAAGTAAAGGTTTGCCCTATGGGAAGGATGCCGCCATAGCGAAGCTTTTTGCCAGTGATACAGCTGTGGCTGTCAGTCTTGAAGCTGTCCAAATTTTCGGTGGTTACGGGTACACGAAAGATTATCCGGTTGAACGGTATATGCGCGACGCGAAGGTTACACAAATCTATGAAGGGACGAATGAAATTCAACGTATTGTGATTTCCCGCATGCTGCTTGCCGACTAGACGCGGCAGGAAGAGAGAAAGGGGAGCGATGAGATGAGTAACAGCTATCACCCTGGACTGGAGAACGTTATTGCTAGTGAAACGGGAATTTCGTATCTGGATGTCGAGAAGGAAGAAATTGTTGTTCGCGGATATGACCTCATCGAGCTTGCGCAGCATGTTAGCTATCTGGATGTAGCAGGCTTATTGCTTGAAGGACTTCTGCCTGATGAAAATGAACGATCCTCGTTCGAAGAAAGAATTAAGGATGAATATGGATTGCCATCGAACATTTGTTCTATCCTTCGTTTACTGCCAGAGCAAGCGAACCTAATGGATGTGCTGCGAACGGGGATTTCAGCTTTGGCTAGCTACGATGACGAACTTGAAGATCGTTCTAAGGAGGCAAATACGCGAAAAGCGATCAGGTTGCTGGCAAAGGTACCGCAAATTGTAGCAAGTGGGTATCAAGTTAAAACCAAACAAACGTTCGTAGAACCGCGAAAAGACTTATCCTATTCAGCTAATTTCTTGTACATGATAACGGGTCAAGTACCTACGAAGATGGAAGAGGATATTTTCGACCAATCCCTCATCGTCTACAGTGAGCATGAAATGCCGAATTCTACATTTGCAGCAAGAGTGATTGCTTCGACGCAGTCCGACTTGTACGGCGCGCTTACCGGGGCGGTTGCCTCGTTGAAAGGGACGCTGCACGGCGGCGCTAATGAAGCTGTCATGGAGATGCTGCTTGAGGCAGGTTCGGAAGGCAACTTGGAAACACTCATGTTAAGCAAATTAGCTCGGAAGGAACGCATTATGGGTTTCGGTCATCGAGTTTATATGAAAAAAGCCGATCCGCGCGCGTTATTGATGAAAGATGCGTTAGCTGCGCTTTCGTTAGAGAAAAACCAACCTGAGCTGTATACGATGTGTGTGGTTGGTGAAGAAATCATGAAACGCGAGAAGAATCTGCATCCGAACTTAGACTACTATGCAGCTCCTGTCTATTATTTGCTCGGCATTCCGATTGAATTGTTCACTCCGGTATTTCTCGCTGCCCGTACGATTGGCGTTAGCAGCCATGTGATGGAGCAGCACGCGAATAATCGGCTATTCCGGCCTCGTGTCCTGTACACAGGACCTCGCAACTTACATCCTTGAGCGCTGGAAATTCATTTGCCAGAAAGGACGACATTGTGAATGAGCGGATTCGAGAACTCGGCCGATAAGGAGATGACTTTTGACCCGTTAATTGAAGTAATAGCCGATTATGCACTGAACGCGCATATTGAAAGTGAAGAAGCGTATCGCATTGCGCAGCATGTGTTGTTGGATTCCCTGGGAACCGGGTTGCTGGCGCTGCGTTTTCCGGAATGTGTGAAACATCTGGGACCGATTGTGCCGGGAGCGAGCTTGCCTGGAGGCGCCCGAGTGCCGGGTACACGGTACGAATTGGACCCGGTGCATGCGGCATTCAATATCGGGTGCATGATCCGATGGCTCGACTATAATGACACGTGGTTGGCCGCTGAATGGGGGCATCCATCCGATAATTTAGGCTGTATCGTGGCGCTTGCCGACTACATTAGCCGCAGCAGGGTGGCAGAGGGCAAAATGCCGCTCTACGTGAAGGATATTCTTACGATGTCCATTAAAGCGCATGAGATTCAAGGCGTACTGGCCTTAGAAAATAGTTTAAATCGTGTGGGATTAGACCATGTTCATCTTGTGAAAATAGCGTCAACGGCCGTAGCGACTGCCATGCTTGGCGGAACGAAGGCAGAGGTGTGCAGCGCGCTCTCGAATGCCTGGATCGATGGAGCCAGTTTAAGAACATACAGACATGCGCCTAACACAGGCTCGCGCAAGTCCTGGGCTGCAGGGGATGCGACTAGTCGCGCGGTGCGTCTGGCTTTCATGGCTGTCGGCGGTGAGATGGGTTATGCAACCGCGCTTTCGGCCAAAACATGGGGTTTCCAGGATGTGTTATTCCGAGGCAAGGAGCTGATCTTAGGGCGAGAACTGGGTTCCTACGTGATGGAAAATATTTTATTCAAAATTTCGTTTCCAGCCGAATTTCATGCGCAGACAGCTGTGGAATGTGCGCTAGAGCTGCATCCTTTGGTACATGAGCGTATAGCGGATATTAAGTCTATCACGCTTACGACCCATCAATCCGCCATCCGGATCATTGATAAGAAAGGTCCTTTGTTTAACCCGGCGGATCGGGATCATTGCTTGCAGTACATGGTTGCCATCGGGCTGCTGTACGGGACATTGACGGCTGAGCATTATGAAGAAGGCATCGCGAAAGACCCGAGAATAGATGCGCTTAGGGCGAAGATGTTCGTCACAGAAGAGGAGCAGTACAGTAAGGATTATCTGGACCCGGACAAACGCTCGATTGCGAATGCGGTGCAAATTCATTTTCAGGATGGCACTTCAACGGAGAAAATTGTCTGCGAATACCCGATCGGTCATCGCAGACGGCGTGCTGAAGGGCTGCCTAAGGTGATCGAGAAGTTCGAGACGAACCTTCTGACCCGCTTCCCTAGGAAAAAATCATCTGACATTTTGAACCTCTCGCTTGACTATGAGCGTTTCATTCAGACGCCATGTCAGGAGTTCCTATCGCTTTTCGTTATTTGACCGATGGTTTGCACCAAAAAACATGAAACATGATCATGCAGGAGGTTCCTATGGCATGGCTCATTGAAGAAGAACCTGAGCAAAGGGAGTTAGCCGCTCGTTTTCGCCAACTCGTCGAAGCGGGTCCCATTGTTAAAATCCCCGGCGCCCACGATGGAATGGCAGCTCTAATCGCCAAACGAGCTGGATTTGATGCCATTTATCTCTCCGGTGCTGCGTATACAGCCAGCAGAGGGCTGCCGGATTTGGGCCTCATCTACTCGAATGAGGTGGCGGAGCGCGCTCGTGAACTGGTTCGTGCGGCAGGTCTTCCGCTGTTGGTAGACATCGACACCGGATTTGGAAGTGTTCTGAATGCCGCACGAACAGCGAAGGAGATGGTGGAAGCCAAAGTCGCAGCCGTTCAACTGGAAGACCAAGAAATGCCGAAGAAATGCGGCCATTTGAATGGGAAAAAGCTGGTTTCCGCCGAGGAGATGATGCAAAAAATTCAAACGATCAAGACCGTTTCCCCCTCTTTATATCTAATTGCCCGTACGGACGCCAAAAGTGTAGAGGGAATGGACGCGGCGATCGCTCGAGCGAAACAATATGTGGCTGCAGGCGCAGATGCAATTTTCCCGGAAGCGTTGGAGAAAGAAGAGGAGTTTCTCAAATTCAGCCAAGAATTAACCTGTCCCTTGCTGGCGAATATGACGGAGTTCGGAAGAACGCCGTATTTTACGGCGCAGCAGTTTGAAAGTTGGGGTTTTGGCATGGTGATTTATCCCGTGACTTCGCTGCGTGTAGCGGCCAAGGCGATGGAAAGGTTGTTTGAGGAAATCCAGATGACAGGTTCGCAGAAGGAAAAGATAGACCACATGCAAACACGCAGCGAGCTGTACGATACGATTCGTTACTTTGAGTATGAAGCGCTGGATGGGAAAATTGCCAAAACCGTTTTGCCCGAGAGGGGCTAGGCCTCACTGATATCTTAATGTCGGTGGGGTTTTTGTGCACATCCGCCATCCGAGGAGAGGAGGTCCAGCGGTGTCATCAGGGAAACATAAAGTGCGATTCATCACTGCTTCCGCTTTGTTCGACGGCCATGATGTGTCCATAACGATTATGCGGCGGATTCTGCAAGCTAGTGGAGCGGAAGTGATTCATCTTGGTCATAACCGGTCGGTTCAGGAGATTGTGCAGGCAGCGATTCAGGAGGATGTACAAGGCATTGCCGTTTCCTCTTATCAAGGCGGACATGTCGAATTTTTCACCTATATGATCGATTTGCTGCGTGAAAAAGGTGCTTCCAGCATAAAAGTTTTCGGTGGAGGGGGCGGTGTCATCCTGCCATCGGATTTTAAACGGCTGCATGCGTATGGCGTTACACGTCTTTTTTCGCCGGACGATGGCAGGGAGCTAGGGCTTCAAGGGATGATTTCTTACATGATGAAGGAGTGCGATTTCTGTACGGTTGCTACCGATAGGAATAGAGCTAACGGCACTGAAGCGGTGATAGATCATAGATCTCTGGCACAGCGTATAACAATGGCAGAACTCTCAAGTGATAACACAGCGGACAAATCGCCAAACCCGCCAGAACCTAATTTGCCATCACAGGTGTCTCCTTGTCCAATTGTCGGCATTACGGGCACTGGAGGCGCAGGGAAAAGCTCCTTAACGGACGAAATTGTCCAGCGTTTTCTCCGGCAATATCCGGATAAGACGATAGCGATTCTATCGGTTGATCCAACTAAACAGCGAAGCGGGGGAGCTTTGCTTGGCGATCGGATACGCATGAATTCCGTCCATTCCGATCGCGTGTATATGCGCAGTATGGCTACACGCGGATCAGGCAACGAATTATCCACTGCGCTTAGCCCGGCAATCGCTGTTCTGCAGGAAGCGGGCTTTGATCTGATCCTTGTCGAGACAAGCGGAATTGGCCAAGGCGATCACCAGATCACAAAACTGGCGGATGTCTCCCTCTATGTCATGACAAGCGAATTCGGCGCGCCATCGCAGCTAGAGAAGATCGATATGCTCGATTACGCAGATTTGGTGGCAATTAATAAATTTGACCGGCGAGGGTCTGAAGATGCTCTTCGGGATGTGAAGAAGCAGGTGCAGCGAAATCACGGCAGATTCTCTGAGCCTTATGAATCAATGCCTGTTTATGGCACCATGGCTAGTCAATTTAACGACGTGGGTGTGGATGCGTTATTTCAAGCCATCATTCAGACTTTGAACCGCAAATGTTCAGTGCAATGGCCGATTGATGGATTCGGCTCGGCTTCACACGCGAAAACGCATGTCATCATTCCAGTGGATCGTACGCGATATCTCGGTGAAATCGCACAGTGTATTCGGTCCTATCATGCTTTTGCGGAAAAGGAGGCAGAGCTGGCGAGCGTCTTCTACCGGCTCGATGGAGCTATTGCTGCCGCAAGGCATGCGCAAGCTCCAGAAGAAAGTTTAACTTCGCTGCATGCGCTTAAGCTGAATGTTGAGAATCAGATGCACAAAGATACGCTCCGCATGCTTGCACAGTGGCCCGAAAGTCAGAAACAGTATGGCGGCAAAACGTTCATTACACGTGTTCGGGAGAAGGAAATCGTGACGGAACTTACTACGACAAGCTTATCAGGAACGGATATTCCGAAGATCAGCTTGCCGAAATATAGAGATTCTGGCGACATTATTCGATGGCTGTACCGAGAAAATGTGCCTGGAGAATTTCCATTTACCGCAGGCGTGTTTCCATTCAAGCGTACCGCCGAGGATCCCAAACGCCAGTTCGCAGGGGAAGGCACGCCGGAACGAACGAATCTGAGATTCCATTATTTGTCCAGAAATGATCAAGCCAAACGTCTCAGCACAGCTTTTGACTCTGTCACCTTGTACGGGGAAGATCCCGACGAACGTCAGGATATTTATGGAAAAATAGGCGAAAGCGGCGTCAGTATCTGTACGTTGGATGATATGAAAAAGCTGTATGCCGGCTTTGATCTGTGCGATCCGATGACGTCTGTTTCTATGACGATTAATGGGCCTGCGCCAATCATTTTAGCGATGTATATGAACACAGCGATGGACGATCAGATTGAGCGTTTCGCACAGAAAAGCGGAAGAGAGCCAGCCACGGATGAAGTGTCCGAAATTCGCAGGGCAACGCTGAAGGCGGTTAGAGGAACGGTGCAAGCGGATATTTTAAAGGAGGATCAGGGACAGAACACCTGTATTTTTTCAACGGAATTCGCGCTGCGAATGATGGGCGATATCCAGCAGTATTTTATCGATCAGGAAGTACGTAATTATTATTCAGTTTCCATCTCGGGTTATCATATCGCGGAAGCTGGGGCGAACCCGATTTCTCAGCTCGCTTTCACACTGGCGAACGGCTTTACTTATGTAGAGTATTATTTGTCCCGTGGCATGTTGATTGATGACTTTGCACCTAATCTTTCATTCTTTTTCAGCAATGGGTTAGATCCGGAATATACGGTTATCGGGCGGGTCGCGCGCCGCATTTGGGCTACGGCAATGAAAATGAAATATGGCGGGAACGATCGCAGCCAGAAGCTGAAATATCACATTCAAACTTCCGGGCGTTCGCTACATGCGCAGGAAATGGATTTTAATGACATTCGAACGACCCTTCAAGCCTTGATGGCGCTGCTGGACAACTGTAATTCGCTGCATACGAATTCTTATGATGAGGCTGTAACGACGCCTACGGAAGAGTCGGTTCGCCGAGCGATGGCCATTCAGTTAATCATTACGAAAGAGCTTGGTTTCATTAAAAACGAAAACATGCTTCAGGGCTCTTTTATCATCGAGGAATTGACGGATCTGGTCGAGGAGGCTGTCCTGCAAGAGCTGGATCGCATTAGTGATCGTGGCGGCGTGCTCGGTGCCATGGAGACGCAGTATCAACGTGGTAAAATTCAGAATGAATCGATGCTTTATGAGATGAAAAAACATCAAGGGGACTTGCCGATCATTGGCGTCAATACATTCTTGAATCCTAATCCACCTGAGGGGGACATGGATATTCCGCTTGCCAGGGCATCAACCGCAGAGAAAGATCAACAAATTACTCATCTTCGGGAATTTCTTGATCAAAATCAACAAGCAGCTCCAGCAGCTTTGCAGAAACTTCAGGAGGTGGCGCTTTCAGGCGGAAATATTTTCGCGGAATTAATGGAAACCGTCAAAGTGGCAAGTCTCGGGCAAATTACACGCGCGCTTTATCAAGTCGGCGGGCAATATCGCAGGAACATGTAAAGAACAGAAGAGGAGGAATGGCGATGTCTTCTCAGCACATGCTCAAGCATCAACAGCTGGGTTTAACGGACGATGACGTGCTGAAGATGTATGCTTACATGCTGAAAGCGAGAAAATTCGATGAACGTGCTACGCTGCTGCAAAGATCAGGCAAAACGGCATTTCACATCTCCAGTATCGGCCAAGAAGCGGCACAGGTGGCGGCAGCGTTCGCTTTGGATAAACAGCAGGATTATTTCCTTCCTTATTACAGAGATTACGCCTTTGTGCTTACGATTGGCATGACGGTTCAGGAGTTGCTGCTGGCGGCGCTGTTCAAAGCAGAGGATGTTAACGGGGGCCGGCAGATGCCAGGGCATTTCGGTTATAAAAAGCTCCATATCGTATCCGGCTCAAGCCCTGTAGCAACGCAAGTTCTGCATGCGGTTGGCATTGGGCTCACTGCTCTGATGAGGAAGGAAGAACATGTGGCGTTCGTGACTTTTGGGGAAGGCTCGAGTAATCAGGGCGATGTGCATGAGGCTTTCAATTTCGCCGGAGTATTCAAGCTCCCTGTGATTTTCCTGTGTGAAAACAATCAATATGCGATTTCGATTCCTGCCCATCGGCAGGTTGCCGGCCGTGTCGTTGATCGCGCTGCAGGGTATGGGTTTCCAGGCCAACGTGTTGACGGCAACGATGTTCTGGAAGTTTATCGCGCGGTGAAAGAAGCGAGAGAACGTGCCGTTCGCGGCTATGGCCCTACATTAATTGAAGCGATGATGTATCGAATTCCGCCTCATTCCACCGCCGACGACGATATGCTCTATCGAACGAAGGAAGAAGTGGATTACCACAAAGATCAGGAGGGCGTTCAGCGGTTCCGGCGTTATTTGATGGAAAGTGACGTACTTAGTGAGGATTTGGATCGAGCCTTGCAAGAGAATATTGCCAAGGAAGTGAATGAAGCCACAAAATACGCTGAAAAATCGCCATTTCCGGCACCGGAGGACGTGCTTCGGCATGTCTATGCGGAAGATGGGGGTGAGGTTTGAGATGCCGATTATCACTTATTTGGAGGCCATTCGTTCAGCGATGTCGGAGGAAATGCAGCGGGATGAAAACGTGTTTGTACTTGGCGAAGATATTGGAAAAGGGGGTGTCCTGAACGCCACGAAGGGCATGCGCGATAAGTTCGGCGAGCTGCGGGTGCTCGATACGCCGCTTTCTGAATCAGCCATCGTAGGCGTCGCCATCGGGGCGGCGATGGTTGGGATGAGGCCGATTGCAGAAATTCAATTTGCCGATTTCATATTTCCGGCAGCCAACCAAATCATTAGCGAAGCCGCCAAGATTCGTTATCGCTCTAACAATGACTGGCATTGCCCAATTGTCATTCGTGCACCTTACGGCGCCACAGGCGGCGGGGGCTTGTATCATTCACAATGTCCCGAATCGGTGTTTTTTGGGACGCCGGGCCTCAAAATTGTCGCTCCGTCCACCGCTTATGACGCCAAGGGATTATTGAAAGCAGCGATTCGTGACGACGATCCGGTTCTCTTTTTCGAGCATAAAAAATGTTACCTCTCCGTTTCGGACGAAGTTCCTGCGGATGATTATACGGTACCCATCGGTAGAGCAATAACTCGACGCGAAGGTAAGGATATTACGGTCATTGCTTACGGTTTATCCGTTCAATATGCCATGAAAGCAGCGGCTGAACTGGAGTTGGAGGGCATCGGTACAGAGCTTCTTGATCTGCGAACCCTGCATCCGCTTGATAAAACGGCTATTTTTGAGGCTGCAGCGAAAACTGGAAAAATTCTCATTGTTCACGAGGATAACAAGACCGGTGGTATTGGTGCTGAGATATCAGCGATGTTGGCTGAACACCTGTTGTATGAGCTGGATGCTCCCATCATGCGTTGCTGCCCGCCGGATGTTCCTCCTGTCGGGATGGCGCCGACACTGGAGAAATTTTACCTGCCGAGTATAGATACTGTGAAGGATGCGATGCGCCAGCTAGCGGAATTGTAGAGGAGGGTGGCTATGTCGCAACACGAGGAATCAGGTGCAACGCTCCCAGGCGATCAAATACTTGCTATCAGCCCGATGCGACAAGCAATTGCTTCCCGCATGCAGCAAAGTGTCACCGAAATTCCCCGCGCCTGGCTGATGATCGAAGTTGACGTGACGAATCTCGTCGCCTTGCGGCAAAAGCTGAAGGAAACCTTTTTATTGACAGAAGGTTTTCCGCTTACAATCTCACCTTTTGTCATAAAAGGGATTGTGAATGCTTTAAAGGAGTTCCCGCTAATGAATGCATCATGGAGCCCGGAAGGTATTGCTGTCCAAAGAAATATTCATATTTCCGTTGCAGTTGGCTCTGAGGATGAGGAAGCTGTGATTGCATCTGTCCTCCATCATGCAGACCGCAAATCCATAGCTGGCTTGGCGTTTGAGCTGTTCGATTTGCTCAAACGGGCAAAGGCGGGAACTATACGACCGGCGGAAATGCAAGGCGGCACGTTTACTTTTCATAATACCGGAGCCTTTGGGTCGATGCTTTCTTATCCCATAATTCAGCACTCACAAGCGGCTAATCTTACATTTGAGAGCATTGTTCGGAAACCCGTTGTGATTCAAGAAATGATCGCCATCCGATCCATGGTCTCGATCTGCCTTTCATTTGATCATCGTATTCTGGATGGGATGATTTGCGGTCGATTTTTGCAGCGAGTCAAGCATTATTTGGAAAAATATGATCTGGAAACAGTGATCTACTGAGGCTCTTCACCTTAGGAGGATTAACGCATGAAGGAAAGTGTCATTGTTGGAGGGGCTCGCACACCGTTCGGGAAATTTGGCGGCGGCTTAAAGGATGTTCCGTCAGTCGAACTGGGCGGTACAGCAATTCGGGAGGCGATTCAGCGTTCTTCTATTGAACTGTCTATGATTGATGGAGTTATCATGGGGATGGTCCTGCAAGGGGGAGCAGGGCAAAATCCTGCGCGTCAGGCTGCGCGTTTGGCGGGCCTCGACTGGAGCGTAACGGCAGAAACGATCAATAAAGTATGCGCATCGGGTCTGCGAAGTGTCACACTTGCTGATCAAATGATCCGTTCTGGCGATGCCAATTGCATGATTGCAGGTGGAATGGAGAGCATGAGCAGTGCTCCTTTCATGCTGCCAAGCACCCGTTGGGGGGCGCGGATGGGGAATCAGACGACCATTGACTTGATGGTGCACGATGGTTTGCTTTGCCCATTTGAACTCGTTCAGATGTTCGTTCATGGCAGCAACGTAGCCGCAGAGTTCGGCTTAAGTCGTGATCGACAGGATGAATGGGCGCTTCGCAGTCATATTTTGGCGATTGAGGCGAGAAGGAAGGGTTACTTAGCAGAGGAAATAGTGCCTATTATCGTGCAATCGAAGCATGGAACGAAGCGGGTGGAGGAAGACGAAGGTCCCCGAACGGATACAAGCATGGAAAAGCTTGCTGCATTGCCGGCCCTGGTGAAAGGCGGAACGATTACGGCGGGAAATGCCCCTGGCGTTAACGACGGGGCGGCGGCGATGGTCGTGATGTCGAAGGATAAAGCATTAGCCTGCGGCGTTAGCCCGCTTGCAACGATTGTTGGGTCTGCGACTGTTGGTGAGAGAGCGCCGTACATTGCGACAACGCCTGCGTTAGCAATTCAGAAGCTATTACGGCAAACAGGCATCACGCTGGATCAAATCAGCCGGTTTGAAGTGAATGAAGCGTTCGCTGCGGTCCTGCTGACCAGTGAACAAATGCTTGGATGGAATCCGGAACTCGTTAACGTGGGAGGGGGGGCCATCGCGCTTGGTCATCCCATCGGAGCAAGCGGGGCGCGGATTCTGCTCACCTTAATCCATGAGCTGCGAAGAAGCGGTGGCGGCTACGGCATTGCCGCAATTTGCAGCGGGGCTGCGCAAGGTGATGCCATTCTCATTCGGGTGGATGGATGAAAAGGTTGGAGGGAGCGGAGCTATGAACATACAGACCATCATGGTCATTGGCGCTGGACAAATGGGAAGCGGGATCGCACAGGTGGCTGCTGCTTCAGGCTTCCAGGTGCTGCTGCACGACACATCCCCGGAATTTCTGAACAGGGGCATGCAGGCGATCAGTAAACAGTTAAGCCGAAATGTGGAGAAAGGCAAACGGACACCGGAAAGCATGGCGGAGATCATAAGCCGCATACGACCAACTGAGTTTGTAGAGCATGCGGAGCAAGCAGATTTTGTTATCGAAGCCATTTCAGAAAATATGGCGTTGAAGGCCTTGCTGTTCCATAGGCTGGACAGTCTTTGCTCGCCTCATACGATTTTGGCAACGAATACGTCATCACTTCCTATTTCGGAAATTGCCGCTGTTACAGGACGTCCGGAGAAAATTATCGGGATGCATTTTATGAATCCAGTACCGGTTATGCCTCTCGTAGAAGTGATTCGAGGGCTGGAGACGTCGCAGGAAGTATTCGAGGTCGTTTACGGGCTGAGTCAGCGTATGGGAAAAACACCGGTTGAAGTGAATGATTTCCCTGGTTTTGTTTCTAATCGGATCTTGATGCCGATGATTAATGAAGCGATTTTCACCGTATATGAAGGTGTAGCCTCTATTGAATCCGTGGATAAAGTGATGAAACTCGGCATGAATCATCCGATGGGACCGCTGGAACTCGCGGATTTCATTGGACTGGATACTTGCCTTTCGATCATGGAAATTTTATATGATGGTTTTAAAGATTCCAAGTATCGGCCTTGTCCGCTGCTGCGTAAATATGTGAAAGCGGGGCGATTGGGGCGTAAATCCGGGCAGGGATTTTACTCCTACCAAGAATGATTCGTGGAGAGGGGGAGGCGAACAAAGTTGGGAGGGAACTACAGGCTTTTGCGCTGGAATGGAGCGTTTCAATCCTGTAGTTCCTGTACCATAATTTTGTATTTACAGGGGAACAAATGTTTGGTATTATGTGGATATTAATTCCAAATTAAGGGGGTGAGTGAAATGGGACGAGTTGTCTTATTTGAAATGAATAGTCAAGATCCTGAACGTGCGGCGAGTTTTTATTCTACTGTTTTTGGTTGGGAAATCGGCGCATCCAGTTGGGGTTACCTTCCAGTGACAACAGGAAATGAGGACAAGCCTGGCATTCATGGCGGAATTTCTAAGGGACCAAGCGATTATCCTCATGGTATTAGAATTCAAATTCAAGTTGATAACATGGATGAAGCTATAGATAACTCTGTGGAAATGGGAGCACAAGTTGTTAGAGGGAAGATGGAATTTGATAACTTCTATCTTGCTTATTTAGTTGATCCTGTTGGTAATGGGATTGGATTGATTCAGAATAAGTAGGGTTGATTTGCTGTTTTGTTTGGCTTGGGAATGATTGGTGTTTATTGGCTTACCCCCGTAGAATGGCTTGGCAATGCGAACAAGTATACAGATGCAGTTAGTCATAATCATTTTAAATACACACGCTACTAGGGGCATCGTCTAATAAACAGCGAGAAGGAGCGAGTCATGTTAAAGAGATTGGAAGAACTGTTTGGTGTAGATTTGGGCACCTGTAATACGCTAATTTACCAGCAAAAAAAAGGTATTGTTCTGCAAGAGCCGTCCGTAGTCGCCATTCAAACAGATACAGGGGAAATCAAAGCTATTGGCCAAGAAGCCTATGATATGATTGGGAGAACTCCAGCTAATGTGGAGGTCATTTATCCGCTAAAAGATGGCGTAATTGCTAATTTTGATATGACCTTAGCGATGCTTAAATATTTTATTGGCAAAATTAGAAAAGGCTATAATTGGTTTCGCAGCTTTCACGTTCTGATTTCCGTTCCATGCGGCATTACGAATGTGCAAAAGAGAGCCGTTGAAGAGATGATCGTTCATAAAGGAGCGAGGCGATCAACAACGGTGGAAGAGCCGCTCGCCGCAGCGATGGGAGCAGGTCTTCCTGTCGAAGAACCGATAGGCAGCATGGTCCTTGACATTGGTGGAGGAACAAGCCAAGTTGCGATTATCTCACTTGGCGGCATTGTCGTAAGTGAAGCAATTCGCCGTGGAGGCATGTCGATTGACCAAGATATTATTGAATATGTGAAACGTGCCTACAATATGGTTATTGGTGAGCGAACGGCAGAGGAAATCAAGAAGAACGTCGCCACTGTCGTGAAACCTGTGAAGGAAATCACGATGGACATTCGGGGGCGTGACTTGATGGAAGGATTGCCTCGCAGCATTACGATCTCTTCAACGGAGATTTATGAAATTTTTGATGATTTTATGATTTCAATTGTGGAGTGCATACGGCTTGCCATGGAGAAATGCCCTCCTGAGCTCGCTGGCGACGTTATGGAGCAGGGCATCCTGCTTTGCGGTGGCGGCGCTTTACTGGAAGGGCTGGACAAGCGCCTTCAACAAGAATTAGGTGTACCCGTGTATCTTGCGGAACATCCGATGGCTTGTATTGCTCAAGGGACAGGGAAAATGCTAAACTTCAATGGGGCGAGAATTGAACGATCTGTTAAACTGATCACAGAGTCTGACAAGTTGATGACAGAGAAGCAAGAGAGCGTCCAATAAAGGAGGCTTATCCATTGAAGTTTAGAGCGGTATCCGAGCAAACAAAAATGAATTATATGATGTGGAGTATTCGAAGAGAGATTGTCAAAGAGAATGCGTATTTGAACTCTCTGCCCTATGATCCGTCACCTATTATGGAGATCGTCAAACAACATCTGGATGCATGGGACCCTATCGGGCTGCTGGACATGCATGGTCTTGAAGACGAATATGAAGGTGAAGCGCGTACGCTAACGATTTATATAACCAAACACGTTTCAGATTTAGATGCGCACAGCCTTAGCCAAGCCATTAATCAGTTGTTTCGAACTTCATTCGGCGAAGAGTATCAAGACCAGGATACTTCAGTTGAAATTGCAGCGGCAATCCTTCATTCTCTCCGATCCCATTCAATATTAGCGTAAGTTTAAAGCGAGTTTGGCACCATAATTGGTGCCTTTTTTGTGTCAACAGGGACTTGCCATGGTTGCATTAACATGCATTTTATAAGAGAATAGAGCAAGGAATAGAGAAATGGGGAGTCATCGTGAGCGAAATGCTGAACAAATACTGTGCCAAATTATTTGGTAAAACCGGTTTTATCGTTGAAATCGGGGTCGTCAAAAAAGTAACGAATCGGACCATCCACGTGGATTGGGGAACGAAGACTTGGATCTATCAAAATAAAGATTTTAAATGGACCCCGCTAGACAAAGAAGAATTTGAACAAAGATATAAGAAACCTAAATTCTCTGAAGGGGCGCTTAACCGTGCGGCTGAATTGGGTTTGAAAATAACGTATAACTAACAGACAGGCAATAATCGAAATGACTTGAATTCCTATGGGGAACTTCAAGTCATTTTTTAGTATCTGCCAGTTTTTTAGGCGGTTTCCGCCCGGGTTCTGTAAGGCCATGCCAAAAAATGAGCACAATATCGGAGGGACCTTCGATACACAGGGTTACACATGTTTGATCCAATCGGTTATGGTAAAATAATGAAAAATCAGATGAGGTGATGAATATGCGAAAAGTAGCAGCAGTCACAGGTGGTGGACATGGCATTGGACGTGCGATCGCTTTTGCCTTTGCCCAAGCAGGATACGGCGTTTCCATTGCGGATATTCATGAAGCTGCCGGTTTGGAAACTGTCAAACTCTTGAATTCCTATACAGAGCATGTCGTTTTCACGAAGGTTGACGTTTCGAAGGAAGACGAAAGACGAAGTTAGGCAGTGGATGGAGCGCACGGTCTCTGACTTAGGCGGGATTGATGTTCTTGTTAATAATGCAGGGATTATGCATAATACGGATGTACTTGATCTCACGAGTGAACAGTTTATGCGGGTCATCTCCGTAAATTTAGGAGGAGCTTTTCTATGTTCGCAAGCCGCGGCGCGTGTGATGAAGGAGAAGGGGCAAGGCGGAGCCATCATTAACATCTCGTCTACACGGGCATTTATGTCAGAGCCAAACACGGAGGCATATTCGGCTTCAAAAGGCGGCATCTCTGCACTGACGCATGCGATGGCTATAAGCTTGTGCGAATATGGCATTCGTGTTAACGCCATTTCTCCCGGATGGATTGAGGTTCGGGATTGGCACTATCCGGCTGTCGAAGGCAGCATTGTTCATTCCGAAGTGGATAAAAAACAACATCCGGTAGGCAGAGTAGGCAAACCTGAGGATATTGCCGCTGCTTGTCTCTACCTGGCCGACGAGAAAGCCGGTTTCATTACGGGTCAGAATCTAACCATCGACGGCGGAATGACGGTTAAAATGATATACGCAGAAGAGTAAACTATATAGTAAAAGTTAAACTGAAACAGCCCTAGACACATTGTCTGGGCTGTTTTTGTTTGCAAAATGGGTTCTTCGCGACGCGAAGAGAACTGCAGTCCTCTATTCCAAGCAAAAAGCACAATTTGCACGCGTGAGGGGAACTACAGTCCTCAATTTTGCCGATTCACTTGAAAAAAGCGCCATCGGAAGAGAAATAAGACCCGCCAGTTCCGTTCAGAGTGGAAATGGCTCGTTTCCCTCAAAATAGAGGACACCAGTTCCCTTTGTAGAACGGTACCCTGACTTTCGCGGAGCTTATAGATATGGTTACTTAGGATCTTCATCTTCCGTGAAGGTGTTTGTTACTTTTTATCAATAATAGCGACCGTACAGCGTGAAATACAAATCAGTTGATTCTTCTCATCGGAGATGCGGATATCCCAAACCATCGTTTTGCGGCCTTTGTGTATAGGCGTGGCAACTGCTGTCACAATGCCGTCTCGTTTGCTTTTAAGGTGATTCGCATTGATTTCTAACCCAACCGCCGCATACTTTTCTTTATCGACGATATTAATCTCTGAGGCAATGGAAGCGGCTGTTTCCGCGAGTAGAACCGAAGCTCCGCCATGCAGGATGCGGGCAGGCTGATGGGTGCTAGGTCCGACCGGCATGGACATGACCACCCGATCAGGCGCCAATTCCACGAAGTCGATGCCAAGCGAGTGTATAGCTGTATGCAAACTTCGTTCTTTCATAAAGATGATAAATGTGTCTTTATCCATCCCATACGATTGATAAATTTGTTCTGCTACAATCATTAGCCATATCTCCCTTCAGAGTTCTTCCTTTTCTAGTATACGTGTCGTCTTGCAGCTAGTAGAAGGAAAACTTTTATGGAGAAAGGATAACAATTCCCGGATAGGAAATTCTAATTGCAACAACACGAGGGGGTTGGCAGCATGGAGATTGATAACGAGAAATTGATGCAATTTCAAGCGGAAGAGCAGGTGAAGGACGCCGCTATCAATCATGATTATGATTTGATTCGAGCTTATGCGGACCAGTTGAATGGAGAAATTGAAGTGGCTGCAGAGGAATAAAGTCAGCAAGTGAAGGAATGAAATGCCGCAGTCGATGCGGCATTTTTTTATTTGCAACGATTTTAGCAGTTGACAAAAAGATACTCAAAGGCGTTATATGGTATGTAATTAAAGATGCCATAACTAGCTAGAGGGGGCCTTACATGTTCTACTCGCTAAAAAACCGGTTGATCGTGTTTTTCGTCGTCTTATTGTTTGTCTCATTCGGGACGATGTCGTACTTGTTTTTTACAGAGTCACGATCTATTATACGGTCCTATATCGAATCGTCCGCTTTCGAAAAAATGGACGAATACGGGTCATTCGTCAACATGGCGTTGGTTCAAATCTACGATGTTTCATCCATTGTTTTTAACAGTTCGACGGTGAAAAACTGGGACAATACCCTGTCAGACACTGCATTGCCGGCAGGTGAAAAGATGCTGGCAAACATTAATCTCAGTCAGTTTCTAACCCAAACCACGAATAATTATTCGATTGTTTCGTCGGTGACGGTGTATCGGCAGGAGGGCTTATGGATCACAGCGGACAATCAAATGATGAATGATTCTTCGTTCAAGAACGAAGCGTGGTACGATCGTTTTAAAACGAGAGGCATTCAATGGGTGTCTGCACATAAAGATCCAATTGAACTGAATCGTTCGAAGAAGTTTGACGTACTCAGTTTATTGCTGCCAATTGGCACATTCGAGCCCTTGCAATCCAAAAATATGATGAAAATTAATGTCAGCTCTCAATTTTTCTTAGAGCCGCTAAGTCGGATTCATTTAGGCGAAAAAGGTACGATTTTCCTGCTGGATGGTCAAGGAGAATCCGTTCTAGGACAGCATGAATATGACTCTCACCCCGAGGCAGCGAAGCAAATGGAGGCAATCCGCAACAGTACGCAGCAGAACGGGGTCATATATCTGGAGAATGAAGATGGCGCTAAGGATATTATGGTCTATAAAAAGCTGAAGCTTAACAATTGGCTGCTGGTTGGCATTGTGCCTGAAGTTGATTTATACGGCAATTTATACAAGCTGCGCACAAGTCTCTTGATTTTTGGTTCCTTGCTGCTGGTAGGGGCAATTGCTGCGGCAATTTGGCTTTCGCACGGCATTTCGAAACCGCTCTCACGGCTGGCATCCGGGATGCGATATGTTCAGATGGGCGATTTTGACGGCGCCGAGAATCGGATCCCTGCTGACGAAAAGGTGCGCAATGAAGTCAGTTACGTGACGGCAACATTTCGCAACATGGTTAGTCGGCTCCGGTATCATATCAAAACAGAATTTGAGCTAAAGCTGTTAAAGCAGCAGGCGGAATATAAAGCTTTGCTGATGCAGATTAATCCGCATTTTTTGTTTAATACACTGGAATTATTAAGCAGTTTGGCTATGCAGCACCGTACACAGGATACCGTAAAGGTCATCGAGGCTTTGGGGAAAATGATGCGTTTTTCCTTGAAAATCAGCAACGACTTAACACCGCTTGAAGAAGAACTGAAATATGTCCGCCATTATGCATCCATTTTACAAATTCGATTTGCCGATAGGCTGAATCTCTCGTTAGAAGAAGATGAGTCGCTTCGTTCATGTGTCATTCCCAAGTTCATTTTGCAACCGCTGATTGAAAACGCTGTAAAATACAGCTTTAAAGAGCAGGCTGAAGCAAAGGTTATTGTTAGAGTACGGCGTGAAGATCAGCGTTTAATACTCACCGTTGCTGATAATGGCACTGGCATCACGTTGGACCTGTACCAGCAGTTGCGCGCAGAGTCGTTGACTTCTCATTTTGACCATATTTTGAAAACAAGGTCGGAACAGATCGGATTGCGCAATGTTTTGGCCAGATGTCAGCTCTACTACGGCAATTTGTTCGAGTTTGAAATTACGCCGGGTGAGCTCACAGGCACAAGTATTTCACTGATTTTGCCTATTCAAGGAGGGAGTCTGGATGTATAGTGTGCTTATTGTCGATGATGAACCGGAAATTCGCCTTGGTTTGAAGCTCAAGGTCGACTGGGAACGCTTAGGCTTGAACGTTGCAGGTGAAGCAGGCAATGGAGCTGAAGCCATGGAGTGGCTGGCACAGTATCCGGCTGATGTGATCATCACGGATATGAATATGCCCGTTATGAACGGCGTGTCCTTTTTGGAAGCTTGCTACGAACAGTATCCCGCTTTGAGGTTGATTGTTATTACAGGCTATGAGGATTTTCAATATGCCAAAGCGGCGATTCGCAATCAGGCAAGGAATTATCTGCTCAAGCCTGTAACCCAAGATGAACTGACCGAAACGCTGGGGAAAATTGTTCAGGAGTTGGATGGGCTAAGGAATGAACGTGACCAGCAAGCCATGATACAGTGGCGGCTCTCGCAATACTACAAGGAAATGAAAGAGCATTTTCTTGTTCATCTTGTCAAAGAAGAGGTGGAACGGGAGTCCGTACTGCGGGAAAGAGCCAAGTGGTTTCAACTGGATGCATGGGAAAGCCGCCAAGTGCGATTCGTTACGGCGGGTTTGATTGAGCGTCATACTACGCAGCAGGAACGTTCACCCGACAAATTGCGGCTGCCTTTCGAAATGCTCTGCAGAGAAGCGGCAGAGAATTCAAAAGGGCTGTTTCATGTGTTTCGGGATGCGATTTATGCAGGATTGATGCATTTCGTAACCACCACTGAAGAGGGGGAACTGGAATCTTTCGTACAGAACCTTCGTCAAGCGGTAACCGAACATTTGGGATTCGAACCCGCGATTGGCACTGGGCAGACGGTGACTGGCTTAAGGCAATGGAAGGATGGCTATTTATCTGCGTTATTGGCTTGGAATTTGAAAGGTAATCCTGGTTCCAATGTCATTCAGCAGTATGGCGCCATGGAGGCCGTTCTTTCGGAGGAAACGACGAAGGTGTTGCAGCGTTATGTGACACGAGGCGATTTGGCCGCGTTTGAGCAGGCGGTTTACAAAGAATTGAGTGCTTCTTTTGCCGCTTCGCAAGCTCGCTTTGTGAAGCTTATTTTTCAGCTATATCTCATGCTGGATTCGATGGCCTTTACGGCCGGCATAGCCTTAGAGAGCAGTGAACAACTGTGGCTTCGTCCCGAGCAGGTGTGGGGCTTTGATACGGCCGCCAAAGCTCAGCAATTTCTGAATAAACTGGCTGTGAAAATCGTGGCTGGACCGGAAAAGGATTCCCTGGATGCTGATCATTCCATGATTCAAGCTGCCGAGCAATTTATTCAAGACAATTACATGTACGATCTGAATTTAACGATGTTAGCCGAACGTTTTAATTATAATTCCTCCTATTTTTCCGAGATGTTCAAAGCCAAAGCCGGCAAAACATTCATTCAATACATTACGGATGTGCGGATGGCGAAAGCTGTACAGCTGTTGGAGGAAACGATGCTCAGTTTGTGGGACATTGCGGAGCTGACGGGTTTCTCGAATGCGAGTTATTTCAGCTCAAAATTTAAACGGATGTACGGGATTTCGCCATCCGATTACCGTGTACGCCTCAAAACACCTGAAAAATTTGATAATCAACTACCGAAGAAATAGCATTCAAAGGAGCGCCGTAAATCCTTATGATGATCCTAATGGGGGCACATCAACCCCCGAAACGATCATGGAGGAGGAGGGCGCTCATGTCATCTCTACGAAAATCCGCCCTTTCGAGGCAAAATCGTACGGCATATTTATTTTTATTGCCATGGTTGATCGGATTTTTCTGTCTGACCTTAGGGCCAATGCTGGGCTCACTGTATCTCTCGTTCACGAAATTCAATTTACTGAACAGCCCCAGGTGGCTAGGACTGGACAATTATGTGCAAATCTTCAAGGAAGACGACTCCTTTCTGCATTCGATGGGACTAACGTTCCAATATGCCTTGCTGTCCGTGCCTCTTCGATTGATATTTGCTTTAATGGTGGCAATGGCGCTGAATAAAGGAATTCGGGCCCTCGGTGTATACCGAACCGTCTATTACATCCCGTCGCTGCTCGGGGGAAGCGTTGCGATTGCTATCGTTTGGCGTAAAATATTCGACGGAGACGGATTGTTCAACCAATTTTTGAGCTTGTTTGGCATTGAGGGACCGGCTTGGGTCGCACATCCGGACTATATTTTATCCACGATCATTACATTGTCCGTGTGGCAGTTTGGATCTGCGATGGTGATCTTTTTGGCAGGACTGAAGCAAGTGCCCGCTGATCTGTATGAAGCTTCGCAAGTGGATGGTGCAGGAAAGATCAGGCAGTTTTTTCAAATTACATTGCCTCTATTGTCGCCGGTTATCTTTTTTAACCTCGTTATGAGCATTATTAATTCGTTCCAGGTGTTTACGCCTGGTTACGTGATTGGTGACGGGCGCGGGGGCCCGGTTAACTCAACCCTATTTTATACGCTGTATCTGTATTTAAAAGGGTTTGCATTCTTCGATATGGGGTATGCGTCAGCGCTTGCATGGATCATGGTAGTTGTTATTGGCGTATTAACGGCCGTTGTGTTCCTGACCTCCAAGTATTGGGTATTTTACGGCGATGGCAAGGATGAAAGGGGATGATGCAATGACTGTGAACAGGAACTATACAAAACTACTTAAACATTTGTTGATTATCGCTTTTGGCTTGCTGATGCTGTATCCCGTCTTGTGGCTGCTCAGCGCATCGTTTAAACCGAATCAGCTCATATTCTCGAATACAAGCCTTTGGCCATCAACATTTACATTAAATAATTATATCAACGGCTGGAAAGGGCTGCAGGGTACGACGTTTGGCCGGTTTTTCCTGAATTCCGCGCAAATTTCGGTGCTTTCAGTGCTTGGAAACATCATTACGTGCTCATTTGCTGCTTATGCCTTTGCACGTCTGGAGTTTAGATTCAAAAAGCTTTGGTTCAGTCTTATGCTGGTGACGATCATGCTTCCTTACCATGTTACCTTGGTCCCGCAGTACATTATTTATAACAAATTTGAATGGATTAACACGTACCTGCCGCTGATCGTACCCAAATGGCTGGCTCACGATTCTTTTTTCATCTTGCTTATGGTGCAGTTCATTCGTGGTATCCCGAAAGAGCTGGATGAGAGTGCAACGATTGACGGGTGCGGACAAGGTCAAATCTATTTTCGGATTATGATGCCGTTATTGGTGCCTGCCTTAATTACAACTGCTATTTTTACTTTTATCTGGACTTGGGACGACTTCTTTTCACAAATGATTTATTTGAACAACATCAAATTGTTTACCGTTCAACTTGGCATCCGTTCCTTGTTTGATCCTTCCGGAGAATCGGATTGGGGTGCGCTGCTTGCGATGTCTGTGCTTTCACTGGTGCCGATCATGACGATTTTTCTATCTTTCCAGAAATATTTCTTGGAAGGCATTGCGACTACGGGTCTGAAATAACCCGAAAAATTGAGTAGTCAACACCCGAAGAAATGACATTCTATGTACGCTGAAAATGCTATACGATCAGGGTATCAACGATCATAACACGAAAAGCAGGGGGAATTTTCTATGAAAAAACAGTTGATCATGACAACGTTGACCATGTTGATGGCCGTGACAACGGCTTGTTCCTCAGGAACAGGCACAGGTACAAGCAGCGGCACAACAAGTGCGCCGGCGGCAAGCACGGCAAGTGGAGCTGCAAAAGCAGAACCAGTTGAACTCCGACTTATGTGGTGGGGCGATCAAAAACGGGCAGATCGCACGAATGAAGCGTTGCGCAAGTTCGAAGAGAAAAATCCGAACATCAAAATTGTCGGTGAGTTCGCGCCAAGCTCCGGTTACTTTGATAAGCTCAACACGCAGCTTGCTTCCGGCACAGCACCTGATGCGTTTTTCCTTGGCGGGAACGTCGTTGATTACGCCAATAAAAACGTTTTGCTGGAGATGGACCCTTATGTAGGCAAAGAACTTGACCTTAGCGATATGGATAAATCCATGATTCAGTATGGGACATTCAAAGGTAAACTTCTACATGTCTCTGCCGGTGCGAATGCAAGGGGGATCGTTGTCAATACAGAGGTGTTCAAAAAAGCTGGAATCCCCGTTCCAAAAGACGGTTGGACATGGGAAGAATTTGGAAAAACGAGCAAAGAAATTTCGGATAAGCTGGGTAAAGACGTATTCGGTACGTACAATTTCACTGTCGATGGCATGGATATCTACTTGAAGCAAAGAGGCAAGATGCTTTACGACATGGATAATGCGAAGCTTGGCTTTGAGCAGCAGGACGCGGAAGAGTGGTTCGGCTTATGGGATTCGATGACCAAAGCTGGCGGCGTTGTTACACCGGCGCTGCAAGTGTCTAACCCCCCGTCGGATACGAGCAAATCACTCGTTGTTACCGGCAAAGTGGCGATGAGCCTGCTTGCTTCCAATCAGCTTGGCGCTCACCAGAACTTGATTCCGGATAAGCTGGAGTTAGTCCAACTGCCTCGTGGACCAAAAGGTACCGGTGTTGTATTCGAATCGAGCCAAGGCTTGTCCGGTTATGCCAAAACAAAGCATCCGAAAGAAGTGGCAATGCTGATGAACTACTGGATTAACGATCCGGATGCGGCGAAAATTCTGGGCAATGACCGTGGAGTTCCTGTTACATCCAAAATGCGTGAGCTGTTGAAGAAGGATGCGAATCCGGTTGATCAAGTTATCTATGATTATACGAGCCGCGTCTCTGCAGCAACGAACAAAGAACCGTTCGTGGTGAGTTACAATCCTCCTGGCAACACGGAGTATACGAAATTAATTGAAACAACCGTACAGGAAATCGGGTTTGGCAAAAAAGATGTGAAAAAAGGCGTGGCTGATTTCTATACCGGTACGGTCAAAATTTTCAACAATAACAAATAAGAAATCCGCTTGCGGGAGAAAAGGCTGCCACTGGCAGTCTTTTTCTTATCTTCCAATGCGCATGCTGGACTATTTTATTGAGACAAGAAAAGAGGCTGAAACATATGAAAGAAGATGTGCTTACGAAACTTCGCGGGATTCAGACGGAGGACAAGGTCGGTGAGCTGAAAAAAGCTTCCGATGTTCAGGTAGTAAAAGAGTGGATGCAGCATGGCGTGAAATTTGCAGCCTCTTCCGATAAATTTGAGAGTGTCTACTACGAGGCACTGCGTAAGCTGTTGGATTGTGTGGTGCCAACCCTCGGCGACAAGCCGATTTTACATGAAGGCGGCATCTATCTAGGCTGCTGGTTGGAAAGCACGGGGACCATTAATGCCGAGCTGCTTTCACGCTTCCTACCGTCCGTGTCGCAGACGACGTATGAAATGTTCGCCGACCACCAGCGAGAGGATGGCCTTATTCCGTATAAGCTGACTGAGGCGGGTCCATCGTATAGGCAAATTCAACTGGTGACACCGCTTGCGCGAAGTGTGTGGAATCATTATCAACTGAACGGGAAGGATCAGACCTTTCTGCGTAAAATGTACACGGCCATGCAGCGCTATGACGAGTGGCTGGCTACATATCGCGATACGCGTGGTACAGGTACTGTCGAAGCGTTTTGTACGTTCGATACGGGTCATGACTTGTCGCCGCGTTTCTGGCATGTAGCGGATACACCGCATAGGAATGATCCTCGCGTGTACAATCCGGATTCTCCGATTCTGCCTTTCCTTGCACCGGATTTAACGGCAAATGTGTATTGTCAGCGCCTCTATTTGGCGAAAATAGCGGAAGAGTTAGGCGAAAGCGGCGAGCCGTGGCGGGAGAAAGCAGCCACCAGCTTAAATCGCTTATTCCAATACTGCTTTGATGAAACGGATCAGTTCTTCTATGATCGGGATAAAAATGATGAGCTGGTTCGCGTTCAATCGGATATCCTACTGCGAGTGTTAGCTTGTGAAGTTGGCGATCAAGCATTTTTCGATCAAGCGCTGCGGAAATATCTGCTGAACACGCGTAAGTTCTTTGCGAAGTATCCCTTTACCTCGATCGCGATGGATGATCCTCGATTCGATCCTTTTTCATCGTATAACAGCTGGGCAGGGCCTTCCAACTTTCTCAGCCTGATCCGTGCACCGCATGCCTTTGAGCATCACGGCCGATTCGTAGAGTTAACGTATGTGCTGTATCCCATCATGGCGGCCTTTAATAAAATGACGCGTTTCTCTCAAGCGCTTAGTCCGTGGACAGGCGAAGAGGGTTTTACGCAAACCTACTCACCGGCCATTTTATGCGTGTTGGATTATGTTGAGCGGCTTTGTGGGATTCTGCCGAAACCGGATAATGAACTTTGGTTTACAGGACTGCTTCCATACGCTGTCGATCACGGGGAAGAAATTGCTGAGGCCACGGCTTATAGTCGCCAAGTAGACAGTGTAACTTTTGAACTGGTGAATACGGTGGATCAATCGATTGTTTACCGGGATGGGAAGGTGCTGCTTCAGTTTCCGAATGGGTTAAGAGCTGTGACGGATCGAGAAGGAAAACTAAAATTGCTCATCGGGATGAGTGTTCGAACAGTAGAAGGGATCGTTTCTTATGATGGGCTTGAGTGGCATGTAGCTGTAAAAGGAAATGAGCGAATTGATTTGATGAATGGCATAGAGCTGAAAAAAGTTGAAGTTGCTAGGGGAGTTATCGCACCGACTTATCGTTAGTTCTATGTAAATAATCAAGTATAACCTCCCATCGATTAACAAATAATACCGTTGTTATGAGAAGGAGGGTATCCAAGCTATGGTTGGAAATCGAAGCAAGCGGGGCATCGCTCTGTTAGCCGTCCTGTTGGTTATGCTTGCTGCCTCAGGGTGCGGGAAACAGGAAGCGGTCAAAGTCGGCATTGAGCAAAACTTCCGTCCGTTCACGTATACGGAAAACGGGGATAAGAAGGGCTTCGAGGTCGATTTGTGGCAAGCGATTGCGAAAAAAGCGGACATTAAGTATGAACTCGTTCCCATGGAGCATGGAGAGCTCATCAAGAGCGTCAAATCCGGCGCGGTTGATCTAGCGATTGCCGGTATGACTGTCAGCAATGCCCGCAAGAACAATTTTGATTACTCCAGTCCTTATTTTCAAACAGGGCTGGTCGTCTTGACATCTACCGACAATGCTGTCATTAAAAGCAAGGAGGATTTAGCTCAAAAAGTGGTGGCAACCAAGAACGGATCAACTGCTTTTAACTACGCAGGTGAAATTCAAGGGGCAAAAATACGGAGCTATTCCAATGTCGCTGATGTCTACAACGAGTTAAAAAACAATACGGTGGATGCCGCTATTTTCGATGAGCGTAACGCCCATGATTTTCTGCAGGACAAAGCGCAAGGACAAGTGAAAATGGTTGGAGAAATGTTTAACAAAGAGCGATACGCCGTCGTTGGGAAGAAACGCAATAAGTATATCGGCAAAGTGAACAAAGGCATCGAGGCTGTCAGCAAAGACGGCACTTACGAAACGATGTATACGAAGTGGTTTGGCGCTAAGCCGGATCAAATGCCGGATCAAATAAAAAAAGATATGGAGTACGAAATGCAACACGAAACCGTGAATGGTCGCTAAATGGCGACCTTTATTGCTTTATTGGCGGCCATTCCGGTTGACATGGAGTATACTCCAGGCGATAAAATCGTTACAAAGGAGGCTTGGTATGGAACTTACAGAACAAACACTTTCAATTTCAGAGCTGTCTGAGAAGACTGGACTGACCATAGATACAATACGTTATTATGAGAAAATAGGGATCTTGCCCTCACCTCATCGTAAAAGTAATGGACGGCGGGAGTATACGAGCGGCGATCTGGAACGATTCATTTTCATTACACATTTGAAACGAACACAGATGCCGTTAAAAGAAATCGATCGATATATTCAGTTCTATATCGATCAAGATTATGAGGGTTGCTATCAAGTTCTTCATAAGCATAAAGAAGACATAGAGATGCAAATGGCTGAAATGAGCATGGCACTTGAGAAAATGAACTATAAATTGGACAATTTCAAGAGTCTCGTAGCTGGTCAAAATGGGGAGCGAAGTTAGCGATCCAGCATTAACTGATATTTTAGGAGAGCCGACGTTTGTCCCTTTCTAAATTCCAGTAATCTCATAATATAAACTGTAAGATTACTATAGTGGAATAGGAAGTGACGAACTATGGGTTTCAGTTTCCGAAATGCTACGAATGCTCCGCTGTTTATTTCCTTCGGATACTTTAATTTACTCTGTCGTCCAACGACCTTTGTCAAAACGGGTTGGTACAGAGTGGACCCTGGGCAAACGCGACAAGTTTGGAGTGGGTTCGTTGGCGGACAAACGTTTTATTACTATGCTGAAGATGCGTTCGGACGCCGCTGGGCTGGGCAATTTTTCACACAAGTCCCTTCGACACCGTATCGTTGGTGCTGGGACACAGGCTGTTCCACTTGCCGAACAGTTGGTTTTAGAGGAATTAGGCTCGGTTTGCTTGTTGCCAATTTCACACTCACATTAACCGCAATTCGGAGCGCGAGAAATGCTGTTGGTCCTGTGGCATTGCCATCTAAAGGCGTTTCATCACTGCGAAAAGTTCCTACAGGCATGCCTGGAAAAAAACAAGTAGGCAGACCCCTTCTCGGAGGCCGCACGTCAAATCGTTTGTGGTTGCCCCCAAAATAGTCAACCTTCTCATCCGCCCATTGGGCGGATTTATTGTTTTCATGGGCATCAAGAGGATCGTCAGCTTTTTTCGCGAATAATGCTATTGGAGATACATAGAGAGTACTCACGCCTCAGATTGACGTAAAGGAAGTGCATGTAATGAAAGTGACTGTATTAGGCTGCGGAAGATGGGGATCTTTTTTATCCTGGTATGCTAATAAACAAGGACATGATGTGAAATTATGGGGAAGAGAAGCTTCCCGCAATTATCAGAAGTTGTTGCAGACGAGAACAAATGATTATTTGCTTTTACCGCAAACGATTCAGTTAACGAATAGCTTGAAAGAAGCCGCTGCGTTTGCTGAACTTATCTTTATTGCGATTAGCGCTCAAGAACTTAGAGCTTTTGCCAAGCAGCTTAATTCGCTGAACCTTGCAAACAAGACATTTGTTCTGTGTATGAAAGGTCTTGAGGTAAATACAGGGGAAAGGCTTACACGTATTATTAAAGACGAAATTCAGCAGCCTGTCCATGTTGCCATTTGGGTCGGTCCAGGTCACGTGCAAGATTTCGTGCAGGATATTCCGAACTGTATGGTGATTGATTCAGATGACATTCACGTTACGAAGTTAATCGCTGATAGCTTGGGAAGCGAAACGATCCGCTTTTATTATGGAGAAGATGTATTAGGAAATGAGATTGGGGCGGCTGCGAAAAATGTGATCGGCATTGCAGCGGGCATCTTGGACGGATTAGGCTATTCAAGCTTGAAAGGGGCGTTAATGGCTAGGGGTACGAAAGAAGTAGCCCGATTAGTCAAGGCCATGGGCGGGAATGAGTTGACTGTATATGGATTGGGTCATCTCGGTGACTATGAAGCGACGGTGTTTTCGAAACATAGCCATAATCGGCGATTTGGGGAAGCTTTTGTCAAACAGGAACCCTTTGAGAAATTAGCCGAAGGAGCAGCTACGGTGAAAGCCTTGCTTCATTTGTCAGCCATGTATGATGTGGAATTGCCCATTTGTCAGGCGGTGAATGCCGTCCTTTGGGAAGAGCAAGATGCGCAAGATCAGATCATGAAGTTATTTATGCGACCTGTCAAATTTGAAACCATTTAACTAATACATATTTGTTGCAAGCATAGGTAGCCAATGTCATTACATTGATCACCTGTGCTTTTTTATGTCTGGGATAGAAAATCAATTGGATGAAAATACTAAAAAGTAGATGAAGATATGGCTTTTCTTTCTAAGGTGTCGACGCTAAGGAGGGAGGTTGTTTGGCTGAAAACACAACGGTTTCCATAAATCCAATCGTTGAACAAAACCTCGAACGCATTCAGAATGATTTGGGTGGAAGTGATGACCTGGTCATTCGTGAGATCCGTTATGACGAACATTCAGAAATTGCGGCGGCCGTCGTGTATATCGATGGGTTGTCGGATACAACAGCTATTAATAATTACATTTATGACGTGTTAAATCACAAGCTAAGTGTTGTCCCAGAGTCGGATAATTTGGATATAGACTCACTAGCCAAAGAACTGCTAGTCGGTGTCGGATCGATTCACACGGTTACGGACATGACATCTTTATTCACCAATTTACTTTCCGGTGAAGCAATTATTTTGTTCAAAGACACGGACATTGCCTATCGCGCTGACGTTCGTGAATGGAAGGGACGCGACGTGACGGAGTCAACGAACCAGACGTCCGTGCGCGGTCCAAGGGAAAGTTTCACGGAAACGCTTCGTACGAATACGGCGCTGATTCGACGTAAAATAAAGGACCCCAGGTTATGGCTTGAAACTATCTCAATTGGCAAGATAACGAAAACCGGTGTAAGTATTATGTATATTAACGGCCTAGCTAAGCCATCTGTCGTTGACATGGTTCGTACAAGACTTAACGCCATCGAAATCGATAGTATTCTTGACAGCGGTTATATTGAGGAGCTAATCGAGGACACAAAGTTTTCTTTATTTCCTACGATCTACAATTCCGAACTGCCAGATAATGTAGCCTCACAGCTGTTGGAGGGGAAGGTAGCGATTTTAGTTGACGGAACGCCTAATTTGCTGCTGGTGCCAAGCCAACTCGTTACTTTTTTTCAATCGGCGGAGGACTATTACCAACGGGCAGTATATGCGAGTTTACTGAGAATGCTGCGATTTGGGAGCGTGTTTATTTCGCTTTTGCTCCCATCTTTATATATTGCCATAACAACTTTCCATCGGGACATGTTACCTGCTTCGCTGTTAATTGGGTTGGCAGCGCAGAGAGAAGGGGTACCTTTCCCCGCATTTGTTGAGGCACTTGTGATGGAGGTTACTTTCGAAATCTTACGGGAAGCCGGCTTGCGGATGCCGCGAGCGATTGGCCAAGCTGTATCTGTCGTCGGCACGCTTGTTATTGGGCAAGCTGCCGTAGAGGCAGGTATTGTTTCTGCGGCGATGGTTATTGTCGTATCGGTTACCGCTATTTCCACCTTCACCTTGCCGGCATACAGTATGTCGATTCCAATACGTATTCTTCGCTTTGTATTTATGGCCATAGCCGCTAGTTTCGGATTGTTTGGGATCATCATGGGTGTGTTCGTGCTCTTGCTGCATCTATGCTCTCTGCGCTCATTCGGTGAGCCCTTTATGTCTCCATTTTCACCGTACAACAAAACGGATTTAGAAGATACTCTCTTGCGCTTGCCGAGATGGCTGATGTTCAAAAAGCCTGAAACATCCCTAAATAGCGGCAGCATCAGGGTTCGCAAGCGTTAGGAAGGAGGCGCTGTCGTCTGAGGTACAAATGGGTTGTCATCATACTCTGTTTGCTGATGTTAACCGGCTGTTGGAGCAGACGGGAATTGAACGAGCTTCTTATTGTGCTTGGAGTCGGCGTCGATTGGGAAGACGGCGAGTATTTACTTTCATTTCAAGTCGTGAATCCCAGTGAAATTTCAGCTCAAAAAAAAGGCGGAGACCGTCCGCCCAGCACGCTTTTTCAGGGGAGAGGCAAAACGATGTTCGAGGCTGCCAGGTCTTTGACAGCCGAGGCGCCGCGTAAAGTTTATATGGGGCATTTGCAGCTCTATGTCATAAGTGAAAAATTAGCAAGGATGGGAATTAAACAATTTATCGATAATTCGTTTCGAGACAATGAATTGCGGATGGACTTCAATATTGTTGTAGCCAGAGGCACGAAGGCGGAGAATATTTTAAAACTTTATACGCCACTCGAGAAACTATCCAGCCATAGCATGCAGCAATCTCTAGAAACTTCACAAAAAAACTGGGCACCAACCGCAGCTATTACATTAGATGAAGTGCTGAATAAACTTTCCAACCCCGGATATGAGCTTGCACTTACGGGCATTAAGATAATCGGGGATCCCCAAATGGGAGAGTCGAAACAAAATGTAGAATCCTTTCTGCCGCCAAGTCGTTTTCGATATTCCGGCATCGCCGCCTTCAAGGAAGATAAATTGATAGGATGGTTGGATCAACAGGAAAGCAAGGGATACACGGATATTACGGATAATCTGGATAGTACCTCCATCGAAGTTGCGTGTGGAGAGCACAAATATATGGGTATTGAAATTACGTCTTCCGATACCAAACTGAAAACGAACGTACAGAACGGTCTGCCCGAAGTCAATGTTCAAGTGCGGGTGGAGGCGAATATCGTCGATAGACCTTGCAATGATGTGGATTTGACAGATCCGGCAACAATGAAACATTTGGAGGAAGAAACCAGAAAAATTGTTCAATCCAATATGGAAGCGACCGTCACTCGAGCCAAGCAGGTAAAGTCAGATATCGTTGGCTTCGGGAACCAAATAGGAAAGGAACATCCCGCTTATTGGGAGCAAGTGAAAGACGAATGGAATGACGAAACATTTCCGAAGGCCAAAGTGCATTATGATATCCAAGTTTTTATCAGAAAAACGGGAACAACGGGCAATTCAACAATGAAATAGCGTACGTGTAGAAAGGACGCGGTTCAATCATGTCCTCTTTTTTTGCTGTATTAGCTATAGCGGCGGGAGCCTTCTGGTTGGAAGCACCAGGGCTGATTCGACGAAAACATAAACGAGAGTTGATTATTTTCATGATCTTCCTGCTCATGGGAACCGCACTCTACGGAGCTCTGACGCTAAAAGTAAAGCTTCCGAATCCATTTTACCTATTAAAATTGTTGTTTCATTGGCTTGGCTAGCAGTTAACCCGTATTGGCAAGAGAATGGGAGGATCACATGAACGCTTATGACAATGCAAAGATATCCCTGCGCCAGTTTACCATCTTGATCATTCTGGGAATCATTGGAGATTCCATCTTAATCTTGCCAATGATCATTGCCTCCTCAGCCAAGCAGGATTCTTGGCTATCCATGATGGCAGCCACCTTCATAGGGTTTCTAACTGGCTGGTTATTCGCCGCGATTGCAAATAAGCTTGGGCGAAACAGTCTGTTCGTTTTCACGCGCCAGAAGCTTGGCCCCTTTGTAGGAGGCTGCTTCTGTTTGTTGTTCTTATTTGAATTTGCGATATGCATCTTATCGCTTTTGAGTGAAATGAGCCAATTTATGACAACACAAATGATGCCGGAGACACCTGTTAACGCCATTATTATTGTATTTCTCACGGTTATTATCATCGCTTACAGATATGGTATTGAAGCATTTGCGCGTATGAGCGAATTGCTATTTCCCATGTTCATGGTGCTATTTTTGTTTCTCATCATTTTCTTAATCCCTCAAGTCGACTTCGCCAACCTACGGCCAATTGCAGCAAGAGGAATGAGTCAGATCTGGCAGGGCACGATGCCGGCATTCACTTACGGGTTTACAGAGATGGTTATCTTACTTATGTTGGTATCGCATGTTACGGGAAATGCGAAATTGACCAAACCGATTATAACAGGTTTTGCTTTCGGTGGAGTCATCATGATTTTCATTGTGCTGCTCTGCGTTCTCGTGCTTGGTACGAATTTAATGGAAACGAAATATTATCCAACCTATGTATTAGCACAAAAAATATCAATCGGCCACTTTTTGGAGCGGCTCGAAGCAATTCTCGCATTTTTATGGATCATAACTGTTTTTTATAAAACGCTGTTGCTCTTTTTCTCGCTTACAACCGGTATATCCCAGCTGTTTAATCTGCGGGAAAGTAAAATGCTGACAATCCCAATTGGCATGATTCTTCTCGTGGGCACCGTCGTCGGCACGCCTAGTATAGTCATTTACAATGATCTTTTGAAGCAATATTACGTTTGGTTCGATCTAAGTTTTTGTGTCGTTGTTCCTGTGTTGCTGTATGCACTGCTTCTTTTTGCTGATAGAAGAAAACAAAGCCTCTCGTCATCTAATTGAAAGGGTATGGTTCTCAGTTGGACACAAAAAGTTTACAAGTTCGTAACATGCACGTTACCATACAGAGGTATAATTTCACCGAGCATCACCGACTTTGCTAGATGAAATGTTAATGGCTGGCGTGGGTGTCCCATGGCGTAATGAATGCGGAGGGCGGATGGAGAAGACCAAAATATTACTGATTGAAGATGAAGCAGCAATTGCCGATCTTCTGGAATATGGACTGCAAAAGGAAGGGTATAGCATTCAAAAAGCAGCTACAAGTGCCGAAGGTTTGAGACGGCTGGAGCTGTTCCAACCAGATTTATTATTGCTGGATTGGATGCTGCCGGACGGGAATGGTCTGGATATTTGTAAAAAAGTTACTGCAATATATAACATTCCAATTGTCATGCTTACAGCTAAATCTGACATTACAGATAAAATTCTCGGTTTGGAATTTGGGGCTGACGATTATATTACGAAGCCTTTTGATCTTCGAGAAGTGGTTGCTAGAATAAGAACAATTTTGCGGCGGTTTGCTCAGGCGAATCGGACCATGAACGAATCACAAGAAACCATCTTCCAAATTAGAGAAATTACGATTAATACAAGCGAGCGTTTGGTTCATAGAAACAATGAGCTTATTGACCTGACCCCGAAAGAATATGATCTTATGATGACGCTCTATCTATCCAAGGGTAAAATTTTTACCCGAACAGAACTGCTCGATCAGGTATGGGGTTACGATTTCGCTGGAGATACAAGAACTGTAGATACGCACATTCAACGCTTGCGCAAAAAGCTGCAACTGGGTGATCTGATTACTACCGTGTTTAGCATAGGCTACAAATTTGAGAAACAAGTGGACGGGTAACATGCTGCACACCATTAGAGGGAAGCTGCTTATCGGATTTTTTCTCATTTTTCTTATTTTCTTTGTGATTTTAAACCAGATGGTTGCAAGAAATATTGAATCCGGTAATCAAAAGATGATGGCGGATTCATTAATTGGTCTGAAAAATAACAGCAATGCCTATGTGCGGCAGTCGTTTATGATCCATCATTTTGGCAATGATGAACTGTATTTCGGACAAATCGCCGAGGAGATGGCGAAAGATTTGCAGCATGATACGTCCACCAGCATCGCTATGTATTCCGTAACAGGGGAAAAGCTGTACGCAACGGACTCTGCACTGTTTGAGGCGGATGGAGATGATTTGAAACAAGCCTTACTCGGCAAAACCGCCTATCGGATTACTTCTGAGAATCAGACAACATCGGTTCTGTTCGCATTCCCGGTCATCGTTGATGGAACGAAAGTAGGGATTATTCGGTTTGCCAAGGATTTCACTTTGCTCTATGAGCAGAGCACGCAAATTAGGCGAACAATTTTTGTTACCGCTATGGCTGTTTTTGCAGCAGCTTTCCTGTTCACATATTTGCTATCTCGGCACATAACGGTACCTTTAGTGAAATTGTCTACCGCCTCCACCGAAGTTATGAAAGGAAAGCTAAACACTCGACTTACGTTTAGGCGCAAGGATGAGATTGGAAAACTGGCTGCCAATTTCAATAACATGATTGAACGCATCCAGAATCAAATTGCCACCATTGAGCAAGATCGGGATCAATTGGATGAGTTGAACCAAGCGCGCAAGCGATTTTTCGATAATGTGACCCATGAACTGAAGACGCCGCTTACAACCATTATGGGGTATGCCACGATTATTCGTGAGAACGGAAATCAAGATCAAGAGATGTTTGAAAAGGGGATTACCCACATTCTTGATGAGAGCAAGCGGCTGCATGAGCTGGTATTGAAGCTGCTCGAGCAGTCGAAGGAATCCCATGTGGCGGATCGAATGACCGTCATGGATGTGGGTTTCCTCCTGAAAGATGTTAGCGAAACAATGACGATTAAGGCCAAACGATATAAGAAAACGATTCGATGCCATGCGGACAATGGTTTATTCGTAAGTGGACAGCCGGATAAACTGAGGCAGTTATTCATCAATCTTCTGGATAACGCCATCAAATATGGCTATGCCCATTCGGACATTGTGGCAAAAGCGGAACTTGCATCCGAAACTGTGCGTTTGACGTTCACAAACCAAGGTCCCACGGTTCGTCCGGAGCATCTCAGCCGGATCTTTGAGCCGTTCTATCGGGCGGAAGCGACTACGCATGAGGCAGAAAGTGCAGGCTTGGGCCTTAGCATTAGCCAAGGAATTGTAGACGAACATCAGGGCAGCATCCGCATGACAAGCCATTTGGATCAAACCAGTGTCTATATCGAGTTGCCATACCGTAGATTGGAGAGTGATAGGGAATGAGTAAACGTTGGGTCTTCATGTTTACGATATGCTTCCTGATTACGATCTTATTGGCAGGCTGTTCGAGCAGATCACGCTCAGAAACGATTATCATCCCGGATGCGGAGGAAACATCGCAGGTCAAAGAGGAGCAAGGTGCATATGATGTCAAGTCGATATACCGTATCCTTAGTAAATCTAGTGAACTGGCGATACCAATAGGTTGGATCCATTCCACTTCACTTCTAAGCCTCTTTGACGAAAATGAGAATACAGCTAGCCTGGAACGTATTGACGCCCCTTATGAAGAGCATCTGAAATTGCTCGGCATTGAATCTAAGTCATCATTCATGACTTTTTCCTCTGCCAGCCAGTCCATTGCTTATGCCAAACAAGAGAATGGATCTTTTGGATTAAATGTCATTACTCTAATGGATCAGAAAGAAACCGTCATAGCACCAATTGCGATGGAACAATTTCGCACCTTGCGGTTTGGATGGTCGAATAACGGCCGTTATCTCGTTTATCTCATGAATAAGCCCGAAAACAAGGGAATTTTCATTAGCGTATACGATTTGATGGATCATAACCTGAAAACCTATTCGTTTGGTGGATGGGACGAAGCGGATATCATCGGTTCCATACAGCTAGCGGACGATGCTCAAAGTGTGGCCATCGTTCGCTCAAGAGGGAAACAGTCTTTTGTGGAAATCGGCACATGGAGCGGCAGCGAAATGGTTCGGCAATATGAACATCCCGCTGCGAACGACAGCCAAGTTGAGTGGATTCACAACGATCAGATCGCGTTTACCGGACAAGAGGGGACATTGTATGCTTATGATAGACGTAATGCTGCCCTTTCCGTTCTAGTAGAAGGGATCAGTGCGTTCCGTCTATCGCCGGATCGCAAATCGATTGCCTACGCACAGGACAAGGACACCGTCTACGCAGCTTCGTTATATGGCAACAATGTACTCAACAAGACGCAACTCTTCAAAGGAGTCATACCCTCGCTTATGGCGTGGAGCCAGGATAATAGAAGGCTTCTTCTATGCGGGTGGAAACCTTACGAATGGGATAAGCCTCGAGCGGCCCCAGCACCTGCTCCAGCTCCCGAATCCGCTACACGCTCCCCAGCAGCTCAAGTTGTTGAAGGCGCATCCAGATTGAATCAAAACTTAGTGATTGAATTCAAATAAAGAATCGAAGGAATTCCTTCGGTTCTTTTTTATTGCAACTCGTTGACATTTCGTTGACAAGTTGAATAAGTGGCGGCAACATCCTTGGGTTACATTGATTTTATAGGCGTTATATCAAAATCATTGAACAAGGATGGGGTAAAATTGAAAAAATCCAGATATTGGTTAGGACTTAGTTTAAGTGTTTTCATGCTGGGATTATCAGCTTGCAGCTCGAACCCGAGCTTGAGTCCGAGCAGTCCTGGCACGGACGCGGGGAAAGCGGGAGAGACTCCCGCTCCGCAGCAAACGGGTACGAATGCAGCGAATGCGTCTAAAGGCGGCAAAGCTACGATTGTTTTTTCTACATTTTGGCCGGATGAGGAACTCAAGAAAGCTAAGAAAAGTTATGAGGCCGCGCATCCGAATATTACCATTGAGCTGCAGGATGTCGTGACAGATGATGCGCATTTGGAAGCTGAGCTGCAAAAATATGTAACCGCGACGAATACAGCGATGTTATCCGGCAAAGGACCTGATATGCTCGCCTTAGACATGCTGCCAAGTGAGAAATATGTCGGTCAACATTTGCTTGCTGATCTAAGCGGAATGTTGAAGAAAGACCCTGGATTCCAAAAGGGTGACTATTATAATAATATTCTGGAAAGCTCCCAGACTAATGGAGGACTTTTCGGAATGCCGCTATCTTTCTTCCTCAATGTATTCATCGGTGATGAAACAGTCATCAAACAAACCGGTGTTCCGATTGACGATAAAAATTGGACGTGGGAAAAGTACGCCGACACCCTCAAGCAGCTAAGTCAAAAGGGACCTAATAAAGTGTCGGCGGGCAGTGCTCCTGGAGCTGCGGCGTCAGAAGGGAAGGAAATGATGCAAATGCTGCTGGGTGAAATGGTGAAGGAAAACTATTCTCATCTGGTAAACGAGTCTTCACGAACGGCAAGCTTCGACTCGGCAGCTTTTACGGATATGATGGAGCAGATCAAACAGATGTATGATAACGGCATTTTCGCCAGTTCTCGCGGCGGATCTTATTTCAACCCCAAAAATATCAATTCCGCCTGGGATTATCTGGTTACGATGAAGGAATCCGGTAAAGATGCGAGACTGTATGCCAAACCAAGAGCGGAAGGAACGACAGCTGGCGGATACTTTTACCCCTACAAGGTTATCGGAATCAATGAGAAATCCCCCGTCAAACAAGAGGCATGGGAATTCCTTCAGTATTTGATGTCGGGTGACATTCAACCAGCGCCGGAACGAGCCGGTTTCCCCATCAATAAAATGGTGTATGAGAAACAAGTCCAACAGCTCCTGGCCAGCAAGACAGTCAAAACCTACGAAGAAGGTCCATTGCATGGTCAATCGATTCCCGTCGATCCCGCTCAGATCCAACTGTTGAATGGTTATTTGTCGGAAGCCGTTCATCCCGTTGCGTTCCAGCCCAACAAAATTGAAGAGATCGTTCAAAAAGAAAGCCAGGCCTTCTTCACCGGTCAGAAACCCGCCAAAGATGTAGCTAAACTTATACAAAACAAGGTGATGACCTATTTGAATGAGTAAAATCCAACTTCCGACTTGGCTTGGGAAAGAAAGTATCGCCCCATGGATTTTCCTGGCACCTAGCGCAGCCGGCTTCATTTTGTTCTATATCATCCCGTTTGGTATGGGGATTGTGTACTCTTTTACAGATGCTACGATTGGCGGAGCATTTGTCGGCTTTGATAACTATAACGCACTTCTAAGCAGCAGATCGTTTCATAAAGCAGCAATGAACACATTGTTATTTACGAGTATTAGTGTGCCGCTTCTGATCTTATTATCCTTGGTGCTGGCTATCCTCTTAAACCGGCAGCTCACCATACGTGGTTGGCTGCAGACTTCCTTTGTTTTGCCCTTGGTCGTGCCGGTAGCTTCCATCATCATGATATGGCAAATTTTCGTTGACTGGAATGGAGCCTTAAATGCATGGTTGCATAGCCACAACTGGGCTAGGATCGATTGGATGCAGTCCGACGGCTCGATAGGGGTATTGGTGATTTTATACATTTGGAAAAACGTGGGGTACGACATGATCTTATTTCTGGCCGGACTTCAAGCGATTCCTGTTTCTTATTATGAATCCGCCAGGATGGACGGGGCTAGCAGGCTGCGTCAGTTCGTTCATATCACACTGGTCTATTTGACTCCGACGATGATTTTTGTTGTGCTGATCTCGATTATCAACTCGTTTAAAGTGTTCAGAGAGACTTATTTGCTCGCCGGCGACTATCCGTATGACCGTATTTATATGCTTCAGCACTATATGAACAATATGTTCTTTTCACTTGACATTCAGAAGCTGACTGCAGGTGCAACGCTGATGGTAGGTTGTATCCTGATTCTAGTGTTCGTACTGTTAGCCGTCGAGCGGCGGTTTCAATCTTTTATGGAATAGAAGGAAGTGAAAGACATGGTAAGACGGTTGACCAAGGTTATCGTCACTCTCATATTAGCGATGGCAGCAGGCATCTCCTTGGTTCCCATTGTACTAACCTTTACGAATTCTCTCATGACCGAAAGTGAGATTGGACTTAACTATGATTGGATAGGGAAAATGCCTGATGCGGCAGCAGGAGATAAGGATGCATTCGTTAATCTGAAGTGGATTCCGGATTGGCTTAGTTTCAATCAATATCTCGAAGTATTAGTGAGAAATCCGAAGTTTCTCCATATGTTCTGGAACTCAGTAGGGCTGGTCGTCCCCATCATCCTGGGTCAAGTCGTTGTAGCTTCATTAGCGGCTTATGCATTTGCCAAACTTCGCTTCCCTGGAAGAGACAAATGGTTTCTCTGTTATCTGCTGACGATGTTAATGCCTTTTCAAGTAACGTTAGTCCCTAATTATATTATTTTGGAAAAGCTTGGGCTGCTAAATACACAATTGGCGATTGTGCTGCCAGGCATCTTCGCGGCTTTCGGAGTCTTCATGCTGCGCCAATTTATGTTTCATATTCCAGCTGTTTTGACAGAAGCGGCCAAAATGGACGGAGCCAGCCATTTCACGATCTTTGGTCGTATCATTCTTCCACTTGTAAGACCGGGGTTTGCCGCACTTATAGTTCTGTTATTCGTCGATTATTGGAACATGGTCGAGCAGCCGCTTATCTTTCTGCAGGATGCGGTCCAGCAGCCCTTATCGCTTTATTTGGCACAGATTAGCAAAGAGGCTAGAGGTGTCGTTTTCGCAGCTTCCGTGCTCTATATGAGTCCTATGGTGGTTTTATTTCTTTATGCTCAAAACCATTTCGTTGAAGGGATTCAACTTTCAGGGATTAAAGGATAAAGCGGCATCGGGTCGATTTGAGCAAAGGCAGGATCAGGAGGAAACGTTTTGGATTTTGAAATGAAAAATGGTAATAGCAAGCCCGGAAAACGCTGGCTTCATCTTGTCACTGTACTGATGATAGCCGTGTTCGTGATTTCAACGTTGCTGAGCAACACCCTTTACGGCATGACGCTTCCGAAGGTGACGACACAAAGCGTTGGTCCTGGACAATTGGATCAAACTTTTAAAGGCAGTGCATTTCTAAAACCCATGGAAATAAGAGAGCTCTCAGGACAACCAGGTTGGAAGGTGAGTAAGGTACAGGTGCAAAAAGGGGAAGTTGTCCAAAAGGGACAGCTTCTTGTACAGTACGACAATGAGGAAGCTCAAAATCAGCTGCAAACCGAGCAAACGTCATTAAACAAGCTGATGTTATCCATGGAAAAGCTGGAGTATGACTATGTACAGGCGGTGCATAGCGGGGATCAAGGCAACATTCTGGCTGCCAAAGCCGCAGTGGAAAGCGCCAAGCTTGACATCACTTCCCAACAGACGCGGATTAGCGATATGAGCGCTAAATTGGACGCATCTCAATCGCTGCTCGCTCCTTTCGACGGAAAGGTTGCGGAAATCAACGCAAAAGAAGGCATGGGGGCACTCACAGGCGCCGCAGATATCCTGCTTTTGAATACTCAGATGGGCTACAAAATCAGCTTGGTGGTTCCTGCTTCTATTACCGATAGTCTGACTCTAGGAGAAGCAATTGAAGTTCAACTTCATGGGCAGAATGATCAGTCTATTTCAGGTAAAGTAGCGCATATAGAGGAAGCGGAGATTGGAAATGCCTTATTAACTGAAACCAATGGCGGGCAATCTGAAAAGTCTGTAGACAGCAATCAGTTGACGATAATTTTTCAAGATGCATCGCTCACAGGGAATGAAAGGGCTCAAGTTACGCTTACTAAGAAAGGAAAGCCCGGCATGATGCTTGTTTCGAAGGCTTCCGTGCGGAGCGATGCGGCAGGCGCGTTCGTTTATACGGTCGAAGAAAGAAAAGGTCCGCTCGGCAATGCGTTCCATGCCATACGAAGAAGCGTGAAAGTCGTAGAATCGAACGAGCAAGCTGCCGCTGTTGAAGGATTGTTTCCCCAGGAACCGGTCATTGTAGAAAGCAGTGAACCGCTTTTGGATGGGAGCAGAGTTCGAGTTGTCGAGTAAGTGGATGAAGATGTATGATGACATAATTAAAATTATGTAAACAAATAACCGATTTCACATGTGTCATAATCATGTGAAATCGGTTATTTGTATTGTTCAAGCTATATATTGTTGCATAATCAAGTATTCAGTTGAAGAATTGGCTATAATAAAATAAAAATGCTTATAATATTTGATAATTGTTGTAATATGCAACGCTTCACTCATATTTTTCACAAAGGGGATTCAATTCGTATGCAAATCAAAGTACTGGCGATCGCTCCATACCCCGGACTAAAGGGTTTAATTGAAAATATCGCAAAAGAGGATCCACGAATAAAGATCGATATCGAAGTCGCGGATCTTCATAATGCTCTTCCTATTGTCCATGCTGCCAAAGGAAAATATGATGTCATCTTGAGCCGTGGGGGAACCTCAACACTTATAAAAAGTCAAGTAACAACGCCTGTGGTCGATATTCCAGTCTCCGGATACGATATTTTGAGAGTGCTCACATTGGTGAAAAATTCAAATAGCAAGGTAGCCATCATTGGCTTTCCAAATATTTGCCGCGGTGTCGCGGAGGTATCCAGCCTGCTCGATTATGAAATTCCCATCTATTCGGTAGATCGGGCTGATGACGTTCCTGAAGCGCTGCAAAAAGCTTTTGAAAAGGATGCCCAAATCGTGCTTGGAGACGTTGTCACTGTGAATACAGCTGAGCAAATGGGCTATAACGGCATTCTGATTACCAGCGGACGGGAGTCCGTGCTTGAAGCGCTTGAAGAGGTGAAAAGGATCTATGAATTCGTCTGGAAAGCCCAGGAGAACGAACATTTATTTGAGCATATTCTGGAGCACCACAGGACGGGCGTCATGGCTGTCAACGAAAGCGGCGGCATTCTTTATGCCAATGAGGCAGCTGCATCATTATTAGGCTATAACAGCGCTGTGATACGCGGGATGAATCTGGCCGGCATCGATCCGATATGGAGCCGTTATTTGGAGGAAGCCGGTAAAGGAACAACGAGCGGCGTAAATAAGCAAACAAAATGGTTTCAAAAAAGGCAGGTAAGCATTGAAATCATCGTGCCTTCCAAGCAAAATCGGCTTAGCTACCACTATTTCATTTATTTATATCCTTCAGAGAATCAACTGAACAGTACCGCTACTTACAATTTCCAATTAACCGACCGGATTGCTACGTTTGCCCAGATAATGGGCTCCAGCAGTGTCATTATGCAAGCAATCAAACGTGCCAAAGCGATGGCGCAGACACGCAATCCCATTTGGATATCGGGCGAAGAGGGCAGCGGAAAGCAGTTATTCTGTCAAGCCATTCATTCCGCTAGCGAGAGCGCAGGGGACGCGCTATATAGCATTCCTTGCGAACAATTATCGGAGGAGGAGCAGGAGGCGGTTCTACTCGGAACAGACGACTATCCGGGACTGCTTTTCAAAGAATCTGTCGGAACGATTTGTCTGGAAAATATCCAGCACATTAGTCAGCGGCTGCAGCGCAAATTGCTTTCTACAATAACAACAGGTACGAACGTCCGTCTCATTGTAACTACATCCCACCCGATTAAGCTGATGCTAAAAAAAGAAGAAATGGAGCCGTCTTTTGTCCTAGCCTTTATGGATATGTACATCAGCCTGCCGCCTTTGCGCGAAAGATTGGAAGATATTGATGAGATCGCCCGTGTTTTAATTGCGAATTATAACTCGCGGCATGGCAAACAAATTGTTGGTATCCGGCAGGAGGTACTGGAAGACGATCTTATGCATAAGCTCTGGCCAGGAAACATTCACCAACTGAGGATCGTCCTTGAGAGCATGCTTGCCTGTACGAACGGTCATTATATTGGCCTGAATGAAGCGAAAGAAGGTTGGCAAAAGGTCAAGGAATCGTTGCAAAATGAAGCAACCAGCCAACTGGCGACGATCAATTTATCCGGGACTTGGGATGAAATTGAGCAGCGCATTCTTTTGGAAATATTAGAAAAAGAAGGTATGAATCAATCGAAAGCCGCAAAACGGCTAGGAATTAATCGTTCAACCCTCTGGAGAAAGTTAAAGGATGTGTTGCAAATTTAAACGATTGACCCCGTTGTTATCGTAGAACACCTGTCTTATAATCATCGTATGGGCGATAACGATTATATGTGTTGCAGATTGCAACTATATGCTCAACATAACTTCTTAGGAGGAAGCACACCATGAGAATTAAGGCAGCCATTGATCGGATTCCCGGGGGGATGATGATTGTTCCGCTCATTCTGGGAGCTATTATTACAACATTATTCCCCTCAATGGGAAAAACATTTGGATCTTTTACAGGCGCATTGATGACGGGATCTTTGCCTATTTTAGCTGTTTTCTATGTCTGTATGGGTTCAACGATCAACTTTAAAGCAACCCCTTACATTTTGAAAAAGGGTGGAACATTGCTTGGAACGAAGATTTTAACAGCAATCGTTGTAGGATTTATAGCCGCTAAGTTCTTAGGCAATGGAATGATTAGCGAAGGCTTCTTTGCCGGCATATCGGTATTGGCTATCGTAGCGGCGATGAATGATACAAATGGTGGATTGTACATGGCTTTAATGGGGCAATTCGGCAAGAAAGAAGATGTTGGCGCTTACTCTGTCATGAGCTTGGAATCGGGACCATTCTTTACGATGATTTCATTAGGTATCGCAGGTTTAGCCGCATTTCCATGGCAGACTTTCGTTGGTGCGATTTTGCCATTAATCGTCGGAATGATCTTGGGGAATTTAGACAAAGAAATGCGCGAGTTTTTATCCAAAGCTGTACCTGTCTTGGTTCCATTCTTTGCTTTTGCATTGGGAGCAGGTTTGAATCTTCAGACGGTTTGGAAAGCCGGTTTCCTTGGCGTATTGCTCGGTATTGGCGTCGTCGCTGTGACAGGCCTTACTTTGACACTGATTGACCGTTTGATCGGCGGCAACGGCATTGCCGGTATATCGGCCGCATCGACAGCAGGAAACGCAGCAGGTGTGCCGGCGGCTGTAGCCGCGGCGAATGCTGCCTATGCTCCGCTTGTACCCTCTGCAACCGCATTGGTAGCCTCTTGCGTGATCGTGACAGCCATCCTTGTGCCGATCGTAACCGCTTGGTATGCCAAAAAAATTGGAGCTAAGAGCCAAATCAACTAAATCGTTCGAGATTTGCATGGGAGGAACTGCACCATGAAACAAATTGCCATCATTGCAGATGACTTGACCGGAGCTTCCGACTCAGGCGTTCAATTTGCAAGAAAAGGGCTGCAAACGCAAGTGTTTTTTGATATCGAGCAAGTTTCTAAATCACAACAGACGATGGAGGCAATCGTCATCGATACCGACAGCCGTGCTGCTATGCAAGAGATCGCCTATGCTCAGGTGAAAGAAGCGGCGTGCCAGATCGATCAAGCGGCTTTCCCGCATATGTATAAGAAAATGGACTCTACCCTTCGAGGAAACCTGGGCATTGAAATCGACGCAGTAATGGATGTCATTCCGTATGACTTTGCTGTCGTTGCCCCGGCATTCCCTAAGATTGGACGTACTACTTTACAGGGCGTACATTATCTGAACGGCGTTCCGGTCAGTGAAACCGAAATCGCCAATGACCCGAAATGTCCAGTCAAGGAATCGGATTTAGTCAAATTATTTGCTTCGCAATCCAAGCGTAAAGTCGGCCTTATTCCTTTAGAAATCCTACATGCAGGCAAAAATCAGGTGCACCTGAACATTCAATCCCTCCTTGAAGCGAAAACGGAACTTATCGTTTTTGATGCTGCTACCGAAGAAGATGTCCAGCATATCGCGGAATGGGTTGCCCAAACCAGCTATAAAATACTATGGGCAGGTTCTGCTGGATTGGCTGATTTCCTGCCTGATGCTTTATCGCTTCCTGTTCGTACAGGTGATTCTGCGCCGCAATTATCAGGGGGGACGAAACCTGTGATGTTAGTCGCAGGAAGCATCTCGCAGGTGACTCGCGGGCAAGTGGCTGCGTATAACAGTGATCCGCAAGTCATTGCCGTAGAATTAGATACGGTACAAGCGATTGCTTCCGAAGAAGGCTTAAAGGCTGAGATTGAACGATGTGGAAGAGAGCTTCAGGCTGCATTACAAAACGGTTTGGATGTCTCCCTATGCGCGAGTTCATCTCCTGATCAAGTTCGATTGACGAAGTCAGCAGGTTTGCAAAGAGGGTTAGACTCGACGGAAGTATCCAACCAGATCTCGCATATATTGGGTGCAATCGCCTCCGAGATTATGGAGAGTATCGAGTTGCAAGGGGTTATTTTAACAGGAGGAGATACGGCAAAAGGTGTATGTAAGCATTTGGGCGTATCTTCTATCCAACTGATAAAAGAAATAGAACCAGGGATCCCGTTGGGTCTCCTTGTTCGTAATCAACCCGTATGGGCGGTTACAAAAGCGGGAGCTTTCGGGCAAGAGCATAGCTTATCCAAGGCTAAAAAAGCATTAAAGGGGGAAACATTCAATGAATAGACCAATCATCGGTATCACGATGGGTGATGGAGCAGGTGTAGGCCCGGAAATCATCATGAAATCACTGAAAGATGCTCAGATTTATCAAACTTGCCGCCCTTTTGTCATTGGTGATGCTAAATTATTGGAGAGAGCGGATCAATTCGTTCAAACTGGACTTCGTGTACGCCGAATTGCTTCTGTGGAAGAAGCGCAGTTTGAGCACGGAATTGTGGACTGTTATGATCTAAACTTATTGCCGGCCGATCTTCCCATTGGCCAAGTATCCAAAGAAGCCGGACATGCCGCATTCATGTATTTGAAACAGGCGATTGAACTGGCTAACACGGGAGCAATTGATGCAATTTGTACCGCTCCGCTGAATAAAGAAGCGCTTCATAAGGGTGGACACATTTACCCGGGTCATACCGAGATTTTGGCGGATTTGACGGGAACCGAGGATTTCTCCATGATGCTTTCCGCTCCAAAATTGAAAGTCATCCACGTCACGACACACGTTGGTATTCTAGATGCTGTACGTATGATCAATCCGGATCGTGTCTATAAAGTCATTCGAATGGCTCACGAAACTTTGCAAAAAGCTGGCTATACGCAGCCTAAAATTGCCGTATGCGGGATCAATCCGCATGCGGGAGAGAACGGACTTTTTGGATATGGCGAAGAAGATGAAAAAGTTGTTCCTGCTGTGAAGAAGGCGCAAGAAGAATGCATTCAAGTCGTAGGACCTCTGCCTGCCGATACGCTATTCTTCCGCGCGACGCGGGGAGACTTCGATATCATCGTTGCCATGTATCATGATCAAGGACATGGTCCGATCAAAGTATTAGGCCTAGAAGCCGGTGTAAATATTACCGTTGGTCTTCCAATCATTAGAACCAGCGTAGACCACGGTACGGCGTTCGATATTGCCGGCAAAGGAATTGCGGACGAGCAAAGTCTGAAAGAAGCGATTAAGCAAGCGATTGAGTTAGCTCCTAGACGCGAACAATAAGAGTTCGGTTAATAAACCTCTGGATAGGCCATTGTGCCGTGTTCAGAGGTTTTTTGCCGTTGGATCTTAAAAGGGTTTAATAATGAAATGAAGAATAGTAAAAGACAGGAAATTAGAAGCCAGGAGGAGTCAAGTGATGAATATAAGAGTTTTGGAGGAGTTCGATGCCAAGTTGTATCAAGCATTACGATTAAAAGCTTTGAAACTCAGCCCTGAGGCTTTTGGCTCGACTTATGAAAGAGAAGTGCAATTAACGTTGGATACCTTCGTAGAGCGGATTAAACCCACGGATGGAAAATTTGTACTTGGCGCTTTTGATGAAAACGGATCGCTGGTTGGCAGTGTAAGATTTGTTCAAGATAACGGCATGAAAAGCAGCCATAAAGGAAATGTCTATGGGATGTATGTCGCACCGGAAGCAGGCGGGCAAGGTTTAGGAAAAAAACTGATGCTGGAATTGATTAGAAGAGCAAGCAGTTATGAGGGAATGGAGCAAATCAATTTAATCGTTCTGTCTGAGAATGTCATTGCCAAAAAATTGTACAAGTCCTTAGGTTTTGAAATCTATGGTGTTGAACATAAAGCATTGAAGTATAACGGGCAATATTTTGATGAGGATTTAATGGTTCTGTACCTATCAAAATAAGTAGAAAAATTTTTTTGTAACTTGTCGATTCTTCCGTTTTTAATTCGTTGTCCTTATAGAGCGCAAAATTCTATCATAGATGTCATGCAGATGGCAAAACCAAAACAAAAATCGGAGGGATACATTTATGAGATTCATGATGATCGTTAAAGCTACAACAGATTCAGAAGCAGGGAATAAGCCAAGTCAAGAGCTACTTGACGCCATGCAAAAGTATAATGAGGAATTAGTCCGAGCAGGCGTTTTGCTCGCTGCCGATGGCCTGCAGCCAAGCTCTAGCGGCATACGGATTTCTTACCCGGAAGCTGGGGGCAAACCGAAAGTGGTTGATGGCCCTTTCACTGAAGCCAAAGAAATGATCGCCGGATACACGTTAATTGAAGTTAAGTCCAGGGAAGAAGCGATCGAATGGGCGATGCGCATGCCGGATCCTCATGGTTTTGGCCAAGGGGAAATTGAACTCAGACAGGTGTTCGAGATGGAGGAATTGGCGGACAATCCGGCAATACTTGCGAAAGACGCAGCCCTTCGCGAGCAAATACGGGAGCAGCATAAAGCGTGAACTTGTCCCGAACTCATCGAACCCTCGATACCATATGGCGAATCGAGTCGCCTAAAATTATCGCGGGATTAACACGAATGGTGCGCGATGTTAGTCTCGCAGAGGATCTTGCCCAGGATGCTCTGGTCATTGCTCTCGATCGATGGTCCGATCACAATATTCCAGATAATCCGGGCGCATGGCTGATGACAACGGCCAAACGGCGAGCCATTGATCATATGCGCAGAAATAAACGACGTGATCAAAAGTATATGGAGATTGGACACCAGATGGAATTATTTAAAGAAAGTGAACATTGGGACGGGGAGATCGGCGATGACATCCTCCGATTGATTTTTATGACTTGCCATCCCAGCCTATCGCAGGAAGCAAGAGTTGCACTGACCCTTCGCCTGTTATGCGGGCTTACGACGGAAGAGATTGCACGATCTTTCCTCGTTGCTGAGTCAACGATTGCCCAGCGAATCGTGCGGGCCAAGAAAACCCTGAGTACGGGAAAGGTTCCCTTTGAAGTGCCGAATGAGGAACTCAAGGACCGTCTGACTGCCGTGTTTGAAGTCATTTACCTCATGTTCAATGAAGGGTACTCGGCAACCTCGGGGCTGCATTGGATCCGCCCCTTATTGTGTCAGGAGGCATTGCGGCTCGGACGTGTTCTGGCCGAGATTGCAACGGAGGAACCTGAGGTGCATGGACTTGTCGCTTTAATGGAGATTCAATCTTCCCGGTTTAAAGCACGGGTTAACACCGAAGGAGAACCCGTGCTTCTCATGGAGCAAAATCGAGCGCGTTGGGACTATTTACTGATTCGCCGTGGTTTGAACGCTTTAGAACGAAGCAAGAAGTTAGGTAAAGCTCTTGGTCCATATACACTTCAGGCCGCGATTTCGGCCTGTCATGCACAGGCGCGAACGGCAGCAGAGACGGATTGGGTCCGAATTGCTGCGCTGTACGAAGCGCTTTCGAGAGTATCACCGTCGCCGATTGTTGAGCTAAACCGAGCTGTGGCTATTTCAATGGCGTTTGGTCCAGCATTCGGATTACAGATTGTCGACGAACTGCAGTCGGAGACATCCTTAAAGGAATACCATTTGTTACCGAGTGTTCGCGGTGATCTCTTGGTTAAGTTAGGACGGGATGATGAGGCCTGCATGGAATTTGATCGCGCCGCAACCATGACAAGGAATGAACGTGAAAAGGAACTTTTATTGAAACGGGTGGAAGAAATTAAATCAGCAAAGTTAGAAAAGGAGAGGTTACAATATGAATCCGGAAGTAACTGATTTTATTGAGGCGTTGAAAGAACCGTGGCAGAGGGACATGTCTGTCAAACTTCGACAAATTGTCCAGGAAGTCGTCCCGGACGTGCATGAACGCATGCAATATAAGAAACCGCATTTTTTGAAAAATGGCAAATATGCCGCCGTCATATCCACGTCCAAAGACGCAGTGAGCTTCACCATTTTTAATGCGAATGGGTTAACTTTCCCGAACGGATTATTCGACGGTCCTCCGGAAAGAAAGACAATGAAGCTGAAGCAAGGGCAAGCCATTGATCCCGAGCTGTTGTCATCCTTAGTTAGCCAAGCTGTTGCAGGACTTTAAGATAATAATATCTAGAAAACAGCCCCAGGTATGCTAAGCATCCTGGGGCTGTAGTGTGTCTATTCCGCTGCACTTTCGAGATTTTTAAACTGATTTGAAAACATCCGGGAATACGTGCCATCTTGGCCCATCAAAACGTTGTGACTGCCTTGCTCGGCGATTTCGCCACGATCAATAACCATAATCGTATCCGCATCCCGAATCGTATTCAGCCGATGCGCAATAATGAAACTCGTACGCCCTTTCATGATCGAGAGGAGGGCTTCCTGAATATGCAATTCCGTTCGCGTATCAATGCTGCTCGTTGCCTCGTCCAGAATGAGAATGGAGGGATCTGCCAGGATGACGCGCGCAATCGCAAGCAATTGGCGCTGCCCTTGACTTAAATTACCGCCGTTCTCGGAGAGCGGGGTGTCGTAACGCTTCGGCAGCCGGCTAATGAAGGCATCAGCATTCGCGAGCTTCGCAGCGGCAACCACTTCAGCATCGCTGGCATCGGGCTTGCTGTATTTGATGTTCTCCTTAATGGTGCCGGAGAATAGATACGTATCCTGCAGCACGATGCCGAAGCTGCGGCGTAAACTGTCACGCGTGTATGATTTAATATCGCGTCCGTCAATCAAGATCGTACCGCTTGTAGCGTCATAGAACCGGGTCACCAAATTCACAATCGTCGTCTTGCCTGCGCCTGTCGGTCCGACGAGCGCGAGGCTGCTGCCAGCCGGCGCATCAAAGCTGACTTGATTGATAATCGGCATATCCGGCCGATAGCCGAAGGTGACGTCCTGGAAAGAGACATGCCCGACGGGTTTTACCAGTTCGATAGCGCCAGGCTCATCTTCAACTTCTTCGGCTTCGTCCAATACTTCAAAAGCGCGTTCTGCTCCTGCAACACCCGATTGCAGCACGTTGTACGTGTTCGCGATCTCATTAAGCGGCCTCACAAATTGGCGCGAGTAGCTCAGGAAGCTGGCAATGACGCCGACAGTGATGTGGCCTTTCACGGCTAGAATGCCGCCGACAATCGCAACGGCGGAGAAGCCGATATTATTGATCACGCTGAGGAGAGGCATTAAAAAACCGGACCAGATTTGCGCTTTTAGCCCAACCTCATAAAGCTTTTCGTTCACGTTATTAAATTCATCTATAGCTTTCTTCTCACGGTTAAAGGCTTTAACAACGAGAAGTCCGGAAATCGTTTCCTCAATGTGGCCATTCAGCTTACCAAGTTGTGCCTGTTGGCCTTTGAATAACACGCTCGTTCGCTTGGTAATGGTTTTGGCGAGGAAGAACACGAGCGGCACGGTAATGAGGCTTGCAAGTGTCAGTGTAGGGCTTAGGATCAACATCATCACTAACGAACCAACGATGGCTATAGATCCTGACATCAGCTGTGTAGTGGACTGCGAGATCGAGTTGCTCACGTTGTCAATATCATTGGATAGCCGGCTCATGATATCCCCGTGAGAGCGTCCGTCGAAGAAAGCAAGAGGCAGCTTCTGCAGCTTGGCAAACATTGTTTGCCGGAGTCGCTTCACGACGCGCTGTGCCAGCCCGGCCATGACCCAGCTCTGCAGGAAAGTAAGCCCGCCATCTGCGATGTACGTGGAGATGAGAACGATCAGCGTCACATCAAGTACGCTATAGTCAACTTGGCCTACAGCCATTGCGTCAACGGCTACACCAATGAGATAAGGGCCGGCCAAGGTTAAGGCGGAGTCGGCAATAATGAACAGAAAGACGATCGTCAGCCATTTTCGTTCGGTGCCTAAATAGGACCATAGACGGCGTAGGGTGCCTTTGAAATTTTTGGGCTTCACGGCTGGAGCGCGGCCTCCCCGACCAATCGGCCCCGTGATCATCGGGACGTCAGGGGCTGGTTGACGCGATCCTTCATTCGGCTTTGACATGATGCGGCAGCTCCTTTCCGAATTGAGATTGGAAAATTTCTACGTAGACGCGGCAGCTCTTCATCAACGTCTCATGTGTGCCGATTCCGACAATTTCGCCGTCGTCCATCACGATGATTTTATCTGCGTCCATCACCGAGGTAATCCGCTGCGCAATGAGCAGACAGGTGACACCAGATGCGAAAGATTTCAGAGATTCTTTAATGTTTGTCTCCGTCGTCGTATCCAGAGCGCTTGTACAATCGTCAAGAATCAATACATCCGGCTTGCGAACGAGCGCACGGGCAATCGACAATCGCTGCTTCTGGCCGCCAGACAGGTTCACGCCGCGTTGGCCAAGCATCGTTTCATAACCCTCGGGAAACGAAGTTATAAAGCCATGGGCTTCCGCCATTTTGGCTGCTTGCATAATTTCGTCAAGAGTTGCATGTTCATTGCCCCAGCGCAGATTCTCTTCAATCGAACCACTAAACAGAATTGATTTCTGTGGTACGATGGCAATCTGATCACGCAGCTTAGCAGGATCAAGCTTTCCAATGTCCACTCCGTCTACACGGATCGTACCGGCGCTCGTATCATAGAATCGGGGGATAAGGCTCACAAGACTGCTTTTCCCTGATCCGGTAGATCCGATGATACCAATGGTTTCACCGGGCAGGCAGGTGAAGTTAATATTTTTCAGCACAGGATCTCCAGATGCACCCTCATAGGCAAACGAAACGTTTTCAAAATCAATCTGACATCCTTGACGACCCGTTGGCAGTGCAGCAGCGACGTCCCATGTCATGGTATTGACCTGATCGAAAACTTCGCCGATTCGATTGGCGGAGGCTTTAGCTCGCACGAATAAGTTGAAAACCATGGAAATCGTCATCAGCGCAAACAAAATTTGTGTCATGTAATTGACGAATGCTACGATATGTCCGACTTGCATTTGACTGTTATTCACGCGCCAGGCTCCCAGCCATAATACGGCAGCGATCCCGAAATTGACGCTGAGCAGGATAGAGGGGTTAAAAATAGCCAGCAGCCTCGTCACCTTTATGGATCTGTTCTGATACTCGATATTGGCCTGTTGAAACTTACCCGTCTCGTGATCGAACCGGTTAAAAGCTTTGACGACGCGTACGCCGGATAGATACTCCCGCATAACCCGATTGACGCTGTCCAGCGCCTTTTGCACGCCTACAAATCGGGAAAAACCCACTTTCAAGTTCAACGCAACGAGCACGCCGACGACCGGGACAACGATGAGCAGTACGACGGACAAATTAGGGTTAAGTCGCACGGCCATAATGAGACTCCCGATGCACAGAAGGGGAGCTTTGACAAAAATGCGCATAAGTCCATTGACAAAATTTTGCACCTGCGTCACATCATTCGTTAATCGCGTAATTAATGACGCGCGTTCGAATTGCTCGATATTCGCGAACGAGAGCGATTGGATTTTTTCGAATAAATCCCTTCTTAACTCCGTGCCGAATTTCTGTGAAACATGGCTTGCCACAATATTGCGCATCGAGGCTGCAACAGCCCCGAACGCGGTGATGATCAGCATTAATCCGCCCATACGGAGCACGTAATCCAGCCGTTTCTCCGCAACACCCACGTCCAAGATGTGGGACATAATCGTTGGTTGCAGCAAATCCGCGAGCGCTTCCAACGTCACGAAAAAGACAGCAACCAGAAATAGTTTCCAGTGCTTGCTGACATAAATCTTCATAAAACCCATCGTGTACACTCCTTTTTCCGTGGTCAGCCCCTCACTTGAACATTACTCCGATTTTGGCAAATTGTCATCCTAGGTATTTGTTAAAACTGGAAAAAAGGCGGTTTTATTCTTCTCTATTAGAAAAAAGTGCTGTATACGAGCTGCGAAAAAAAGACTCTAAACCCTCGACTGCTCAAGGGGATAGAGCCTTTCTTTTACTAGGCATTCCTAGGATTTCTTTGAAAATAAAGAAACAAATCCGTTATCAGCTTGGCAAGGACCGTAACCAGGAAGTAAAGCAGAAATAAATAAAAGTAATTCATTTTGCCGTACAGATGAAATAAATCCACGGTGGATAACAATGGTTTTAAGACAAAAGCGAAGGCGGCACACATCAGTGCGCCAAATAAATAGTAATTTTTTTTATGATTCAGGGTCCACTGATAGAGCAGCATCAGCACAACCGGATTAAAAGCAGCATCCATCGTGATACTTGTTGGCAAGTAAGGCATGATTTTATAGGGAAATCCCCAAATATAATTTCGTTCACCATACAGATGAACATAGGTAGCCATGACATGTACGCTGAAGCCATAGAATCCGATTTGCAACGCTTTCTTACGATCGAGAACGAACCAGAGTATGACTAAGGGAAAAACGAACATAGCCATATTGACCCAAAATTCCCATGTCTGGGCGTTGGAATATTGGACCCAATAATCGATCCAGGAGTGGGACAGCGACTTCTCTTTATTTAATAATTCCTCGTATACATGCTGTTGCTCTGGTGTCATAGAAGATCTCCCTGCATGTCTTTTTGTTATTATGCGCGCTTCGCACGATTTTACACGGGATGATGGAAAATTTATCTTTTTAGTTTCGACACCACCCCCTGAAATCGACAAAATACGACGAATCGTTTAAAAGCTATGCATAATTAAGGAGTGAATCAAGATGGCGAATACTTACAAACGCTTCATTCAAAATCAACTCGAAAAAGCGAAATCTACCGCTTCCGAATTCATTACTTCAAGAAGTGACGAGCAAGATGAAGACACATTAGAATTGAGTCCTGACACATATGATCAACTGAGAGTAATCGCTAATATGCAGCATACGACTGTACAGGAAATCGTCAACAACATCATTGCCCAATACCTGGAAAGCTCCCCTTATGAAATAACCCACATCTCGGTGGATCAAAAGGAAGATAACCCGCTATTGTATTTGGATGGCATTTGCAAATTAGAGGATTAGGAGTGCTGACGACATATGGATAACCACATGAATATACAGGATGCCATTTTCCTGGATGGTACAGCTTTAGCCGCGTTCATGAACCCTGAGGATCCCAGTTATGCAAAAGCTCGTTCTTTGTTTCTGGATTTTCATGATCTGGAACGTAATTACGTGACGACGAACTCGATTATATTTGATCTTCACGAATGGCTGCGCAATGCGTACAGCTACCAGCGGGCCGAATATTTTCTGAGTGCAATCGATAAAGCCGTGAGCAAAGGCAAGTTGACACTGATCTCCAGCAGCCCTGAATTCGAAATGGAATCGCGCAGATTATTACTGGACAGACCCGAACTGCGGTTCTCGCTAAGTGAAGCATTCACTGCTGTGACCATGTCCTATTATCAAGTGAAACGGATATTCACGTTCAATCGCAATTTTATGATGCTTGTTAATTTGGATAAAAGCTTTCGTATCATCCCATCTAGTTAATAAATTACAGCAAAAAAAGAGGCAGTCCCAAAGTCATTTCATGACGGAGGGAGAGCCTCTTTTTTGTTTGAACTCTATTGAACCAACTCTATGAACCTTCTTGCTGAAATAGATAGAGGCATGTTGCGCATCGTCATAATCCCTACATGAGTAGGCGGCAGCTTGACATCCAATTGAATTTCGAAGAGGGAGCCTTCTTCCAGCTCTTTCGAAATAAATTCCTTCGTCACGTAGGAGATCCCTAGTCCTTTCCGTGCAAACTCGATGAGAAGCTCTACGCTGCCGACCTCAATTTCAGGCTTAAGCTTATACCCGTAGCTTTGGAATAATTCCGTAATGGCCATTCGTGCCCGGCTGTTGCGCGAGAATAGAATGACGGGATATTGCAGCAGCATTTCCAGGGATAATGTCTCGCCCTTCAATTGTTCGTAACGCGGCCCCGCCACAAAGCAATCTTTAAGCTGAATGCTTTCCCGTACTTCAAGTTGGGCATCGACAATCGGCATACGAACAACGCCCAAATCAATCCTGCCTTCTTTAAGAAAAGAGATAATTTCCGGTGTAGTTCCATGATTCAAATGCAGCTTGATCCCTGGGTGATTTTGGTGGAATTCTTCCAAATACGGGAGTAAGTAATGTTTGAAAAGAGAGTCGCTTCCGCCGATCCGCAGTTCGCCGCTGTCCAGATTTTTGAGCGCCGCCATCTTCTCCTCAGCTCTCGATATGAAGTTCTGAGACTGCTCGATGTAGGAATATAGAATCGCACCTTCTTGCGTTAAAGCAACACCTTTGGAATTCCTGTAAAACAAAGAGAGACCAAAGCTGTCCTCCAGCTGCTTGATGGCGTGGCTAACGCTTGGCTGGGTTATATACAGGGCTTTGGCAGCCTGTGTTAAACTGCCTGTTTTCGCTGCCCAATAAAAAACTTTGTACAATTCGTAATTATTTATCATAGATGAGGTCTATATCTCCTCTGAAATATAATGATTTCTTTTATAGGTGGTAATTATATTATAGTGGAGTTACGAAAAAGAAACCAGAGCTGCTAACTGATTGAGGGAGTTCTGTTGGAAGGAGAAGAGAAGAAAATGGAACCTACTACATTTGTCTTATTTGGAGCGACAGGGGATTTAGCCAAAAGAAAGATTTACCCCGCACTATTTAATTTGTTTGTCGATAATAAACTACCGGAATCCTTCTCTTTAATTGGTCTGGGAAGAAGAGAGCTTTCAGATGAAGCCTTCCAGGCGAATGTCGAACAATCTATCCATACTTTCTCCAGGCGTAAAGCAAACAATCCTGACTTATTGAAAAACTTCTTACGCACATTTCGTTACAGTGTACTTGACATAGATCGTAAAGAAGATTATCAGAAGCTGCTGCAGCTCATTGAACAACGGGAAGAAGAACTCCGTATCTTACCGAATCGCATGTTTTACTTATCTGTAGGACCTGAATATTTTGAAAAGATTGCTGCGAATATCAAAGAAAGTGGTCTAGGTTCCGCAGATGGTTGGAAACGCCTGGTAATTGAGAAACCATTTGGCCATGATTTACAATCCGCTCGGGATTTAAATCAGCAGTTAAGCAAAGCTTTTGCCGAAAATGAAATTTTTCGTATTGATCATTATCTTGGCAAACCCATGGTGCAAAAACTTGAGGTTATCCAGCAGTCCAATCCAGTCCTTCACGCGATATGGGCTAATAATTACATTGCCAACGTTCAGATTACGGCAAACGAAACTGTTGGTGTTGAAGAGAGAGCAGGCTATTACGATCATGTTGGCGCGGTAAGAGACATGTTCCAAAACCATATGCTGCAATTGCTAATGATGCTTACCATGCACCTGCCTAATGTCAGCAACTCCGAGTTGGTTCGGTTTAAGAAGAAAAAAGTGATGGAAAACCTCGAACCGCTGCTTAAACAGGATGTTGGTGCGAGTGTGATCCGCGGGCAATACAAAGAAGGTTCGATTGGAGGTAAGCAAGTCGTAGGTTATACCTCGGAGCCGGGGATTGCGAGCACATCCATGAACGATACATTTATTGCCGCTAAATTGCAGATCGACGATTTCTTCTGGCGGGGCGTTCCGATTTATATCCGGACAGGAAAAAGAATGCATGAGAAATCAACACGGATCGTCATCGAATTTAAAGAGCCGAATACGAATCTGACCCAACATCATGACGAAAGCCAAGTGCCCAATCTTTTGGTATTTGAAATTAGTCCAAATGAAAGTATCACGCTGCAATTAAATTCGAAAGATCCTTCCAAGAACGGGAAATACAAACCTATCCAAATCGACTTTCACGAAAGTCAGGAGGATGTTCCCGAAGCTTATGAAAACTTGATCTATGATGCTTTGCAAGGAGATCCTACGTTCTTTGCGCATTGGGACGAAGTCGAATTGGCTTGGGCATGGGTTCAACCGATCCTGGATGCTTTCCAAGAAAATTTAGTACCGCTTCATCTTTATGCCGCGGGCACGAATGGTCCCGCTGAATCCGATGCCTTATTGGCGGCGAATGGCCATCATTGGTGGTTTGACTCCAAGAATGAGCAAGTAAATAAACCAAGTGAAGAAAAATATTTTGCCCATCATACAAACTAATTGACGATTTATTCCCTGCATGCAGGTCTAAAAGGAGAGGTTCCACATGGCTATTTCATTTAATTATTCCAGCGCATTACCGTTTGTTCAGCAGCACGAAGTTGATTACTTCAGTGAGTTTGTAAAAGTGGCGCATGACATGCTTCATGAGAAGAAAGGTCCGGGCTCCGATTATCTCGGCTGGGTGAATCTGCCGCTTCAATATGATAAAGAAGAGTTTGCAAGAATCAAAGAGGCTGCACAGCGCATTCGTGCCAATTCCGATGCCTTGATCGTCATTGGTATTGGCGGTTCCTACTTAGGCGCAAGATCCGCGATCGAAGCGTTGTCTCACACTTTTCATAATCAAATGGATGGACATACACAAGTTTATTTTGCCGGTCAAAATATCAGCTCCACGTATATCACGCACTTATTGGAACTGCTGAAAGATAAAGATGTTTCCTTGAACGTCATCTCCAAATCGGGAACAACAACGGAACCGGCTATCGCATTCCGTATCCTGCGAGATTATATGGAGAAAAAGTATGGGAAGGAAGAAGCGAAAAAACGCATCTATGCAACAACAGACTCTTCTAAAGGTGCTTTGAAAAAGCTGGCTGATGAAGAGGGCTATGAAACCTTTGTCATTCCCGACGATGTAGGCGGCCGCTATTCCGTACTTACTGCGGTAGGACTTCTGCCGATTGCTGCGGCGGGGCTCGACATTGATCAAATGATGGCTGGAGCCGCGGCGGCTGCACAGAAATACAATAATGCTGACCTGGCTACCAATGAAAGCTATCAGTATGCAGCGGTTCGAAACGCCCTTTATCGTAAAGGGAAAAGCATTGAGCTGTTGGCGAATTTTGAGCCGTCCTTACATTATGTTTCCGAATGGTGGAAGCAGTTGTTCGGCGAGAGCGAAGGCAAGGACCAGAAGGGTCTATATCCGGCGTCTGTGGATTTCACGACTGATTTGCACTCCATGGGTCAATATGTCCAAGAAGGTCGTCGCGATCTGATCGAAACGGTGCTTTCTGTGAAGCAGCCGAAAATCGAGTTGACAATTGAAAAGGACTCCGCCAATTTGGATGGTTTGAACTTTATTGCAGGCATGACGATGGACGAAGTGAACAAGAAGGCGGCGGAAGGCACGCGACTTGCCCATGTTGACGGAGGCGTTCCGAATCTGATCGTTGAATTGGATGCACTGAATGAGTATACGTATGGCGAAATGGTGTACTTTTTTGAGAAAGCATGCGGCATCAGCGGCTTGCTGCTTGGTGTAAACCCGTTTGATCAACCTGGCGTAGAAGCATACAAAGTCAATATGTTCGCTCTACTAGGCAAACCTGGTTTTGAAGCGCAAAAAGCCGAACTACAAAAACGTATTGCTGCAACTGAGCAAAAATAAGAGGAGGAAATTACGATGAGCAAACAGCAAATTGGCGTAGTTGGATTGGCCGTTATGGGGAAAAACTTGGCATTGAATATCGAAAGCAAAGGTTTCTCCGTTGCTTTATATAACCGTTCACCAGAGAAAACGAATGAACTTTTGGAGGAAGCGCCAGGAAAGAACTTTGTAGGTACTTACAGCGCTGAAGAATTCGTACAATCCCTTGAGTCGCCGCGTAAAATCTTAATTATGGTTAAAGCAGGCCAACCTACGGACGATACGATCAATTCACTTATCCCTTACTTAAGCCCAGGAGATATCCTCATCGATGGCGGTAACGCTTATTTCCCTGATACGCAGCGGAGAAATAAAGAACTTCAAGCCAAGGGATTCCGTTTTATCGGTGCGGGTGTTTCGGGCGGTGAAGAAGGGGCTCTGAATGGACCTGCGATCATGCCAGGGGGACAAAGAGACGCGTACGAATTGGTTGAGCCAATCTTAACGGCTATTTCGGCCAAAGTGAACGGTGATCCATGTTCCACCTATATTGGAGCAGACGGCGCAGGGCATTATGTTAAAATGGTTCACAACGGCATTGAATACGGTGATATGCAGCTTATTGGGGAAGCGTATCACTTATTAAAGGATGTACTCAATTTAAGTACAAGCGAATTACATGACATTTTCACGGAATGGAACAATGGCGAGCTTGATAGCTATCTGATCGAAATCACAGCCGATATTTTTGCGAAAAAAGATCCGGAAACGGGCAAACCGATGGTGGATGTGATCCTTGATTCCGCTGGACAAAAAGGAACAGGAAAATGGACAAGCCAAAGCTCATTGGATTTGGGAGTGCCATTGTCCATTATTACTGAATCTGTGTTCGCCCGTTTTATCTCAGCCATGAAAGAAGAGCGTGTTGCTGCAAGTAAACGTCTGAATGGTCCCGCGGCGTCAAGCTATGACGGTGACCCGAAAGAATTCATTGAAGCTGTTCGCAAAGCACTCTACACAAGCAAAATCGCTTCCTATGCGCAAGGTTTTGCCCAAATGAGAGCCGCTTCTGACGCGTACGGTTGGGACTTGAACTACGGAAACATTGCGATGATCTTCCGCGGCGGCTGTATTATCCGCGCAAGATTTTTACAAAATATCAAGGATGCTTATGATCGTGACCCTGCATTGAAAAACTTGTTCCTCGACGAGTACTTCGGCAAAATCGTAGACAATTATCAAGATGCTTGGAGAAAAGTTGTTTCGGTAGCTGTGACAAGAGGGATTCCGGTTCCTGCGTTTGCTTCCGCGTTAGCCTACTACGATAGTTACCGCACAGAAAGACTGCCTGCTAACTTATTGCAAGCACAAAGGGATTATTTTGGAGCCCATACATTTGAGCGTGTAGATAAAAAAGGCAGCTTCCATTTTCAATGGATGGAAAACAACGAATAAATCGCATAGTCGTGTGTAAGAAGGAAGCCGTATAATTGCGGCTTCTTTTATTTGCGCAACAATCGGAAAGGTACTTACGTCTAATAAGCTGTTAGACAAACACAAAGATGAGGAGCCTTGGATTGAGAAACCGTACCTTATGGAAGTTATTTACTGTCGTGCCATTTCTGGCGGCCATGCTCTTGATCGGAATCATACATACGGTGATGTTGGCCAGAGAACAGGTGATGCCGTTCGCAGAGCCTTATGGACGGGCGACTTTATTGCCTGAGCTCGCTTCCCAGGCAGGTCCTGTTCAAATGACCGGGAACCAATCTTTTGCCTATCGTTCAGGAAATGAACTGATCTATGTGAAGATTGACAATGAAGGCCGGAGCAGCTCAGTAGTGCGACCTGTGCCGGACGCGGAGATTTTCCAGTCCTATCGCCTTATTGGTGAGGCAAAAGCCGTTTGGATCGGTGCAAGCAACAAGTTGTATGCGAGTGAATGGGACAATGGGAATTGGTCCCCGAGAAAATTGCTGACTGAAACCGAAATAAATGGCTTTCAGGCCCTACAGGCGGGAACGGACAAAACTATACTTCTCACGTATAACGATGAGGCACTCATTGTGGGCATATCGTCTGGAGAGGAAGCACCAAATTGGATAAAGCTGAACGCTAGTGGAATTAAACAGGTACAAGGTTTTATGGATAAAAACGGCTTGCTGTCCGCTGTTTATGCGACTAGTAGGGAAGGGAATACTGCCCTGCACGTTGCCAAACTGGATACCAAATCCGGGAAAACGGTCGTCATGGAGAAGCTCAAGGATCTGGAGTTGGTTAATAGGTATTTAGAGGATTATACGTTGTATGCAGACAACTCTTTACTCAGGGTCGCCTATACGATCAGCTCAGCTAAATCAGGGAAGAGTAGTTTACAGATGCTCACATTTCCTTGGGATCAACCTGCTGATGTACAAGATGAGCGAATAGATCTTCCAGGCTCGGAGACCAGTGACTCAGATACAATCTTACAACCTATCTTCGCTGAAACAGATACTGGCGAAGCCACACTTATCGTTTCATCCGTTTATGAAAAAAATCGACGCTTGAGCAGCCAAGAGGTGTATCAATTAAGTTTTCATGAAACTCAGCTGGAATCATCAACAAAAATCAGTCAAAATGGCGGATTTGCTCAATATCCTAAGCTTGTGCAAAGTTCGGATACTCGCTTAGCTGTTTGGCTTGATTCAGTGAACGAAGCGTCTTACCGTGTCTACTATGCGACAGATCAACAGCCTTACCGGGAGAGGATGAACCGGCTTACAGCAGATGACCTGCGAACAGCTGCCGAGAATGTACCGCTGCTATGGGGGATCAGCCTCGTCACCTGGTTTCTAAGCCTGAAGTGGATCTTCTTGCCAGGTATCTATCTGCTGGTGCTCAGCGCTTTTTGGCAGCATCAATACGATTCCCGCCCGCGGTTGCATTTTTTCATATCACTTGGCATGTACGTTGGAGTTAAGGCACTATTTATACGAGATTACCGCAAAGCTGAGGCGCTCCAAGTGATGCCTGAAGTCTTCCAACCAATCTTGAGTTACTTATTTATGCTGATGATTATGGCTTTACTTGCTTATGGAAGTACGCGGCTATGGAGAAAAGGGCTGGATGATCGTAATATTGGTTTGGAATTGTTTTATTTTGTGCTTCTCGATGTCTTGATGACGAACTTATGGTATTCCTATTTTATGTCCCCTGCAACTTTCTAACGATGAATAAGGCTGCCACGTAGCTGAGTGGCAGCCTTGCTGTATTATCTTTTAAGTTCTGCGCATATAGGCAATTACTGTGATAGGTGCAAAGATGGCCACAATGACAATCGCTCCGAAAAGCGAGATGGCGAGATCCCAGCCGACAGTGCCCGCGTTGGCAAGTTCTCTTACGGCGGAGACGAGGTGAGAGATCGGATTGATTTTAACAAACCATTGAAGCCAGCCTGGCATGGTATCCACAGGTACGAAGGCATTGGATAGAAACGTAAGAGGGAAGAGTACAAGCATCGATATCCCTTGAACGCTTGAGGCTGTTCGGGCAATCACACCGAAGAAGGCGAAGATCCAGCTGATCGCCCAAGAGCAGAAGATAACAAGAAGCGCAGCGATCGCCACATGTCCCAAACCACCCTCAGGACGATAGCCCATGATAAAACCCATGGAGAAGGTGAGAACTGTAGCAATAGTATATCGAATCGTATCAGCTAAGAGTGCTCCCGCCAAAGGTGCAATCCTCGCGATAGGCAGTGACTTGAATCGGTCGAATACGCCTTTATCCATATCTTCCCGCAGTTGGACACCTGTAACAATGGAGGTCGTGATAACGGTCTGCACGAGAATGCCAGGAATAATGACGGGCAAATAGCTCACTACGTCGCCCGATATGGCGCCGCCGAAGATGTAAGTGAACATGAGCGTGAAAATAATGGGCTGCAGGGTGACATCGAACAATTGTTCAGGCGTGCGCCGAATTTTCAGAAGTCCTCGATAAGCCATCGTTAACGAGTTGCGCACCGATTGGCTGAAGCTTGTATGGTTCTTCAATTTACGCTCAGCAGGCGGTAGAATCGCAGTGTTCTTCATACGCGGACCTCCTGTCTGCTGTGCGACTCATCGGATAGCTGGGAAGTATCCCCAACGCCTTGACCGGTAATGGTTAAAAATACTTCATCAAGGGTTGGCTTCTGCACACTCATCTCCGCCAAATGAATGCCTGCTTCTCGCAAGGCAATCAGCAGGTCCGTGACAAGATCTGCGTGGGTCATGGGTGCTGTAATTTTTCCAGACGTGACCGTCGGGCGAACCTTGAGCACTTGCTCGATGATCCGGCAGGCAACCTCGATATCTTGCAGATTGCTCACGATTAATTGCAAAGATGAGGTGCCTACAGAGGCTTTCAATTCATCCACAGTTCCTTCAGCGACTACACGCCCGCGATCGATAACCGCTACTCGGTCGGCGAGTTGATCGGCTTCTTCGAGGTACTGTGTGGTTAAAAGGATGGTAGAACCTGTGTTCACCAACCGGCGGATCGTGTCCCACATTTGTGAACGTGTGCGTGGATCCAGACCTGTCGTAGGTTCATCGAGGAAAATAAGAGGGGGCTGCGCGATAAGGCTCGCCGCCAGATCCAGTCGGCGGCGCATACCGCCGGAGAAGTTTTTCAAGGGCCGTTTCGCGGCTTCGGTCAAGCCAAATTCCTCAAGCAACTCCCCTGTTTTGTTCCTGGCCTCTGCGCGGCTTAGACCAAGAAGCCGGGAGAAGATCATCAGGTTCTCTGTCGCGCTAAGCGACTCATCTACCGATGCATACTGGCCGGTCACGCCGATTAGTTGACGAACAATCTGCGACTCTTTCACAACATCATGGCCGAAAATTTTCGCCGACCCTCCGTCGGGTCGAAGTAACGTTGCCAGCATGTTAATGGTGGTCGTCTTGCCGGCGCCATTAGGACCAAGCACGCCATAGATGGTACCCGCCGGTACGCTCAAATTCACGCCATCGACCGCACGATTTTGGCCAAAAGCTTTGGAGAGCCCGCTTGCCTCGACTGCCAGAACTTCAGAATTACGCTCACTGAATGTCAGTTCCAATGCAATTCCTCCTACATAATGAATTACTGTGGATTATAACTTGCATTTATAAACTGTATATAAACGGAAATTCATGGGTAGTCGCTATTAGACCTGGTTTAGCGTCAAAGGCAAAAAGGCATATTCGCCGTGCGTGACAATTTCTCCTTTGTGAACGCTTATGCGATGTTTGAAAAGGGGACCATCAATGACCGTGGTATGGAATTCGCCTCCCTCGCCACAAGGATCAATCCCGTGGGTTACAAGCTCCTCCACAAAAGCTAGGGTTAACGTTCGACCAAGATCATCTTCCCGCATTCCTAACGCTAAATTAACGGTAACAACAATTGAAACAAAACCTAAGCGAATGAATTCCTCAACGGTTTCACGGTGATCCATTTCCCATAGCGGCATACCTAGTTTTAATCCGGCAATGCTCGATACTTTGTCCTGCCAACAACCATGAGCCGTCAACTCAAGATCTCCCGTGACTAGCACCTCCGCACCTTGCTTTTTAGCATCTTCTAAAAGGTGGATAAACACTTCTTCGTAATCAGCCCAACTTGCCGGTGCCGTGTAGACAGGCAAACCAATGGATTCGGCTTGAGCCCGTATAAGATCGGGTGGTGTCCCGTGTGATCGGGAACGTTTTCCTTCCTCCTCCAGCATAACGATCAGGCCAAGAGCTTTTCCTACTTTCATTGCTTTATAAAGCGCAAGGACACTATCTTTTCCTCCGCTAAAAGAGGCGATAAACGGTTGGCCATTAGCGCCATTTCTCCAGTCTGCGACTGCTGTCATTCCTTGCATCCCCTTTTACACCTAAGTTATATTGCCTAATTCTATCATGAGTTGCTCAAAAAGAATGCCAGTAATAGAATTAACAACTACTTATATTTTGATATCAGGATATGAGATATTCAATATCAGCAATATGTATTATGCAAGATAGGAGAAGGTGTTGTATATTTCTTGAGAATGATTATTCTAACTTAGGAGAGTTGAGCAAATGAGAAACGATTTTATTTTCCATATTTTAGATAAACATCTCGAACAATTCATTGAATTGGTTGAAAGTTGCCCAGAAGACAAACGAAAGGTTGTTCCTGAAGGTTTTGTCAACAGTATACATTGGCACCTAGGACATGTACTGACGGTTACTGAATTTCATGTTTTCGGTCTTTCCGAGCAGCCACTCGTCCTTCCAGCCAATTACCAGCAGCTATTTGCCTACGGCTCAAGACAATCCCATTGGCAAGAAGAACCGCCAGCATGGGCCATATTAATCGCTCAGTTGAAAGAACAGCGTAATCAGATTCATGAGTTGTTGAAGGATAAGTTGGAAGAACCTGTGAAAGAAAATTTTTTGAAAGGTGATAATTATGGAGAGTTGATTGTTTCAACTGTGCTGCATTTAGTTAATCATCTTGGCATCATATGGGCTATGCTAAAAGTACTGAAATAATCGTTGAATTCCATAAAACTATGCTAGAAGGCAGCCTTTCCATGTGGATTGGTTGCCTTTTTCCATTGGAAGGCAGGATAGCACGGAAGCAGTGAAGAATTTTATAAGAAAAATTTGGCCTAAGGCAGTTTCAGGAGGGAATGAGTGTCAATGAATCATGATTTAGAGTGTTTAGGCTGTAGATTAGCACATGGTCTTGAGCCAACTCATGTTGTATACGAGGATGAACACGTGACGTGCATCTTAGTGATTGACCCATGCAGTGAGGGACATAGCATTATTTTGCCTAAAAAACATTATGCGGACGTTGACGATTTGGACTTGGAAACTGCCCAATCTGTGATGAAAGCCTCAGCTAACTTATCGAAAGGATTAAAAACGTTATTCCACCCGGATGGAATCAGCATGATGCAAAATGGGGGAAAGTTTAGCGATTTAGGGCACTTTCACATGCACATCTGGGCTAGATATGAGAATGATGGGTTCTCATGGATAGATCCGTTGGATGTTGGCGCAAGGGAACGATTTACGGAGACAAGAGAGAGACTCGCAAGCGCGATTGCAGACTTAGGAAAGTGATTGCAAAGAGCTCTAAGGAATTTCAAGACCTTAGAGCTCTTTTTATTTAATCTAATAAAAATCAAATGGTTGATAACGTCCCGCCGTCAATCACATATTCGCTTCCTGTAATGGAAGCTGCACGGTCAGACACCAGGAAGGCGGCAAGCTCAGCCACTTCCTCCGGCAAGCCCGGACGCCCAATCGGAATGCCTCCGAGGGAATTCATCAGTTCTTCCAGAGCGGCTTCGCGGCTTCCAGCCGCAGTAGCGATACGGTCAATCATACGATCCGCCGCTTCTGTTTGGATGAAGCCGGGTGCTATCGTATTTACGCGAATCCCTCTCGGGGAAAATTCCTTGGATAGGCCCTTGCTGTAAGTGGTAAGGGCCGCTTTGGATGCAGCGTAAGCCAAAGTTGTTTCGTACAGCGGCATTTTTCGCTGAATGGAGCTTACGTGAATAATGGCACCTTTGCCTTGCTCGACCATTAGCGGCAGCAAGCCCCTGTCCAAGCGTACGGAACCAAGAAGGTTCACATTTAGAGTTTCCATCCAGTCTTCCTCCGTCAATGCCAAAGCACCGCCAGGAGGAGTGGAGGCACCGCCAACCGTATTAATCAAAATGTCGATACTGCCGAGTTTCTCATAGACAGCCTGAATAATGACCGCGGTACCTTCCGGCTTCGTAATGTCAGCTTGAACAAAGTGGACGTTTGGAATCTCGTTATCCGTTGGAATTTGGCGGGCGGTTGTGAGCACGGTAGCACCGGCTGCCGCAAGCCTATTCACGATCGCTAAGCCCATTCCTTTTGTTCCACCTGTTACTAATGCGCGTTTTCCTTGAAATTCATGCTCATATGAAGACAGTTTCATTATTATTATCCTCCTGTGTGTTAAGTTCTGATGATGTGAGTCTTGGTCACAGGTATAAGCTTAAGTCCAATTAAATCATAAGTCTAATTCATATTAATTATAAATTACATTATTATTTTTCATATAAATTCTTCAACCTTGCTTCAATCATTAGCAGTATGTATGATAACAGCAGGAATGATAACTATTATGCATTAAGGAGAGGCGATATGGAGCTTACTCAATTAGAATATTTCCTGGAAGTTGCCAGGATCGAACATCTGACGAAAGCCGCGGAAGCTTTATCCGTCACACAACCTGCACTTAGCCATTCCATTTCAAAGCTTGAAGCTGAGCTAGGCGTACCGTTGTTTGAGCGGAAGGGCAGAAACCTGCAAATTAACCGTTACGGAACCATGTTCGCGAAGCGAGTTGAGAAGATTTTGCAAGAGGTAGAGCGAGGAAAACAGGAGATCGAAGAATGTTCCAATCCTGAGTCGGGGATCATCTATCTTTCTTATTTAAATATATTAGGTGTAGGTTTAATTCCTCAATTGATACGTGAATACCAGAAAGCTAACCCGAAAATCACCTTCGAGTTGACACAGGGAGATAAGGGGGCGATTCTGGAGCAGGTCGAGAAGGGCTTCTCCGATGTAATGATTACCTCGGAAAGACCCGTCAGCGACACCTACGAATGGGTACCAATCCTTTCGCTGCCGTTGTATTTGGTGGTCTCTTCCGATCATCGTTTTGCGGGCAGGGAATCCATCAGCTTAAAAGAAATTACAGGGGAGCCGTTCGTTGGCTTGAAGCATAACTGCTCTTTAAGAGATTCGCTTCTCACCCGTGTCCATCACATGAATTTCACCCTCGCGTCCACCTACGATGCGGAGGACCTTCCAACGGTGGCCGGTTTCGTAGCGGCAGGACTTGGCGTTTCTGTGCTGCCCAAAACATCTGGATTGCACCTGGAAGGTCTACAATGGATACCAATCCAAGAGGAAGGTTGGTTATGGGAAGTTGGACTGCATATCAAAAAAGACCGGTTTCTGTCCCCGGCCACGCAGAAATTCGTTAGCTTTGTGAAAGAAAAAGCAGACCAACCAGAAAGGAATCAATAACTTGGAGTTACTTTTCAAAACTTCTAGCCCTAATCATGAGATTTCCGTTTACGACACTACTGAGCTGTATGGTGAAAAGGGAAGGTTTCGAGTCATGGAGTTTTCTAACAGCGCCATCCAAGGTGCGATGGATTTGAATAATCCGACACATATCTTATTTGAATATCCACGAGCTATGATTCATCTAATTGAATATAACATCCCGTCTATCGAGAAAATGTTTATTGTCGGACACGGGATTGGGACGATAGCTGGCTATTTTTCTGAAGAGCAATGCAAGGTAGTAGAAATAGATCAGACTGTGGTGGAGTTGAGTACAAAGTTTTTTGGATATAGGAAGGATAATGTCAGAATAGGTGATGGCCGTCAAATCCTTGCGGATGAAAAGAAACATGATTATGATGCAATTGTCTTGGATGCTTTTACTGAAAAAGGAACGCCTACGCATTTGATTTCGAAGCCATTTTTTGAAATTTGCAAAGAAAAGCTTGATCCTTCGGGACTGATCGTCATGAATCTGTTTGGTAAAGGCGACAATGACCAACTCGTGACCGCTATTCATTCAACGCTAAGTGAGGAATTTGCTTATATAAAAGCATTTATTCTACCATCAGAAGGCTCAGCTGATATTCAAAATTTCTTGCTTGCAGGAAGTCAAGAACCGATTGGGTTCCAAGCTCGCCATATGGCAGGCTTTACGCAGATAGAATTGGGTCAAGGGTATATCATTCGGGACAAAGCCGATAGAAGCGAGCTGAATTGATTACTCGATTTGCTATCGGCGATGTCCGGCCAAGGAGTCGCCATCCAGCCGCGGCGATCGCTTCCTCGTTAATCGCTTCATACATGAGCTGACGGATGCCTTCCGCTGTCCGTATAACGACCAAGGCATTCGGATTCGTCCGGCGGATTTGTTCAAGTGTTTTATCTTTCTGCGTAACAAGGCTTGCAATAAAAACATGCTGGTAAGAAGCATAATCGAAGTCCGCACCATCTCCTTGCACGACTTGCACGTTATCGTTTAAATGAATGCGTTCCATTATGGAACATGCAGCCTCGCAAGCATCCGGATCCATATCCACACAGATGACGCTCACATTCCATCTAAGATGGAGCAGTATCGCACTCAGCGGCAGAGGCCCGCTTCCGACAAAAACAATAGGCGTAGAAATCTCCTCGGACCGAATGATCCTGCGCAGCTGTTTCAATTCCTCGCCAACAAGACTGTCATAATTCCCCCAGTTTTTATATTGGAATAAGCTCGCTAATCCGAATTCGGGCTGATCGCAGAGGCGTCGCGAGTCGAACAATTCCATGCCGTACTCGGCTTCGGACAGCTTGGCAAGCAACCCTTTTTGGCGTGTGGCGACTTCAATATTCTCCATCACATACTTGACTTCTTCTGGTGTGTATACTTGCCTGAGTGCCTCTGTGAAAATAGAAATCGGTTTCGTGATCGCGGAATTTGAAGGGGTCAGATCCGACTCCCGTTGAAGGACATCGTAGGTTTCTTTTACAAGAGCTATCAAATCTGATATCCGCTTAGACGGCTCTGTCGTAGAACAATATTCCATAAGCGTTTACCTCCTGTCCATTTCCGTACAATTGCTTGAACCCAATATATTCGAATAATTCATTATTTAGAAATGAATTTCTGCTTCAAAGGGGAAGGAAGGGAAGGATTGTTTCATGGATGTGGAGAAAATTTGTGGAAGAGAAAAGTTTAACCATTTCGATAGGAGGTATTTGCGATGAGCATTCAAGCATCCAGCCCGATTTTATATACGATACCAGAGAGCTTTGAGAGTGAACGTTTGCTAATAAGAGCTCCCTTATGGGGAGATGGTGCGATGGTTAACGAAGCAATTAGAGAAAGTATGGATGAATTGCGTCCCTGGATGCCGTGGGCTAAACAAATGCCCACTGTTGAAGAGTCCGAAATAAACATCCGACGAGCCAGGCTGGAATTTTTAGATCGGACAGATCTCAGATTACTACTGTTTCTGAAGGAAACCGGTCAGCTTATTGGCAGCAGCGGTTTACATCGCATTGACTGGGAAGCTCGCAAATTTGAAATCGGTTATTGGTTGCGTACACCTTTCAGCCATAAAGGTTATATGACGGAAGCCGTAGCCGCCATCACGAACTATGCCATACATGAGTTGCATGCTAATCGAGTTGAAATTCGTTGTGACGGACGCAATACACGTAGCGCGCGAGTTGCTGAACGTCAGGGGTTCACGTTAGAAGGAATCCTTCGACAAGAGAAGTGTGCGCAAGATGGTACTTTGAGAGATACAATGGTTTTTGCAAAAGTTCGCGGTATTGAGTTTTAGTTCATCTCAGAAATGAAAAGGAACCTGAGGTCATTCACAGGTTCCTTTTTTGTCATTTCGTTAAATTTGAACGCATTTTAATTAAACCTTCATTTTGGATATCTGTATGAAAGTGAAGATCCATTTTCAGCTGAGGGTAGTATTCGGTTCGCCAATTCTGCAAATCTTTTCTTGGAATGATGGTACGGAAACGCTGCCCAATTCCTAGAATGTCAGCTTCACTCTTTTGGATTTTTGAAAATAGCATTTGGAATCTTTCTGTAATTAGCTTTTCTAATTCTTGTATAATGAGCGTTTGGCTTGGATTTCCTTTTGTCTCCAGGACGACAACTTTCAATTTGATTTGTGTATGCATATAAGGTTTATTGTCAACAAGCTCGCTATTATACTTCATCGAATTACTAACAATTAAGACACTCGCATGATCCATGACCTCGATTTTTCCCTGTGTGCTTTCCTTGTTGAAGGCATTATACAGAAGAGTTTCGTCGGATGTGATCTGTTCAACCATCTTCCCATTTTTAATAACAGATGAGCCTATATAGTCACAAGGGGAGGATTTACCTGATTTAATAATAGGGATCGCAATGTCATTGGTGTACGAATATATACTACGATAAATTTGCCAGATCTGTGCTCGAGCAATCTGTGGGTTCCAACCCGCATTTTTCTCGAAAAAGTCGTAAACAAACGCTTGTTTGGGGACTGTTGTTTTCTTTTCATTGGCTAAATACTTTTCAATTTCTTCGTCGCAGATAACAACGTACGCTTTAAGCGAAATTTCCCCGTTTCTCATGAAACCAGCGATAATATCTTTCAACCCTTGCTGTGCAAGTTTTTTTTCAATAAGAATGACTTTAATATGGAATAAATCGATTTGTTTTTCTTTATTCATACTGATTTTATCTACCGCTTGGGAGATTGTTTTACCAGTTTCACTGATTAAATTCAGTTTTATCGCATTCTGATCCAACTCAGGGTCTTGCAGGATGACTTTGTACTCATCATTTTGCTTGCTTATAGCCATAACCAGTGGTAAAGTACGATGATTTATGTCCTTATTATCCCAACAGCCGCTCAGCGTAACTACCATACTTAGAAGTACAATAACTTGCAACGAAATCTTAATTGAGTTCATGCCCCACCTTCCTTTTAAAACGAAGCCCCAGAAAATAAATAGACAACGGAACGGAAACTAAAACAAAAAATCTTAAAGGAGTGTTCCATAGAAATAGATTGCCGACGCTATTCCAATCCGGAATCATTAAACAGGAAACAAAGATAACAACCGAGATCGCGAGCAATAGATAGAACGGCTTAATGATTGGTAAACACTTGCTTATTATGCGATTAGCCTGCCATAAGGTTATGGAAATGAATAGCATACTGAAAGTAATCAGTGTAAGCAAGAAAAACATGGTCACTCTGTCAAACATGAACCATGAAATATTAATGGTCTCCACAACAACGACAAAAGGAAAATGAAGTGTTACTGCTGTAGCCTCCCCGAAGGTGAGAATAGGAATATAGACGGAGAAGATAAAGAAGGGAATAAGAAAAAGGGCTGCAAGAAGAATTTTTTTTCTTTGATACGTAATAACAGGTTGAATGAAGCCTAGAAACAAGAAGCCACCTGCGAAGGCAAAAAAGCTTTTAAAATAAGAGGGTTTCGTAAGGAACGAGAAGTCTTGTTCGAAAAAGGGAAAGGAGTAGTACCAATTAATGTTCTGAAACGAAGTGAAACTAATCATAGAAATTAGAGGCAGAAAAATAATGGCCAATAGTACCCCAGTGCGGAAAATGGCTTCAATCCCTTTAGCTGCAAGATACGTTGACACAAAAAGTAATAACATCATGATTGACCATAATGGGGTATTGGATAAAAAAACGATACAAATGATTTCAGAGTAAGCGCGAACGGCTAGAGTGGCGATGATGAAAAAATAAAGTGTAACCGGTAAAAGAAAAATGATAGCAGCTGCTTTTCCCGCATTGAGGTAAATCCGAATAATGTCCCACTTCGGGTAGAAGCTTAAACCCTTCATATAGATGGAAATAACAACAAAATGAACAATAATTCCTATTACAATAGGAATCCAATGTGCGGAGTCTGTACTTCCAATAATATCTTCCGGATATAGGAAAAAAATAAGCCCCAAATGAGTAAGAAGGTACATAAGCATGACGGAAATGCTTTTATCCATGATTGCTCCGATCCTTTGCGACATTGATTTGAATATAGGGAACTCCAAAAGTATTTAGACTTGCCAAGTAGGCGCATACCAGGACTAAACCCGCTAACATGCCTAACACCCCATACATGGCAGCCAGGACTACAATTAGATATTTAAATAAACGGATTGAAAGCGAATTTTGAAATCCAACCACCGTTGAATTCGCAATTGTCGTGGCGGCCAGGATAATCAGGATGAGGTTACTCACTAATTTGGCGGCAACGATAGCTTGACCCAATATAATCCCGCCTACCATAGTAATTGTGGGCCCGATACTTTTAGGTAATCTGACGCTGGCTTCCACAATTAATTCTAGAATAACTAGGATCAGCAGGATTTCTACAAGGGCAGGGTATGGTACGCTATCACGGCTTTGAGAGACTGCTAACGCAAGTTCTATTCTCAACACCTCGGGATTAACGGCTACGAGGGCTACATATAAAGCAGGAACAATTAACGTCATCAAAACGCCAATGATTCGCAAAAATCGGACGGACACCATTAAAGGTAGCGGGTAATTGCGATCGTTTTCCATCGCAAACATATCCCATAACAAACTAGGCAGAATAAGCGCTAAAGGTAATCTATCTACAAATAGTACGACCTTCCCCATACGCAAGCATTGAGCTGCCTCTAGAGGAAGTTCTGTCGTTTTAAATTTAGAGAAGGATTCCCAGGCGGAAAATCCCATTGTTTGTGATAAGTTTTGTATATTGTGAACTTCCTTATCCAGGTTCATTTCGAGTTGACGAACAATATTATTCACCAACTCCATTTGCACATGATTCTCGCAGTACAGAAGCGAAATTTTTTTTTTCTCATCCTTGCCAACATAAAACGATTTGACTAAAAGCTGATCGGTGCTTACTTGTTTCCTGACAATACCAATATTTTGCTCAATGTCTTCGACAAAGGAACTTAGCGGCCCCTGAAGGACGTTTTCATTCGTAGGAGGTTCAGTAAACCGATTAAGCAATTTGGGTATCGGCTGCGAAACAACAAATTTGTTGTATGTAGCGAAAAATAGGATTAATTTTCCCTGTAAAATAGATGAGATGAGAACATGAATATCACTCTCTTTGACTTCCCCGAACAGGCTTAATAATTCTTCTTCTGTTATATTTACTGAAATTGCCTTTTCAATGTACATATGTATAGCTTCTCGAGACTCAGTCAAGTCGACCAATGTGTTGAAGCCCATTAAGATAACAGAGTTATTCATAAAATAATCCTGTTGAAGAAAGAAATCATCGTTATTCAGAAATTTAGCTGTAATTTCTTTTATTAATGGATTCATTGTCCTGAGTCCCCTTTATCTTTCAAACTTTTTGTTATAATTTCCCACCGGCGAGAAATATATTCAAAGTTAATCAGCAAAAGAAATGAGAAAAACCTCCCGTAAGTAAGGGAGGTTTCCATTCAATTCAATCTATATGGCCAAATCTTATTTGGCAGTTTCGCTATATTTTTTAAAGTTGTCTAGAAACGATTGCCAGCCAGCTCTTTGCATGTCAACAGGATTTGCGCTTTCAGCATCAAATGATTCAATTACCTTGGTATCGTTATCTTGACGAATAAATGAGATCTCGACTTTTCTTCCATCGCCCATGGTGTAAGAAATGAATTCATGCGTTCTCACTTCATCATAAACGCCGCCCATGTCAAATCCAAAACTGCCATCCTTGGCTTCCAGTCTTGTAACGAATGTTCCGCCAACCCTTAAATCATTTTCGGCTCTTGGCGCGTGCCAGTCATCAGAGGCGAAAGACCATTGTGTAATATGTTCTGGTTGTGTCCAAAATGCCCACACTTGTTCAACTGGTGCATGTACTGTAGTTTCAACCGTTACTGTCTGTTTAGCTGTTTCCATAACGATTACCGCCTCACTCTAAGTATTTTGATGAACAATGGTAATTATACCATTAAATAACGGTTAGCCATAATGTTAAAGTTGTCCCGTGGGCGTCAAGGTTATTCCTGTAAAAATGAAGAAGTCTATTACTAGTTGTCTATGTTATAATTTTACTATTAAACGCTTTCACAACTCTTGTAAACAATATTGCGACTCAAATTCATGTTCACAATGGAGGGAAAGATATGCAGACGACCCTGCTGTACGGTAAAGGAACTTTAGCTGTTGATGTGCCAGACCATTCCAAGATTATCGAGCCTTATCATATGGATGGATTGCAAGAAGAGAAACTAGCCGTTCTGGAAGCTCTCAGACATCCGATTGGATCGCCGCCTTTGGCTGAGCTGGTCAAATCTACGGACAAGGTTGCCATTGTCATTAGTGATATTACACGTCCGACACCTAACGAGAAGTTAGTCCCGTGGATTCTTGAAGAGCTGACTCACGTGCCTAAAGAAAATGTTGTCATCATTAACGGTACGGGAACGCATCGCGATCAAACCGAGGAAGAACTGATTCAAATGTTGGGTAAGTCGGTTGTTGACAGTGTCCGTGTGATTAATCACCATTGCCACAACAACGATGAACTTGTGAAGGTGGGGCATAGCCAGTTTGGGTGCGATGTCTATCTCAATAAAGAGTATGTAGAGGCCGATTTCAGGATTGTTACAGGTTTTATTGAGCCTCACTTTTTTGCAGGTTTTTCCGGAGGACCGAAAGGGATCATGCCTGGTATTGCTGGAATTGAGACCATTTTGACCTTTCATAACGCCCGAATGATCGGAGACCCTTTGGCAACATGGGGGAATATGGTAAATAATCCGCTGCAGGATATGACCCGTGAAGTCAATCGGATGTGCAAGCCCCATTTTATGCTCAATGTGACTCTGAATAAATCGAAGGAAATCACGCAAGTTTTTGCCGGTGAGTTGTTTGAAGCCCATGACCAAGGGTGTGCTTTCACCAAACAGCATGCCATGATCCCGGTTGAGGGACGGTTTGATGTTGTCATTACTTCCAATTCAGGCTACCCTTTAGACCAGAATCTATATCAGGCGGTCAAAGGGATGAGCGCAGCCCATAAGATTGTTAAAGAGGGGGGGACCATCATCTGTGCCTCAGAATGCTCGGATGGGATTCCGAACCACGGCAATTATGCAGAAATTTTACAGATGCGAAAAACTCCTCATGAAATTCTCGACATGATTAACGACGGAAGCTTTCAAAAGTTCGATCAATGGCAAGTACAAAAACAAGCGGTCATTCAGGTCTGGGCCGATGTTTATTTGTACTCTTCATTAGCCGACGAAGACGTTGAAAAAGCGATGTTAAAAACTTCTCATGATATTGAAGTTACATTGGAGCAATTGAAAGAGAAGTATGGCGAGAAGATGACGGTAGCCGTTTTGCCTTTGGGACCTTTAACCATTCCATATGTGAATGAGGAGTAAGATTCAATAAAAGCTTGATGTTCGTTGCGTTTTGACCTGTAAAATGGTTGATCTACACGGGCGTCAAGCCTATATGTATAAAATTAGTTGCAATAACATCCTATAAGCCATATACTGAAATTAGTTGCAATAACATCCTATTTAAGGAGGAGTAAATTGAACGATCATTGGAAGCCTGCTAACAAGGACAGCACGGAATCACACGGGCAATATATCTCTGCCATCTATCGACACATGCAGATCCTGATCTCATCTGAGCTGCAACCTTATCGCATTGGAAGTGGTCAGTACATCTTCTTGATGTCAATAGCTTCTCATCAACCTATTACACAGAAAGCACTAAGCGAGAGGCTGCTCATTGACAAGACGACTACAGCTAAAGCGATTGCGAAGCTGGAAGCAGAAGGATATGTTCGGAGGGAAGCCGATCCCGCGGACAATCGCTATCAACTGCTCTATCTGACAGAGTCAGGTCGTGAGGTGGTGCCAAAAGTACAAGAAGCATTGAGCCGCGTCAAGAGTAAAACCCGAAAAGGTATTTCGGATGGGGAGTATGACTTGTTGAACGACCTATTGAAGACTGTCCTTCATAATCTCAGTGAACAAGAAGACGTGTAGAGGCAAGTGCTTTATATGGAGTATAATTTTGAGGAGGATGTCCATGATGATTGCGATCCCTTTTATCGTAGTGGAGAACTGTAAAGACGAAATTAATTACTACCAAAGTATTTTTGGTGGTGAGATTATTATTCTGCGCAAGCAAGGTGAAGTGGTGTTAAACGCGGACCTTCATGTTGGGACGGCAACACTTAAGTTTGCCGATGTTCTAGCGGCGAAACCGGCGTTGAAAGGTGACTATGTGAGAGTTTTCCTGAAAATCGATTCGGAAGAAACGTTCCGTGCGATCTACGGAGCATTGTCAACCGGCGGGACTATCCTTACCGAAGTATACGAGGCACCATTTAACGGTCTGCTGGCGATAGTGACTGACCGGAACGGCGTGTGCTGGGTGCTGTCCTTTTATCGAGAGTAGAAGGGAGATCCTAATGGAACCAGTCATTTTCAATCAAAGAAAAATGGTTACATTGTTCGGCTTTTCTAAAACGCATGATCATCAAAAAAGGTACAGTGATACGATTTTCGAATTGCTGGATAAAGTGTGGAAGGAAGTAAGGGAGAAGGGGCTTTCTCATAAGGGAACGAACCACGTAGTTTATGAAAATGGTCACCATATATTTGCCGGCATTGAGTTAGTTCTTCCTCCGAATGAAGATTCATTACTGGAGATGAAAGATGTTATTTTAGAAAAATATGCCTATTGCAAACACATCGGACCCTATAGCGAGCTAGATAAAACTTATGAAAGCATTCGTGCAAAAGTGAAAGCTTCAGATGAATATCATGAGCTTCCGTTAATGGAAGTGTATGGACATTGGAATGAGGATGAAACCAAACTGGAAACGGAGATTTTCTATAATCTCAAATCTTAAGTAGAAGAGGAAGGATGCTTACGTGAAGGAGTCGTTTAATGATTCTCATTATAAGGATGATCTGGACCCGAAGGTTATTCAACAATTCAAGCAGGCGGTTGATCGCAATGAGCCGGAAGCCGTAAGACAAATCCTGCAAAGCCATCCATCGCTTGTTTCACGGATAGACGAACCAAGCTTTGCCTTTGATACACCAGCAATTGTGATCGCTTCATACAGAGGTAATCGTCAGATGGTTGATGTGCTGCTGCAATTCGGAGCGGATATCAATGCCAAAAGCAGCTGGTGGGCTGGCGGATTTGGCGTTCTGCATCACGATCATCATAACTTGTCCCGTTACCTGATTGAACGAGGAGCTCATGTCGATCCGCACGCTGCTGCAGCATTAGGTATGATAGACGTCTTGCAAAAGATGGTGGATGAGGATCCAGAGGTTGTCAATCAGCGTGGTCCGGATGGGCAGGTTCCTCTCCATTATGCCGTCTCATCTGACGTCATCGATTTCCTGCTGGATCACGGCGCTGACATTGATATGCGGGATATTGACCACAATAGTACGCCTGCTCAATATGCGGTTAATAAACCTGACAAATGCAAACATTTGATTAAACGTGGTGCTCAGACGGATATCTTTATGGCCGTTCAGTTGGGAAACCTTGAACTTGTTCGCAGGATTCTTAACGAGAATCCGAATGCCCTTGAAGCTCAGGTGGGAAAAAGGGAGTTTACCTCCGGTGAATCGAACGGTGGGCACATTTATGAGTACATGATCGGCACTGGAGCGAGACCGTTTTTCCTTGCTGCGCATCTGGGACATGAAACCATTACGGAGTTGATGCTGCCGTACAGTTTAGTTGAGCAGAGATTGCTGCTCGCTTGTATACGTGCGGATGCCGAGACCGTCTATAACATGTTGAAGGAGCATCGGGGTATCATCCAATCCCTGGATTCGGAATACCAGAGTATGATTGCGAATGCAGCATGGGATCATCGGATAGAGGCTGTGCGACTCATGTTGGAGGTTGGTTTTCAGCCAGATGCGCGGCGAAATGAGCATTCGATGACGGCCCTTCATCATGCGGCGATCCGGGGGGACAACGAAATTGTCCAATTGCTTCTCGGACGTGGAGCATCCATCGATATTCGTAATGAATATGGGGGGACCCCGCTCAATAGCTGTATGTGGGGCTCTATGCACAATCAGGACCCTCAAGGGGACTATGCCGCGGTAGCCGAGAGCCTCATTGCAGCAGGCGTAACGCTTCCGGAGAGGGCCACGGGCAGTGAGCTTGTGAAGTCTGTTCTAATGCGGCACGGAGTACCGGCATGAAATAAGAGGTTATTCCATTTTGATGGAATAGCCTTTTTTTATATTGCGCAATATGAGAACGTTCGGTAAAAATAATTCTTTACCGAACGTTCTCAATGTGATATAACTATATTCAGAAGGGAGGTGATGTGAAATGCCTCGAGTCAAGGAATTTGATGTCGATGTGGCGTTGCTGAAAGCTGTGAGGTTATTTTGGAAACAAGGCTATGAGAAAACATCGATTAATGATCTGGTTGATCATTTAGGTATTCATCGCAGAAGTTTGTACGATACATTCGGCGACAAGCATCAACTGTTTCTAAAAGCCATAGAACGTTACAATGAGTACTTGAACGGGCAATTTCAATCAGGCATCACCCGCGCCGATAGTGCTAAGCAAGCTATTCGTTTTTTGTTTGACTTCATGATTGAAGGAACCGACGACAAGCCCCCAGGTTGCCTGCTTGTCAATATGGCTGTAGAGCTTGCTCCATGGGATCTCGAAGTGGATGCCAAGACTGTACAAAGCTTCGATAAAGTGGAGAAGCTTCTCGCTGAACTGATTCAGCGGGGACTAGAAAGTGGTGAGTTCGCTTCGACTCGTAACGCAAGTGAGCTTGCTGAAGAAATGCATAATACAATGCTAGGTTTGCGTGTACTCGCCCGAACCTCTACCGGCAAAGAGAAGCTTTACCGCATAGTTGGTTCCGCTATGTCGATGCTAAATATTTAATTGGAGCCTTATTTTTTTGCAAATATTAGAATGTTCATTCTTGATTACTAAAGGAGAAATAAATGATGAGTAAAGTATGGTTTATTACAGGAACTTCAACAGGATTTGGCCGCCATTTTGTGGAGCAGCTGCTTCAAGCTGGGGATAGAGTAGTTGCGACAGCGCGCAAACTTGAAGCTATTCAGGATTTTAAAGCAATAGCACCGGATCGTGTTCATCTTGTCGCTCTGGATGTCACCAAACCGGACCAAATTCAAGCCGCTGTTCAAGAAGCTGTTACTGTATTTGGAAAAATCGATATTGTCGTGAATAATGCAGGATACGGACTGTTCGGGATGCTAGAGGAGTACACGGAAGAACAAATTCGGAAACAGTTCGACGTTAATGTATTTGGTGTATTGGATGTCATTCGTGCGACACTTCCTGTATTCAAAAGTCAGGGATCCGGGCATTATATTAACTTCTCGTCTTTCTTCGGAGTTGTTTCCTTCCCGCCGTTCAGTCTATATGCCGCCTCCAAGTTTGCAGTAGAAGGTTTCTCTGAAGCATTCGCGAAGGAATTTGCAAGCTTTGGCATCAAGACGACGATTGTCGAGCCGGCTGTTTTTGCCACCGAGTTTCTTGGACACTCCCTGGAGCAGACGGAGAAAAAACCGGAGTACATTCCGTACTACGAAGCGTATGAAAAAAACTTATCAAATATCAAAATTGGCGATCCGGCCAAAGCCGTTCAATATATTATCTCCGTTATCAATGAAGGGAATGCGCCGCTGCGGCTTCCGGTTGGGTCCCAATCTGCCTATTCCATTCGCGATGCTTATAACAAACGGATGGAAGAGCTCAACGCATGGTATGATCGGTCAGCTGAAGCAGACTCGAATTAATTAATATAGAAGAAGGCAGTTCGCTGGTTAGAGCGGACTGCCTTTTTTGATTTTATGTTCTTGACCCTGACACATAGGGTAGGGTTTAAAATCAGATTATCTTACATGAAGGAAGAGGTGCGATCATGGATATTACGCCGCAAGAAGAAGAGATGATAAAAGCTCTGCGTGAGGCTTCACTGCCCCCTTTGTATGTGCTTATCCGAATAAGAAATGATATTTTAAATGACACTGTAAACATTGAAGAGAGCAGAAGAAGTGACGTCAAAGAAGTATTAGAAAAATACATCAGTCCGTTATGGGCAGATTACAATACAACTATTTGTTGCGAAAAAGCGTGATGGAAGCGTTTTAATGCAAGATTCGTTGTAAAAAGTACTATAAAAAGCCGATCTGGAGCCAATTTGCAGCTAAATGACTGCACGAAGTACAACGTAGAATAAGGTTACAGTCGCAACTTGGCGATGAGCGTTTGTTGGTATGTGATGAGTAATAAATGGTATGACGGTATGAGGTTTAGAAGATGCTTCTTAGTAGCAGAGTCGAGGTCGAGAGCTAATACGTTTTTTCGTTGTTCCCCTTGAACCAATTGGAGAATTATGGTGTAATAGACACAAACGTATGTTCTTAAGTTTAAAGGGTGATGAGATGAAGTTAGAACGATTAATTTCGATTACGTATGCGCTTTTGAATAATGAAGTGATTTCCGCTTCAGAGCTTGCGAACAAATATCAGGTCTCTCAACGAACCATCTATCGAGATATAGAGGCAATTTGTGCGGCTGGAATCCCTGTCGTATCTTATCAGGGCGTCAATGGCGGATATGGAATTATTAAAGAGTATAAAATGGAGAAAACTTTATTGCATGACAACGACATTGAGTCATTAATCACGCTTCTTCAAAGTACGGCGACGGTGTTCAAAGATGTGGGAGCAACGGAGACGATGCACAGACTTCAAACAATTCAAAAAGATAAAATGCCTAGCTTGACCATGGATTTAGGAAGCTGGCGAGCCAACAATGAAACACTGCATACGCTTCGTGCAGCGATAACAACACGCCAAGTCATTCGATTTGAATATATGAATTCTAAGAATGAGAGAGCTCGTCGAATCGTTGAGCCAGTCAGCCTGCTATTTAAATATTATTCTTGGTATTTACATGGGTACTGTAGAGTTCGCAAGGATTATCGCGTATTTAAACTTACAAGAATGATAGATTTGGTTACCTTGCCCGAAATTTATCCGTGTATCCATTCAGCCTTTCTACAAGATCTCTCTTTGGATTATCGGAAAGATGAAATCGTAGGAGCTGTTCTTCATTTCACAGGGAAATCATTGGCACATGCCTTGGATGTTTTCTATGCGGAAGATAAATATTTCAATGAAGATGGCACACTTACAATTACCATTATCAATCCTTCAGAAGCAGAACGGCTAGTTGAAATGATATTAGGTTTTGGTGAAGATGTGGAGGTTCTCGAACCTCTTTCGTTAAGGCAGATGCTCAAAGTTAAAATTGAAAAAATGTTAAACCGATACCCACAAGTATGACAGACTGCTGTCATACTTGATTTCGTATAATGAGCTTACAGCGAAGGGAAGTCATCCTATTAAGGAATTGGAGGTGTGCGCCTTGCATCATGATCCTTATTTTTTTGAGGAAACGATGAATGAACATAGACAGGAGCTTAAAGCAATTGATAGCAATGCCTGGAAATGGACGCCGCGAACTAGGTCAAAACAAGTCAAACAATCAAAAAAACTGACCGTGCTATCTGGTCTTCTGACACTAATTAGACTAAAATGATGAACAGCACCTCCCTGCGTCATTTGGAGGTGTTTTCTTTTTCTGGAAAGGAGAATATCATTTAATTTATTTTTGCACTTGTATAATTCGACAGACTGTTGTATTTTTAAGCGGACTATAAAGATAGAGAACTATTCAATTAGTTTTCAGGAGAGGGAAGTGAAGAAACAAATGAAGCAATATAATACTAAGGCTATTATGGCGTCGCTGCTGATCTGCGGTTTCGTTGGCATGTTCAGTGAGACGGCCCTCAACATAGCTATTAGTAACTTGATGGATGTGTTCCAGATTTCAGCTGCCACAGCCCAGTGGTTAACGACAGGGTTTTTGCTGACTCTAGGAATTCTGATGCCGATGACTGGTTTACTGCTGCAGTGGTTTACAACAAGGCAGCTTTTCATTATGTCGCTCTCAAGCTCGATCGTTGGGACATTGATTGCAGCTCTAGCAGTCAATTTTGAAATGTTGATGGTCGCTCGTGTTCTTCAGGCAGCTGGCATGGGGTTATTAATTCCACTCATGTTTAATACAATTTTGGTCGTTTATCCCCCGGAGAAGCGCGGCGCAGCAATGGGTTTCGTTGGCCTGGTCATCATGTTCGCACCGGCAACAGGCCCAACTGTGGCGGGACTTTTAATCGAGTATTTAACTTGGCACTATATCTTCTGGTTATCTCTTCCGTTTTTAATTATTGGGCTCTTGATCGGTTTGAGAAACCTGGAAAACGTCACCGAGGTCACAAAACCGCGTATCGATCTAATTTCAATTATTTTATCATCCATAGGTTTCGGTGGCGTAGTGTTTGGCTTCAGTAAAGCAGGCGAAGGAGAGGGCGGCTGGACTAGCGCAATCGTATTAACATCGATCATAATCGGCCTAATTTCTCTTGTGTTGTTTGCGCTTCGCCAGACATCCATGCGCGAGCCGATGATGAACTTGCGCGTCTTCAAATACCCGATGTTTATTATCGGACTGCTTCTTGTGTTGTCCTGTATGATGATTATTTTATCAACGATGATTATTTTGCCGATGTATTTGCAAAATGGCATGAAGTTATCCGCGTTTACGACAGGGCTCATGCTGCTTCCGGGTAGCGCTTTGAATGGTATCTTGTCTCCACGTATGGGGCGGTTATTCGATAAGTATGGACCTAAATGGCTTGTAGTTCCTGGCCTAGCTATTGTAGCTGTGATGCTATGGTTTTTCTCCAGTATCACGGTTGCTTCTTCCGTGGCGTTTATCGTCGTCTTGCATATCGGACTCATGGTTGGGATCTCCATGGTATGGATGCCGGCTCAGACGAACGGACTTAACCAACTTCCGCCGGAACTTTATCCGCACGGTACAGCGGTTATGAACACGCTGCAACAGGTTGCAGGGGCGATCGGTACAGCAATTGCAATCAGTATCCTGACTAGCGGTATGGAGAAGTATCTAGATAGCTCTTCCAAGCCGAGTGAACCCCTCGAGGCTGCAAAAGCTATGATGCTTGGTTCCCAGAACGTGTTCATTTTCGCTATGATAGTGACACTTATCGGGTTAGCCGTAGCCTTCTTCATCCGCCGTGTCATCGTGAAGCACGCGACGATGAATGCTATGCATTAAGATTAGTAAGAAGCTCGCTCAAGCGGGCTTCTTTTTTTGTTTCACAAATGATCTACCATAGACGTATGTTGAATTATTGGTAGGAAAGGGGAGGAAACAAATGGGGAAAAACACAACGGCTGCAGGTGTTTCTATCATTACGTGTACCAATCGTCCACAATATTTCAATCACATTTTGCATAATTTTCAAAGACAACACGACTTGTTAAAAGAACTTATCATTATTATAAATAATGACCAAATGAATCTTGCCGCTTATCGCCTCAGAGCGCGTAAAGTTGCCAACGTCCGCGTGTATCAAGTAAACGAGAAGACTTCGTTAGGACAGTGCCTCAATTGCGGAATCGCGAAATCCAAATTTCCGTATATCGCCAAATTTGATGATGATGACTATTACTCACCCTTTTACTTAAAAGAGCAAATGAAGGCACTGCGTTTGACGAAAAGTGATGTTGTTGGCAAGCACGCCTGCCTGGTTTATCTCGCGGCAGCTCACAAGCTCCTTATTAGATCGCCTCATGAGCGAAATAAAGAGGTTAAGTTTGTGCAAGGAGGCACGATTTTGTTCCACAGACGTGTTCTTAAGAGGGTGCAGTTTCCTGACCGCTCGCTGGGAGAAGACGTAGCTTTTCTCAGAGCATGTAATCAACATGGTTTTAAAACTTATGCAACGACACCTTTTAACTACGTGTACATCCGTCGTAAAAATAAACAAAGCCATACTTGGCGAGTGAAAGATGATTTTTATCTAAAAGGCAGCCAGCTACTTGCGTTGACGAGAGATTTCCGCTCGATCGCCAAACTGAAAGTATAAAAAAACCGCCTCGCCGATAGGGGATCGGCGGTGCGGTAAAGGGGAGAGTCTACGTTTACCAATATATTCTTGAATCGATCATATGTCGTAGGTGTTCTGCCTAATTTGGCTCCGACAAACAAAGTATGTTTATAAGAAGGAGTAAAGACCGTTCTTCTGAAAATTGTCCGCCAGAAAACGGGCTTTTTGTACGTTATAAGGCGTAATCGTACCTTATGGTGAACTCATTTTTCCCCTACAATCAGTCATGTAAGCGCTACAATTATCTCGAACTTATTACTGGGGGTATTCGAAATGAGGGACTGGACAAAACTCAGCAGCATCGGACTTGCATCAATCATGGCAGTTTCACTTACAGCGTGTGGAACGGAAACGAAAAGTGACGCGGGCTCAAAAGCAACACCGGCAACATCTACAACTCCTGCCGCGGCAACACCTGCTGCAACAACGGCTGCAGCACCAATCAATGCTCCTGTTAAGCTTAGCATTTATACCAATCATTTCGACGATGACACATCGAAGCCTTATGATTACGCGGTTGCAGAGCTAAAAAAAGAGATGCCAAACATCGAAGTAACGCTAGTCCCTGGTCTGCAAGATAATGGACAGAAAATCAAAACGCAAATGGCAACCGGAGATTTGCCTGATATTATTGACACGAATTGGGATATTATGCAGATCGGCAGCAAGTCCAACAATATTCTGACGTTAGATGATGCTCCGGAAACGGCACAATTCAAGAAAGATTTGAACAAAGGCAACGAGGCGAAACTCATTGCACCAGATGGCCATGTGTATGGATATCCGTATGCCGGCACTGAATTTATTATTTTGTATTATAATAAAAAGCTTTTTTCTGAAGCAGGCATTGAAGCACCGATCAAAACAATTGATCAATTGAAGGATGCCGCTAAAAAATTCAATGCAAAGGGAATCATTCCACTCGCGATCTTCTCCAAAGAAAAATGGATCGGCAACGCCTTTTTGCAAGGTTTCATGACTCGAGAGGAGCCGAAAGGTTACGGAGCCCTTAATGGCGCGGCAGAAACGCCGGAAGCTCTGAAACTGGCCGCCAAGCAAGTAGCGGAACTGCAAAAGGCAGGCTTATTTGCTAAAAATGCGACGCAGACGAACTATGATCAAGCTTCTTCACTTTTTTATCAAGGCAAGGCAGCTATGTTCGTTAATGGTCAATGGGAAATTCCAAGCTCACAAAAAAATCTCGGAGACAATGTAGAGTTCATGAATTTCCCAGCGAAAGATGAAGCCACTTACGAAAAGGCCAAGTTTGCTATGAATGGGGCAGGAGGCCCAGGAGGCTTCGCCGTTTCCTCCAAAACAAAAAACAAAGAAGCTGCAATTAAAGTAGCAGCATTCATGGCACGTAAATATGCAGAGTACAAGTACACGCAAGTGGGCACACCGATTGTCTCCATCAAAGTCGATAAGCCTATCACGGCGCAAGTACCTGCTATGCTGTCTCGTCTTGGTAAAGAAGTGATCCCGAATATTACGAGCTTCGCAACCGTGCAGAATGATACAAATGTGAATCTCAGTATTGACGACAACTCACAGAACTTGATTGTGGCAGGATTTACGGCGGATCAGTTCGTAACGAATCTCAATAAATCGCTAAAGAAATAAATCCTTTCAGTACCTGATGGCTCACATCGACCTGTAAGTCGGTGTGAGTTTTTTTCAAGAAAGGGAGCATAGAGATGAAACAATACTTAGGAAACAAATGGGCTATTCTGATTTTTTTAACACCGGCAATTGTGCTCTATAGTGTCATTGTGTTTTATCCCATTCTTCAAACTGTTTATCGCAGTTTTTTTGAATGGGATGGGCTTAGCGGAGCGACTTTTATTGGCGTGCGAAATTATATCGACCTTAGTCAAGATTATTTATTGACGACATCGCTGCGAAACGGGTTTTTGTTCGCTCTGGTCCTAGTCATTTTCCAAATTGGTCTAGGTACGTTGTTGGCGCTAATTTGCTCGGATCCAAAGGTGAAAGGGCGCAAAATCCTGAAAACCGCCTATTTCATTCCCGTTGTACTGTCAGTCACGGTCGTGTGTCAACTTTGGCTTTCCATGTATGACCCGGTTAACGGAATCATCAATAAATTGTTTCAAGCACTTGGGATCGCTTATCAGCAAGACTGGTTGAACTCACCGAGCGTCTCCATTATAGCAATTGCCTTCGTTAATGCTTGGCAGTATATGGGGTTTCAGTTTGCCTTGCTTTATGCTGGCGCGAAATCCGTTCCGGAACATTATACAGAAGCTGCTCGAATTGATGGTGCAGGCAAATGGAGGGCGCATTGGCACATCACGCTCCCATTAATGAAAGAGACGTTCAAGTTTTGCTTTATTATTGCCATTACGGCTGGGATAGGTGCTTATGTGCAAATGGCCATTATGACGAATGGCGGCCCAGGAACGACAAACTATACGATAACATTCATGATCATTCGGAATGCATTCTCGGGTAATCAATATGGGTATGCTTGTGCCATTTCGGTGTTGTTGATTGTGATAAGCCTGATCGCCACCATCATCATCAACAAAGTGTTTGACAGCAGAGAAACCGGATTGGAACAAGGGTAAAGGAGAGTCATCATATGAACAAAATCGTTGGAATCGTCCTGCAGTCCTTTTTATGGGCCTATTTCGTTATTTCTGTCTATCCGTTAATTTGGATGGTTTCCTATTCGTTGAAAAACAATGATGAAATCTTCGTAACCAATCCTTTCGGACTACCTACGCATTTCCGGTATGAGAATTATGTGAATGCGTGGAACAAATTCAGTGTCCCGACTTATATCACCAACAGTTTGATTGTTTCAACGATTACAACGATAGGTGTTGTCTTGTTCGCCGTCATGTTTGCCTATGCGATTGCCAGGCTTCGGTGGAAATTTCGAGAAACCGTGCGGATCTACATGATTATCGGGATGTTTATCCCGATTCAAGTCATTATCATTCCTTTGGCGATTATCGTGAAAGATTTTCACTTGACGAATACTTACGGCGCCCTATTGATCCCTTACGTAGCGTTTGGACTGCCTTTTGCCTCAATGGTCTTTTATGGATTCCTGCGCGGGATCCCGCAAGAGTTGGAAGAATCGGCTTGTATGGATGGCGCTTCGATTTACCTCACTTTCTTTCGTATTATGCTGCCGATTCTCACTCCAGCTGTTGCCACCATCGTTATTTTGCAGTTTATGGGCACGTGGAATGAATTCTTTTTGGCATCGATTTTAATAACAAAAGAGGAATTAATGACTTTGCCGATAGGGCTCATCTATTTTCAAGGACTTCACGCGACCGACTGGGGTGGGATGGGGGCTGTCATGACGATCGCCAGTCTGCCGATGGTCGTGTTATATTTGATTTTCACCGAACAAGTGGAAAACGCATTGACGGTCAGTTCCGCTGTGAAGGGATAAATGGACGAATTATTTAGGCTGCTGAGCGATAGCTCGGCGGCTTTTTGTATTAACTGGTAGAAATTAGGGAGAAATATTGAAACTTTATTAGATTTAAAGTGTCTAAACAGAGAGACTTGAGGAAGGGAGCGAAAGAAACGAATGGATACGTATTGGAATCACAATACAGCATTTCACGAAGAGTTGGTGGCAACCGCTAAGGTTCGTGGCGGCCGAGTACTCGACATCGGATGTGGGGACGGGTTATTACTTCAACGCCTCGCGCCCTTCGCTCAGCAGGTTGTCGGCATAGACCCCGATTCGAAAGCAATTGAACGCGCACGGACGCGGCTTGCTGCAGTAACAAATGTAACACTCGTAAACGGTGACTTCCTTACCATGCCAGTCCCTTCTCAAGAGGAACGATTTTCTACTGTCATTTGTGTAGCGACTTTACATCATATGGACTTAAGAAGCGCACTGGTAAAAATGAACCAAGTACTCGCGCCTGGCGGTCGGCTCCACATCATTGGGTTAGCAGCGGATAAGTCAGTGTTAGATTTTACCCTTTCGGCATTTCTGCTTCTCCCAATCCGGATCATGGATCGAGTCCATGGCGGGATGCAAGATCCAAATGTGCGAATTGCAGAACCTAAAGAATCAATTGCGGAGATACGTCGAGCAGCACAGGAGATCCTTCCAGGGGCAGTCGTCCGGCGCCGTTTCTATTACCGTTATCTACTTTCATGGGTAAAACCCAAGGACACCAATTAATAATTTTTCAGGGAGGCTATAGTTGGTTATGACCACATACATTTATTTTGTACGACATGGTATCGCACCATTTTCACATGAACTGGAACGGGCAGGAGGAGCAAACCTTTCAGAACAAGGACAGGCAGATGCCATAAGAGTGGCAGAATTGTTAGGCAACGAAAATATCGACGTTATAGTTTCCAGTTCCTATCATCGAGCGAAAGAAACGGTTGCTCCTTTGGCAGAGCTGTTAAAGAAAGATATTATCGAATATGATGAACTCATTGAGAGACCCATTGCGAGCTTAAATTATCCAATATCCGAAGAACAGATTCTACTTGGAATTGAAAAATCATTCACAGACATTGATTTTTGCATGCCTGAAGGTGAAACAACAAGACAAGCTCAAGAACGAGCGATACCCGTTATATTGAAATTGCTGTCTGACTATGAAGGTAAGAAAATTGTAATTGGGACACATGGGAATATTATGACGATCATATTGAAGTATTTCGATGCAAATTATGGATTTGAATTTTGGAAGCAAACAAGCAAACCTGATATCTACAAACTTGAATTTGAAGACAAGGAATTAAGGAGTGTAGCGAGGTTATGGACATCAAACAAGAGGTGAAGAAATGCAAAATTCAATTAGGTTAGTAAAACCTTCTGCTGAGTATAAGGATGAGTATATTTCTTTTTATGAGGATTGGATAGCGAGTGGTGAAGATATTGTTCCATGGACTGTTGAGAAGGAGCCTTATGATTTCATCGCCATGCTTAATTTCTTATACTCACAAGATTCCGAAGAGAAGATAACGGACGGAAGATTTGTGCCGCACTCTACCTATTGGCTACTAGATGATGATTCGGGAATGATTATTGGCGCTGCAAATCTGAGGCATAGACTTAATGAAAAACTGCTCAATAGCGGTGGGCATATTGGATATGGCATACGGCCGTCAGCAAGAAGAAAAGGGCATGCCACACAGCTTTTGGCCTTAACATTAGAACGGATGAAAGAGATGGGCCTGAACAATGTACTTCTTGTTTGTGATAAGGGAAACGTGGCATCTGAAAGAACGATCCTAAAAAACGGTGGTAAGTTTGAATCGGAATATGTGGAGGATCATGGAAATGTGGTTAGACGTTTCTGGATCCAGATATGAAAAAGAGGCTGCCGGAACCAACGGCAGTCTCTTTCTTTAACAAGTTAAGCTTTTTTTATCGTGTAAAATCCATACTGTTCGATTTCATCTAAAGCTTTACGTCCAAAAGACTCAATGAGTTCATCAGCTCGGATTTTCGTTCCGCCAAGTGTAAGCCCGTCCCAACGTACAACTCTACCGTCTTTAACCAAGAAATAATCATCCATTTTGTTGCCTCCCAAATGACATTTTGGAAATCTGTGTGTTAACATGCGCAGAGTTCATCTGCCTATACGTATTTTACCATTATTTTGTTTTCCACGCATCTTGAAAAGCAGGGCCAGCAGGGCTTGTGGAGATGTCAGAACAGCAGCTTAATTCCGAAGAAACCAAACCTTAATAATCATATCATCCTTTATTTCGTACATAGCCACAGCTTCCAAAATAGCGCCTTCTAATCTGCCGGTGATTTGCTCATGGTCGATGACATATTTGCCATGAATGATTCTTTTATCCACCGTTGCAACCATGTTCGGAAAGGTTTCAAACAATTTTTGATAACTCGCTCTCATAGCAGCCTGGCCTTCCATAGTAAGGGTGTCAGGAAAATCATAGATTTTCACATCATCGCTATAGCAGCTCATGAATAAATCAATATTTTTATCGTTGTATGCCTGTAATTGTCTTTCTACAACCGAGTTTTCCATGTGTCTTTCCTCCAAAAAAATAATGTCGTGGCAGAAGTATAGTATAAACAAATTAGCCGCATTGTAGAAGAGTAGGCTAATATTTAATTATGCCGCCGGATTCATCATAGTATTCTCTGCTTAACGGCCTCATTTGACAAAAAAACGTTTTTAAGTTATTTTATATGCTATAGCATATAAAAATTTGAGACAGAAGGGAGCGCATAGGATGGAGCTGAGTAATCTCACTGGATTTCTTGTTCATCGAACTGATGTTAAGATGACTAATTTTTTTACAAAAATACTTAAACAATATGAAGTAACTCCGGAACAATGGGGGATCCTTCTTGTACTTGATACAGAAAGAGCGACGAGCCAGAAAGAGCTTGCTGAAGCCATCGATCGAGATCAAACTACCGTTGTGAGGATGATTTACTCACTGGAGAAGAAAGAAATCGTAAGAAGAATTCAGAATGAAGCGGATAAACGCTCCCACAACTTGTTCCTTAGCGATAAAGGAATGAGTCTCAAAACCAAGCTAATGCCGATTGTAAAGGCAGCTCACGATCATGTAACCAAATATCTGAGTAACGATGAGATTGGGCAGTTGCATGTAATTCTTAGCAAACTATATTTAACCGTAGAAGATGAATGAGTGCCTTGGCACCTTAAATATATGCTATAGCATATAAATTCAATCATTTAAAATGAAAGAGCGTGAAAACAATGATAATAGCTATTATTTTACAAGTTATTTTGGGTATTTTCTTCATGATAACAGGAACGAGAATCATTTCAGGTAAAATGGCTAAGGAATTTAGCCGAATTGGACTTCCGTCCTTTTTTAATTTCGTAACAGGTTTTTTTGAAATCATAGGCTCAGTTGGCATGATCGTGGGGATATGGTATCCCATCGTAGCCCTGTTATCCGGTTTACTTCTTGGAGCAACAATGCTGGCCGCAGCCTTTAGTCTGCTTGTTATGGCACGCGATCCGTTTACAAAAGCGATCCCAGCCATCATCCTGTGTCTGCTCTCATTTGCAATTGCTCTTTATCATTTCAACCTCTAAATGTGAAAATAAGAAAGAGGCTGCCAGTAACAACGGCAGCCTTCTTTTTACGATTTGGAGGAAACCTCACCATACCATCGCTGTAGTTCTTGGCCGATAGCATGCGGGTTCTCCTCCACTAAATGATGATATCCCTTGCCAATATCGAAGGTTGTGAAGTTTTGCAGATTTGCTTGGCACCAGCTTATTTGCGGTTCGCGAATGGTGCATCCTGGCGTGGCGTAAAACAGGATTTTCGGCATAGAGGCCTTAGTAAACCATTTGTTACGCAAAAGCACGGCTTGTACGACTTCATTGGGGCTGCCCTCGATAGGTATTTGGTTCGGAAACACCCACATAGGTTTTCTGTTGTCCTGATTCTTGAAGGGCTCTCGATATTGTTCATGTTCTTCCGGGGTTAAAGACCGGTTGATGATGATCGTAGGCATACCTTCAATAAACACGCTCTTATCCCGCATCAGCGGCCATCCGAGCTCGGGATCGCGCAGTGTCTGGAAAAGCTCTTTCGCTTCAGCAGGCGTAAACACGGACCAATCCGGACATGGATACAAGGCTTGCGGTTCAATCATCGCAACTGCCTTCACTTTGTCCGAGTGATTCATAGCATACTGCAAGCCTATCGCCATTCCCCAATCGTGCCCGACGATCGTGAGATCAGCAAGACCTAGTTTTTCAATAAACTGGCTCATGTAATCGACATGCTCCAAGAAGGTATACCCGACATCTGATTTGTCGGATCTGCCCATCCCGATTAGGTCGACCGCGATGCAGCGTGCGGAGTCCGCTAGGTAGGGGATGATATTTCTCCACATGTATGACCATGTCGGGTTGCCATGCAAGAATAGGATAGGATTCCCTGATCCTTGATCGATATAATGCAATTGCTGACCATTTATCTCAAGAAATCGGGATTCGAAGGGATATTCTTTTCCAATTGGTGCAGTCTCATGGTTAGACATACAGTTACAACTCCCTTAATATTTATTGTTGAAATACTGGTCAAATGTTCCTTTCTTAGCAGCATCGTTTAGAATTTACTATAGAACAGATAGTTAATTCTTATCGATTGAGGTGATAGAATGGCGATCATTGAGGTATTTCCCAACAGTCAGACGGCCATTCAAGATGCGATCACGATGGCGAATGAAGGCGACGTCATATTGGTACATAGAGGCGTGTACCATGAAAGTGTACAGGTTCCCAGTATTAAAAACAACATTCGCATCATTTCCAAGCATAAGCATGCTGCGATTTTAGATGGAAGGTGCATCCTGCTTGAAGCATTTGAGTTAAATAGTGTCGCTGGCGTCGAAATTTACGGTTTTAAAATGATAAACTATCTTTCGCGGGGGATTCAGCTTCTTAACGCAAAATCAAATCATATCCTTAGTAACAAAATCAGCGATATAGATGGTGGCGTTAATTCGATTGGTATCTTTATAAATAATTCAATAGGCAATTTAGTCATGAAGAATGTAGTTGAGCGAATTGGAAGCGCAGGATCAGGAACGGGGATTCATCTCCAATCTGTTACTGGCAACTGGGTGATTAAGAATAAGCTGAAGCACAATTCAGCCCAAGGTATCGAGGTCATAGATGGCAGCCATAATGCGATTGTCGGTAATCAGATCTCCCATAATAAAGGCGACGGGATTCTGGTGAGTCGGGTAGACAACAATCTCATATATGATAATAAGATAACTAACAATGGAAATAACGGAGTAAATGCTCAGAGCACGAATACAATTGTATTGGATAGCAAAATAAAAGGGAACCGCGAAAATGGCCTATTCATCGCATTTAATTATAACTTTGCCGGTTTCAATGAAATCAAAGATAATAAACTGAGCGGAATTCAAGTTATCTCTGACTTTAATGATATTCAGAATAATAAGATTGAAAAAAATGAAGACAACGGCGTTTTTATCCATCAACCACATACTGCAAATTTGGTGTTCGAAAATCAATTTAAGCGCAATAACCCAAATAACATCAAAGATGAAGGAGAAAACAATAATATAATCCAGAATACGATCAAGGAATAAGTATTATCATGGATCAAACAGCAAAACAGGTTGGCGCAGTGCTACGCGCGGCAGCCTCTTTCGTATGCAACGAATCATAAAAAAACACAGACCTATAAAAGTTATCACATGGCGCGTAGTTTGCAATCCATGTATCATCTAAGTAACCGTTCATGGGTAAATTTGGATGTGGAGGATGGTTGGGTGTACAAAGCATTGGTTGTTGACGACGAAAAAATTGAGCGCGATGGCATTAAATTTTTAATAGAAACGCTAGGGCTGTCTCTAATTACTGCCGAAGCGGAAAACGGTGTCAAAGCATGGGAGTACTTGCAGGCCAACGAAGTGGACATCCTGTTCACGGATATCCGCATGCCTTTTATGGATGGCTTGGCGCTTTCAGCAAAAGCTAAGAAGCTTCATCCCAAACTTAAAGTTATTATTGTAAGCGCATTCGGGGATTTCGAGTATGCCAAACAAGCTATTCAAATTCACGTTGTGCACTATTTGCTCAAGCCTGTTGAGGTATCTGAGTTTTTGGAGGTTGTGACGCAGGTTGTCCACTTATGCGATGAAGATCGGGAGCAAAGGGAAAGAACGCTTAAGCTTCACCAGGTGTTCGAAATAGGAAACCGTTACGTACAGGAACAAACACTGCTTAACTTATTACAAGGAACCGCGTCTACGCGCAATGCATTAGCGGGTGAGACTGTTTTCGAATGGCTAGATGAATATGCAAGATATCGAGTTGTTCTAATGGATATGCGGAGAAAGTTTTTTGATTCCGTTGATCATGGATTCGAAGCCGAATTGAAATCAATGCTTCCCTGGGATTGTTTGTATGTAAACTTGAATGAATATCAAAGTGTGCTGTTCTTACATATTGAAAAAAGTGGGGAGGATATCACGAGTATAGAGCCATATGGGTTACATCTGCAAGAGTACCTGCTTGTAAAGTATCATGCTAATCATGTGCTTGTTTTCAGCAAATTACTTAACGGCTTTCAGATGCTTTCAGCTGAATTTCAGGAGATGGAAAAAGGATTGGAACACAAATTTTTCCTTCCTGCATCAGCCATATTGTTTACGGAACAAGCCTGCCCTTCACGGCAGGATGAACCTATGGATATTGAGCGATTACTCGAGGAAATCTCAACTCACATGACCTATGGCGAAACTCTTTTGATTCGAACTGGCATCGAACAAATGTTCTTTGTGCTTCAAAACAGCAATAGCCTTTCCAACATTTATGTAAAATACATATGCACGGAAATTGCAAAGAAATATATCCAGACGTATAAACGTGAATACCATGCTTGCTTTCATAGGTTTGTCGAGCAAGTCTATACGACACAAAACCTGGTCCAACTGAAAGATTTGATGATCGACCTGATCGTTGAGCGAGAGAAACCTTCTACAGAGTCACCCAGAAAGGTGATCGGCGAAGTACTTAGGCTGATTCACCGCAATTATGGGCAGGATATCGGCTTGGATTCTTTGGCGGAGAAGGCTTATTTGTCCCCAAGCTATTTGAGCCACCTGTTCAAGAAAGAGACCGGAGCAAGCCTTGTCAAATATATAACCTGCTACAGATTGGAAAAGGCGGGTGAACTGCTTCGGAGTACAACGAAGAAAATTTCAGATATTTCGCAAGAGGTGGGCTATACCAACTTCGCTTATTTCTGCTCCATATTCAAAAATTATTACGGGAAAACTCCCGCCAAGTATCGGGAAGGGGACTCCGCATGAGTCGCTGGCTGGACGTGCTCAAGAATATGCGCTTCAAGCAAAAGCTGATCCTGTCGTACCTGGTTGTTAGCTTAATTCCACTGGCATTGCTAGGCGCCTATTCGTACAATCAATCCAAGCTTTTTCTCCAAAAACAAGCGATCCAAGGCTTGCAGAATACGGTTGGGACGTTAGCAAGAGGGATGAACGATAAGTCGGAACAGGTTGAGCGGACCGTGGATTCCGTCGTTATGAATACAGGTTTGCAGCGTATTTTTGCTACGGACTATGCAAGCCTTACGCTTCTTTCCGAAGATCTAAGAAACTATGTGAGTCCCTATTTTAGCATGATCAAAAATTTGAATACAGACATTCTGCAGCTCACCGTCTATACATCAGGCAAAATGCCCGAGTATGGTGAGTTTATTCTCTCATTGGACCGGATTAAGGAAGGGAGTCCTTGGTATAAGGACATAGCCGAACAAAAGAAAACGGGTTGGTATCTTGAAAGCTCTGAGCTGGCCGTATTCAGACCGTTTCCAACGATTCTGTACAATCAGATGTCTGGTATCCTGTACTTGAAGCTGAACAAGGATCGCTTTTTTGATTCGCTAACTACGACTACGATGACTACGGCACAGTCCGCACATGATGGACTATATATCTCCGACCGAAATAATCATATTATTTACTCCAACAACATTGAAGCTGCGGAACTTCAACGACAAATGCTGCAAGATCCGTTAAAGAACAAGGATATGGTCGAAATCGATGGCCTTCGTTATATCCTGATACAGGAGCCACTTCGCCAAGCCAATTGGACGCTTCATTATTATATACCGGAACAGGACATATCCATGGATGCGACGAGTATTGTCAAAGCGACGATTGCACTCATTCTTACGTGTATGGTCATACTGGTTGTCCTTATCTCGGTATTTTCGCATACCATGATCAAACGAATTTATCTCCTGAATAAATGGATGAAGCAAGTACAGTTCGGAAATTTGCAGATGGATATTCGAAGCGATAGCAGGGATGAAATAGGGGAATTAACGAATCGTTTCGGTATTATGCTCCGCCGGATCAATGAGCTGGTAACAGAAGTATACCAGAACAAGCTTATTCAGAAAGAAGCGGAGTTTAAAGCCCTTCAGGCTCAAATTAATCCGCATTTTTTATATAATACGTTATCCGTCATTAACTGGAAATCATTGAAGATCGGGGCTACGGATATAAGCCATGTGGTCACGATGTTATCCCGCTTCTATCGGACTGCTTTAAACCGTGGTGAAAGTATGACTTCGGTGAAGGATGAGCTGCAGAACACTCAGTCGTTTGTGGAAATTCAGCTGGTCATGCACGATTACAGCTTCGAAGTCAGTTACCAAATAGATGAAGATGTCTATCAGTACGATACGGTGAATCTATCCATTCAGCCGCTTGTTGAGAATGCAATCCTGCATGGGATCGATCAAAAAGAAGCGGGTGGAGGCAAGCTGACGATTAAGGCTATTGCTAACCAGGATACGATCGACATTCATGTAACGGACAACGGGCCTGGTATCGATAAGCAACGACTTGGTGAGATTTTGATTAAACAGTCCAAGGGATACGGATTAAAAAATGTGAATGAGCGCATTAAACTCGTGTTCGGGAAAGACTATGGCATTGAAGTGATCAGTGAAATAGGGCAAGGTACGACGATGATCATGACGATTCCGAAATATAGAAACACAAAATCGCAATAAATCAATAATTTTCAAAAAAATGAGATAAATCAATGAAATCAACGCTGTGCTATAGTAAATAACAAGTGAATGCGCATTCATTTCAGATTTGTGGGAAAGGAGAGGGTTATTTGCAGGAATCCGTTGTCGTAACTCCGAGAGTTGAAACCGTTTCCAGAACAAAAAGTGAATTCAGACGGAAATTGAAAAGCTATCGCGTTCTTTACTTTATGCTGCTTCCAGGCTTGCTTTATTTTCTTGTTTTCCACTACATCCCGATCTACGGGGTTGTGTTAGCTTTTAAAAACTTCAAAATTATGCAAGGCATTATAGCGAGCCCCTGGGTGGGATTTGATCATTTTGAAAAAGTTTTTGCAGATCCCAATTTTTATCGCGTCCTCAATAATACCCTGATCATCAGTTTGTATAAAATCGTCTTTGCTTTCCCGATTCCAATCATTTTCGCCCTCTTATTAAGTGAAATCACGAGAGAACGGTTTAAAAAACTCGTCCAGACGATTTCCTATTTGCCTCATTTCATGTCTTGGGTCATTTTGGCCGGGATATTCATTAGCATCTTCTCGCTGAACGGTCCTATGAATGCAATTGTCAAACTATTCGGTGGCGATCCGGTTTTATTCATGGCTGATGATCGATACTTCCGTACGATTCTGGTCCTAACGGACATTTATCAAGGCTTCGGTTGGGGATCTATTGTTTATTTTGCAACGATCGCCGGGATCGATCCGCAGCTTCAGGAAGCAGCCATTATGGATGGTGCCAGCCGTTTTAAAAGAATCATTTACATAACGCTTCCGATGCTGTTACCTGTGATCTCCATTATGCTTATACTTCGTATGGCTCATGTGCTGGATGCCGGCTTCGATCAAATTTTCAATATGTATAACCCAAAAGTGTACGGAGTATCAGACATTCTCGATACTTTCGTGTATAGAAAGGGTTTGCTGGAAACGAACTATAGCTATGCGACAGCGGTTGGGCTCTTTAAATCCGTCGTGGCCCTAGTGTTAATCGTGCTTGTCAATAAAGCCGTTCACATGATGGGAGGAAAGGACCATACCCTTTGGTAGTCAGGCTTGAGGGAAGAGGGATGGAGGAAATCTGCTATGAATAAGACGAAAAAAACAACTGCAGAGACAATCGGTGCATTTTCGCTTTACCTGGTTATGATTGTGATTACGATAATCACCTTGTACCCTTTTTGGAATCAAGTAGTGACGTCGATTAGTGCTGAGAACACCCTTTACACAACAGGGATGCTGCTTTTTCCGAGCAAGCTTTCCTTTGAAAGCTACCATGTTATTTTTCAATACAAAGCGATCTGGTCCGGTTATGGTAACACGATCCTGCGTACAATTCTGGCCGTAAGTCTAAGTTTAACTTTTACCGCGCTGTTCGCTTACCCGTTATCCAAGAAGGATTTGCCTTTTAACCGAACCGTCACATCACTCGTGCTTTTCACCATGTTGTTCAGTGGAGGCTTAATTCCCAATTATTTGCTGATTAAAAAGCTGGGCATTTATAACTCCATCTGGGCTCTTGTGTTGCCGAGCATGATCAGTGCGTTCAATGCGTTAATTATGAGGAACTTCTTCCGATCGATTCCGGACAGCTTGGAAGAGTCTGCGCGTGTAGACGGAGCGGGTTACTTCTTTATTTTTCGTAAAATCATTGTGCCTTTATCCAAGCCGGTTCTGGCTACAGTTGCTTTGTGGATCGCGGTCCAGCATTGGAACGCTTGGTTTGACGCCTTAATTTATATAACCGACCCGAAGAAGCAGGTGCTGCAGGTCGTTCTCAGAAAAATCATCGTAGATAATAATATGGATCAATTAAATGCAATGCTTTATCAATTTGATCAGAAGGACATGTTCTCTACTCGTCAGCTGCAAGCTACCGTTATTATGTTTTCTGTCATTCCTATGTTAGTGATTTACCCTTTCGTGCAAAAGTATTTTGTTAAAGGGATCATGATCGGTGCCGTTAAAGGATAAACAATAGGGATTGAAAGGGTGATTAAATTGAAAAAGGTTATTCCAGTGACGATAAGCGTCGCTTTATTTGGAGCCGTTCTGGCTGGTTGTTCAACGGGAAGTGGTGTACAAGGGGAACAATCCGCTGCACCACAGGTCGAGAAAAAATTGAAGTTAAGCTACTTGAATCAGAATTTCGATAAAACCGTCAAAGATTCTTATGCGATTAAGTATGTCGAGAACAAGTTCAATGTCGATATTGAACAACTCCCACGTTCGAAAGACAACTACAAGGACGAGCTTCTCCTAAAAGTGGCTTCTGGGGAAATTCCGGACGTTTGGGTGGATTTAGGTTTTCCCGAATATGAGAAACTGGTGAATCAGGGAGCTGTTGCCGAAATTCCGCAGGAGATGATTGAGAAGAATGCCCCGCATTACTGGGCTTGGCTGAAGAAACATCTGGGTGATGACCCCTTGAAGTTATATAAGAGAGACGGTAAAAATTATTCCATGCCGATCATCCAGACGTTGGGGCCGGATCGTACGGTCGTTGGTTTGCGTAAGGACTGGCTGGAGCAAGTGGGCATCACGAAAAACCCTGAAACATTGGAAGAGTTTGAAGATGCACTGCGCAAGTTCCGCAATAACGATCCCGATAAAAATGGCAAAAAAGATACCTACGGTTGGACGGGCCAAGCTGTAGGCGTGAAAGATATTTTCAGCCCGGTATTTGGTGCGTTTGGTGTATTTCCAGGTACATTTACGGATAAGGACGGTAAAATCGTTCGGGGAGAGATTGAGCCGGGAGCGAAACAAGCGCTTACGCTGCTTAATAAATGGTACAAGGAGGAGCTGCTTGATCCGGAGTTTGTGCTAAACAAAGGACAGAATGTGGATGATAAAATCATCTCCAGCAAAGCTGGAATTGTAACCGCTTCCTGGTACCAATTTATTACGAAGGCCGCATTTTTTGATGGAAAATATTACGATAAACTTCGTGTCAATGTACCGAATGCCAATTGGGTGATAACCGCTGGACCCAAAGGACCTGAAGGACAACAGGGCACTGTCCAGTTAAACCCAATCGCAAGTTCAGGCGGCCAATTCGGCAAACATATGGAAAAAGACAAGGAGAAGATGGCCAAATACTTGCAGGTTGCGGATGCTACGGCTTTTGATGCGGAGACTTTTGAGAATATTGTGTATGGGGAAAAAGGAAAAACCTATAAGAAGGGAGAGAAAGGAGATTACATATATCTCCCTCCTTACGATAAAGAAGAAGAGCAGATCAAGTTCGGTATCGGTCAGCAGTACACGTTCCTGGGCAAATCGTTTAACGATTATGACTTTCAGACTCCGTATATGACTCTTAACGAGCTGATGTCATTACGTAAGGCTTCCGAGCATATTGGCAAAGGTAAATACGATATCATGCAGCCGATTGCGATTCCAGCTTACAACGAAAATATCGACGCGCTCGACCAATTGACGCTGAAAACTTACATTGATATCATTACCGGACAGCGTCCTGTAAGCGACTTCGATAAATATGTGGAAGAGTGGAAAAAAGCCGGCGGTTCCAAAGTCATGGCCGATGCCCAGAAAAAATATGAAGAAAATTTCAAAAAGTAAGTATTTTTCCAACGATTACGTGGACTCTTAAAGTTGTGCCGGAGCAGCTTGAATCCATGTTGGCTAGAATTTGCGTTGTGCTGGAAGACCATAAGAATTTCGAGGAAATTGTTCCTCTATGGTATAAAGAAAACTAGCAGGGAATCAAAAAGGAAAGCAGGAAGCGTATAGACATGCGCCGCGTGCTTTCCTTTTTCTTATAGACTGCTAATGAACTAACGCCGCACGTAATGTCGTGATGCCGTGTTCCAGATAAGCCTTAAGGCATGTCAACGTATATACCCAGCCTTCTTTGTTGCCTACAAGTAACGGAATAGACTCCTTGTCATCTGCAAAACCGTCCTCGTTCACTTCGATTATCGTGTTCATTTCATCCTTTGCCGTGAAGGTTATGGTGACGAGGTGTACATGCCCGTAATCCCATTCGAATTTAATTTTCTCGTCATTCACGATGTCTTTAACTCTAATCTCGCCATCCGCATTGTATTCATCATAGCGCAGCTTGATTGTTTTGCCAGGTGCCCATCTCTCAGAACTGGAAGAGAACCAGAAGTTTCCGATCTTCTCGGGATCGACGAATGCTTCAAATACTTCATTTGCCGGTCTGGCAATGGCCATTTTGGTAACATTGTTCATCGGTTAGCCTCGCCTTCAAACAACTTTTTGAACTCGTCATGCAGCTCTTGCCATCCATAACGAACAGCGTTGCTTCCAGCCATGGAAGGCATCTGTTTGCCGTCGAGGATGCCAGTTAAGCCTTTTAAACATAAAGTCCAACCCGCTGCAAGAGAAGGTGCCATTTGATAATCTGTGAAGCGATGGCGGAGAATAAGAACTGTGTTGTTATTGCTCGAACTCAATTCCCAGCGTAAAATGTCGTTGCCCCACTTGAAAACAAGCAGGTGAGGGGCTTCCGCCGTAAGCACTTCGCCTTGTCGTTTGACGTTTTCCTCTGAATGGTTCACATGGGAAAGTACGACAGGCCCAGTCGATACAAGGTCCCGATCCGTGGCAAAAGGGCCCCAAGCGGGTAGTTGATCCGATTCAGTTAGAGCAGCCCATACATCTGCTATCGGATGCTTCAGCGTTCGTTCAAGAATTAACACCCATTCTTCATCCGAACGGTTAAGTATGGGCATCAGATCTTCGCCATGTAGTTTCATTGCAGCTTCTCCTTTTTGATTCGTTTTTGCCGATCCAGATGTTCCTCCAGCCTATCGACGTGTTGATTCCATTTTGCGCGATATGTACTTAACCAATCATCCACACCGGCTAAAGGACTTGCATCCAAAGAATAGATACGGCGCTGTGCATCTGCTTGGACACGAACGAGGCCGCTCTCGCGCAATAACCGTAAGTGGCTGGAAATCAGCGGCTGAGATAAACCCAACTCTTCGGTTAAATCTTTGACTGTCGAATCCGAACGCAGCAAACAGTCCAGGATTCTACGCCGAGAAGGCTCGGCAATTATGGTATAAATGTCGTGCAAAATCATCACCTCTTGTCTGTCTGATAATTAGTATAAATGATTGTTTATATAAATACAAATGTATATAAAAAGACACCACGAAGGTGTCTTTTTTAGTTAACGGACTGGTTAACTAGCATCTAACGGGAATCACTAGTGCGTGAGGACTGAGAGGAGCCTACTCGTCTGCCTCGCCATGTTTTTGCATTCGTACCAAGCACACCCACAATAATAACAATTGCACCGATGATGTGATAGTAGGCAAGCTGTTCATTTAAAAAGACGAAGCCCCCAACAATTGAAACCAAGGTGGCAAGATGATTGAACACACTTACCTTTGATGCCTCCAATTTGGATAAAGCGAAGTTGCTGAGCAAGCTGGAAACGAGCGAAGAGAGGACGCCCAAATAGAGAATAGACATTAAGAACACCGGACTGGCAAATGGCGCAAAATAAAGGGATAGCGTTCCTGATGCCAAATGCTGACTAGCCGCCATGAGGTTGAAAACAAGGAATCCAATGATGGTCATCACATAGGTCATGGCTACCACATTCAATCGCAAAGTTAGCTTTCTTGCAAGAACACTGTATCCCGCTAAAGAAAGGGCTGACAAAAGAACGAGCAGTGTACCTTTCATATTCGTTACATCAATTGTCGTGCCTTTCATGACAAATATGAATATAACCCCTGCAACAGAGAGTAACGTAGAAAACTGTTGCAACCTAGTTGCACGTTCCTTCAGGAAAAGTGCTGCTGCAATCATCGTGAAGATCGGCACGGTCGCATGGATAATGCCTGCTTCAGCAGAAGTGGTGAACTGTAAGCCAAACACTTGAAAAGCAAAGAACAGCGACGGATATAAGACCGCAACTGGAAGAATAACCAGAACATCCCGCGGTTGTATCTGCAGCTTCACCCATCCTAATAGAACAGGAATGGTGGCGGCGATAAGGGAGATCGTAAATCGGTGAGCAAGGCTATCCAGTGGGGAAGCAACTGTTAAAGCTAATTTTCCAAACAGAAATGAGAGTCCTACAATGGTGGAATAAATTACGATGGCTGAGTAGGCATAGCGCTTTGTTTTGGTATCGATTTGTGCGGTTGTCATGACGTTCCTCCTAGTATCTGTACTTGATATCCCTATCGTATCTCACCCTCACTACATGCTACAATATAGAAAAGAGCAATCTGTACCGATACAGATTACAACTAAGGAGCTTGTCCGATGTACATGTATTTGAAGCTAATGAATGAGCTGGAGGAACTGATACAGAAGGAACCTTATAAGGATGGACAGAAACTTCCTTCTATTCGCACGCTTTCGGAGAAGTATACTTGCAGCACAAGTACGATCATTAAGGCGCTGAATGAGTTGGAGATGCGTCATCTCATCTATGCGATGCCTAAGAGCGGCTATTACGTGGTCAAAGGGATGAACGCCGCTCAGGATGAAGCGTCTCCAATTTTGAACTTTTCAGCTGCTGCTCCCGATCCAAACGTATTTCCTTATTTGGATTTTCAGCATTGCATCAATAAAGCGATTGACACCTACCAGAAGGATTTATTTGTATATGGCACTGCCAAAGGGATGTCATCCCTAATCGAAATCGTGCGTAAGCAATTAATGCGCTACCAGGTGTTTACGGACGAGCGGAACATCTTTGTCGTATCCGGGGTTCAGCAGGCGTTATCACTCCTTGCCGCTATGCCATTCCCTAACGGAAAGCAGAAGGTGCTGATTGAACAGCCCAGCTATCATCTGTTTATCGAGTATTTGGAGACGCGTCGCATGCCGGTTATCGGGATAGAGCGCAGCTTTTCGGGAATAGATTTTAATAGACTGGAAAATATTTTCCAAACCGGGGACATCAAGTTTTTTTATACCATGCCGCGGTTTCACAATCCTTTGGGCTGTTCCTATACGAGCAAAGAGAAGAAGCGGCTTGCTAAGCTTGCTGCCAAATATGATGTCTACATCGTTGAGGATGACTACCTCGCAGACTTCGAACAGGACAGTAAGGCTGATCCCATTTTTACGCAGGACGATTCATCACATGTCATTTATTTGAAAAGTTATTCCAAAATCATTTTCCCTGGTTTGCGCATCGGCATTGCGGTTATTCCTGTTCAGCTCGCTGAAACATTCAGGCTGTACAAGAAACAAGATGATATCGACAGCTCCATGTTGTCGCAAGCCGCTCTTGAAATCTATTTGCGCAGCGGAATGTTCGATCGCCATCTTGCCAAAATCCAGAGAAGATATACAGCAAGGGCGAAGCTGCTCGATGCAGCACTTACGAAAGAAGCTGCCCGCAGTGGAGGTGCCTTCACTTACGAACATTCTAAATATCCGTTTATACATACACATATCTTATTGCATCAAACAATTCCTACTGAGAAGCTTATCGCTAAATTAAAGAAAAACTCAATTCTGCTGGAGTCTATGGACAGGAATTATTTGCAGAATTTCGAGAGGAAAAATATAGTGAAGCTAAATGCTACGAACGTGAACGAGGATGAGATTGAAAGAGGGATAGAACGGATTTGCGCTGTCATAGCGGAGTCGATTCGCTTGCATTGATTTTGTATAATTTTCCACTAGGTGTGACACAATGAAGTGAGAAATTATATGGCGAAATGAGTGATTAAAGTTGAAATCAGTCCCTCCATTATGGAAGGAGCTAAGTCAATCAGCGGATTTCGTATGCTACGAACATCAAATGAACACAGTTCCTTTGTACATCGGTTATTTCAAATCACTCATTGAACCACAAGTCTTACAGCAGCATATCCTCGGATGCTTAAGCAACAGTTCAGATAAATCCTCCTTGGAGGATTTATATCCTAAGTTCCACGTAGCGGAGAAAGAGATTTCTTCCGATTGGGATTTCGTCCAAAACAAGATTTATCAAGGATATGTTGCGATTCAATACGGCAATCAAAGCCTACCATGCATTTTGGTCAACGCAGCTTCATCCAATGGTCGTAATGTAACCAGTCCTGAAGTTGAATTCACCGTGGAAGGGCCGAAAGAAGCTTTTGTTGAATCATTGGACATCAATTTGAACTTGATTCGCAAGCGAGTTCCCAGTCCTGATTTACGTATAAAAGAGTACACGGTAGGGAGTTTAGGTAAGTCAAGAGTTGCGATTTGTTACCTGGAAGGATTAACGAACAAACAATATTTACAAACATTCATTAAGCGCATTGAGGATGTGCAATTTGATCAAATTACGGATAGCTCTTTGCTTCAACAAATGATCGAAGATAATTCCAACTCCATCTTTCCCCAGTCAATCGGGACAGAAAGACCTGATTACGTTGCGTGGGCCTTATCTTCTGGGCAAATATGCGCAATGAAGGATGGTTCCCCGAGTGCGTTTTTTGCGCCGGTCAATCTGTGGCAATTTTTCATTACTTATGAAGATTATTATTTGCCATGGATTGTTGCTTCTTTATTACGGTTGATTCGCATGTGCTCAGTCTTGTTTTCCGTCTTTGCCTCCTCCTTTTATGTTGCCGTAATGACCTATCACGGACAAAGTATTTCCAATGTCTTTTTGCCCACGATCGTTTCTTCGAGGATCAATGTACCTTTTCCACCAATCGTGGAAGTCATCATTATGGAACTTGTTATTGAATTATTGCGGGAAGCTGGCGCTAGATTGCCTACGAAAATCGGACAGACTATTGGCATCGTTGGAGGTATTGTTCTTGGTACGGCGGCAGTCGAAGCTGCGCTTACAAGCAATTTCTTATTGATTATCGTGGCGCTATCGGCATTGGCCTCGTTCACAACACCTATTTTTCGCATGAGCGCTACCATACGAATTCTTCGGTTTCCCTTTATTATCGCAGCACAAATATGGGGGTTATTAGGTATTTTTATTTGCACGATTACCTTGGTTGCACATCTGTTGAGGTTAACATCTCTCGGGATGCCGTACTTGGTTCCATTTTATCCTTTCCGCACTTCCGATTTATATGATACCGTCATTCGTCCGCCATATTCCAAATTTCACCATCGACTAAGCTTTCTCCGAACACTCAACCCCACAAGATTTGATAAGAAAAATACCAACGAAAAACGAGACATCGATGATTGAAACAGCTCTGGGAGTGACATAACGATGAAATCAAATGAACATCCACGATTTACAATATCACCTTATCTGGTATTCGTTTTGATACATAGCATGCAGTTCGGACCCGAATATCTGTCCATGTCGAACATTCCGATTCAATTGGCTGGTCAAGATACCTGGATTTCTATTATCCTCTGTGGACTCAGTTTCCACGTCATTATTTGGATGATGTATCAAATTCTTAACCGAAATGAGACGGATCTCATTCAAATCCATCAACGATTTTTCGGGAAATTGGCGGGTGGGGGTCTTAACTTTATCTTTATCATTTACTTCTTGCTCATTGCCAGTTTTCAGCTGCGTTTTTTTATAGAAATCATACAAGTATGGCTATTTAAAGATCTTGAAACATGGTCATTAGCATTCGTTTTGCTCCTGCTAGTCTATTACATTGTTACAGGGGGTTTTCGAGTTATTGTAGGTATTTGTATGTTTAGCTTATTGCGAATTGTAACTATCTTAGCCATGTTTTTTCCTGCGGATTATTTTCATTTCAATAATTTAACTCCTCTATTCGATCATTCGTTAAGCGAAATCGTCAATGCAGGCAAGGAGATGACATTTCCCTTTCTAGGCGTGGAAATGCTCTTTTTTTGCTACACATTCATTAAAACTCCTCAAAAATCTCAAAAATGGGCTCATTTCGCAAATGTCGTCACCACAGTTTCTTACTTACTCATTATTTTCTTTTCCTTGTTATTGTTTAAACCAGAACAATTAGCCGTAGAAATATGGCCGCAATTAACCAAATATAAATTTATTCAATTCCCTTTTATTGAACGATTTGACTATATTGGCGCTGCTGCACAGCTATTGTGGGTAGTTCCTATTTTGTGCTTCTGTTTCTGGGCTGCAAGCCGAGTGTGTAAACTCATGTTTACTGTGAAACAAAGAAGTGCCTTGCCGATCTTATTAATTCTCGTTTTTGCGGCGGTATGCTTCATTCCAGATCATTCTCATATTGAAGTCGTTCAAAAAATGCTATACGATATTGGATTTTACCTCATCTATGCGTATATTCCATTTGTATTTTTAGTTGACGTTATCAGAATGAAAGTGAGAAGAACTGTATGATTCGTTTCTTTTACTTCCTAGTGCTCATCGCGAGTGTGCTGTTGACTGGATGCGTAAAGCAAGATGTTATTGACAAAATCACGATTTCATTCACCGGCGCTTTCGATGAAGCACCCGATGATCAAATTGAATTTACGATTGCGGCAACAAAGTTTCAAGCCGATAAATCCCGGACTGTTTCTAATGCTTTGTACTCAAAGGTCGGACATACAAGCAAGAACATTTTGGAAATAATGGATTTGCAATTAAACCGTCCTATTAAACCCGGAAAAATATCAGTCCTCTTAATCGGAAAAGAATTGGCGGAAAGAGGGTTGGCGGATGAATTAGACGTGATCTTGCGGGACGCTATAGCTTCACGAAGGATGTATGTGGCCATTGTTGATGGCAAAGGAAAGGAGATATTGCAAGCAAATTTCAGCTCGAATGAAGAAAAAGGAATGTATTTGTATAATTTACTCGACACGAATGTACGCACTGGACTTGTTCCGAGGCAGAACCTTCACGATTTTGAGTACGCTTATTTGGGGAAAGGAATGGACCCCTTTTTTCCGCTTCTTACCTTACAGCCGAACGGTCAAGTTCAGATTTCCGGATTGGCATTATTTAAGGATGACAAATACGTACTGTCACTTAGCGAAAAGCAAATGCGCGTTATGAAGCTTCTACTTGGAAATGTAAGGTACGGCACACTTGAAACGAAGCTGGAGAATGGACCGTACATGGCAATCAAGAATATCGGTTCAAAAGTGAACTTTCGCGTTGGTAAAGAATCGAAAAGTCCGAACGTGACCATAAATCTGAGATTAAACGCGGAAGTTATCGACTCAAAAGGGATGGCGTTAACCAAACAAGAGCAGCTGAGAATAACAGAGAGTTTCGAAAAGGATTTAACTACAACCGGTTTGGATCTTTTACAATTATTTAAAAAAGAAGAGATCGATCCCCTCGGATTAGGTGATTTCGTGAGAAGCAAAACGCGAAAGTGGAACGTTGAGGCGTGGAAAGAGGAATATCCAACGATGAACGTTAAACTGAATGTGAGAGTAGATCTAACGGAGATCGGAATTAGGAAGTGAACGAGAAATATAAGTGCATAATAAATGTAACAATGGGATAAATTACAAAAGATTCTTTTCGTCATAACTGACCATTCATAGCTGCATGTGAGGAAAATAATATGGACGGAACACAAGGGAAAATTGGGATTATATCCATCATTATGGTCATGATGCTGTTCAATGGTTTGACTAGCCATGTAATTGTTAATCCGTTGGTTTTGGATACATCGGGTAGAGATGCTTGGATTTCTGTTCTACTGACGGCTGTTCTCTACCTGCCGTGGTGCGCACTTCTTGTTTATATTATGAGAAAATCAGGTCAACAGGAGCTGCGGACATGGTTGGCAAAACAAACAAGCCCGCTTATAGCTTGGTTCATTCTAGCTCCGATTTGCGTGGAACTGTTTTTGATTGGAGGCATGACGGTTATCCAGACGGAGGTATGGACCGTCACCAACTATTTGCCTGCAACTCCTCAATATATTTTAATAATTACGTTAGTTTTGGTTTGTTACTACTCGGCCTATAATGGCATTCGCACGATAACCATAGTTGCGGGTATCTTACTTCCTACGGTCGTCTGCCTCGGATACTTCGTTTCCATTGCCAATATGCCGGAGAAAGATTACGCGCTTCTCAAGCCTTTTCTTGAACATGGTTGGCAGCCGGCTTTGAACGGTATGGTTTATACAGGAGGAGCATTAGTGGAGATTATGCTGCTGCTATTGTTCCAACACCGTTTTAAATCGAAGATACGGGTCTGGCAAATGCTGCTGCTCGGTGTGATTCTCGTATACATTACATTAGGTCCTTTGGTAGGGGCAATCACGGAATTCGGACCTCAAGAAGCTGCCAAGCAGATGGTATCTCCGTATGAGCAATGGCGCCTTGTCAAAATTGGTTCGTATATCGAGCACCTCGATTTCTTATCTGTGTATCAATGGTTAGCCGGAGCAACGATACGCATCAGTCTCTCACTTTTTTTATTAGCTGAAATAATTCCGAATAAAAAGGCAGAAATGCGGCGTTGGTTCATTCTGTTAATAACACTTTGCACCATTATATTTTCAATGATTGTAACACACCAAAATTCGTTCTATTTATGGATGTATAAAATTTATTTTCCTGCAACTTTGATTTTCACTCTAATCATAACAATTGTTTTAGCCGTTATTGCATGGATGGCCAAACCCACCAAGGAGTGAGCAGCATGAGCGTTAGTGTTACGCAATCTGGCGATGTAACGAAAGAGCAGATGGTTCGACAATTGTTCGCAAACTGTTCTGACGTTCAAATTCAGACTTACTTATTTGGTGAGGATGACCCGTCATCCACAATTATGATGATCTATGCCGAAGGTTTATGTGATGCCGTTCAAATAGGGAAAGTTGTCCTGCCGGGATTGAATCATGTTTATAAAGAAAATGGCTTCGAATATCTGCAAAACGGATATGTGCTTGGCTCTTTACCGCTCATTTCCTTTGATGGAGAAGCAACTGAGCAAGAAATGACAGATTGCGTCTTTCAAGGGGATCTTCTCCTTGTTTTTGCAGGTTCGGATGCGATGTATAAACTTAATATTTGTAACCGTCCTCAGCGGGCTCCTGATGAATCAAGTATCGAAATTTCGATCAAAGGGCCGAAAGATGGATTTGTGGAAGAGTTCTCGACGAATATTGCCCTGATTCGCAAACGGATTCGAAGCAATTCGTTATGCTGTGAAACGTTCATTCTCGGAAGAAGAACGAGAACGAAAATCGGACTAATGTATATTAAGGACATTCTTGCTCCAAATATTTTAGAGGAAGTTCGTACTCGCTTAAATAAAGTCGATGTCGATGGCATTTATAGTATCAGCCAGGTGGAAGAAGCACTTACCGATAAGAAATTTGCGCTATTTCCGATAACGGACTTTACGGGTAGGCCCGATTATGCAGTTAACTGCTTGTTGTCCGGGCGATTTATTCTTATTATCGACGGCAACCCCTTGATCTTAATTGCACCTGGGACGTTTTCGTTGATTATGAAATCCCCGGAGGATATTCATTTCAGTTTTCAATACGTAGCTTTTGCTCGCCTGATCCGTTTTTTAAGTTTCTGGATGTCGATTCTCTTGCCTGGTTTCTGGGTGGCCCTTACTGCGTTTCACCAAGATCAAATTCCATTTCGGCTTATGGCGACAATATCGGTAGCGAGAAGCGGTCTGCCTTTATCAGCACAAATGGAAATGTTTACATTGCTGTTCCTCCTAGAGGTTTTTCGAGAGGCTGGAGTACGATTGCCTAGCTCCATCGGACAAACTCTGACAGTCATCGGTGGGTTAGTTATTGGGGATGCCTCCATACGCGCAGGGTTGGTTTCGCCTTCAGTGGTGGTGGTTGGGGCAATTACTGCAATCATGGGAGCTACGCTTGTTAATCAGACCTTGGGCACAGTCGTAAGTGTCATCAGGTTGGTTATTTTTCTAGCTTCAGCCGTCATTGGCATGTATGGTCTCATTTTGGGAATGGTTTTGTTGATTATTCACATGTCCAGGATCAAATCGTTCGGGATCCCTTTTTTATCCCCGTTGTCCCCGCCTAATTATAAAGACCTATTTAAGAGCTTTTTAAGGTTTCCGTGGGCTAAAATGCGTTTTCGTCCGCAAGAGCTGCACACGATCGATTCAGATCATAAAGGGAAAGATCCCGAATGAGGAAAGTCGGTCTTTTTCTAATCGTCCTAACCTTTCTGATGGTCCAAACGGGTTGTTGGAACTCCAAAGATATTCAAACCATGGCCTATGTAACAGCGATCGGATTGGATTACGAAAATGGAAAATATGTCACCTACGTACAGGTGCTCAATTTTGCCAATGTGTCCAAAACCGAGTCATCACAGCTAGGGAAGAATATCCCTATATGGATTGGGAAAGGAGAAGGGGAAACGGTCACTGAAACGTTTAACGCGATTTATGCGACTTCCCAACTGAGAGTGTATTGGGGGCATGTGAAATCAATTGTGTGCACGGAAAGATTTCTAAAGAACGGTAAAAGAGTCAAAGAGGCTTACGATATGATAAACCGCTATCGGGAAATCCGTTATAACGTTCTGTTGTACGGAACAAAAGAATCGTTAAACGATTTATTTCGGCAGAAATCGATTCTGAATCTATCACCGACAGATTCCTTGCTGGACAATCCGTCACAAATCTATTCTCAGCGTTCGTATATAACGCCGCATTACGGTTTCAAGATTATTTCAGAGATAAATGAACCAGGGCAATACGCCATGCTTCCTTCGATCGCTCTTGACAAGGGAGAATGGACCGAAGATAAACAGCCCAGATCGATGTTTAGAATCGATGGGGCGTATTATTTAAAGGACAGTCAATCCCTAGGGTGGATGTCTGAAAAAGAGTTAGAAGGTTTTCGATGGCTACAAGAAAAACTATCGCGTTCCCCGATCAACATTCCGGATACGAAGAAGCCTGTCGCAGCAATTGTAATCATTGAGCCGAAATCGCGTATTTTACCTTCAATTCGAAATGATAAGGTGTACTATACGATTAAATTAAAAGTGAATGCCTATGTAGATGAAATGGTTGAGGATATTTCTCCAGAAGATATGCGGAAACTTGCTGAGAAAGTGATTGAAGGTCAGCTCAGAAAAACGTATGAGATAGGGCTTAGCAGAAAAATTGATGTGCTGCAATTAGGCGAGCGGCTTTACAGGAACTACCCGGAAAAATGGCATGAACTCAACCGACGCAACGACTTCAATTTGGATGCTGATTCCCTAGATAAAGTGGAGGTCAAAGTTAAACTGCAGCACACTGGCAAGTATAAAGCTAGAGCGCATTAACCCCATCTCATTGCCGTTTCAATTCCTTGAATTTCTGAATGAAATGCTTTCCTTTTAGATGATACCAAACGATAACAGGGGCGAAGAAGTTGATGCCCAGCACACTGCCAACAACAATCCACATAAACCACTCCGTGTTTAGGATAGACAGATAGATGGGGGAATGGTAAAAGTCCATTCAAGCTGCTCCTCTCTATGATTGGGGATTTTGTATTAGTGTAGCCAGCGACGGGGGGTCACATCCGTGCAGGAAATGAAGCAAGAACGCGTAAAGATAACTTGGCCTGACAAAACCGCGGCCATTGAGGAATTGTTAGGCCATAGTGTCGATCTGCAGCGACGTGATTTTATGTTTTGCGGTAATCCGGAATTTCCCGGGTGCTGCTTCTATTTGGAGGGACTGGCGGATGCGACTGTCATTGACACAGCGCTCAAGGCGCTCGTCGTCTCGGGAAACGAACTGGTGGAGGAACCGGAACTGCTGGCCACGGCGGAGGAAATCATCAGCAGCTTAATGTTCAATGCATCAATCCGAGCATGTGATACGTTGGCTAAAGGTGTGGAAGGGATTCTGACCGGCGACACACTCTTCCTGATAGAAGGCGTGGAACAAACGCTGCTCGTCAGTTCGAAAGGATGGAAGGATCGCAGCGTAGAAGAGCCTTCCTCGGAAAATAACGTCCGTGGTCCGCGCGACGGCTTTACGGAAAGCATCCGCACAAATACCGCGCTTGTCCGTAGAAGGATTAAGGATCCGATGCTGCGGATGGACGGGATGGTCATCGGGACAAGATCGAAGACGGATATCAACATCGCTTATATCCAGGACTTGGTCAAAGAGGGGCTTGTTGATGAGGTGAAGCGGAGACTTTCTCGCATAAAGATCGATGCGATTCTCGAAAGCGGCTATATCGAGGAAATGATTGAGGACGCACCGTTCTCTCCGTTTAATACAATCCAGAGCTCGGAACGGCCGGATAAAGTAGCTTCTGCCTTGTTGGAGGGGAGAGTCGCCATCTTTACAGACAATACGCCCGTAGTTTTAATTGTGCCCACATTTTTTTGGCAGTTCATTCAAGCGCCGGATGACTACTATAACAGGTACTGGGTAGGTACTTTTTTTCGCATTGTACGTTACCTGGCCTTCTTAATATCTTTGATGCTGCCTTCCATCTATGTGATGCTTGTTTCCTTCCATCATGAAATGATTCCGACAGCGCTTGCGCTAACGATTGCTTCCGGGCGTGAGGTGGTGCCATTCCCCGTACTGCTCGAAGCCGTCATGATGGAACTTGCTTTCGAGCTCATGCGCGAAGCCGGACTTCGCATGCCGAAGCCGATCGGACAAGCGGTGAGCATCGTCGGCTCGCTTATTATTGGCCAAGCGGCGGTGCAAGCAGGATTGGTATCGCCCTTCATGGTCATCGTCATCGCCATTACCGGGATTTCCTCTTTTGCGATTCCCAGTTATTCTTCATCGCTTGCGCTGCGCATTTTCCGTTTTCCTTTGCTCATCGCTTCGGGTACTCTGGGACTGCTAGGATTCTCCGGCATGTTCTTCATCCTTCTGCTTCACGCACTCTCAATCCGTTCTTTCGGCGAATCGTATTTGTCGCCAGCCAGTCCTTTCCGCGAAGTGGATCAGCGGGATATGATGCTCCGATTTCCGCTTTGGATGCTTGATCAGCGGCCGGCATTCGCCCAAGATACACAGCGGATGAGCGATCAACAGAAGCCGCATGTGCCGGAGGAACAAGAGACATGAGAAGACTAGTTTGTTTATTCCTAGTGATCTTGCCTATGCTGCTTACAACATCTTGCTACGGTTTGCGGCAGATCAACGAATTGGCGATCGTCACAGCAGTCGGTCTGGACGTTGGCAAAGAACCCGGCAGCGTCAAACTGTCCGTGCAGATTATTCGTCCAGCGGATGCTCGAGGGCAGACGGGCGCGCCTTCTGGCGGTACGGGAGAGCCGATTTATTCCGTCAGCGCCGAGGGAAAAAGTATTTTCGAAGCCATTCGCAATCTGGGGCATTTTACTTCGCGGCGCGTCTATTGGGCGCACAATTTCTTGATTGTGATGCACGAAAGCTATGCCCGCAGAGGTATCGCAGATATGATTGATTTTTTCACCCGCAACCATGAACTTCGCATGAATACATGGGTCACTGTAACGCCGGATTCACCGAGTGAGGTTATCTCGACGATTACAGGCTTGGAGGTTGTTCCCGGCGAGGCGGTTGACCGCCTGTTCCGCAACGTGCAAATCGTAGGACTTGCTCCCGCCAGTAATATGATGAATTTGGAAGAAGCCTATTTGAGTCGGTCCGTGGAACCAGTCGTTGCCCAAGTACGGCTCGTACCCAGGGGAATTTCCAATAAGAGGCCAGAGCAGCACGGTTCGATTAAGCAAGTTGATTTGGAGGGAGCAGCGGCTTTTGTAAATGACAAGATGGTCGGATGGCTTTCACCGCAGGAAACCAAGGGCTTAATGTTTTTCTTGCAAAAACTGAAAAGCGGTATTGAAGTGATTCCATGCCCAAATAATCAAAATAAGATTGTGACAATGGAATTTAAAGATATTGCCTTCAAAGTAAAACCATCCTATTCGGATAAGCTTCCTAACTTCCATATTCGGCTAAAGATCAAAGCAGATGTAGTGGAGAACAACTGCGGGGCTCCCATGACGGATATACGTGAAGAGACCGAAGAAGCATTTGAGGCTAAGCTGACCTCAGAAATTCAAAGCGTCTTGAACAAAGCACAGCAGCAATACCATTCCGACTTTCTGAAACTCGGAGACGTATTTCGCAACAAGTTTCCGATGGAGTGGAAGCAACTCGGCTCCAACTGGGGGGCTGCGTTCTCCGAAGCGCAAACAACCGTTGAGATCAAAACAACGATTAAATCAACCGTGCTGAAAGCAGCAGAGCAGGGGGTTAAATGAGAAAACTACAGATTACCAACGGCATGTTCATTGCAATGGTTGTCAACGTGATCTTCGCCAAGGCGATCGGTGTAACGCAAGGCGTTCTGGCACGTGCCATCGGCCAAGACATGTGGGTAGCAACGCTGCTGGGAACACTCCAAGGCGCGGCCATGATGTTTGTGACTTACATCGTTCTTCGCAGAACTCCGCATCTGAATTATATTGAACTCAGCGCGCTGCTGCTCGGCAAATGGTTCGGCAAAATCATAGCGTTATTGATTTTCGTCTTCTTCTTGGGGGAATTCGGACCGATCATGATTACTTTCGTGTATCATTTGAAGGATTACTTTCTCCCTGAGGCGCCGGTCTGGCTTTTTACGGTATCTTCGTTGATTGTTGGCGCGATCGGCTGCTACTACGGCCTCGAAGTGATGGGGCGTATTGCACTGATCGGTCTACTTTTTATTTTTCTGTTGAACACACTGATTATTCTTGGCTCAACCAATGAATTCGATATTCGAAATTTACTGCCGTTTCTCGAGCATGGCTTTCTCCGGACAGCAGCCGCGAGCCTGCACTTTGATGTGGATTGGGCGCTTGCCGTCATGCTCAGCGCGCTAATCATCCCGTACGTAAACGGTACGGCAGCACGTGGCGGCCACCTAAGTGTCATCAGCATTCTTGCAAGCGGCATGTTGGTCATCATCTGGGCAATTCTTGAGGGTGCGGTCTTATCAGCGGAGGTAACGAGCCAATACACGATCTCCTGCATGAAATTGGCGAGGAATGCGCATATCGGCAATTTTTTGCAGAGATACGAAATGATTATGATTGCGCTATATTCCGTTTCGGTTCTGTTCGAAGTCATGTTTTGTATCTATGGTTCCTCAGTTAGCCTCGCCAGAATTCTGGGCTTGAAGAGTAATAAAACAATGATCCTGCCTGTTTGCCTCATTCTTGGTGTGTTCGGGACATGGATAGTAGAGGATCATTTTCGCGCAATTGATTATTTGGAACACGTTTGGCCAAAAATTGCGCTGCCTGTCGCATTCGGACTGCCGCTGATTCTGCTGGGGCTAAGGCTGCTTCTTCGGAAGAAGCTTGATGCTTGATGGTGTTGCTTCGTCCTAAGATATACCCCTTGGCGGCCGTAAATGAAATGAGGGATACTAAAAGGAAAAGTCTGTCGAAATTTAAGAATAATGACTCCATGGAGTCCAGAGTGCAGGGAAGGCACGTGGCGGCCACCTAAGTGTCATCAGCATTCTTGCAAGCGGCATGTTGGTCATCATCTGGGCAATTCTTGAGGGTGCGGTCTTATCAGCGGAGGTAACGAGCCAATACACGATCTCCTGCATGAAATTGGCGAGGAATGCGCATATCGGCAATTTTTTGCAGAGATACGAAATGATTATGATTGCGCTATATTCCGTTTCGGTTCTGTTCGAAGTCATGTTTTGTATCTATGGTTCCTCAGTTAGCCTCGCCAGAATTCTGGGCTTGAAGAGTAATAAAACAATGATCCTGCCTGTTTGCCTCATTCTTGGTGTGTTCGGGACATGGATAGTAGAGGATCATTTTCGCGCAATTGATTATTTGGAACACGTTTGGCCAAAAATTGCGCTGCCTGTCGCATTCGGACTGCCGCTGATTCTGCTGGGGCCGGCTAAGGCTGCTTCTTCGGAAGAAGCTTGATGCTTGATGGTGTTGCTTCGTCCTAAGATATACCCCTTGGCGGCCGTAAATGAAATGAGGGATACTAAAAGGAAAAGTCTGTCGAAATTTAAGAATAATGACTCCATGGAGTCCAGAGTGCAGGGAAGGCGTAGAATTGAATTCGAAATTTCAATCATCAAAAAATTCGTAGTTAAGAAAACAAATCCCTTACCCTAGTTGGGGCTAAAATTGATATTTTTGACATGAATGAAAGAGCAATGCTGCCTTGATCTTCAAGGGGATGGATACAAACAGAATTTCAACCCGACCGTTATAGTGAGTACATGCTCACAAAACCCGTATTTTATACACATGTCTGTAAAGCTGGTTTAGTCCATGATATAAATGAACTTCTATGGTGTCTAGCGACACAAATTTCCCAACATTAATGACACAAATTCCCCTACATAAAAAAATCAGGTTCTTCTGCGCGTCGATTATTTTACAACAGATATTATTCTTAATCTATACAGTCCAGAGAATCTTCTTATACAGTGACTATGCTCAAATAGAATTGTTCTAAGTAAAAATTTCTCAAATGTTATGAGGACATCTCTAGAAGTATTGTATATTTCGTCGTAAAGATTAATTTCTACTTCTACACTACTACTATTATTTAAATTATTTGTAAATGTTAATCTAGTACCTCCTTTATTTTCGTTTTCCATCGATGCAAATAAATGATCCATAATTTTATTCCTGTTTGTATCATTCAAAACCAATTTTTCTTGTAATATAGTGTTTTCTAATTTGCTAAGTGAATTAGAATTCATCGAGAATCCACATAATATTCGTTCATCTCTTATTGCTAATTCGTGTGTCCAAGATTCCATAAAACTGTAACCACTTTTTTTTCTTACTATGCTCTCTCCACAATTGCATAAGAAACCTGATTCCAATTCATGTTGAGGAAGTAGATAAGGAATATCATTACTACAATTTTTACATAGTTTCTCGAGTTTGCATAAGTGAAAAGGACATTTTTCAAAAAGCACAACTTGATGTAGAAAACTATGGAAACCTTGACTGATGCATTCAGTGCAATATACCAAGTTTTCATTAATAATGTTTTTGGATTGGATAATTTTAGGTACAACTCGATAAACCGATTGAATAGCATCACGTTTGTAATGTTCAAGATTTATCCCAATTGCCTCCTCAAGCAAATCTACGTCTAATCCATCAAGTGAATTAATGTTTCGAAACCTCTTCCCTAATTTTCCTGCTTTTATCTTCTTGGCCTCAGTACTTCCATACGACTGGAGTAACTGTTTGGTATTTATTTGGTTTGCATATTTTATTTTTTCTAGTATCGACCACAGAGATTCACTTGGGTGAATCCACTCTCTGTTCCATGTTAGGCTCATTTATTTACCACACCTTCTAATTTGTGTATATTTCTTATACTACTAGAGGTCCACATTCCCCTGCTGTTCCCCGAAAACCCAAAGCGGATGTACCCTTAGCCTGCTCTAGAGCGCCATATCTGAGTTGCTTAGTGACTTCATCGTCAATAGGCATGTTCTTATTAACTCGCTTGTACGGCGGCTTGAGGCGGCATGTACCAGGGCCATTTGGCTACACACTCAATCCCAATTACAAGAACATCATGATCATCCTGAAAACAAACATAGCTGCACACGCGGAGCAAGCTACTACGGGGGGAACTAGTCTCCGCATGCTTCTACGATCTTCATTTCACAATTCAATGGCTCTGTGGCAACGAAATATTCAATTTGTTCAGAATATCCAAAAACTTATGTAACTTGGGTTCAAGAATTTCAATCATTCTGAATCTACCAGCTAATTTATGTTGCTCAATTTTTGTTTGAAGCTCAGTAATCTGGACTTTGTAATATTCAAAAAAAGTATTATCTATATAAAAGCTTGAGCATTTATACGAGATACAAGGCAAATCCACCATTTGATTAACATACATACAATGTGTCTTAGGGGATTTGATGCAATATCCATGCTCTAGTCTTAACTCCTCAAAATTCCGACTTAACCAATCAAGTCTAACTCCATTTTCTAAAGCTTGATCATTTAAATTAGTTGTTTCAACAATTCCTGTATTCGCATTTAATCTTACTGCGTTCAATGCTAAAGAGTTTTCCCAATGATTTTGTCTAGTTAAATCGTGAATTTTAGCATAAGTAACAGCCATTAGTGGAGTGGTATTTGATTGAAGTTTTTGAACATCAATAATACTTAATCCATTACTAATCTGTTTTAGACCATATCTATGTTTAAACGCTACGGAGCTAAATTTATATACATTTCCCTTTTCATCACGGATGTTATTCTCGCGTGCAAAGGAGTTTAATTGACGTATTACACATGCATGAAGATATGGCTTACCTCGCCATTCAAATTTGCCTTTATATTTTAGAAAAAGATACTGTCCCGAACTTTTATTTTCAGGATAATCATCATTTACTTGCTGCCGTTGTTGTCTAACTAATTCTGCAATATTTTCTCGAATAGGTACTTGAATTGCTTTAGTTCGTTCACTTTTAAGCCAAATGCCATCTTCACCTTCTATTAAACAATTCAACTTAAGATTTAATAGGTCAATGAGATGAAGTCCTGTTTCTTCCATTAACAACAATATAGTTACATATTGTGGATCTAGAAGCGAGATTTTATCTAGTATCTGATTCCAAATATAATCAGTAACATGTTTATAATCTGTTATTTCACGAGGTCTAAGCTTTGGACGATCTTCTTGATATATTAAGGATCTCACAGGCTTTAATGGTGCATCATCCCATTCGTATCTTTGCATAAAATAAATAAAGTTTTCAACATTAGCAACCATGCTCCATAGATAAGAATCTGAGGGCTCCTGATTTCTAAGTAGACTTTCACCACCCATTGGTTTATTTGCTATTTTCGAAAAATAACCTTCAATATCTGATCTTGAAAGTTCTTTTAAATCGACCCAGTGAGGATATTTCTCGAATAAATAAGCAAAAAAGACGTTTAGGCGGCAAACGTCTTGTATTGCGGTATTCCAACGCACACTATCGGTATCAATTAAGCGCTCTTTTACATAGCGCTTAACTAAAGGCCTAAAATTTTCATGAATTTTAGTAAAAGTAATAAAATAATCTGTCCGTGTTAAATAGTGTGGAATACCAATTTTTCGAACATCCCATTTATCTTGCTCAAGTTCAGTCAAGTAATCTGGGTTGAGATTATTTTTGTTGTTACCATATTTATTTTCAGTCGCAAGTATTTTACCAACCTTCAACAGGTATACCCCCAAACCTAGTGGAATACTCTAAATCCTTTCCATCAAGTTCCATGAATATACCTTCTACTTGTCCTTATTTATCTTCTTCCTAATTTCTGATGAAACATAGTTTGACTTTAGAATTGCTTCCATCCAATTACTTTTTGAAATCCAATGTTGAGATTTAGAGCTGTTTTTACCATAATCAATAAAAATAATTTTTATAGCTTTTACCATGTGCTGCATAGGTATTTCAAATGTTCCTTTAATATTATTTTTTTGACGCAAACTTGAGAAAATCTCATAAATATCTTTTGCAAACTTCTCAAGTCGCACCCCTGTTGCAAATGCTTCTGGAAAATAAAATCTGGTAAATGACCAACCACTGCCTAACGGATACTCACTTTCAGTATCATAACATTTCAAACAAGTTTCAATATCTTCAACAGACTTAATTCCTGAAAACTTGTGCTCATCAATCATGAATCGTTGAATAATTTGATCAGTATTTCCTCTACTGAAAATTGTTTTTTGTGAGTTTAGTTGATCTTGTCCCACTAAAAAGATAGTTAATGTAGTTTGTACCTTTTCAAGTTTATTAAAATAGTCGATTAGCCACTCGTAATGTTGCTCATCAAGACATTGTGCCTCATCTATGAATAAAATTACTAATCGACGGCTGTTTTGTTTACCAAGTTCGGTTAAGAAGTGAATCAATCTTTGCCTCTTCGCGTTTAATTTTCCTACTAAGGCAAGGTCATGATCCATGTCTGAAAGAAGGGTTTCAATAAACTCCTCTTCTTTTGCTATTTTTGAGTGAAGACTCACAATATGAAATATTGGGATATTTTCTTTGAAATAGTGTGGAATATTTTTAACCAAATATTTAATCATCCATGTTTTTCCTAATCGCGGTCGGCCGAAAATCGTTGCTCCAGTCGTTCGTAATTGTACCCATCTGCAAACAGATGCAAATAGTTTAACAATCTCATTTGTTGGTATTTGATAATCATCTGTATCGATGGGATGGCTGCCTGATGGGACATCGGGTCTGTTCAAGTCAAATATAATTAAATCATCTGAGACTTTAGCTAACGGTTTCGACATGCGTTTCACCTCACATTAACAAATTGTTTTTAACATACGTTTGAATTCAGCAAGATCGTCCTCATTACTATTATCATTCTGATTATCGATCTTATCTATTGTTTCAGTTTCAAATACGATTTCATTTTCCTCAATAAGAAGCATTCCATCATTTTGAGTATGTTCTTGGTTATATCTTTGTAGAGCTGCTAAATGATTTCTGGTTGTTTTATCTGTAGTAGCTTTCTCTTCCCAATACTTTTCTAGAGCCTCTACCGGGGAATCATTGAAATCTAATCTGATCTTATCTTCTCTAACAAGTTTATTGATTGTTTTCCTTGTCCTTAAAGAATGCGGCCTTTTCCCCCATCCGCCTCTTGCTTTTAAGAAATCGAGCTCTTGACCATCTGGTAAAAATGCTCGAATAATCGAGATATCATCAATATTAATTTCGATAATGATTTCAGTCCCAACAAGACTAAAATTCCTAGCAACAAGTGTGCTTGTATATTCTACACCTTCATAGTTAATGTGAGGTCGTTTACCAGACTTTTTAGAACCTCTGATAATTCTTGTGGTTTGAAAGTTAAAGAAACTTACATCTGCACGCTTATTTTCATCAAGAACTCGTGGTAACATATCGCGATATTTAATTCTTTGTTCCATTGCCGCGAGTGGACTAATCCCAAAAATTGAATGTTTTTTGGAATTGTATTCTGCAATTACCACTTCAATTAATTGTTCAAGTTCTTCTGCTTTTGCTTCAATATTTTTAGCCAATTTCTCAGGGTTTTTCCTTTTAGGATCTTTAGGATTACTACCAGTTGTAATACCTAATCTTTGTATGTGATTTTGTGTTAATAGGCCGAAGAATCGTTCAATTATTGATCTTGCTTCTGGAAATTTCGCTTTTCCAGGGTTCACCGAACAATTGAGAAGACCAGTTAGTTTATTCCTAACAATATCAGCTAAGTTTGCGAATGCATTGTCTAGTTTTAATTCTGACCAGACCGCCCAATTTGTTTCGGGAATTACTGCTGTTGGAAAACCTATTGTATCCGGATATTTTAAACCTGGTATCGTGAAATTCATTGGTTTCCAAGGAACAATTGCTTTTTTTATGCAATGTAGGACATCCGCAGATGAATACTCAGGGCTCAAGCATAAATGGTATCCTAGGACAACTCGTGTTGCTTCGTCCATGATTAATAAAAACCATATTCTACGCATTTCCTCAACAACTTCGTCACCATATATATTAGTGAATTTAATAGTTAAGATTGCATCCATCTTGTGACCATCAAAATGAACACATTCATAAGGTATAACCCTTAATTCCTTATGTGAAGATTGGCCGTCCAAATCTTCCAATCGTCTTTCAGTATCTTCTCCGAACCGGCTACTTGCTTCGGATAGATTATCATTTATTAAATCGTCAACAAATCGGTATAAAGATCTAAGACCTTTGTCTTTTGTATTAAATGGATACTCATTGAGCTTAATCCCTTGTGCACGACAGAGTTTGAGGAATTTATCATCGCGTAGATCTTTAACTCTAATTATTCGATCTGCTACTGGACGTTTACGTCGGTTAAGAACATACTCTTTAATCATTTTTTCTATGTCAGGGTACTCCTCTAGCAACTTTTTGAATGCTCCAGTAAGTTTCTTGCCGTCAAATCCTTCAGTATCACTTATTCTCACATATGATTCACCAACGCGTTTATGTGAAATTAAAGCTCTGAATCCCCATAAAACACCTTCATTGTCTCGTTGTAAACATTTTTTCACAAAATTATTTAACTCTTTCCTCTGAATGCCAGTAATTTGAGTTATTTCTTCGATAGATTTTTCATTATCCAAATACATCTCAACTGCCGTTTTTCTATTTTCAAAAACTTCTTCCCGTAAATCGAAATATACAGTTGGCCATTTAGTATAATCAAGATCATCAATTGAATATTTAATGTTTTCAGTAATTCTAACTCTACTCAACTAACCACACCTCCGTATTAATGCCTACCGTAGTGGAGCCTAAGTTTGCATCAAGTACTCCTTCGTAAATTAGGTTATATAAAGTATCACGAACACTTTGTTTACTTAGATGTGGTAACTGTATCTCTATATTTCTGATAGTGGATTTCTCATTCAATTTCAAAATATTAATAATACTTTTGCGTTCAATATCATTCTTAATTTTACGATTATCGATATATGGCAACATAATTTTATAATTATTTAGGAGCAACTTATTCTGATAAATAAAATCTTCTGAATGCACTTCGTAAGGGTGACCAAATGAAAAGCACCATTTGCGTTGCTTTTCAACTTGTTCGGATGACCGTTTTGAAAAGTCTTGATGGTTTTGATTTAAGTCAGCTGCATATTTAACTTCGACGAACTTGTATTTATCGTCAATTGTCATAATCCACATGTCAAAAATTGTATCTATCCACTCACCGTTTACAGCCTCTTGAACGTGCAGAGGTTGTTCGCAAAAATATTTTACATTTTTATCAAATTCAATCAGTATCCAATGATCATATTCGAGGTCACTATAAAGAAAAACATCACGTTGGATTTTAGAGCTGTATTTAATCCAATTATTATTACCATACCTTCCGTTGCGCCTTTTTTTTATAACCGGTTGAGTATACAATTATGATCACCTTTTCCTTCATTGTTGGTTATTTTCTCCAATAAGTAAGATTTATAAACAGAAACATAATATTTTAATCTATGATCATATTATTTCTCGAAATGGTAATACTAGATTATGACAAATCGTGTTAAGGAAATGAGGTTGAATCATTGAGTAATAATGAGTTATATAAAAAAGTTGGTGGAAACATTAGAAAAATTCGTATTAATAGTGGAATATCGCCTTTAGAGTTGGCAAATAGAATATCACTTTCTCGTCCCTCAGTTATTAATATTGAAAATGGAAATCATCGTATCCAATTACACACACTTTTTCAAATTGCAGAAGTATTAAAGGTTAATGTTATAACGTTAATAGTTGAGAATATTGAAAATAGGATTGAAAGTGAAATTAGTGAATCATGAGTGTCATAATTAATAAACAAAAAACAATCTCATTATTAGGAGATTGTTTTTTTGTTACAAAGTATTTCTTATGAAAGAATTAAATCAATAAGATCAATTGATAATGATTTTGAACCATTCATCCCTTTGATATATTTTAATGGTCCCTGAGTTGACCAGTCGATGTGCTTGAGTTTTGAAATTGCCTTCTTAATCCCAGTGTAATCAAATTGTTTTTTATTTTGAGAAGTGCACATTTTTAAGATTTTAGAACCAGCAATTGAAAGCGCATCGAGACATACAATATGGGTTATTCGATAGCCATTGTAATCTAACCATTGATTTGGGAAAGCTTCCTTTAAAGCATTATAATAGTTGATTGCCATATTTAACTTTTCTTCTTTAGAGAAACCAATAATCGCAGGATCCTTAATAAGAAGATGTAATGTTCTATAAATGTTTTGTAGTGTTATATGCCGTCCTTTATTTCTTTTGCCAATTATGCTGCCAATATTATAAAATGGGCTTTCTTGTCTTACTAAAAGTTCGGTTGCAATCCAACTCAATTCATCTGAATCTCTTCGCAAAAACTTACTTAGAGAAGATCCAATCCCTCGTGCTTTTGTATTGATTGTATCAAATAATTTAATCTCTTCATCCTCATCTAAGCAATGAAAGGCCAAAAATGGAACATTTATTTCTGAGTTCGTTTCTTGCATATAACGTTTAATTCCGCCAAGACGATGCTGACCATCCATCAAGGATGCTTTCCCTTTACAAATTAGCCTTCCAAATTGCGGTCTATGCTTATCATAGCTAGAAAATTCCCACAAGGATCCAGCATTAAACAATATTGGGGTAAATAGAGCATCTTCTCCCTTTGAAAGATACACAGCAAAATCATTGCAGCGTTTGAGGTCGACTGGTCTTTGATATCCTTTACCAGAGGGTTCATCATATGGTTTAACAAATGTTAAATTAAGTGCAATTGAAGCTGAAAAAGTGCTTTGATATGTTACTTTCCCTCGCATTTTGCTTTGAATTACATTTTCAATCACAATTGGGCTTGGAAGTAAGTTATTCATGATAGCATTCTCCTGAGGTTTACATTCTCTAAGTTGTTATATGATTTTAAAAATATTTTCAGGTCGTGGGAACGGATGAATGATAAGGTCTAATAAGACGTTCCTATGGTTATCTAATAATTCTATTATAAAACCTAAACGTATAAATAAATTTATGACCTCTTGCATATTTTGCGGATAAAATAAGTTATTGTTTTCTAAGCGCAATCTAAGATTTTGTTCTCTTGTAAAGTAAAGATTAAACTCATTTATTTCTCTTAGTGAATTTAAATTTGGTTTCGTTTCATGAAATTTCCAAAATAAGCCGCGATCGTTATTATTAATTAAAAAATCGATGATTTGATCTTTGGTGTATTCTAGAGCAATACAATTACTGATTTGTGGAAGAGTAATTATATTAACAATTGGCAAACATGATATCCATCCATAATCATAAAGACTTTGGGGAATAATGCACTTACCTTTTGGAATCATATCTAATTGGGAAAGTTGTCTAACGGATATTTTCCCGTAATCCATTTTTGGACATCCCCCCTTTCAAATAATTTCAAGACAAATATACCACTTATAAGTAATAAAAACAATATATACAACTGATAATGGGGTGTATAAATATTGGAATGATACCTACTCTGAATATGAGGTGGTTTTATGACTTATTTAAAAAAAATGGTTGGAGAAAAGATAAGAGAAATTAGAAAACATAAAGGTCTTACACAAGAAGAATTAAGTGAGCGAGCACAAATAAAATATACATATTTAGGTGATGTTGAAAGAGGAGTTAGAAATATATCCTTAGAATCATTAGAGAAAATAATGAATGCACTGGAAATAAGACCTGGTGATTTATTTGATTATAGGGAGCTCAATCTAAGTTCTAACGAGATTGAATTGGAGGCAATTCTAGAAGTTCACCATAATTATCTCAAAGTAAAAAAGATTGAAGATGTTAAAATGATCCATGTAATTACCAAAGAAATATTCAAAAGAATGGAAGAAAAAGGATAGCCAATGAAAATTAAATTGGCAATCTTCAAAGTAAAAAGAGCGCACTTATTATTTCTAAGTGTGCTCTTGCAATATATACTAAGCTCTTCTCATTCCAAATAAAGCATTAACTCCCGCTAATAAAGGTATTGCAGTCACAACTCCAATCGCCCAATACACATTCACCCAGTCAGTGATTAGCCCTGCGGCAAATGCGCCAAAGGCGTATCCACTATCTCGCCAAAAGCGATAAACACCTAGACTCGAGGCTCTCCACATGGGGTCAGATGCATCGGTAACTGCAGCTTGTAGAGTTGGATATACGAGTGCAGTGCCGAAACCGAGCAGAATGGCTGCCCCCAACCAAAAGATATAAGTGTTGGCACCAAGAATAATCCAAAGTGCTGCTGCTTGAATGAACATGCCTCCAACAATCAATGGCCTTCTTCCTACTCGATCACTCCAACCTCCAGTGAACAATTGACTTACACCCCACGCAATGGGGTAGGCAGCGACGATGATGGCTAGCCGCTCAATGCTCAGTCCTTCAAGAGTAAAGAATACTGGAAACAATCCCCAAGCCATCCCGTCTTTAAAATTAGTTGCCCACCCTGCTAAGCAGGCACTGGATAATTGACGATCTCCCCACGTAGTTCGAACAAAAACGTTCGAAAATGATGAAGATTTTACATCAATAGTTTTAACTTTGTGATTCATTCTGTGCGTATTTTTAACTAAGAATGATATTATCAGCCCAATACCGGCAAATAGAAAACCTACATAAAACGGCTCTGGTCGCAATCCATATCTCGCTGCTAAATACCCAGACAGCATCGCGGCAAGCGAAAGCCCAATATAACCAGCAGCTTCATTGAATCCAATGGCTAGCCCTCTCTGTGTCGGCTTTACCATATCGATTTTCATGTTGACAGTCATCGACCAGGTTAATGCCTGATTCATTCCGAGCAGGACATTGGCAGCTACGATCATCCACCAGTCTGTTGCTGTGATAACCACCAGAGGCACGAAAAAACCTAAACTCGAGCCTGCAATCAATATTTTCTTTCTGCCAAATTTATCTGCAAGTGAACCCGCAATGAGATTCATCAATGCTTTTGAAAAGCCAAATGAAATAATAAAGGATAAGGAAGAGCTAGCAGAGGCAAGTCCAAAATCCTTTTCACCGACTAGAGGAAGCACTGTTCGTTCGAGCCCCACCATCGCACCTACAAAGAGATTGATGATAATGAGCATAATAAATCTGGAAGGAACATGACAGCAAGAGCAAGAATAAACACGATTGGTGTGTAAATGCGGGCAAATTTATCTACAAACGCTTCCGTTGGAGCTTTCTGCTCTTGCGCTTCTTCCACTAAGTGAATAATTTTAGATATGGTTGTATCTTCAACAAGCTTCGTTACTTTAATCTCCAAAGATCCGTGTTCGTTTATTGTTCCTGCGTATACATGATCACCAAACTGTTTATCAACCGGTATGGATTCACCTGTAATTGGTGCTTGATTGACACTCGATTCACCAGCAATAACAAGTCCATCTAACGGAATTTTATCGCCTGGTTTGATGATAATAATATCATTAACAGTAATCTCCTGGCTATCAATTACAGAATAACCATAATAGTTTGATGCACCATGAGAAGAAGTAGCTTTGTAATTGTATCCATCAATAATATCTGTATTTCCGACCTCAGTATACGCAGTTGTTGCATCATCATTACTATCACTATCAGATCCAACAACGGTATTCCCTCTATACAAGTAGTTAATTACTGAAACCTTAGAACATGTTTTGCTGCAGGCAGTTGAAGCATTTGTGAATAGAGAATCGCTTACTCTAGAGACTGCATCTATTAATCTCTGTAATATGGAATTATCTGGATCTTTAACAAATTTTGAATCATCAAGGAGAAGAACTTTATCTCCTTTCTGGCAATATTGATATTTCCAGTTCCTCTGTCTGTGATATACTAGATAAGCGGACCAGTTGAGTTTAGCGGCTCATTGTGACGATGAACGCACGGGATTGAGCTTGTCAGGCTAATGATTGCAGTCACTAGCGCGATTATGTCTCTAGCATTTTGCCATTGGCACTAAAAGCAAACAACACCACAACCAATTGGTAGTGGTGTTTGTTCCTGTCAAAATCGGGAATGTTAAAGCCTGCAAGATCATTACACAATACTAAGACTTCCCACCATTGATAAAGCGATTCTAGATATTACTACAGCAATTTCCCAGGTTTTTAGATTTAATTTCGTCAAATTACTATTTTACGTAATTAAAATTAGAAAGATGCCGCGCCAGTTTAGTAGCAGCTTCAAATGACACAAATCTGCCTACATAAATGACTATACCAAATATTTCATTGAGCCAATCAACAGCAGATAGGACAGACGAATTATTTTTCGCCTGTCCTTACAGTTATAGAGTGATACTCATTACCTTTTAATAATCTGCTCAAATATTCAACGTTCACATTTCTTCCCCTATTGATTTGCTGTCTTAAATAGCCCCACCCCTACTATAGTTGGACAGGCTTACCGTGGCTAAGCTTTTCACATCATACCCCGTTGGATTTTGGAAAATCCGGAGTCCAAACTCAGGCGCAATGGCAAAAATATGATCAAAAATATCAGACTGTACTGCCTCATATACCTGCCACTCCGTGCTATTTGTAAAAGCATATATTTCCAAAGGCAATCCGGTTTCACCAGAGGCTAACTGCCTAACCAAGCAAGTCATGTTTTGATGAATCATGTGATGATTCTTGAGATACTGATCAATATATGTTCGAAAGACACCGATATTTGTCAGCGCCCTGCCATTTACTCTATTAGAGGTATCAATCTGAAGATTTTTATTATGATTTTGAATTTCCCGTTCTTTATCCAATATGTATTCAGTGAGATAGTGAATACTTTTGAAACGCTCTAACATTTCGTTAGTACAGAAACAGATGCTGCTCGTATCAATGAAGATCGAACGTTTGATTCGCCGCCCTCCAGACTTTTGCATTCCGCGCCAATTTTTAAAAGAGTCCGAGATCAGAGTATAGCTCGGAATGGTTGTAATGGTTTTATCGAAGTTTTGAACTTTGACAGTGTTTAATGAGATATCAATGACATCGCCGTCTGCTCCATATTTCGGCATTTCAATCCAATCGCCAACCCGCACCATATCATTAGCAGTTAATTGAACACCCGCTACAAGCCCTAAAATAGAATCTTTGAAAACTAACATAAGAACAGCCGAGATCGCGCCGATGCCGCTTAACAGAATAAGTGGACTCTCGCCGATAAGATTAGCAATCACGAGTATCCCACAGACAATGGTCAAAACAATTTTAACGACCTGAATGTAGCCTCTTATTGGCTTGATTTTAGAAATTTCATATGATTTGTAAATATCATTTACAGCATCTAAAAGTGAATCCATGACTAATAATCCCATTATAATCATGTACGATACTGCGCCTATTTCGATCAGATGTTGATAGCTAGGAAATGTGTAAGAGAAGTAATAGATAATAAAAGCAGGAACGACATGAGAACACTTATGAAATACTTTCCTCTCTAACAATATGAGGTTCCACTGAATGTTATTTTTGTAGGTCACGTGCGAAATTATTTTGATAAATACTTTTTTAGTAATAAAGTTGGCTAATATACATAATAAAGTAATGGATAATACCATAATTCCATATGACAAGTATCCCCCTATTTCCGAGTTGAGTCCAATTCCTTCTATCATGTTTTTAATCAATTCCATAAATTCCTCCGTCATTCCAGATTTAGTTTTTCATTATCTTGCTATTAAAAGAAGATAATCATTACTTATTTTACGAGAGTCTTTCATTCATACGCAAGTATTTGCTGAATATCTTCACTCATCCTGCATCAGCCAATTGATTACGTTAGGGAAGAGCTCTTTCTACTAGGGGAATATTGACAATAATTAACTATAATTAACATTTGATGCAGCTATCCTTACTGCTTATGAGACTATGTACAAGACCAAAATGGCTTCGACACAGATACCAATCGCTATTTCTATTGTAGTTCTAGATCTCATAATTTTCATTTTTGGGTAATCTTCTGCCCTCAATTGTTTCCTGTGAAAATTCTTTCTTTTTCTTCTGTCTATTAAATGAATGCTCAAACATTATTGATAATTCCTATTAGAAACTTGTAATTCTTTTGTAATTGTTTCGTTAGTTTTTCTTAATTTTGGCCTGTTATCTTAGTTATAGTAATAAGTAACCAACACTAAGGAGGAACTAAAATGAAGTCATTGAAATCAGGAATTGTAATTGCACTAGCGGTATGCATATTATCCATTCCGAGTGTGGCTGGCGCTGAGGAAATGATGATGAAAAAATTTGATTACAGCACGGTAACCACAATGAAAAAGGATGGAACTGAACTGGCTCCACTACGTCAAATTGCTGAATCGCTCGGTTTTAAGGTAACTTGGGATGAGGAAACTCGTTCGGTGACTTTAACGAAGATGATGATGGAAGACAAAGCGAAGATGGATGATAAGACCATGAAAGATAACATGATGTCAGGTAATGCTATTGTGCTACAAATCGACAGCAAGTCCTTCAAGGTTGGTAATACGGACGACATGCTAATGTACGCACCTTCTATTATTAATGACATGACATATGTACCCAAAGCCTTCATTGATACTTATTTGGTTAAATAAACTTATACATAGAAACTTCTAAACTGCCACCCCTTGTAAGAAAGATCAGGACACTCACGAAAATTGATTTACTTACTTTTCAATTATTTTCTCACTATTTCCTGTACATGGAGGATTGAAGTCTTTTTCATCATCAGAGCAATTGCTTACTCCGCCCTCCTTGTTACTATAATTGCAGCCACACATAAAAATTATCATTATTGTTACAAGAAATATTCTCATGTATTCACTCCTTAATTGATTTTACGAACTTGAAATTACTTGACACAACCCTTACTTCATTGTAAATTTAAAACGCAACGAATATTCCATGTAAGTTATTCATATCATGAACTAATCAAATACCTGTTGTATTTTGGAGGAGCCTGTCACCAAGGGCTCCTTTTGTTTTTTTTTAACCATGCCGAGCCCTTGGTTGGGCTCTTTTTTTATGCAGAGAAAGGAGTGTATATGAATGAAATAATTAAATATCTTATAAGCGCGGCTCTATTTCTTACATGGATGGGTATTCTGTTTGGATTCCTGGTCTGTGCAGCTGTCGAAGAAGATAAGCAAAGACAAATCAACTTGTTTATAGGTGCTGGAGCAGCAACCATCTCAAGCACAGTCCTTATTGGATATTTTTTATCAAAACGCAAATAACATGTAGGAGGAATTATGGAACAGCAAGCGATTTTAGCAATTGGCATCTTTTTAGTGACATACGGCATGATCATTGCCGAGAAAATTCATCGTACGATCATCGCCATGCTAGGCGGCGTCCTTATGGTTATCCTAGGTATTGTTAACCAAGAAGACGCTTTACACCATATTGATTTTAATACCTTAGGGCTGCTTATAGGCATGATGATCATAGTTAGTATTACTGCAGAAACTGGACTGTTCAGATATATCGCTCTTGTCTCTGCCAAGAAAGCGAAGGGGGACCCTGTTCGTATTTTAATATCACTCGTGCTCATTACTGCAGCTGGGTCTGCCTTTCTTGACAACGTTACAACCGTACTTTTGATGGTGCCCGTTACATTTAGTATCACCCGGCAGTTAAAAGTGAATCCTGTTCCTTTTCTGATCACACAAATCCTCGCTTCTAATATTGGAGGTACAGCGACTCTAATCGGGGATCCGCCGAATATCATGATTGGTAGTGCGGTTAAAGAATTAACGTTCATGGCATTTATCAATAACCTTACGCCTATCGCTCTTATTATCATGGTTTGCATGCTGCCTATTTTTGTACTCATGTTTCGTAAGCAAATTCAAACGACGCCTGAATTAAAGATGAGCATCATGCAAATTGACGAGAAAGAAGTCATCACAGACCGTACTTTATTAATTAAGAGTGTCTCTATCTTAGGGCTTACGATCATTGGTTTTTTCCTGCATCAAATGCTACATCTGGAGTCAGCAACCGTCGCGTTGACAGGTGCTTTTCTTCTTCTTCTTCTAACTGGTGAACACGCTATGGAAAATGCCTTCACCAAGGTGGAATGGACCACGATATTCTTTTTCATCGGTTTGTTCGTGTTAGTCTCGGGCCTAGTGGAAACCGGCGTTATCTCCAAACTAGCCGCGCAAGCGATCGAGCTGACCGGAGGTAATCCAATCGCGACTTCCATGTTAATCCTATGGCTCAGTGCGATTGCGTCAGCATTTTTAGACAATATCCCCTTTGTCGCAACAATGATTCCAATGATACAAGAAATGGGCAATATGGGAGTAGATAACCTGGAACCTTTATGGTGGAGTTTAGCGCTTGGTGCATGTTTGGGAGGAAACGGCACTTTAATTGGGGCTAGTGCCAATCTGATCGTTGCTGGGTTGTCAAGCAAAGAAGGTTATCCGATTAAATTCGTTACTTTTATGAAATATGGTTTCCCCCTCATGTTGTTCTCCGTGGTATTAGCCAGTATTTATATTTATGTTCGCTATTTAATTTAGTATAGGAGGAATGCTATCTTGAAATTGACTTATGAGTGGAATAAGAATGTAGTGGACATTAGTGAGGTAGCCGTTGCAAATGAATTTGAGTTTAAGATCCGAATTCTCACAGAGCCAAATTTTGAATCAATGAAGCTCATTCAAAAAAATTTTGAAGCTAATGACATCATTACAGATGTCTTAATTTACCCCTACACCAATCATGAATATCGGGTTGTTGTCAGAAAAGATTTTTATGAGGATTTCATCCTTCAGCTTTGTAAATATCAACTTCTGACCAAAGTAGAATGGAAAGAGGAACCCCAGCATTCATGAGTCCCCCTTCTACCTTCTATTCGATAATTCGCCCAGTCATCGAATGAACCTTAAAGGATACTGGGCGTTTTTCTATTTCAAAAGTAATCTCGTGTACAAGAGGAATGCCTTCTCTGGTAGGCAAATAACAAGTGTCTGAACTGATTACATCGGTTTCCTTAAGTGATTGATCGAATGACAACGCCACCTGTTTAGCCTCTTCTATCGTTATCGCTGCATACATGGGCCTTTTTAATCGTTTTTGTTCCAAATCTGTATGAAGCCTACCCTCAACACGCTTGACAATACCTGAACGATCTATCTCCACAAGTAGTTGATCCCCACAAACGGGTCTGTTAAATAACATTCGTTGCAAGTACACTTTCGTTGATGTGTTAGATGGTTCAATAGAAACAATACTCAAATCTTCCTTTACGCGTTTCAGGCCGTACAATCTCTTAATTTTATCTAGATATTCGTATGAGATCCACCCAGGGGAATGTTCAGAAGGTTTTGTTAAGTTGCCTGAAAGTAATTCAGGAGTTTGAGTTTGCGTACACCATTTTATAGAAAATGAATCCTCACTTTCCATACGGATCTTGTCGATCAGTTCCAACGATTTTTTAGAAAGTGAAGGGCTTTCAAGCTCTGGCGCGAAAATAGACAGTGATAGTATTGTCGACAAAATGATTTTAGAAGCTAGCAAAGAATATCCTCCTCATGCAAATTTAGGCGATGCTTCAATCTAAGTATCGTCTAATATCCCACTATTCATGCGAAGCGATATCAAAGTTTTTGCTCCATAAGATTAATTCCGCTCCCCACCTTCCAATGTCGTTTGTCAAATAAAACAATAAGTTAACACATCAAAATCATTCTAAATGTTGTTTTTTTCTAACACCATTTTCAATTCAATTGAGCAAATCAACTTGTAGTACATCAAAAGAATAAACAAAAGTATAGGGTCAACTATCGCCGAATATCCCAGTTTCCACCAACCATAGTGAAAATAGCCCCATGGAGCTGGCAGTAATGTTATTAACTCATAAGTTAGGATACCAGCTGACCAAAAGATTATGTATAAGCCTTTTTCCCTAATCCCGCCATGCAATGGGTAGAAATTAATATACATCAAGTTCACAGGTGGAACTAACACTGTCCTAGCTAAAAATCCAAGCCAATCTATTCTCTCTTTAGAAAAATACCAATACCCTCCTAATTTGAATTCAATCAGGAGATCAAACAAAAATTGAAATGCCATTGTAAACATCCAGATGTGAAGAATTTTGTTAATATTCAAGACCGTGTTAGTTTTAAAACAGACTATATTGAATAAAATAATCGACAAGATAAGAATTATCATCGTAGATCCCCTTTGTCAGTTAATGCATTGATAACACACTCCATGAATTTTTTATTTATAACATGCAAAAATGATATAAAATTATACATAAATAAGGAATAAATATTCTAAATGGAATAATTTAAAATCGTATAAGGGAATACTAGCTCATAATTCAAAACGGCTTAGATGGGATGAGTTAGCATTGAATACATTAGATAAAGATTATGAAAAAATTAGTGATTTACAAAATCAGCTTATAGATCTAAAAATTAACTTTTGGATCCAGAACGACTTATTTAAGCTCCATTGGTGGATACTTGTAGTCGTAACACTTCTTCCTTGGTTGATCTGGTGGAAGTATGTAGATCGAAGTAAACTTAATCTCCTCATTACATACGGCCTTTTATGGATGATAATCTCAACACTTTTGGATGATATCGGAATTGCATTGGGGCTATGGCAGTATCCTTTGGAACTCTTTTCATTTGTACCACCACTTTTTCCAGCAGATATAACTATACTTCCCATTACATATATGCTTATTTTTCAATACTTTCCCAAGAAATCTAGCTTTCTTATAGCGACTTTGAGTAGTGCTAGTTTATTTTCCTATATTATTGAGCCCATATTTATATTTTTTAATTTATACAGACCAAGTAACAACTGGAAACATTATTACACATTGATCGTTATTATTATCCTTAGTTACACCATTAAATGGATAACAATAAAATTACAGGATCAAGTTAATCACAATCAGACAAATCACTGAAACGCGACCAAATAAAAGCAATATTATTCACAAATTAATAATATTTAATATCAGTTGATTACACCAGTGCCTTTTATATGAACTTGAATTCTGGGATTCAACTTGACATCCTTGTACTTGTTTTCCCAGTCAATGCTTTTCCAAAGTTCTGAATGGCTTACTCTCAGCCTCCTGCCGATTCCAAAAGCATCACAATTCCCTTTAAGTAATTTATTCGTAACCTCTAATGCTTGTTTATTTAGCGTTTCGGAAATTTGCTGATTTAATTGGTCAAGATTAATTTTTCGACCCATATAACTTGGATAACTGTTAATAGTACCATAGAGATCAAGCTTAACTAAGCAATCGATATCTTGGGTGTTTTTTTCAACAGAGACTTCGAGTGATCTTTGTGATTTCTGTACTTCAAAAGTTATAGCGCTTATTTCCTTTTCGCTAGGCTTACTAAGACCAGAGCTCGCTTTCACAGGGATTTCAATGTATGCTAGTTTGTTCAGCTTGTCTTTTAAAAGTAGTAATATCGTACTCTCTTCTCGGGACAACATCATTCCGGTATATCTGTCTCCATGAAATAAAGCGCTACTATCAATAACTAATGCTCTTTCCTTAATTTTACGAATCATTGGCAGCACCGCATCTTCACCAGGATCAGTAATTTGACTCCATATGGAATATAAATTTTCCCTCTGAATATTCGTTTTACGTTCAGCTCCCTTGATCATTTGCATAATGCCATATGCGACAGGGCTATTTTCTATATCTTCAAATGATAATATGTCAGAAGCTAATCCCTCACTTATTAATACATTTGATGTTAGGTTCCCTTTTGGATTACGATAAAAACTCTCTAAGGGAGACAAAATTCCTTGCTTCGCAAGCTTTTCCCCTATGATAATTACATGAATCTTACTGGCTTCAATAGTGCCTGGAAGCATATTATCCATTTTCAAACCAATATTAAAAACGGAATCCCCAGTAGTCTGAAGCACTTCATCCTTTACTTCGAATTGTCCACCGCCTTTACTCTTCAAAACTACCGCTCTGACCATTCCCATTATTGAGCTATCTTTGGTAACATCGAGACTAATACCGTTTATAATCTTTTTATCAGTTAAATAAAGAATGTCCCAACACCCAGTTATGATTACAGAAAATAGACTTATGAAAATCATTACAGCTATTTTTTTCCTCATAAGATCCCTACCTCTTTATTTTTTTTACGAAGGCAGGAGACCATCCATAATAAAAGTGGTATGACTGTAATTATAATAAAATACCCATATTCCAACCATTTACCGAAAGAATCTATTTTTTCCAAAGTAGATAGGCACCACCCTAATATAAATACAAGCACTCCACTGAACCAGACCAACCTTCGATAAGAATTTTGATTTGCACTTAGACTTTTTCCAGCCATGCATAGATAAGAAACGATTGTAGCAGTCATTGGAATAAACCAAATCGTTAAAAAAATTAAATCCAAGCGGTCAAACACTTGATAAGTCAATCCTTTAAAAATATATAAAACAGGTTCATTGATCTGTCCTAATACTTTAGGGCTAAACCCAATCACACAAATAAATACAAAATACGCATAAAAAAGTGTAACAAAGCAATTGGCCAATGAGATGATACGAATTAATCCTTTGGAATTGTTCTGCACTTGTGTGAAAAAATATAGGATCACTTCAAAACCGAGCATTGAAAAAAAAGTTTTCTCACTCCCTTTGAGCATTTGCTCAATTCCTGATTGACCAATAGGCAAAATGTTAGTAATGTGCATTTCGTTCGTAAAGTTAAAAAAACTAAGCAGTATTAAACAACCAAACAATACTGAGGTTAATACAAAAAATCTTGCAATGACACGCAAATTTTCATGAGCTAAGTATACCCCAGTCCCAATAATTAGAAATTCCAGAACCCAACTAGGTGTATATGTAAGCATCCATGTGTGCACCAACTGTACATAAAGTGTGGTTGCATAAGCTGCTATGAAAATAAAAAAAACATAGTATATGATGTTTATTCCTTTACCAATATAAGAACCAAACAATTCAACGGTAATTCCACTTAAGGTAAGATCAGGGAATTTCCGAAGCAACCTCCAGTAAATGAAAAGCAAGAGTTGTATAACCACTCCGGCTATAAGAACCGAGATCCAGGCATCCCCGTTCGCTGAACTCTGAATTTTGGCTGGCAGGGATAGGAGTCCAATTCCAATTTGTGTTTTGATAATTAAAAAAAACAATTGGGATCTCGTTATTGAGATATTCAAGTGCGCTTCCACCTCCTGAAATATGACTTGTTTGTGGCTCCGGATTCCGAGGATTGCGAGTCCTTATTCCCCTTCCATATGGGAAGTCTTAAAAAAATATCCTTTAGTCCCTGTTTACCATGAAAAGGACCGAAAGGTGCAAAATAGGGTACCCCCAATGTCTCAATTTTGCATAGGTGAATAAAAATGACCATCATCATAATGGAAATTCCGAATAATCCAAACAATGCGGCAGCAAGCATAGTTGGGAATCCTAAGATTCTCAAGCTTGTTCCAAATTCATTTAACGGGGTTGCAAATGATGCAATCGCTGTCAATCCAATGACAACAATCATTGTATTAGAGACAAGATGGGCTTCAACAACTGCCGTTCCAATCACAAGACCCCCGACAATTCCAATCGTTTGTGCAATGGGAGATGGCAAACGAATTGCAGCCTCTTTCAACAATTCTAGAAGGATTTGCATAACGAGCGCTTCTAAAATAGGTGGTAATGGAACGTAAACTAAAGAAACCTGAATGGAATAAAGAATTCCTATAGGGAGCACTTCTGAATGGTACGAGACGATTGCGATATAGATCGCTGGCATACTAACTGCGAGAATAAAACTAATAAATCGAATAATTCGAAAGAATGATCCTAGAATCCACCTTCCGTTGTAATCATCTGGCGATTGAAAAAACGAAAAAAATGTGATGGGAAGAACTAACACACTTGGCATGCCGTCAACGATAATATTGATTTTCCCTTCCATTAAATAAGAAACTGCTCTATCAGGTCTTTCGGTCTGCATAGATTGCGGAAAAGGCGATAAGGGGTGCTCTTCGATCATCTCATCAATGTTACCTACGGAATATATATAATCAAGATCGATAGCTGAAATCCTCTTCTCGCATTCCTCAACGATTATGGGGTCGGCTCTGTTTTCCATGTAGACCATAGCTACTTTCGTATTCGTCACATTGCCTAAGGTGAAGTACCTCACCCGTAATTTGGGACTTTTGATTCGATTGCGAAGCAAGTAAATATTCGTACTTATATTTTCAATAAAGCCTTCATGTGATCCCTTAATGATTTGTTCGTCTTTGGGTTCTTGGATTGAACGGGCTTGCGTTTGAGCAACTGACATCATGATTGCAGTTGCTTCGTTCTCAATCACAATAATGCAAAATCCATCAAGTAAATATTTCCCTATTTGATTCATATCGGACGACTTCTTTACTTCAATTGAAGTAAAGATCTGTTCAATATCTCCAGAATTTGCTTCCAACAATGGTTTAATAACATTTGATTGCATTAACTCTGTTTTTACAAGGTCTTCTATGTATAACAACGAGCACGATTGGCTTTTAAATACGAATTTTTGAATCTTTAGGTCCTCCGTACATGAGAAATAATCTTGAATTTGGGTGACCTTCAATTCGATATCACCAGATTTCAATTCATCTGCAAGTGTCTCTTTCATGTTATCGTCACCGCCTTTGATTAAATCTTTACCTATTATTAACAAATAGCTCCGTATTTATTTCAAGAATACGGAGGTTGTTATGGTGACTAAAGATTCAGCTTTAACTTAGCAATATCTCGTATGGTCTATCTATTTACAGGGAAAGCTAACCAAAATGGTAAAGTGAGGAAATGGAGAGAATGACATGATCGATCAAATCCGAGCTGAACTAAATAATCCATCAGATCTCTTTTATGACACACTGGATAATGGATACATCCAGATGGAGCTTGTTTACTTCCCTGAGCTTTGTGATCAGACACAGATTAAAGATGGATTGATCATTCCATATTCCTATTGTTTCCACCCAGAAGAGTTTGAACGCATGATTAACGCTAATCCTAACTATGGGCTAGCAGATCAGTCTGAATATTGGACAGAATTGCTGCTGAATGGCACACTCTTATTCAAAATTGAGGACACCGTATATCGCTTCTATGTACAAAAGAAGTTTCAAGACAAGCCTGATACGGTTCAAATAGAGGCATCACTTCAAGGTCCTCAGACAGCACTAACAGAAGATTTAGATCTTAACATAAGCCTTATACGAATGCGATATAATGTACCCACTCTTGCAGTAGAACAACACATCATAGGAGATCACTCAAGAACACGAATAAGTGTTCTCTATGATAAGAATTTAATTAATAAAGAAGTACTGGATGTATTAAACGAGCGGATTAACAACTTACAAATCAGGACTCTCCGTGCGGCGGGTCAGCTATTACAGGCACTCTCGGGAAAGAGACACAGGTTTTTTCCAATCATTCTCCAGACAGAAAGACCAGATCGTATCGCCATTATGCTCGAACGAGGGAAAGTAGCACTGCTACAAGATGGAAGTCGCTTCGGTCTTCTTCTTCCTGTTCGATTGATTGATTTCCTGCATGCCATGGATGATGATTATGAATCGTATTGGATGAGCAAATTACTGCTTATTCTCAGATACTTTGCTATGCTTCTTACAATCACCTTACCTGCCCTCTATATCGCTATAGTCTCGTATAATCCAGAAGTACTTCGTGTCCAATTAACACTATCGATTGCAGGTAGTCGAGTCGTTGTCCCCTATCCTTCATTTATTGAAGTTTTCATTATGCTTTTTATGATTGAAGCATTGAATGAGGCAAGCCTTCGCCTACCGCGTTATATCGGTTCTACAGCAACTACTGTTGGCGGTTTGATTTTAGGTCAAGCCATTCAACAGGCGGGATTAGTGAGCAGTATCATGATTATCGTAACTTCAGTTGTTGCGATCTCTAATTTCGTTATACCGAACAACGGCTTTGGTTATTCAGTTCGCTTTATTAAATACATCTTTGTGATAATCTCAATTTTCTATGGTTTATTAGGGGTAGTTGTTTCATTCTTTGCATTAATTGTTTATTGGTGCAATCTAAGGAGTTTTGGACAGCCCTATTTAGCCTTTTATATTCCAAAGTTAGAAGCGAAAGCACATCATTATAGAAAGGGGACCAAGTAAACCATGTCTCGGTATACCTATTATCATGTGCTCTATGTCGGAATGATTAATATCATGATGTTCGTACCAACGTTACTCATAAGAGATCGTTTTAATGGATCAATTTCAGGAATGCTCATAGCAATGGTGATAGGCACCATCATTTCATTCGTGATGATGGCTTGTTTTGAAAAGTTTCCCGGATTAGGTTTTCCAGAAATATGTGATCTTTACCTCCCAAGATGGTTTACCACTATCAACAGCATATTTGTGGGTTTATTTATCTGGCTTCCTGCTGGAATTATTGTTATTTATTCCTATTCAGAGACAGCCCGTATGTTCTTTTATCCAGACGTAAATCCTTATATAAATCTGTTTTTAATGGTTAGCGCGGCCCTATGGGCGAGTACTCGATCAACCCGATCCGTCCAGTTTATTCATGAAATCATGATGCTTATTATCGCTCCTTTAATTTTTTTGTTTCTAGTTAAAGCTATGGTTAATGAAAACTTTAGCTGGGACGCAATCCGTTACGTTGCCGGATACGTGAACAAACCGCCATCCTTCATGACAATTGTTTCAGCCACCTTTTTGTTTTCCGGTCATTTCAGCCTTGTTCTTTTTAATCGCTTGCATGTTGAGGGATTTCGTTTTCGAAATCGATGGGTCGTACCCTTATTCGGGTGTTTCTTCTTACTGGTTACTTTTTTTGTGCCAATCGGATTCCACGGCACAGTTGGTGTAGGCGATTACGTTTACATTTGGAGTATGACGGCAGATTCCATGATCATGGAGTATGGTTTCATTAATCGGGTTTTGTTTGTCTTTCTACTGCTCTTCACTGGATTATCGCTGCTCTTTGTCATGAACACATGGCATACAACCATCATGTTAATTAGATATGCAATTAACCGATCAGTAGCTGTAGAAGAAGAACCGGTACCGAAGATGAATATCTGGTTAGCTTTAGGTGCAGGGATCTTGTCTTTCATTTTTATGCGCTTTGTAAACGTAGAAAAAAACCAGGTTATCTCTGAGATATGGCTCATTACTCGATTTTTCACCGAAATCATATTCATTTTTATGATGCTCTATTTTGTATGGAGAAAAAAGAGGGAGAACGTTTTTACATGAGGATTCTACTATTCATCGTCTTTTTACTCTACCTTTGTTTGTCTCTTGGAGGGTGTAGCTTTAAGGACATTGATAAAAGGTTCTTCGTCGTAGCCATGGGGGTGGATTGGACTGGAAAAAAGGAAAATCCTTATTTGGTAACACTTCGTCTCGCGATACCAGCATCCAAGATTGGCGAAGGGCTAGCGGAGAGTCAGATCGAGCATTTAGAAGCCCCGAGCATAGCGGAAGCAGTTAGAAACATTAAAGCTCATGTCGATAAAGAGCTCGATTTCGGACATTGCCGGATGTTTTTATTCGGTAAGAGCTTAGTAAAAGAGTCGATGGAGGAACCGCTAAGTTGGCTAGCCAGAAGAAGAGACATTCAACTGATTTCCTATATGGCATTAGCTGAACCAAGTGCAAACAAGCTACTGAAAGCAAGTCCATCAACAGAAAGATTGGCGGGTAACTCCTTTTTCTTAACTTTTGGAAAAGAAGGGACAGTTTCGCCTTACACTGTGACCGCGTTTCTATTCGATAACTTCCGTCGATTTAAAGAAAAGGGACTCGATCCCTACCTGCCCATCGTTAGATTTGATGGGGATTCATATGTTGTCGAGAAGCTTGCATTACTTAATAAAATGAAAGAAAAACTTGTCTTAGACCCGAAAGAAACAAAACTGTATAACATGACTGCGAATGAGTTTAGCCGATCAGGTATCCCTATTGATTATGAAGGAAAACGCTTGGCCTTTTACGTTTCGCGGGTGTCGAGTCATGTTTCAATATCAAAAGATGAAATTCCAATCGTCAGTCTTAATCTCAAAATAAACGGAATGATTGAAGAAAGTCCAATTAAGGTCAAGGACGCCAATTCCCTCCAGATCCAAAAAATGTTAGAAAAAAATGTTAACAAAACTACAGAAGATTTGTTATATAAAATACGTGATGCCAATGTTGACCCCTATGGGTTCGGTCTTCATTATCTGAGCCAATATTTCGGTAAAGAGATAGACTGGGAACATTGGCAAAACGTCTACTCTCAAATCAAATTTGACGTTAAAACTCAAATTATAATTGAAAGTACCGGACTTGTCCGTTGATGAAGAGACAAAGTCCGGTGATAACCTTTATGGAAGCAGCAGGAGCGAAGCTTCTTGATTATTATTGATGTATGTAAAATGGTCAGCTCCTAGAGCTCTGTATGTAACCCTTGCATTCCCACGTTTTGTTATCACATGTATAGACTTTGGATTCCAATCTTTACAAATTTGAATATATCGACAGCATAGATTAAAACTCACTTCAAACAAATATACTTTGCTAATTCGTATCTCAGGCGGAGTCCAACTTGTTGCATCCTCGGTATTCACCATAATAATACGATCAACACCCATCGCTTCCAAGCGTTTTTTTCCGTAGTTGTTATTCGTAATCGCGTAATATTGAATTCCCTTCGTTCTTAATAAGTTAATAAATTCCTTTCCCGCTCGGTTCGGTGCGGAAACCAAAACATATTCAGTGCAGGTTTCTTCAGACATATTCAATTTTTCTCCTCCTTATGGAAGGCAACGAAAGCAACTGCCTTAGGCCGTTATTTTCGTAACCACACCAATAATACGCTTACGAAGTTAGCTGTCGGATTTGGACGTGAGAATCGCCCTACACGGTAGATTCCGTGATTCACCCCTCTGTGCATGAAATAACATGCAGCAGTTTACTATGGTTCCCCCGCTCCTGAATGTCAGGATTCAGCGTTATCAAGATGACGTTTATTTACGTGTAGCATTTAACCAGAAACCGCCATGCAGTTTTCTGGGCTCCACAGTGACAATGAATGCTTTATGATCAATAGCCAGGATGCAGTCATACAAAAACTTCTCATTTTTGCGCCGTGCGAGAACTTCCAAAACCATTCTCTCACCATCTCTTCCCCAACCAACCCAAGAGGTAACACCAAATCCTTCTTTGCGAAGATAAGCCGCCATATAACGATGCAGCTCATCTGTAATAACTTTAACCGTAACGTATCCTAGAGCCAGTTTTTCTTCGATCCATGATCCAGCAAGCACACCTAATCCATATCCGATTGCATAAACGATTAAACATGCAGGTTGGTTTACATATTTCAGAACGATGTTAAGACCTATCACATAGATAAGAATTTCTAGCATACTGATTGCAGCAGCCGTGTATTTTTCACCTTTGAGGGTCAAGATCATGCGAAGTGTAAAACAAGACACATAGACGATCTGAATCACAAGAATGCTGCATATGATCGTGAACACAACATCATCCTTTCGATAATAGGACCCGCCGAAAGGCGGGCCCCAACCTGATAATTACCGACTAGCGATGAAGTTTGGTCTAGGTTGTTTGCCGGAATAAGGCGCATTCAGCTTATTTAGTACACTATTGTAAACAATAAAAACATTGCTTCGCGGATCTGGGGTAATGTTGCTATTGGAGCCATGCATCAAATTACAATCGAACAATAGGATGGATCCAGCTTTTCCAGTTGGAGCAATGATCCCCCCTTGCCCCGCCAGGTATCTCAAACTATTCTCGTCAGGTACACCATATTCCTGACGGCGAAGCGATGTCTTGTAATTGTCATTAGGCGTTTCTCCTACACAGGAAACAAATGTACGATGCGAACCTGGTATTACCATAAGAGGACCATTATTTGGTGTGTTATCTTCTAGAGCAATAGAACAACTGAGCGCTCTCATCCGCGGCATCCCATCTTCCACATGCCAGGTTTCAAAATCCGAGTGCCAATAAAATTCTTTACCTGTAAAGCCTTGTTTGAAATTTATTCTAGATTGATGCACATAAGTATTACTACCCAAAATTTGCTGAACTATGGCTTCGATCTGCTTATTCTCAGCGATTTGTTTGAATGCTTCATCATCTCGGTGTACAGCAAAGATGGATCGAATTTCATCACTTCCAGGCTCTTTAATTACTTCTGGTTTTTCAAGTAGACGACTTTGATCCCAGAGTCTTGCTAACTCCTTTTTCCATACCTGCACCTGATTTTGATCAAAAAAGGACTCTAGAAACAAATAACCATTTTTATTATAAAAAGCTAGCTGTTCCTCATTAATTACGGACTGATTGATCACATGATTGTAAACGGCTGGGTCTTGCCTTTCCAAGAGTCTTGGTTCCCTATAAATTCTTGAGGGGTATGCATCCTGCATTCTGGAAGGGTTTAACGCCACTTGTCCTTTGGATGTCATCATGGTTTCTACCGCCTTTCGTCATTTAGCTTAATGGATATACGCCTTGAGGATCATGCACTTCACGACCTGTAGTCGGTGGGTTAAACACACATATCATGCGCATTTCAGTCTTCCCGCGCAGCAAATGCTTTTCGTGACCATTTAAAACATATAAGGTTCCGGCGTAGATCTGGTATATATCTCCACTTTCCGCTAGCTCGATTTCACCTTCTCCCTGAATGCAATACACAGCCTCAACATGATGTTGGTACCAAATTTCGGTTTCCGTACCTGCTTTAATCGTCGTGTCATGCAGGGAAAAGCCAACGAGGTCGCTTTTTACAAGTAATCTCTTACTGCTCCAAGTTTTAGTATCTACATCAAATTCTGTGCCTGCAATATCTCTCAGATGTCTAACGATCATTGTTTCTCCTCCATTCTCCGCTATATGATTCCGCCGCAATTTCTTTGATGCTGGTGTACAGTAGTTCAAGACCGTTCTTCAGTTCGCTTTCAGTTATAATTAAAGGAGGCATTATTTTGGCCACTTCACTATCCGTACCGGATGTTTCCATGATCAATCCTTTGGAGAAAGCCCGATCACAAATTTTCTCCGCTAAACCCTGAGTCTCAAAGGCAATGCCTTGCATCAGACCTCGCCCTCTAACTTGCCCTTTCAACTGTGGGTATGAAGCGACCATATCCTGTAGTCGACTCTTTAGCAAATCCCCTTTTGCAAGAATCTCATCTGAGAACTGATTCGTTTTCCAATATTTCAACGCCTCTGCAGCAGTAACAAAAGCTAGGTTGTTCCCGCGAAACGTGCCGTTATGCTCTCCTGGCTCCCAGATATCCAATTCAGGAGCAATGAGAGTCAAAGCCATAGGCAAGCCGTAACCACCAATCGATTTGGATAGACATACAATATCCGGCTTAATTCTTGCCTCCTCGAAACTGAAGAAAGTTCCCGTTCGTCCGCAGCCCATTTGAACATCATCCACAATGAGCAGAATTCCTTTTTCTTTGCATAACATCTCCAAACTGCGCAGCCACTCTATACTTGCTACATTGATTCCTCCTTCACCTTGAATCGTTTCGACGATAATTGCGGCTGGAAGCGATACCCCACTCCCGCTATCGTCAATATAATTTCGCATATATTCGATGGTATTGACTTGATCATTCATATAGCCGTCATATGGCATAGAAACGGTGTGATGTAAAGGTACACCAGCGCCTTTTCTTTTAAATTTGTTGCCCGTAACCGACAGCGCCCCAAGCGTCATGCCATGAAATGCATTCGTAAAGCCGATAATCGTAGAACGTCCAGTCACCTTACGCGCAAGCTTTAGGGCGCTTTCTACGGAATTGGCACCGGTCGGACCTGGAAATTGGATTTTGTAAGAAAGCCCTCTTGGTTGCATGATGATCCTTTGGAACTGCTCAAGAAAAGATTCCTTAGCAGCCGTTGCCATATCCAAACTATGTGTGACGCCATCTTGCTGAATATATTCGATCAACTTTTTCTTGATATCGTCGTTGTTATGTCCGTAATTCAGCGCACCTGCACCAGCAAAAAAATCCAAATATGCTTCGCCAGCAGCATCCCAAAGCGTACATCCCTTAGCTCTCGTAAATATAGTAGGAAAAGATCGGCAGTAGCTTCGAACTTCTGATTCAAGCATTTCAAATACATGCAAGGAAGGTTTACCTGTGTCCAATATCTTCATTCAATTATCTCCTCCTAAATGTTAAATAAATTTGAATTGCTAACTCACTTTTTTAATCTTTGGAATGGGACCAATGATAACTAACTGCTCATCCTCATGTTTGTTATCGGGAAATAATGAAGTGGGAAAACCGTCCTTCCTCACAATCGACGCATGCAAATCTTGAGCGAATTTGGAAAACAGTTGAATAGATGCAGCATTGCTAGGCGATATCGTTGTTTCGATATATCGGACCTTCGCACAACTCTTAACAGTGATTAAATCTCTAAGGAGTGATTCGGCAATTCCCTTTCCCCTGTGCTCGGCATTGACAGCGATTTGCCAAACAAATAAATTTTCTGGGTTCGTTGGTTGTATGAATGCGGTCACAAACCCGACTACCTTGCCATCTATTTCTGCAACCCGGCAGGTTTCAGAAAAGTATTTGCAGAACATGATATAGCAATATGCCGAGTTAACATCCAGATTTCCACTATCTATTGCAGCTTGCCAAATATACTGACCATCTTGCTGGCTGACACTTCGAATAATAGCACTATTTACTTTCATTTGGATCACTTTATCGCCACCTTTACTCAGCTGATGGGGAAGCTAGCGGAATTCCTCCCATAAACCACGTTTGCCGAAAACGGCTTAAAAAGGACTGTAGTCTGGGGCTTTGCGGATTTTCAAATATTTGCTCTGGCGTTCCCTGCTCGACGATGGAGCCTCCATCTGTAAAAAGGATACGGTCGGCAACCTCGCGCGCGAAATCCATTTCGTGTGTAATCAGCATCATGGTCATATCTCCCTGAGCGGCCAAATCTTTGATTACCGAAAGCACCTCACCAACCAATTCTGGATCAAGCGCCGATGTCGCTTCATCAAACAGCATAATTTTGGGCTGCATGACGACCGCTCTCGCTATAGCAACACGCTGTTTCTGTCCCCCTGATAACCGGGCAGGATACTCATTGAGCTTATCCGCAAGACCTACTTTTCCCAGCATTTCGATTGCCCGTTCCTCAGCCTCAGCCCTTTTCATTCCAAGCACGTGAATCGGTGCTTCAATGACATTCTTAAGAATCGTCATGTGAGGAAAAAGGTTAAAATGTTGAAACACCATGCCAATTTTATTCCTTAAGCGGTGTAAATGCTGCTCATTAGCTTGTGTAAGCTTTCCTTTTACTTCCTGATGCCATAATAGTTCACCATCTACTTCAATTGTCCCGGATGTAGGATGTTCCAACGTCATGAGTAGCCTGGCCAATGTCGTCTTCCCCGAGCCGCTCGGCCCAATCACAACCACCTTTTCCCCTGAATAGATATCCAAGTCAATATGATTCAATACATGAATCGAACCATAAGATTTGCTGACATCCCGGTACCTGACTATGGGGACTTGACTCATATGCAGTACCCCCTATGTTATTTTCTCTGGAAGTGTATTTCGAGTTTTCTTACAAGCAACGATGAAGGGTAGCTGAGCAGCAGAAACAAAATGCCAACGAGTGTAAAAGCCTCCAAATATTTAAATGAACCAGAACCTATCGCTTTCGCTGTCTGCAGGAGCTCCACAAGCGTGATGGCCGAAAGTACAGGTGTCTCTTTAAACATCGTAATTAAATAATTTCCCATAACGGGAATCACTGGAGGTAGGGCTTGCGGCAAAATAATACTCATCCAAGTACGTTTCGCACTAAAATTCAATGCCCTGGACGCTTCCCACTGTCCCTTGGGAACAGCATCTATCCCGGATCGAAACACTTCGGACATATACGTACTGTAATGCACCCCTAAACCGATTACACCTGTCACCATAGGTGAGAAAGATATGCCGTAGATCGGCAACGCGTAAAATAATATGAACAATTGAACAAGGAGAGGTGTACTGCGAATAAACTCCATTACGGCGAAAGCTACTCCTGAAATTATTCTGTTTCTGGATCTGCGCACAAGTGCCAGCGGCAATCCAAGTAAACACGCTACAAAGAAGCCCAGCAGCGTCGCCGAAATCGTAATAGGAAGAACATTCAACAACTCTGGTAAAATATGAATAGCGTAATCCCAATCCCACATTAGCTAGCCACGCCTCCCAACTGCTCTTCGCTCGATATAGCGAAGCATGAGCGTTAACGAGTAAGACAGGATGAAATACAGGATGAGCATCATTGCGAAGATCTCTGCAGTCTTGGAGCTATCGAAAGTGCGCAGTACCATTCCTTGGTAGGTCAAATCCATTAATGTGATTAAATAAACCAAAGATGTTCCTTTAAGCAATTCAATCTGCAAGTTTCCGAAAGATGGGAGCATCAATAACAGTGCCTGCGGCAGTAGAATTCGACGCATTCTTAGACTTGGACTCATGTTTAAGGCAATTGCCGCTTCATATTGTCCCTTGGGTATAGCGAGTATAGAACTTCGTACAACCTCAGAGCCATATGCGCCATAATTTAGGCCAAGCGCTAACACAGCTGCAACCATCGCGGAAATTTGGATATTTAAAAGCATGGGGAGCGCAAAATAAAGCCAAAACAGCTGTACAAGCAGGGATGTTCCACGAAAAATCTCAACATATACGGAAGCAATGAACCGTACAATACTGTGTCTCGATAGCCGCAATAAGCCTATAGCAAATGATATAATTGCAGATAATACAATTGCAAACAAAGCAATTTCAAGCGTGACGAGTGCTCCCCGTACTAGTATGGGAAGAAACTCAAAAGCAGATATCCAATTCGACATCGGTCTACATATTGGACAGCTGATCAGCCGTCATATCTCCTGGCAATTCCTGCTCAGTAAATCCAAATGGTTTTAAAATTTCCAACAACTTACCTGACTTTTTCAGCTTATCCAACTCTTGGTTGAACGCTTCTCTGAAAGCCGAATCCTCTTTGCGAAATGCCGCTGCCCCATATCCTCTTACACTCTTTCCGTCCACTTCCGGCTGTGTAAAGTCCATAACACGCTCAATCTTACTATCCTTAGCTGAATCGAGCATCGCTTGCAAAGACGGCCCTGTCATTGTCACAGCGTCTACACGCCCAGCCTGCAAGGCAGAGATTGCCGAGGGCTGGTCAGGAACCGTCACGATTTGCCCTTTCGTAATTCCTGCCTTGCTTAAATAGTCATTCTCGATAGCGCCAACCATGACAGCAACTTTAGCATCCTTATTAGCTGCGATATCTTGATAACTATGTAATTTTTGCGGATTTCCTTTTTTAACGGCAATCGCTTCTCCGATACTGTACTCCGGATTGGCAAATGCCACTTCTTTGCTCCGATCAGGGTTGATAAACATCCCCGCTGTTATGATATCAAAACGCTTTGCTTTTAATCCGGGTATTAAAGAACCAAACTCCGTCAAAACGCCATTCATTTCATTGATACCTAAATTCTTTAAAACTACTCTGGCTACTTCCACCGCTTCTCCCGTCAACTTCCCATCAGGCGTAGCATAGGCATATGGATTTTCATTAGCAAAACCTACCGTTATAAAGCCTTGTTTTTTTGCCTTTTCCAATGTGTTGTCCTGAGCGGTTGACTTTTCATCGCTTGCTTTTGTTTGGCTTCCTACGCTTTGGGATGTGCAACCCACAACGATGCATATCAACAGGAAACAAAACGAGTACGAAAACAACTTTTTCATTCAAAAACTCCTTTTTCCCATTATTTCGGGGCCCCACAACAAGTGTAACATGATCCGCTATGTATCACATCCTGCGTTATGAGGACTCAGCGCTCCTAAGCCACGCTCTCCCTCCTTTAGAGTAAATGAGCGGGCATATCCAAGAAAAACCTCCCTCATCCACCAAAATGCTTGATTATACGAAATATTCAAAAATTAACGATAATAATGAGAGAATCTCTAATATCCATACTAATCAAGTGATATTCAGTCATTATCTTGTATAATCAAATGTTTTCAGCTAAAACCAAGCTAAAATGCTAATATTTAAACCATTTTTTTATAAACAGATAAGAATAACTTATATTTACTGACGCGTTAATGTGAATCTGTGTGAGTTAAATTAAATAAACATCTGAACCATATAGTACTTAGACTTACGACTAAAAAAACTCTATCTTCCCAATTTACATTAGGATACGTGGATAGAATCACTACACAAACTGGAATAGCGACAAAGAGAAAAAATTGTCTCCATATTATCCTGATGTTAATTTGATAGATAAATTCAATTATAAAAATTGCAGTTAACTCACCAAAAATCCAAGAAGTTATGATAATAAATATAAGTGATGATGTTAAGATAAAGATTCACACTCCTTTAGGTATGGTTATTTAATTGCATCGAATTCGCTGCATATTGTAAGTTCTGGTATTTGGCTGCATCAAACTGTTAATATTAAAAGTATAAACGGTGAAACAAGTAGGAGGATACCCTTTATGGAACATAGTAACGGCTCTTTAGGAAGTCTGATTCTTGTAGTTACAATCTCTTTCCTTGTTCCGATTCTGCTCTATCAGCTTCGCTTAAGAGTTGTCCCCGTCGTTGTAGCTGAAATAGCTGCAGGACTTCTTATCGGGAAAAGCGGTTTCAATTTGGTAGGCCATGATCCTTGGTTAGAACTCCTTTCGCTTTTAGGGTTTATTTATTTAATGTTTCTAAGCGGGGTTGAAATCGATTTCAACACCTTTATCAAAAAGGATAAGTCCCATAAAGGTTCCTTTCACCCTTTATCCGTAGCCATCTTCGTTTTTATTGGCATCTTCATGCTAGCAGGAATTTTGTCATTGGTATTAATGACTTTTGGCTTGGTCGAACGTGCATTTCTAATGACTTTAATTATTGGTACAATCTCGTTAGGCGTAGTCGTTCCCGTCTTGAAAGAGCGAAAGCTGCTAAGCACAAGTCTTGGGCAAATCCTCCTGTTGGTTGCTGTTCTTGCGGATTTATTCACCATGATCCTCTTGGCGTTTTATGTCAGTTTCCTATCCAGAAATATGTCCAAGCTGCTCTTGCTTTTGTTGTTTTTCTTATTGGTTCTCTTCATCTATGTTATAGTAAAACGCTTTTCATCAGGGAAAGTTTTCAAAATTCTGGGCGAAAGCTCCATACAATTCGGTACAAGAGCCATTTTTACTTTAATTCTCGTCATTGTATTTTTATCTGAGAGTTTGGGTGTTGAAAGCATTTTAGGTGCGTTCCTCGCCGGGATCATTGTCTCTTTGCTACAGCCAAAGAAAGAATTTATCCATCAGCTGGAGTCGTTCGGATACGGATTTTTAATCCCCATTTTTTTTGTCATGGTAGGTGCTAAGCTCGATTTAAAATACTTATTTGCAGATTTAAAAATTCTATTGACCATTCCGCTTCTTTTGATTGTGATGTTTCTTTCTAAAATAATTCCCATGTTGTTATTAAAAAAATGGTTCAGTTGGCACGAAGTTCTTAGTTCAGGGATCCTGCTTTCTTCTACACTTAGCTTAGTTATAGCTGCAGCAACACTTGCCTTGGAACTGCATGTCATCGGAGAATCCCTTCATAGCGCATTGATACTGGTAGCTATCCTTAGTTGTCTACTGTTTCCCGTCCTTTTCAACAAACTCGCACCTAAACCATATATACGTAAAAAAATGATTTCCATTATAGGTTTAAATCATATCTCCATGCCCGTTGCACAAGACTTTATAGCTGAAGATGTGTATCGTATTCAGGTCTTCACAGCAAGCGACTCTACTAACAGCGATACCCAACTTGAACATAGGGATCCCGCTTATATTCATCATATTCCTATTCTGAATGAAACGACTTTGAAACAACATGGCGCATTTGATGCAGATATCGTTGTCATTGCAACAATGGATGATGCTTTTAACATACAACTGGCAAATAAAATGAAGACAGATGAGCCTGATAAAAGGCTTCTGGTTCGCATTGAAGCGCCAGAAGCTCAGGCTGATATGGCAGGTACAGGGCTCGAGGTGTTTTCCACTTTATTCGCGGCTCGTACAGTGCTTCGAGCATTAATTGACAGCCCCGGCGCACTGAAGCTGATAACAGAAGAAGAAGGTACTATTTTTGAAGTGCAAATCCATCATCTTCCCTATCGGACAACTCTCCTACGCCAACTGCCTCGATTAGAAAACATATAAATTTTACGAATTTACCGAGGACAATCGTATCTGATCCCCCACGGGAACACAGAAATTCGTTTTGAAGACCGTTTATTGATTAGCGGAAATGCCGAGCAAATCGAAGCATTTCGTGAAATGGTTACCTGAGTCAGTAATTACTGGGATATAATTCTTGAAATTGAAAACACTATGGTAAAATATTCACGGAGGAAAACTCAATGTGGACGATTGTTTGGAATTCAATCGCTTTGGCTTTTGTTGGAACCTTCCTATTAAGAATTGCTGGTCGAAAATCCATATCTCAAATGACTACTCCTCAGCTTGCCATCTTATTATCCATTGGTTCTATCCTTGGTTCAGAAGTTGGCGACAAAGGATTGGCTAATTCCATTTTAGGTACAAGTATCTTCATTGTTTTTTAGTGTTTATGGAATGGATAACGCTCAAATGGAAAGTTGCCGAACACCTTTTAAAAGGAAAGCCTATCTTCGTCATATCTGACGGTGTATTAAACATTAAAAATATGAAAAGTATTCGTCTAAGTACCGAAGATTTAGAGAAACGCTTACGTATGGCAGGAATCAGCCGTATTGATGATGTCAAGTCAGGAACTATTGAAGCCAATGGAGAGCTAGGGTATGAGTTAATGCCACATGCCAGACCTATAACCATGGGTGACTTCGAAAAATTTATGTTGATTAATTTTCCTAATTTATCTGTCCAAAACATACAGAGTCAAGAAACAGATACTCTATTTACTGAATCAAAAATTAATATTCATTAGGAAAAGCGAAGTACAAGAGTAGCCAGCTGATCACCGGCTCTTCTTGTACTTCATTTTTTGTATACTGACGTTATCTTTTACCCACTTTGAAAAAGGTGATATTTTCAACTTGATACCTAAAGATTCTCCTCAGGATCAAACTAATTAAGTTTCACTCTGTATGCTCAAAAGTTCATCCAATTTCTTCATGCGCCTATCGTCTCTGCTTCTTAATGATTTCTCATCTTGCCTGAGTGCGATCATTAAGGATACACACATGCCTATGATAATGATGGCGAATGGGAGCGCAGCGATGATAGAAGCCGTCTGTAAGCCACTTAGGCCTCCACTAATTAACAATACAATCGCCATGGACGATTGCAGCACCCCCCATACAATCTTGACTGTGTTCGACGGATTAGGATCTCCTTTCGTAGAAAGCATTCCGAGAACGAATGTAGCAGAGTCGGCAGATGTAATGAAAAAAGTGATAATCAGAATAGTAGCTATAAGCGCTATGATATGACCTATGGGCAGCTGCTGTAACGTTAAGAACAAAGCAGATGTAACATCTTGTTTAGCCGCGGCAGCTATCGGAAACTGATCAAATAATTCCAAGTGAAGCCCTGTTCCACCGAATACGGAAAACCACATGAAGCTAAACAGGCTAGGCACTAAGAGTACACCTAAAACAAATTCTTTAATCGTTCTGCCTTTGGATACACGGGCGATGAAGGTGCCAACAAAAGGGCCCCAAGCGATCCACCATGCCCAATAAAATAAAGTCCAAACACCAACCCAGGTTCCTTGTGTAAAAGGAGTCATTCTCAAGCTCATATACACAAGATTCTGCAGATAACCACCTAATGTCGATGTAAATAGATCTAAAATAAACGAAGTTGGACCAACTAGGAATACGAATGCCATTAATAAGACAGCAATGAGCAGATTTGTATTGCTTAATATTCGGATTCCCTTATCTAATCCAGTAGTTGCAGAGATTAAAAATAAGACAGTTACAATGCCAATAATGACTACTTGAACCACAGGTTGAATTGAAATACCAAACATGTGATTTAAGCCACCGTTAATTTGAAGTGCTCCCAATCCTAGCGAAGTGGCTACGCCGAATGCAGTTGCAATAATAGCAAGGATGTCAATAACTGCTCCAATTCCTCCCTCGGACAGTTTTCCAATTAAAGGCGAGAAGACAGCACTTATAAGCCCTTTTTTATCATGCCGGAATTGGAAATAAGCTAAAGTAAGCGAGATTATTGTATAAATAGCCCATGGATGAACCCCCCAGTGAAAGAAGGAATACCGCATTGCCAAGCGTGCAGCCTCTGTAGAACCTCCAGTCGCTCCTTCAGGCGGTGAAAGATAGTGTGATAACGGCTCAGCTACTCCCCAGAAAACAAGGCCAATCCCCATCCCAGCACTAAAAAGCATGGCAAACCAAGATATGGTTGAATATTCGGGTTCATCTTCGTCTTTCCCTAGCTTAATTCGTCCATACTTACTAAAAGCCAAATAAAAAGCGAAAACCAAGCAGCCAAAAGTCGAGATCAAAAAAAACCATCCAAAATTTCTTATTGACGAGTCAAAAAGCGAAGTTGCTGTCGCAGCAAACTGAACAGGAGCAAATGCTCCACACAATACAAAAATTATAATAATACCTATTGAAATAGATAGAACCATATTCTCATACCTTTCTTTTCGAGAGTCAGATATAATTTTTACCTACAGAGGGAATTTGATGCACAAATAAAAAACCACTTCGAGATCATTTCTTCTCAAAGTGGTCTATGTCCATTTAGTGGTTTACTTAACTTTAAGTCTTTTTACAAGAGGACTTATTGTTGTTCCTTGAACTAGCAGTGAAAAAACTACATTACTAAACGTCATAGCCAATATTATGTCACGGCCATCAAAATCCGGAGAAATGCTCAAGATTAACGCAATAGACAGTGATCCTTTTAATCCGCCCCATGCAATAATCGGCTTCCAGATGGCAGGTATTTCTTTATCAAAGATAAGGCTAATATAGACAGCAATAAATCTTGCCGTCAGAACAATGAGAATGCTTCCACCGATTTGAATCCACTTTTCAGAGAAATCAATATTTGAAATTTCAAGACCAACCATGAGAAAAATCAATGCGTTCGCAATAAAAGCGATTGTTTCCCAAAAGGAGTCCATTTTATCATGTGTTAAATCGGACATGCCGATATTTTTTCCGTAAGTTCCTAACAAGAGTCCTGCAAAAACAACCGAAATGACACCGGAGAAATGGAACATTTCAGCCAACTCAAATGCTCCATAGAACAGGACAATTGAAAGCCCGATCTCCACTAGGTAATTGTCAATGCTTGAGGTTATTTTTGAGGCCATGTAGCCTGTTACAACGCCAATGACTATGCCTCCTAGAACTACTTTAACAAACTCCAATGATCCATGTAATACACCTGACATGCTTAGTACCGTTGTTACCAAGGCTATTTTAAAAAGGACAACAGCTACTCCGTCATTCGCCAAACTCTCTCCTTCAACGATAATGGACAACTTCTTGTTCAAACCCATTGACTTAAAGATCGTTAATACGGAGACCGGGTCTGTGGCTGCCATCAATGCGCCAAAGACAAGCGACTTTTGTAAGTCCAGGCCCAATAAGAAATATGAAAGCCCGGCTACCAGAATAAATGTTATAAACGTTCCTAATAACGCCAGTAATAATATCGGACGTTTGTTTTCCTTGATTTCTCCAAAAGGAAGCTTTAGTGCAGCATCTCCAATTAACGCTGACAGGAAAATTAAAATCACAGCTGTTTGAAAGACATGATCCGAAGCCACATAGGTTTTAAATTCATTAAGAACCTGAATGGGGAAAATACCAAGCAAAAGCCCAGCAACAACAAGCAAGGTTGGATAAGGTTGTTTTATTTTATCTGCTACATAAGCGATCGCAACTGCGATTCCGAGCAGTACAAGCCAGTAGTGGATCATTGAAACCTCCTATGATGAGCCTTGCTGTTATTATGTGTAAATTTATGTTTCCTTATCTCCACTACAATTTTTCGCTTGAGTTTTAAGCTTACGTTTTGTATGTACATCTCTCATCGTCGGTTCTTTTAATTCATTTAATGGCCGCTTCCACCCATCATCACATATACAAAAACCATCTTTATCTTTGAACAAAATTTCGATGACCTTTCCTTCTGTTGTTTTCATAATCATAATGTTTCAATCCCATCAGCCGTTTTTTCAACAGCATATTTTCCACAAATAGTTTCCACTAGCCTCTGTAATTCTTGCCGTCTTGTCTTGGCATTTAGCCGACCGCTTACATTATTTTCCTTCTTATATTCGATTTCTTTTAATTTTAAGTAATCGATTCTTTCTTTTATTTCTTCTAACATAGCGTATGTGGTTAGCATAACTTCCCTCCCCAAAAAAATCTATATCACTTAATTTGTACGTCTAATAAACAAGAGGAGCCCCTAAATTGACAGACTCCTCCAAGATGATCTTCTTTATTCTTTTGGCTTAATGTAAAGGCAAGTCTGGAAGATCATTTGCAGAGATCACACTGGTTGCTATTTTCTTTGGTCTGTTCCAAAGTTCTTTACTTCCAGGTAGATCATCGAACCAAGCAGCGTCATCAGGGCAATCTAATATGATAAATTTTCCATATTGCTGATCGCGTGACTGATGATATTTTAAATATGCCTTGCCATCTTCAATTGCTAGTATTTCAATTTTACCAGATGTGTGACTCATGGATAGTCTCACTCTTTTCCCAAGACCGGATGTTAAAGACTTCGCACTTTCAACTAGCCGGTATACTCTTTCTAAAGGTAATACAAACTCTCTATTACCGGCAACAGGACGATTTATAAAAAAATAATACGGCGTTACTCCTGCCCATGATAACTTATCAAGTAATTCAGCTAGGACCAGAGGATCATCGTTAATTCCTTTAAGCACAGGGGTCTGATTGACAACGATTGCGCCTGCATTATGTAAAGCTTCAAAAGCTCTTTTTGCCTCTTTAGTAATTTCTCTTGGGTGATTAATATGTGCCATCACATAAATACGCTTATCGACTGTAGAATATGTTCTTATAAGTTCAAGTAAAGCTTCGTCTTCATAAATCCTCATTGGATTAAAAACAGGAATTTTAGAACCTAACCGAATAATTTCTACATGGTCAATTTTACGTAATTGTTCAATTATTTTCCTGAGTTTCGATGTTGCTAGAATTAAACTATCTCCGCCAGTCAGCAATACATTATTAATTTCAGGATGGCTCTCAATATATGCCAATCCGGGATCAACATTTGTAACTGCTTCTTTCACGTCATTTCGAAACAGCCTTTTGCGGAAGCAATATCGGCAATAGGCACCGCACACTTCAGAAACTAGTAATAAGGCAGTTGTTTTATATTTATGTTGACAACCAGGGACAACATAGTTTGTGTCTTCATCAGAAGCGTCCCAACGTCCATACTCCGATAATTCACCTTCATTAGGGATGATTAGCTTTTTTATCGGATCGTTCGGGTCAGACCAATCAATCAAATTCAAGTAATAATCATTCACACGAAATACGAATTTTTCCGTAATTGCTTTCAGTTTACTTCGTTCCTGTTCTGGAATCTCCGTGATTTTATCAATATCGGTAATATATTTCGGCTGTGCCATAGATGATCCTCCTCGAAAAGCAAATATTCGTTTTTTTGGATGCTTAATTATTCTAAACGATATCCTCCTTTGTCTAGATGGTCATGGATGGGTGTAATAAGACAAATAAAATAGACCCGCATGACGGAGTAGATCGTAAAATAAATACGATCTACTCCGTTATGAACAGGCCTAATTAAACAACAAGACCCGTTCTACGGGTCAAAAATGCAATTATTTGCATAATAAAAAACTGACCCATCCACTGCTGACGAGGTTAGCTGCCGGGCTCGGGAAAGATGGTTCCCTACATGAAGATTCGCCCCAGAAAATTGGTTCCCCCGCTTTCCAGAATTTATCAATCCGGAAATTAAGCGTAGTTTTATATTACACAACAATGTTGTATTCGTCAAACATCACACGAAAATTTTCATTACTATAAAATCTAATGTAAAAAGTAAGGAGTGTTAGTTTACTTGTTATATCAAAAAATGAAAACCGATTTGCTTCACCCAATCATTAATTTTTCTTCAACATATCGATAAGGCTGCTTTTTTATGGATTGAGAAAAGGAAAATGCAAGAGTTAATGGACCTAATCGACCAATGAACATTGTAATCATGATGATGATTTTCCCAATTGGAGAAAGTTCATAGGTCAGCCCCATTGACATACCTACTGTGCCAAAAGCAGAGGTAACCTCAAACAATATTTCTAAAAAATCCTTCTGTAATTTATGTTCGGTTAAAGTAAGCAAAAATGCGGAGCTAAGCACCACAAATAGGGATATGATGATGACTGCCAACGCGCGAAGGACCAAATCTTGAACTATTCTTCTCTGAAAAAGCTGAAGTTCTTCCCTCCCACGAACAATTGTCAACACCGCTAACACTAATATTGCAAAGGTACTCGTTTTAATTCCACCACCTGTAGAACCAGAAGAAGCTCCTACGAACATTAAAAAAATCATAAAGAACTGTGAAGCCGCCATCATTGAGGCAATATCAATTGTGTTAAACCCTGCTGTTCGAGGTACTACTCCTTGAAAGAAGCTTGCCCATAACTTCTCAGATAAGCTGAGATTTCCAAATGTTTTGGGATTAGCTATTTCGATAAAGAATATAACTAGTACCCCTAATACAATTAATATAACCGTAGTCGTCAAAACAACCTTTGTATTAAGAGATAGTTTGCTCCAGCTTTTTTTGTCATACACATCTAAAACAACTGTAAAACCGATGCCACCCAGTATAAACAACAAAGCGATCGTGATGTTCACCGTCGGATCTCCGACATACCTGCTTAGACTATCGGACCACAAGGCAAAGCCTGCATTATTGAAAGCTGAGATGGAATGGAAAATGCCATAATAGATAGCGCGTGCAGCCCCAAGGTCATTCGACCAGCGAAGAGTCAGTATTAATGCCCCTAAGGATTCTATTATCAAAGCGATCATAAAAATACCCAATATGAGTCTAACGACCCCTTGAGGCGATGACGAATTTGTTGATTGCTGTATCAGTAGTCTCTCTTTTAAACCAATTTTTTTCCCCATAATAATAGCCATTAACACGCCAAAGGTCATGAATCCTAAACCACCAATTTGAATCAAAATCATGATGACGACCTCGCCAAATGTTGAAAATGCAACAGGTGTATCAACAACAATTAACCCCGTTACACAAACTGCTGATGTGGAAGTAAATAGTGCGTTTAAAAAACTAACACGCTGTCCATTCGCAGCTGAAACAGGAAAGTAAAGAAGAACAGCACCGATTAATATTATTAATGCAAAACCAATTATTATAATCCTAGGAGTGGTTAACTTAAATTCCGATACTTTCATTTTACTCTTTTGATCCATCCATCAACATACTCCTCAAGTAAATTTAATATGTAAAAATTATAACTGCAAATACCTTCAAGTTAAAACTTAATGTAATCTCATTTCGCCTGCCACCTATGTATTTTTTTTCTGACGTATAACAGCTACAATCATTAAAATCAAAGGATACACAATCGTGAAGACTAGCCCCCATGTACCAATAATTTGTATGATTGTATACATCTGCAGCAAGTTTTGTGGAAACATTGCAATAACATAAATAAATGGTACGAGAAAAAATGTAAACAACTTGTGATCGTGCAATCGTAATAATTGACTCATAAAATTAATAGCTAAATAGTAAGACGATAGCAATGTTGTAAATACAGCAGTTACCCATACAGCTAGAAAAGCGCCATCTAGACGTTCCAAAATGTTGGCAGGCAATGATGTGGTTTTAGCTAATTCCAAGGTTGGCCAAACAAGCTTTTTAATTTCTTCTGACCCGAAGACACCAACCGTGGCAATTACGATGAGGAGATACAACGCTCCAGCTATTGAAATTCCTATATAACTTGCAAGCATAGCTTTTTCTGGTCTCCTCATAGCTGGAACTATTATTGTTATGACAAAAGAACCTTGAAATAAGGCAGCCATCGTAATCCCACCTTTAAAGATACTTTTAGGATCATTCCCCCATGGTGGTAACAGGTTGATCAGATGGGCATCTTTTAGCGAGAACACGACAATCAATAACGCAGGGAATATGATGATAGGGAAATAAAAATGATGGAAATACGCAAAAGTAGTGATATCTGCGCGAGCCGAAAGAGCTGCTAGTAGCAGCATGACGATAACAGTAACCTCAAGCGGAGTCTTCGCTAAGACAGAAGTAACGACGACCTCCCCAAACTCACGTGAAGCAAGTGCTGCTAGAAAGCAAAATAGGATTATTATCATCAAATTGATTATTCGAGCACCCCAATACCCTATTAAGCCTTCGCTATATTGAATTATAGATTGCGTGGGAAAACGTATACCTAGTTTCGTTGTAAGCCAAAGTCCTAGTAGACCAACTAAGAAGCCAAAAAGCGTTACAAGTGGCGCCCCTGAATCAGCAGCCCATACAGCAAAACGCGAAAGAGCTAGCACACCCACCCCAACAATTGCGCTAATTAGAATTATTGCAGTTTGAATGATTGTGATTTGGCGATTTTGTCCCTCCATAATTGAATCCTCCTTACGAACCAATTTCTAGAACTAACGTATACGCAAGAGTAAATTTCGCAAAACTTCCTCGTAGGCATACTTTGATCCATATATTTCCTCAAATCAAAAAATATATGCAGTAAATAACTTATTTTAAGGCATACATTTTGAATGTACTAAATCTCGAAATCGTGTTAAAGACTTACACTCGGAACACCCCTCACACTCACTCCTATTAAATTTGTGAATTATTTTTATAAATTTATTTTTCCTTGGCACTTAAATTAACCACAACATAAATGGAGCCCTTAGCCCAGAGTCGCTTAAATCAGCGCACTGGTGATGGGCTCCTCCTTATAGGTGATCTCATCGATTTTCAAATATTACTACCCAGTATCTCCTTAAAAGATCACACGGTTCGTAAGTTCCGTTTTTGATATCACAATTCAAACTCACTTGTGTACAAGGCAAACGAGTGTTGTGTGGGAGATTCTATATCAAAAGATAACGGGTAGGGCTGCTGCGAAAGTGATTTGAGTTCAGATATAATAAAATCAGCAAAAGGTTTCTTGTTGTTAAATTGATGATTGGAATCATCAGAATATTTATAAAATGATGATTTCTCGAAGCCCGGGTATATCCCAGGTTTTTCTTAGTGAGTAACATAGAACCAATATCAAAGATTATCCTCAAAATTTGCTCTTTTGGGTTCGACCATAAGAAAACCGCCATCTAAAAAGGCGGTTTTCAATAACGTTATTATTTCCTCGATCTAGCCACCTGATAGGCATTACTACTAAGCAGTCCAATAAATAAGCACATTAGGCCACCAAAAAAACATAAATAACAACACCTACTATTGCGCTTAGCACACCAAAAATCACTTGGTCTTTATTGGAGACTGGCGAGGTTGCTAGATCTGTCAGCATAAATAGAGCAAAGAACAATGAAGCGTTTATAAAAGGCGGTCGCAATGCATCAGCAGCTTCTCAGACATGCATGAACCCCATTAGAATCAATAACAAAAAATACGTACCAAGAAATGCAAACACTTGAGGGAATAAAGGAATCCAATTGTCCAAACCGGCAGATCCCCAAATACTCCCCACCAGCTCTGCCCAGTTAGAAAAAGAGAATAGACAAGAGTAGGCCGAAGGCGGCCGGATTAAATACCGGTTTTTCTTAAAAACAATAAGGTGTTTAGATAGAATAGCCATGATTACAGTAATAACTATCAATATAATCTGGGTTTATAAAAGGATACAGGTTAAAAGATCGAAAAGCCACCCGGATGCTTTCCGAAGTGGCTTACATATTTTATGCTATAGTTTTAGACTTATATATGTCATTCATCATCAAATTCTTCACTTTGATCCATATTGTATTTTTTTATTAAGAGACCACTCCAAAAGTAATTCTTCTGACAAGCTCAAAGGATGCGTTTTTTTAATGTGTTTTAAATAATGAGTTCTTTCATCTTCAGGTAGTATTTTACATGCAATCAGCATAGCCCTTCGACTCCATGGATCTAAGGTCGAGTATAACTCCTTTAACTCCCGTATCCAAGTGGACGCTCCTGCTTCATAAGCTGCAAATATAATCTTCCTTTTAGCTTCAGGCGACGAGGACTTGTACAATGATAATAATTTATTTAAATGGTTTAGATCAGAATTACTTGCGAATAAGTTCAAGATAGCTATATAAAAATACTCATTAGCTTGAATAAGATCATCTTCAAGTATTGTTACTGCCTGATCTCCTAATGTAAGAAAGTCTTCTTCAAAATTCCTACTCGCCGAAATTAAATAGTGGCACACATCGCTAATTGCAGGAATTAATCTATTAATATTTTCTATTGTATATTGAATACCTCCTGGTGCACCTAATTGACCAAGTCTTCTATATAACCACCTTATTTTTTTGAAGTCTGGATCTAATACATTTAAGTATTTATCTAGAACTTCATTGATGTAATGATCTTCAAACAATTCTTGCTCCTCTGGGTCTAGCTGATTAAAATCTATTCCTTTATAGGAACCAGTGGTATACTTCTTTAAAACCTTAATCATCTGGTCTTCATTCTCATTTAGTGAGTTATCATTCAACATCTTTTTGCATATTTCAATGAAATCGGTAGCTTTAATAATAGCAGTCTTTTGTCTTTGTAGTATTAGTTTCTGTTGCTTATCTAATATTTCAGCCATATGATATACGGTTATTTGAGCTTCTTTTTCATCATCACAAAATACATAAATATCATCTGCGTAGCGACAATAATCAATGCCCTTTATAGACAAACTATCGTCAATTGGAATTAATGTCATTTCCGCAAGCAGATGTGAAGAGTGTGGTCCTATTGGTATCCCCCTTGAAACAGTTTTTGTAATATCCTCCAATAGACGCATTACAAATTTAATTATTGCGTTTGGAAATCCAGACTCCCCTAATTGATTTTCTACAGTATGATGATATATTTGATTATAAAAATCGGATATATCCATTTGAACCACATATTTTTTTATTTGACTTTTATCTAAACATGAAGCCCAAAACTCTTTCCACGAATTCTCATTGCTATAAAAGATCCCATCCATTTCAGGAGCAAATCTATAACTAAATACAGTTTTTTCTAATTTTGGCCTCCGACGTTTTTCAATCAATGACCGTATTCAAAAATAACAGCTGCTAGTAAAAGACTATCTATAGGATCTAGTTGAGTTGCAGTTCTATACGATAATTCGGTTTTAGGAATAACAAATCTTCTTGATGGACTAAACTGATGTTGTGTTATGTCATAATCTTTTAATTTTGCTATAACTTTATCTTTTAAATCGTTAAAAACATTAATTTCTTTTGGACTTGGAAAGAGATCGGTGTCTTTTTCAAATTGCAAATGGTTAATAGCCCATTTTATTGAATCCTCTTTAAGTTTCATATTTCACCCTTATTAATTAATTTCAACATATTTATTCGCAGGCGCAACAGCTACACTTGTTAGAAAAATTGTTTATTATCTCCCTATATTCACTCTTATGATTAATAAACTTAATACTACAGTTATTCCTCCACCAGTAGCCTCATCTGATCAACTTCCATTATAATACATCCGACAACAATGTACATTTTTTCCCTAAGACTACATAATATCCTTTTTCGTCACGTTATTCCGAATTTCTCATTTAATAATACTACCATTAGATTACTGCATGCTTGCTGATAATTGATTGAGTTTTTAACCTTACTAGAGGTCGGCGTCTAGAATGTAGGCAGATTTGTGTCACATGACTACAATGTAGGGAAATTTGTGCATTTCTCTATGACACAAAGTCACCTACATAAAAAAATAAAAGCTTGATTTCTCAAGCTATTTGGCTCCGGTTTATGTAGGCACATTTGTGTCATTGGACATATGGTTTGTGTCACAATTCATTTGATTAACTTTTTTCACTCTACCTTACCGTTATCTAGGAGCTGGCACGCGTAGGTATGACGAAAGCGATGAGGATATACATTTGCCTTGAGCTCTCCCCGATCAGCAAGCCGTTTTAATGCCCACCTGATCGTCGGAATAGCCATCCTTCTTGTTGGATATGTATCGGTTGCAAATAGGGCCTTGCAGGAGTCCTCGCGGCTTGCGAGATACTTCTGCAACCAAACTTTACACTCTGTTGTAAACTTCTCTTTGTTTCGAGCCCTTGCCAATTACAATTGCGGAGCAGTTCTCCCAATTCAGGTCCTCGATGTTTAACTTTTCCACCTCTCCAACCCGGCAGCCAGTACCATAGAGAAACTCAAGAAGTGCCCTCTCTCTCAGAGACTGGCAAGAGATTTTCAAGTGAATGACTTCGCGTAACTTCAATGAAGGATTTGATGTTAAGTATGTTTCTTCATAAGCAAACTCACTTAAAATCATATATAAAACCTCCCATAAGAGCTATTAAATCTAGTTTGCTTCTTATGGAAGGTTTTAGACTGTCTGAATTAATTAAACTAGCGTTCCGCGTTAGTTGAATCGAATCCTTAAAGGCTGCCTTTTGTGTGTCGGCAGCCTCCAATGGGTGTTTATTTAACAAACAAATTTCTGGTAGTGTAATAATCTAAAATTTTTTCTATGATTTTATTTAATATCATTACAAATAACCCAGCTAATATCATGGAATATCGGAGGATAGTAGGGAGAATCAATCCATTGGTAAGTACCATTCAATTGTAGCTTGCCGTAAATAATAAATTCGTCTTTTACTTGAATGGCATATTGTGAGCTTACTAATTTGTGGCCCTCTTTCGCTTTTTTGACAGCTTCATTGTACTTTAACCTTTCTCCATCTAGAGAATTAATCGACCTTACCATGTCTTGCATAATTTGCTCTTTTAATAACCAGCTATTATCAGAATCCCAGATCTCCCTGAAAACATAACCCTTTAAATTGCTTGATTCAATATGATTTTTAAACGTTTCTGTAACAAAACACTTCGTGTGAAGTTCTTGGGGAATCTTAAAAATTATTGGATCTTCCGCTTCAAGAATATTCACGTTGAAATCATAACCAATAATATCCATTATCCTTCCACTGGAAAATCTCTTTATTTTTGATTCGCTTTCGTTTAGGCAATCAATGATGTTTATAACGTTACAAACAAAATAATTGTATACGTCATGTTTCAATGGAAGAAATTCAACCTTTTCACCCAAAAGTTCTAACGAGTAATTTACTGCTTTTTCGCTAAAAATTGGAGCTTGCACATCCCAAAAAATCGGAAAGTCAGTATATTTATTGGATTTATCGTAAAGAACGACTTCGAGTGGATTCCATTCTTCATTTAATGGTTTCCCATCAATCTTGTCTCTCAAATAATCATAATTCGATTCACTCTGCTCCTGTAAAATAAGGCTAAAGTGTTCATTCGTCACATTATATAACTGCCATATCTTCACAAGATACCTCCTATATGACATCTTAACTATAGAAAATTATACCATATTTTCACATTATCTTAAGTAATATAGCAGTAAATCAAGCTAGATGCTACCACGCTCTACTGCCCATTACTTCAATAAACAAGGGACAGCTGCCTATCGCGGCGATCTGTCCCTTGTCTTTAAACTATCGTGTCCCGTTAGTTGAACAATCAATATAATAGATGTGCCGCCGACTCTGTGTATCTTTCTGCCCATTGAGAAAAAGAAAGATCATTATCCCAAGTAACATTATTTATTGCTTTGGCACATCCCCAATCTAGCACTCGCTGGTGTAGCATATGGACTCTAAACCGTTCCAGAAAGGCTTCCTTTGCCCCAGATACATTGAAATAAACAGTGAGGAATTGCTTTGCCAGTTGTTCTTCTCCTTTATCTAAATACATGGCAACCATTCTTGGCAAGTCTGCGAGCCCATCACCAAAATATCCAGTGGTAAAGTCAAAAATTCCACTTAACTGCCAACCATGAATTTTATGTTGAACAAGTACGTTATCTGCTTTGAAATCGCCCATTATAAAGCTCGGTGAGCATAAGTGTTCAAAAACAAATTCAGAAGCAGCCAATATATTTTCAACCCACTCAGTATCCCTTTGGGTAATTACTGAATATTTTTTAGCATCCTCCAACCAAAATCTAATTCTGTTGTAAAGCCATGATTTATAAGAATCCTCAAACGGACGAACAGTCTGATTTTTCGGGTCAAATTCTCCATACTTTTCTGCTTTCCAAGTATGTAATTCGGTTAGGCTTATTGCTAATACTTCAGCAATTTGTATTTTGTCCTCTTCACTAAGTTTTGCTTCAAATTCTGGCTCGTTAATATGTCTACCTGGAAGACGAGACATTAGAGAGTAACTCCAACCAAATATGTCCTCTGATTCATCGACTAGGTATAGGGAGGGAACAGGTAATTTTGTTCGTTTAAGCAAATTTTCTACATAGTATTTCTCTTCAATGAATTGCCATTCAAAGAGTGGGTTTCCTTTAAGTACATACTCTCCCATTGAAGAAATAACAAACATGGTCTGGTTCCCCACACCTTTTGCTGTTCTTTCAAAAGAAATGAGTTTTCCTAGATTAAATCGTGTAAGCATCAACTGTATCTGCTCGTCTTTTATTACACCTAATTTGTTCGAAGAAAAAAAGATTTCAGTAGTCAATTTCTCTCACCACCATTATGCTGGATAAATTAATAATTCGAGTCCAATTATTAGTCTCCTTCCAGATACTTCATAAAGAAAGCAGATTGCTGGTGCAATCTGCTTCATTCCACTATCGTTATCCGTTACTTCAACATTTATTAATCCGCCGCTGGGTCGCTGGCGCGGCAGGCGCTTATTGCGAAATGCTGGTATCTGCGCCGCTGTTGTAGTTGATAGTATGCCCTTCCGCGTCGTTGATGACGATAATCTCGAAATTGAGCGAGCCATCAGACGACTTCACATCGACGATGGAGCCGCGTGGTATAGTCTCATTACCGGAATACAGCGGGGTCGTCTCATATTCAATCATCACGCTGGAATTGACATGGCTCATCCAGAAACTTTCAACCTTCTCTTCTGCCGCTCGCATACCGCCATTCTGATCCGCGCCGACGTTTTGACTGCGCGTGCCAGTCGTAAAATTATAGGGCGAAGTATAAGAGCCCTTGCCAAGCAGACTATCCGCAATCGAATGACTGCGATTATAGAGATAACCGTGATAGGTCTTGCCGGTCAAAGAATAACTAATTGCCACTTTGGGATTGTGTGCAGGCCAAGCAGGTGGATCGAGTGGCGTACCTTGTCGTTCGCCTTTCGAAGCCTTGAACTCCGCATAGGTCAGAACCGCCCGAGCAGTGGCCGAGCGCCCCTGACTGTCCGATGTGAAGTGATAGTCGCCTGCCTTCATGCCATCGAATCCCGACAAGCGGGCAGCCCCGTTCTCCCAGTAATAGTCCTTCGTGGGGCCTGGCAACTGTGCATTGGTATAGGTCATGAGCTTGGCCAGAATCTCGGACTCCGAACTAGTGGAACTGCTTGCCGACGAAGCGGACTGGGAAGAACTACTTGAACTAATCGGCTGAGTCGTCGTCGAGTTCTTTGTAACTGCGGCCTTCTGCGTCGGTGCGCTACACCCAATGAGGGATAGGGCCAAGGCAGTTACGAAAATAATGGATAGCTTTTTCATTGGTGAGTTTCTCCTATGTGTAACCTTGATGACCTTAATTATATCGGATGTATAACGGGCGGCAAAGACAAATGAATCCTTCCAATTATAGATATCTGCCCTTTAGCTTAATAAAACAGGGAGCAGACTGCCGCAGCAGTCTGCTCCCTGGAAGCGTTCAACTAAAGTTCTATCGTTAGTTGAATAGCTATTTGTCATTAAAAAATCTTCTATGTTGCAGTTCAAGCAACTGTATGTCTTTTGAGCAATTTTCACAGTAGTAGCGAAACTTCAAATGATATTGGTTTCCATAACTATAAGTTCCGTTCAGGTTGTACCAACCTCTTTTGAGAAAGGTCTTTTCATTATTTTTCACCAACTTTTTCTTGCAGTCAGGACAGATTTTTTTAAAGAACAGTAATTTAAGAAGTTCTTTCGGTTTCAACTCAAACTCATAAGATGGCATCTCCTGATCCCCTAAAACTAAACTTGATACCTCATCATATAACTACACAACGCAACTCTCCTCCCCGCTAGTTGAAAAAATGGAAGCCTTAAATGCCAGGCTGTTCGATCTGCTCCTACTCTACAACCGATCCCCGTTACATGTATATCTGGAAATAATCGCAAGGTGGCAAAGAATATTTCTTAAGTTGTTGTGTTCCATACTCTTTCTCTATTTGTCTGGATACTTTTCGAGATCTTCTTTTATTCCTTTTAACTCTGAAGATAGTCTCTCAAACAGTACTCTATTTTGTGGATCGTCCCTATCTTTAAAGTTTGTATTGCCAAAAAAATAGTACGACACATTCATAATACGTGTTTTAATACGCTCCCCATCTTCATCAAACTGGCTCTCATAAAATGCATTAATTTTCTCTCTTTCGGAGTCAGGAAATCCGACATATTCAAAACTTAATTCAAAAACCTTAACAATTTCAAGCGCAACCTTCTTAAAATCACTTTTTTTTACCCTCATTGTTGAATCCTCCTCCATTGAGCATCCAGAAATAAACAGTGTCAGAACTAATAATACATGCACTAAACGAATCATATTGGGTCCTCACTTCTTCTTACCAGATATATCATTAGCAGTTTTTTTATAATATCTTGAGAGTGCTATATCATGGAACTATTGCCCTTAGCGTGGAAACGGCAGCCAATCGTCATGGATCTGTTGCCTTATTGTAATTGAACTCTCGTTCTGCGTTAGCGCAATCGATTATCTCTGTGAAGTTCTGAATCAGTCCTGTTGCCTTACCTATGTTATCAAGTCCCCAACGTGCAAAATTAGCGGCTTCTGCATCATTACCGAGAAAATCATGTGTACGTGCTAATAACAAAGCTAACCTTAAATCCAATGGTGCTCCATAACTAACTAATCTCTTTGAACGATTCGATAACTCGTTCATATTTATTGAGGTTATTACATGGGGGAAATTATTGAATTGTGAGAAGTAACTTGTACCACGTCTTACAATCATTTCTTTCATTTCTTGAATTACAGTCCTTGATTCATCCTCCGTATTACCAAACCGAAACCAAATTTCACTTTTCTTCATTCGAAGAACATTTGACTGGAACCAGTTTAATTCATGAAATAACCGCGTTCTAAATTCACAGTCATAAACAGTTAGTTTACTTACAGGAACAAGCTCACCGGAAGTATTAGGTAGGAAATCAAAATGGACCCCTAGTTCAACAACGCAAGAGCCACCATACTTATCAGCCTGGATAACGATAGTGTTAATTACATGGTTCTTGTTATCCTTTACAAAGTGATGATCTGTACCTGAAAATCCAAGTTCATGAAGTTCTGAAGCGAGATATTTCTTAATTAACTTTCTAAATTCACTTGTTTTCATTTGAATAACCTCTTCGCCATTTTCCCTTCATCAATACGTTATAAAATCGGTTTTACTATAATTCGGGAAATATTGTATATTTCCTTCAGCGATGTTTATTAACGTAATCTCCCGTTACTTGAATAGGCCCCTCCATGTGGACAAAAATTATAACCATTACTTTTTTAAAAATAACTATATTATTAAGGCTTTCTAAATGTTACATTGATTTAAATGCACTAAATATTTCCACATATACAAGAGATAAGGTGACATAGTGAAATCCACTTTTATAAGAATATTAATTATTTTTGCCTCTTCGTTACTAATATTTTGCTTTATAGTTCTTTCAATTAGATTTATCTATCTCAAATTCTCATTAAGTTACTTGGAACCATCTGGTTACGTTGAAGGTAGTTGGATAGAACTTCCTGACAAAAAGGGGAATTTTAAAAAGATTGCTTTTGGTAATGGGCTGTTTGTTGGATTAGGGTCAGAAGACATTGCGTCATCGGTTGATGGGAGAACTTGGACATATCATTCAACAATCACTAATGCAAAAATTGGATTGCTTGAAGATGTCACTTACGGTAATGGTCGTTTTGTTGCCGTAGGGTTAAAAGAAATAGTAACCTCATCGGATGGTATGAATTGGTCAAAAATAGAATCAGAAGTTAATAATCCACTGCAAAGTGTGACCTATGGTAATGGTGTATTTGTAGCGGTAGGATCTGGAGGACTTGGTGCAGTCATGCGATCAAAGGATGGATTGATTTGGGAGAAATATAGTAGTTATCCTCATTGGAGTGTTTGTTATGGAAATGGTTTATTCGTCGCGGTAGGCGCCTACGAAGCATCCTTTTCAACTGATGGAATTTCTTGGACCAGAGTCACTATTCCTGAAAAATCGGGCGGAGGTTATCTCAATTCAGTTGCGTACGGAAAAGGTCAATTTATAGCTGCAGGCGGAAGAGATGATTTGGGGAGTGTATTATGGGCTTCAGAGAATGGATCAAATTGGAAAGCTGTTTTGCGAGTAAAAGACCATATCTCGGATATTAAATATGGGAATGATAAATTCTTGCTTGCTGGTATCGAATCATTTATTTATTCAGAAGATGGACAAACATGGGATCAAAAATTGTTACCTCCCGGCCTTAGTCTACGTGGTATTGTTTACGGAAACAACGAGATAGTTGCAGCAAGCTCTCACTCAAGAATATTAATAATTAATTAATACACCACATTCTACTGCCCAGTACTTCAATAAAATCAAACAGGAGCTACTTCAATGCAGCTCCTGAGCTATAGTTCTTACGTTAGCGGAACATTAAAGCTATCTCTATTTAGTTCTAGGGTTTGTAAATAGGCCGATAATTTCTATAATCTCGGCTTCAGCAACACGGTTTGGTCCCTCCATGAAATATCCTTTAAGTCCTACTTTAATATCATGAATATGTCTTTCCTCTCGTGCTTTAGGAAACATTATCCACATTCTAGCGGTCCCTGATTCTAAAACTGAACATGCCTCATTAATAATTATTTCTCCTTTCTCATCTTCGAACTCAGGGTGGATACTCTCAACTCAATCCCTGTCTCTAAAAAATCCCCTTCTAAAGCAAAATCACTTCTATATCCTTGTCTAGGAAGTATTTTCCTACCTCCTTCTTCTCTCGTAAAAAATCTATACTTTACTTTAAAATCAGGTTGAAACCCACGCTTTACTTCATTTGATATCCACATGCGAGTACCCCCAAAAATGTTATTATAAAGTCATTCTCTGCATTGGAAATTTTTCCTTTATTTGTAACTATCCTGCCCAATAGCTTAATGAGGCTGCCCGATTTAATATCGTGGCAGCCTCACTTTAGTTCCTGAACTATCGTGACCCGATAGTTCAACGGAGATTAATCTTTTACTGCATTGAATCAATCTTCTACAGCTGACAAAAGTGAAGTGACATTATAAATCCAGTCCCCGTTTTCGTCGGCTAATATGGTTTTCCAACCGAGCGAATTTGCTTCCTTTAAATTTTTATTCTGATCATCAACAAACAATATATCTCTATGGTTATTTAGTTGCTCATGAACATGTGCGTATATTTCTGGCTTAGGCTTGCAATAGCCTATTTCGCTGGATACTGTAATGCTACTTATATAAGGTTCAATAGGCTTAAGTATGGATTTAATCCACTCTATTCGATGATTACTTAATAAATGAATATTTGCGTATGTACTCCACAACTGTACTTTCTCAATAGCCGGTAATGGACGAATATTTGAAATAAGGAGTTCTTTTGCCTTTTCCACATGAATTGAAGGGAATTTTAAATGTAACTGCTTCCAGAAACCTTCCTCTGGTATCTTTCCAGTCCATAACTCATCACGCATTTCCCTTCTAAAATCAAAAAGCATTTCATAAAGAGTATTTGTTTGTTCCGATAGTTCTTGCCAAAAAAGAGGAGAAAAATTAGTAGCAAGCACCCCTCCAATATCGAGGACTAATTCTTTATCAGCCATGTATGAAACCTCCACCGAAAAGTTTAAAACATATTCGACTTATAGAGTACAAACACCTCTTACACAACTAATCTGCCCTTCAATGAAAAAGAGAGCCTCTGCCGACCGGGCAATCTGCTCCCTGATTGTTAAACTATCGTGTCCCGTCCCTCGGTTTTAACGTAATGACTACCCGAGTAACCTAAGCTTGTCTTCAATCGAGCTTTTACTATCTTCATCCCATACGACAGATATTTCAAAAGTTCCCTTTTCGAAAAATAGTGGTAATCTACGTTTAAACCATGACTGCATAGGTAAGTTTATAGCGTCATCTATATCTACCCAGTGCAACTCACCTTCAGGTGGATTAGATAATAATTCCCCTTCAAAATTTTTAACCAGATAATTGAAGACCATATATCTGTAATTCGTTTTAGGCACGACATATTCGTCTATTCCTTTGAAAATTAGGTCCTCTGGCTTAGCAATCAGTCCTGTTTCTTCTCTAAGCTCACGTACAGCTCCTTCGGTTAAACTTTCAGGGAAATCAACTTTCCCTCCAGGACCGAGATACCCTGGGAATCCCAGTTTGTCAGGTCGATTCAGTAGTAATACCTTATCTTCATCTTGTACTAAGCACATCGTGTACAATCCGCACTCATTCTTAATCGACATTGTCTTCCTCCAATAATCTTGTAGTAATTGGTATTTCTATATTGTTATCTAGTTTCCTTCAAACCATAGTAACCGTTACTTCAATGGAACTAAAAAGAGAGCTGCTTCAATGCAGCCCCTGCGCTATCGTTCGCCGTTCGTAATAATGCACTCACTTTGTACTATAATAAATCCTGCATTATCGTCTCCAATTGCATCCCTCTCGATCCCTTCAGAAGGATTACATCGTCTTTCTTTACCATCTTTCTTAAATCCTTAGTTAATTCTTCTTTGTCTTGAAACGACTGGACTCTACCGCTGTGAAAATTTTCTTCCGCTTCTAATGCTATGTGCTTACCAAGAGTACCGACTGTGTAAATAAAATCAATTTTAGTCGGATTAATATTTCTCCCTATATCCCGATGAAATTCTTGCTCTTGTTCACCTAGTTCAAGCATATCTCCTAAGACTAAAAACTTTCTTGCATAACCGGTTAATTCTTCAAAGGTTTTTATTGCAGCAGTCATGGAATTTGGGCCGTTATAAATTAGAATTCCATTATCTTGTAGGCCATTGACAATCTCTAATTTCGCGGCAGCAATATCTTCCCTTGACCCAAGACTCGATAAGTGAGACACACCAATCATTGTTATGACAGCAACGTCTGGCTGGGCTATACGGGAGAGTCGATCGATTTGACCACGCTCACTCATTCCCATTTCAATCACAGCAACTTCTGAGTTCTTATCTATCTCAAGTATTGTCAAGGGAACCCCTATTTGGCTGTTTAAATTCCCTAATGTTTTATGAACTCGGTATTTTGTCTGCACTACAGAATTTATCATATCTTTTGTGGTTGTCTTACCATTACTACCAGTTACACCAATTACTTTTATTGATAATTCCCTTCGATAATTAGTCGCCAAATTTTGAAGTGCTTTCAAACAATCATCAACATAAATAAGCGGTAAATGATCAGGAGGATTGGGATGATCCTTTTGCCATAGAGAGGCTATCGCTCCTTTGGATATTGCTTCTTCCACGTATTCGTGACCGTCCAATTGTCTGATGATGGGGATAAATAAATTACTTGTCTTTACAGTTCTAGAATCAATGGAAACCCCTTGAATCATGAGGTCATCATATACATTAGATAGTCCATTACCTTCAGTTATCGATAATTGCAGCTAATACCTAGTTCTATTTTTATTCCCCCGCCTTCAGACGCTTTCAAAAAAACGGATGAACTGCGTCTTATTTAGTACGCCCTTTTTCAGGTACTCCGGATTTAATTTTCATGGGAGTTTAATGAATCCATCTATTCATCGCTTTTCTTAATAAATTTCTCATCGTATAGCCCCTTTTTGATGAGGTTCTCAATTTTCTCTTTTGGAACGCTTACTGACAAGTCGCCCATGGTCAGTTTTACTGACTGAAACATCCCGATCTCAAAAGCACAAAAAAGCGCTTGAAAAACCAAGCGCGAGGTGTTATTCATGTTAAAATGGTGGCGAAGTCCCTTTAAGCACTCAGTTCCAGAAATACTGCATCCGCGTATACCCGACATCCCATGCTTTCATGTCGCCCTTAATCGTGATCTTCAGCTCATCCCCCGGCTCAAGAGGGATTTTGAATAGCGACGGAAATAGATCGGGATTACTCCGCTGATCTTCTCCAGAGTCGGTCAATATTTCATTGCCATCCCGGGTAACACGGATACTACCGGAATAATCCGTTGGTTCGGGGCATCCGTAATCGAAGGAGAAATTCGTCTGCACCTCAGACTTGTACGTGAACGTTCTGGAATCTCCTCCTTCAGCGCCATACAGGTTATAGCGAAGCGGCACCTTCTGTTCGTTGATTAGGATGCTGTCCGGTTTGTCTCCAGCGGATGAATGGCCCGAAGTATCCGTCCATACATTGATCGCCACAAACGGGCCCTCTACTTTTGTTGTTATTTTGTCTACCGCCGCCCCTAATCCCCATAAAGCTATAAAAAGAACCATACCCGATATAGCCGTTGCCACCAGATTGCGCCCGAGGCTCCGGTAACGGAAACCAAGCTTGTACGCCCCAAAACCGAGAGTTGCTCCAATCGAATTCTGAAGAGCGTCGTTAATATCGAAGCTGCCCAGGAATGTAAGGGCCTGGATCGTTTCCAGCACAAGAATCGCGATGAAGAAAAAGGTGATGAACCGGACGAAGCTGACCCGGTACAGCCATGGAATCAATATACCGAAAGGAATAAACGCAATAATGTTCCCGAAACCCACCATACTCATGAGGCTTAGATTCAGAAGATCAAATGGAGACGGCAACTTAAGGAAGTTCTCGGGCATGAAAATAAAGGTATATCGGGAAATGTTCTCCGAAGCCTCTCCTCTGCCGAAAGCGAAGAACATAAAATAAAGAACAAGTAATGTGTACAATACGGTTACAGTTAGTAAAATCTTGTGTTGTTTGACCATGGTTCACTCCTCCACTCTATTTTTCCATCTATCACTATAACTTTCTTACCCGTTTCATGCACCCCTTGATAGAATCGCCAACAGGGGTGAGATGACGCCGCCTTGTGGTTTCCCTACATCGGAGCGCCTTACGTTTCCTTCTTCCATGACTCCCACAAGGCCCGACTAGACAGTTCAGAAAGAGTGTGTTGTGCTGTCATTGGTTTTACTCCTCCTTTAGAAATATTACGAACATCATACGAACGTTATTATAACATACTCATCGTTAAAAGCTAATCTGGATAAGTCGTTTTCCTTTTAAAACTAATATCAGACGTATCGCGTATCATGTATGAAAAAAATGCTCAAAAAAGTGTAAAAGAGTTTACACCCCTAATACGCATATGCTTTGAAAGCACAAAAATAGACAGGCGGATACCTGTCTTTTTTTCACAAGATAACGAGTTCGGGTTCTGGCGACCGCAGCTTTCCTGCCTTAGTCCAGTTGTCGAATCTAAATCTATACGAATAAACGAAACTACGTACGCGGATTCTTTCATTTCATTCACGATGCTTTTCGAAGAATAAGAAAGATTGCTCTGCCTATTTCCGTATTCAAGCCATACCTGCGTCCTTCGTAGAATTTCCCTCTCTGTTTCCAAAATATAGTTAGAACGGCTGCCATATTCAATGATAGCCACGGCAATTTTTGATTTTGTCCTTGGCTGTCGCTGTTTCATTCTCTAAGTCCAGCCTAAAACTCATTTAATGGAGTCTGAAGGTATGACAATTCAAAAAGCTGCGTGGAATAAAGATATCTAGACTACTTTATTTTCTGCTGACAACGCGATCTTGCCAGTCTTCGGGTGATGCGGGTTACTCTTCCGACATTTAATAGCGGAACAGAGGATCTGCATTTATTCGAAAAGATACTTGCTCTCGCTTGAACAATCTGTGTGCCTTGAAGGAGTGTTGTATGGGGAAGCATAGGACTCATTAAGTTGTTATTATCAGTTGTATGGGTTGGGTCATTTTTAAGGGGAGCTTCAGGCGAAGGTACCTGTTGGCCCTTCCTATTTATGTTGATCAATGCGTGACCAAGTTCATGGGCAAGCAATAATCTGTAATCGTCTATTTTGGGTTCCTGAGGAATTGGCGGTCTTGTAACAAAGACAGCAGCTCCAGGACTTTTACCAATAAAATTTGAAAATGTACAGCCAAGGGTGTATCTGGGTTCTCCCTTTTTATTGAATTTGGTTCTAAAAGTCCCACCAGCATAAATGACAACAATTCGAGTTGCACCTTTTGGTGGCCTATTTTCAGGGTGGTCTCTTAAGTAACGAGCGAGCCGTAGCATCTTGGTAGTTCTTGGGCAGTTCAGGTTGGGATCGTCTTCTGTAAAAGTTGCATTTTCAGCAGGAATATCCGGTGCACCATTAAAGTTCCGAATATTTAAAACCACAAATTTAATCCCGTATGGATTCCAAACCATGTTTACCGATTCCACATCTTTAACGATTTCACTTCCCTTAACAACAGCACCTGGCAAGCGCCGAATATCTAGATATACGCAGCGTGTCTCTCCAATGGCGATTCTCCTTTGCTTCATACGATCCCTCCTTAACATCTCATATATGGTATTCGATATCTTTAGTTTCGAGTGGTTAATTGCCTAAGAGTAATGTATTAAACTCGGAAAATAAAGTTGTAGACTAAAGCGTCGTTTGCTCGTCTGCAGCCAACAATTTTACTGCTGTCCGAAGAGAATAAAGTTGTAGACTGGCTGAAGGTTTCTATTATGAGTAATTCCACAAAATACGTTGGCTTAGACGAGTCCAAATCAAAAATTGCTGTAGCCATCGCTGAAGAAGGTATACAAGAGCCAAGCTATTGGGGTATGATTCCACATTCGAAAGAAGCGATTCGCAAGCTCATTCAACAACTGCGTAAAACAGAAGATATTGTATTAGAAGTGTGTTACGAAGCTGGATCGGTTATGTACTGTACCGCTGGCTGCTTGAGATGGCCGTTTCATGCACCGTCGTAGCCTCTACTCTCATACCTAAACGTGCAGGGGATCGAGTAAAGACCGACAAACGAGATGCGTTACGGCTAGCTCAATTTTGTTCGTGGCTTCGCGACACAAACATAAGGGCTTTGAAATAAAAAATCTCCAATTTACGGGGATCCAAAAGCACTGAACCGATCTCATGAATCCCATCGCTTTTCTAGGTGTGCGGGATTTGACGCTTACCCAGATAGGAATCTGAACGCCCTTATTGCATATAACCGCCCGTTTAGCGCAATCGAGCTGTTTATTCATCCAGTGTAAAAATAGGGCCCTTTCTTACTCCTGGATTTCAATATCGTGTTCCTTACACCATTCAATTACTAATTCCTTTATCTTACTTTCTTTGTACTTGTACCAATGTTTATCGACACCATGTTCTATTATTCCATCTTTAAATCTCCGAAACGCTCCTCTTCCTTGAATGGCATCATACAGTTCTTCTCTAATGACTTCATCCTCTAGAGTCCCGATAAAATCCTGTATGATTTCATATTCGTTGTAATCGTTTCTTAACGTGAAATCAACGTAAACCCCGTCTTCATCCTCAATAATGTTTATTGCTTTTTCAATGTTCTCTCTTTGCCATTCAGGAAATTTTTCAAGTGGCTTTTCATCTTCTGCAGCCCCAATTTCTTCTCTCATTAATGTAATAACTACGCCTGTTTTGGTGTTTATAAAAGTAAAAGTATCTTCAATTTGAAGTTCAATTTCGCCGACTAGATCATCCAACTTTACTGGTTTGTTATTCTTCATTTGGCTTTTACCCCCTTTCGATTTATACAAACATCTTATCCAAAAAAACAAACAAAGCTACCTAATCGGCAGCTTCAATTTGATTTGATTAGATTATACCAATTTTGTGGCCACTGAACTATCGTCTCCCGTTAGTTTAAGCCTTTACAGCGAAGGTCGACCATAACGCAGTCTTGTTAGTTTGAATTCCCCATCGCTAGTTTTTATGACGCTAATACCATAACTACTACCGTCATTCGGCACCCAGTGTTCAGAATTTTCCTTAACTTGATATAAAACGAACCATTCGTTATGTTTTATCTCTCGTACTTCATTGATTCTTACTGAATTAATATTCATACAAAGATGTATTGCAACCAACCGTGTAAACTTTTTAGATGAAGATTCAAATACATTATTTGTTTCAGCATTGACATATGTTTTATCTTCAACGGATAGCATTAAAAGTAGCGATACAAGAAACAGATACATTTTCCTCATTAAACGTCACCACCAGTGTAAACCTCTCCTTTTCTAAAAATTATTTCCAATACCAGGTATCTTATTGAAATTCCAAGCATTCCTGCCCAGTAGCTTAATAAGGTAATTCTTCGCAAAACGAAAAAAGAAGACACCATTAAGCGCCCCTTCAATTGGTTTTTCATAAACTTGGGATGCATTTAAAATCAGCCGGGCGTACGCACCTCTTGTAATTCACAAGATAATATAGAGCTGACACCGCATCTTTTTTAAATTTAACTCAACGTACTCGCCAGTGCTTCTAAGGATTCCAAACGTTATCTCAAAGTACTATTAACCATGTATGACATCGACTGGAGCAGCTCCTTTGCTCGCTTTCTCGAAACGGTTACTCGTTCGTTAATCGAGACAATACGTATTATTTGTACTGCGTGTGCTGTTCGTGATAAATACACAACTGGATGCAATTGCACTAATAAAACTTGCTCAAGAGACTCTTCTCGCGGCTGAGTATATCTTTGTTATTATTGATCTTACCTCAACGTTAGTTGCAACATCGAAAAATAAAAAAACCACCAATATAGGCGGCTGGTAATATCCCAAGTTTAACTACAATCATCTTGTTTTTGTATTTACGCTATCAGTTAATGGTATTTCTGAAATAACCTTTGGTCCATCTAGAACAAGTAAAACACCTTCAAGTGAAGCAGATTTTATTTTTTCAACATCGACGTTTTCCTTAATTTGATATTCAACGTGAAATGATGCTTCTCTTCCTGGCTCTATAGCTCCCGCAGAGCCACTTCCACGTGGTTGCATCTTTCTAAATTCCGTATTCTCTTGCATTACCATCAATGAAGCAAGTTTATCATTTGGTCTTACCGTCACTTCCAAACCATATGAGTGCTGCCCAGGGTAGTCAAAAGTTCCATATATACGTTGTGATCCAGTATTTTTAATTCTGAAGTCGTAGCGAAGTATACGTTCAGTATTAATAACTGTTGTTTCCACACTTGTTAATACAAGCTCACGCTCATCCTTCTTTACAAATCCCATGGTAAAGAATATTGGCAAACACATTAGCAATAAAATTGCTTTTTTCATTATTAGCTCCTCCATTGAACAAGCATTTCATTTTTTAACCAGTGCTTGTTCTCAGGGGTAGGATAACCACAAAATGGATAATTATGTATTGGTCCACTAAACTGAAAAAGAGCAGTTGCCAGCTGCAGCTATCCGCTCCTTGTGATTAAGCTAACGTTATCCGTTACTTCAATGCCTGGTATGTCATCCATCACCAATGTTTTTCCATTGCTTCTTCACACCGAGCAAATCCATTTCTTGAGTAGAACTCAACACTGGTGCTACTAGGCCAAAGAATAAGAAACTCTACGTCATGTCCTTTGGACCATTTTTCCATTTTCATATGGATTTCTGTTCCTATACCTTGGCTTCTAAAAGCTTGGCGAGTGTAGACATTAGTAACATATCCGTAAAACGGGTCTCGAGTTTTCCCGGGCCTCGGTACTTTATGTATCAACTGTAAATACATATGTGAAACTATCTTATTTTCAACTTCTGCCAACCAAATATACCAGTCTCCGCTTTCAAACGCGTTAACTAGAAACTCGCTACAAATCTGGTGAAACTCTTCGTAACTTACCGTACTATCTCCATAATCCTCTGTAGAGAAGTCCCAACGCATTTGAACAAGTTCATCTACATCATCTAATGTCGCTAATCGTATATTTACCATTCTCTCATCTTCCTCTGTCTGGTCTATGAAACATATAACGAAACTAACGGTACGGTCTTGCGGCAGCTTCTAATGTATTGCGTTCAACTATAGTGTCCCGTTAGCTTAGAGATAGTAAGGTCTTATCAAGGAACTCCTTTATCTTTTGCAGCATTCCTAACGTAATCTGATGATTAACTCTCGGGTACTCAATTAATTGGATATGATCTGCTGGTTTACCATCTGTTGTTATAGCATTTATAAAGTATAATTGACTATCTATAGGAATTGAAGTGTCATCCTTACAATGAAGTAGCAATAATGGTTTTTCTTGATTCATTCGAATATAGGAAAGTGGATCATTTTGTTGTAAAAGAGATTTGGCACTAGCCTCCATCGGATTCAATCCATTTTTTTTGCGATATAGTTCTTCAAATTGAACCCAAGCACAGGAACCATTAATAACAATTGCGGATTGAATCTGTTGATGTTTAGCGTATGTTCCAGCGGTAATAAATCCGCCTGTTGAGTGGCCAATCACTGCTATTGGACCATCACTGTATTGTATGGCCTCCGCAACTATTTTCTCTGCTTCATGTACTCCTTGAAAAACGATAGGCCAGAAATTAACCTGTAACGTTTCTTTATCAAAATAATTAAGGCATCCGCGCTCTCCATGGCAAGGTAGTTCAGGTATAATTACTCGATATCCCCAACTTGATATTAACGATGCAAAAAACTTGTAACTTTCTATCGTCGATCCCCATCCATGGTACAGAACAATTTGTCCAAGTTGTTCAGATGAAGGATCTAGTATAATACATGGTACTCCACAAATATCTCGATATTCAATCTGTTCCATGTGGGGATCTCTCCTTCTCCGTTTGCTCTTTATAATGATCATATAGATCCAAGTGAGTAATTATTTTTTAATTAAGTAGAAGTAACCGTATAATTTCACCATCAATTATCTCTTCGCTTGCTTTTTTAAACCCCAAGGATTCATACATCTCTCCAGCAATTAAGTTATTAGGTCTATGCCCAATCATAATTCTTTTGCAGCCCATTGAATCAATCAGTTCAATTAGTTGTTTCATTGCTGTCTTTCCGTAACCCTTACCCTGGTGATTTTCATCAATCATTATTGCAGGTATCCAGTGGTTGCCATCCGAGTCTGGATTCTTACAAAAAGCAAAAAATCCGATTAAATTATCATCACAATAAATTGCGCGCAGCTCAAAATCATCAACATATTTAGATTCTGCAATCCAATAAACAACAGGTGCAGGAAAAACATTTAGTTGTTCTTTCTTAACTTTTAACTTGGTACAATCATGCCAGTTTTCAATGGACACTTGCTTTAATTCAATACCCAAAGAGAATTCCTCCCAAAATTGCTTCATAGAGGATTTTATCTCTCTATGACTATAATTGAACATCCTTCATTGTAACCACAACTATATGGAAATTTTTCATACCACATCACTCCTTTCAATTTGGAAATCACCCATTTATCTTACCACTAAGTTTTTCGTCTTAATTGGTATAAAACAGCTATAAAAATTGACTCTTGAGATCTGACTCTAAAGTTGATTATCCACCACGCTCTACTGCCCGTTTAATTGAGCGGATTGAGTAATAACTAAATAAGCGATGGATCAACTCCATAGCTCCGCTATCGTAACCTAGTTAGTTGAATCCTAACTTCTCCAAAGTAGTATTTATAAAATCCGTTTTAGCATGAGAATAAGTAATTTTATCGGTTTGATGTGTTCTGGAAAGCGTCTCTTTTAAAGCCTGGTAACCATTCAATGCCTCATTGTCATTCAGTAAATAATCCCGGAATGCAAGTTGCTTTTTCATATCAATACTGCCCGATTGGAACATGTGTATTTGATGAGTTCGTGGCTCCCCTTTGCTAAAGTAATACCTTTCCGGTAGTATATCTGTTCCTTTATATTCATAACCAAGTCGCTCCAAACCCTTAACACACTCTATGCCGAGTTGATAATCATTCAGTTCGATTGCGATATCAATTATTGGCTTGGCTGATAAGTTCTTTATCGCTGTACTCCCAATATGGTGAACTGCTAGGACAAGTTCACCTAATTCAGATTTAATATTTTCACTCTCATTCCTAAATTCTGTTAACCACTCATTAGTCCAGGGAACAAGATAAACTTCCCCTTTCGGTAGACCAAGCATCAGCCCCAACCTCCTAAAGAATATTCACATCAATTATAACAGATATTGGAAGCATCATGCCCGTTAGGTGAGTGTAGGCCGCCAATCGTGCCGGCAACCTCCCGTTGTATTGTATATTGTACAAACGTGTCCCGATAGCTTAACAAGATGCCTTACTATTGAATACCTGCAGTTCCAAAGGTGCTATTAATTACTTTTTTATAATTATCCCACTCAAAATAAAAAGGACCGATATTAATTTTTTTCATCTCAGGCTCAAGTAAAAAGTCTTTCCAGGTAACAACATTATTCTCCCTATCGATTTTTACAGAAATAATTCCGCAACCTTCATCACCACACCACGAACAAACCATAAGGGGAAATCTGTACCACGTTGTTTCATGTGGTTTTCTCAGTAAAAAATAATCAATCATTTCTCTCTGATTGTCATTACTCATCCAACCTAGAGCAGGGACCTTATCATGAGGACTTTGCTTCTAAGGTGTTTATTTTCTTCATAGTTACTCCCTATTTTTCAATATACATTGCTACCCAGAGTTCTGCTCAACTATCGTTCCTCGTTAATGTAATGAAACTTCTAGGGCACTGATACGTCTGCTTACCTCTAACCAATTAGACGCACGATAAACCATATCAATGTTCACAGATGTATTATACGGCTGTTCAAACAAAATAACTGGAATATTCTTACCGGCAAATTCTTTTGCATAATGGGGGGCATCATCTACTAAAACACTAACCTCGGAATCTATACACTCCTGGAGCTTATTCTCTGTGAAAGCTATACTGTTATATCTAATGCCATGATATTTAAGCCAATCAACAGTAACATCTCGAAAAAGTAAAGGACGAGCAGTAATAATAGATATTTGATGACAAAGAGATAATTCCTGTAATACTTCTACTGCATTAGGATAAGGGGCTGAGTTCCAATGAATATCATGACCGTATTGATGATAAACTTTTTCACGTTCTGCATTATCCCACCCGTATAACCGGTAAAAATAAAAATCGTTAACATCTTTAGGGCTATACGATAAACCAGAAGCCTTGTTATAAAACTGTAAATAAGACGAAGTGGCATCAAGAACTGTATTATCTAAATCTACTCCAATATGCATTTCTTTTACCCCCAACTTTGAACATTCCATTCATTGTTCAATTACGATTTTAAGAATATTCGTTATCGGGTTTTAATTCCCACCTATTTCCATGCAAACCTGCCCGTTCGTATTATGAGGTCACCAGATATTTCTGGTAGACCTCATTTTTGTGTGGTCTTAAGATAGCGGTAGCCGGGGATCGAGCGTATCTGCCCGTGGGACTTTGATCCCGAGAGCTATTCTGTTCATCCCCCCTACTTGTTCAACCATGGTTAGGCTGGTTGGGACATGAATCCCGTATCACATGCGATAGTATGGAAAACAAGAAGGTTAGGGGTTGCCGGTGAGAATACTACAGGAGTGATGTTATGAATCCAGTCATTGGTTTGGATGTTTCAAAAGGAGAGAGCCATGCACAAGCTTTTTTAGATCGTGGAGTACCTCATGGGAAGATTTTTAGGTTTAGTCATGATATTGAAGGCTTAGCTTCTTTTTTAAAATATATTAGAGGATTGGAATCAGCTGCAGAGATGCCTCCCACCATTGTTATGGAAGCGACAGGCCATTATCACAGCCCCGTCGTTCAGTATTTGGACGAGCAACAGTATCTGTACATCATAATTAATCCGTTAATCTCACACGAAGCCAAGAAAACCAATTTGCGACGGGTGAAAACAGATGCCGCTGATGCTTATCAACTTGGGACACTGTTTTATAAAGAGGAGTTTGAACCCTACAAGAAACGGGGGCAGCATCTCATGAATTTACGGTATTTAACACGACAATATGAATCTTTAACGGGTATCTATGTTCAAGCAAAACTACAATTCCAGTCAATTCTGGATCAGGTTTTCTCTGAATATCATGGCGTGTTTGGTGATCTTTATTCTAAAGTTTCCCTTCGATTTCTGGCATTACACCAAACATCTAAAGAGGTCCTAGAAATGTCCGATAATGAAATTGCAACAGCGATCGGGCGACTCACTGGGCGTGGTAAATCCGCATCGTGGTGTTTGGAACGTGCTCAAAGCCTGGCAGCTGCGGCAAGGCGAAATCCATTTAAGGAGACGGCTTTTCCAAGCCACTTGATCTCCTTGCAGTTGCTCATCAAGTTGCTTCTTCAATACCAGGAGCATCTAGCAACCCTTATTAAATCGGTAGATGCCCTGGCAGAAGAGTTACTAGAATATGATTTAATTCAATCGATACCCGGTATTGGCACTAAAATTGCTGCAACAATTTTGGCTGAGATTGGGGAAATCGATCGGTTTGATCACGCAAAGAAACTGGTGGCCTTTGCTGGCGTTGATCCAAGCGTATTTTCTTCAGGTAAGTTTACAGCAACCCAGAATAGAATCACTAAGCATGGCTCCAGGAGACTTCGTACTGCCCTGTATCAAGCAGTAAGATGTGGTATCCGTAGCAATAGAAATAAGAAATTAAGAGCTTATTATGATAAGAAACGTGCTGAAGGGAAGCTGTTCAAAGTAGCAATAATTGCTTGTGTGAATAAACTCATCCACTGGATTTTTGCCATCTTAACTACTAAGGAAGTGTTCCGTTTAGAGTAGTCATGAATGCTAGAAATATATGGAATATAATTTCGTGCTTTATGGGACGGTTATTTCCCATGCACATTTTTAAGTATATCACTTCATGAATCCATTATTAATAATTAAATATTGACAAGCTATTAGCTGGAATAGTTCAGCAAGTTACAGGTCAATTTATTGCTTATCGGAAATCGGACAATGTTTTTGTCACGAATCGGGAATCAGCTCAAGTTCTTGTCATCGTCAAATGACAAGAACTTGAGGGATAATTAAAAAAGCCCGCGGTTTAAGCGTACTTCATTCGGACAGTGTTCTTGACAACTGACACTCGTTGTCGGATGTCAAGAACATTGTCTCTCCTTTTCATTAGATAAGCTGGTTTTTTTCAACGCCCAATCAACCTCCATCCCTAATCCATATGATTACATATCAATTGTGGAAAGGGAGATGCGTTTATGGGTTCTACTTTTTATCAGGCGTTTAAGCTGAAAAATCGAATTTGGCGGAGTATGTTGGGGAGACCGGGAGTTACTGGTATTGGGGTCGGCTTCGCTGACCCGAACAAACCCGCGAAAGGTGCAGCTATTATTTTATATACCGATAAAAAAATGTCTACGGCAAAAAAGTCCGGTTTGTATGAAGTAACAGGTAAATGGACTAAAGCATCATCCGTACCTTTCCGAGTCTACATGACGGGACAATTCAAGGAGTCTTCCGTCTCTCCGACTCAATCGGGGCCACGCGAGAGATGGCGTCCCATCCCGGGAGCTGTCAGTGTAGGAACTACGGTACCGACATCTGCGGGCGGAACCGGTGGACTAATCGTCATTAAAAATAATACCCTTTTTATTTTGAGCAACGCTCATGTGCTGGTTCCGGATAACACAACTGAGTTCCATAATACAATTCAGCCTTCTCCGGCAGATGGCGGTCGAACCGCTGATCAGATCGGCAGAGCTTTTCAATTCGTGCCACGAAGAACGACTAGCGCAAATTTTCAAGATTCGGCCATTGCTGTCGCGAACTCAAACAGTTTGCTGAATCCAAGGTATTTGATTAATGAAAGAGGCTCTCTGATCACGGTCCCTGGTCATTTGCTAAGTTATCAGGTAGGGATGACATTCAAAAAAATGGGTAAAACAAGCGGCTTCGGAAGAGGCGTCGTAGAAGCGATCGGCGTGGAGCGAACGGTGACAGGCAATCTAGGTACGCTACTTTACCGTGACCAAACGGTTGTACGATTTACAGAAAATCGTTCCCTCCCAGGAGACTCCGGTTCCGTATGGCTCAATGACAGCTCCGATCGACTGAATAACTATGCGGCAGCCGTCCATTTTGCCAGCCCTTCCGACGGAAGCAGATCCATCTGTTATCCGATAGAAAGAGCGATGAGAAGCTATGGAACATTAGTTGCTATTCCGGCAGGTAGTACAGGACGTTTCAAAGCCGGAGCCGTCGGAGGACGCGCACCAAGAAACAATTATGCTTATGTTCGTCCACTAACCCGGAAACAATTATCCCTCACTACTCCTGTCTTTAACGTTAGAAGGAAAAAATGAAAAGGCGGCCCCTGTTTCATCCCAGTATTCTGTCAAAAGATGACTTCTGTATTAATCAGGAATCATCTTTTTTTTATGTTCCCATATAATTATGTCAGCCAACGCCTAAATGTACCGATAGCACTACTCGATGCCAAGTACCCTATTGTACCGCCAGCTAGTCCCCCAAATAAAATGCCGACCGGTCCGCAGATAGCTTCCATCGTTGCCCCAACTTGGGCGCCGGCGTATCTCCGGCTCCTTTGGTCGCCGCGGATGCAGTATGGCCAACAGCGTTTAGCGCGACCTCGCCGCCGTTGAGCTCCCCGTTCACTGTGGCATCCCTCCTTGACGAAGCGATGTTCCCACATTCCTACCAGATCGGTGCAATTCACGTGTGGAAAATGATCGTTCTTTTCAATTAGACTTGGGGCTATTCCTCCACCTTCATTACAAAGGCTTCATCAGTCATGCCCCTGCCCTCACAAAGATAAATTCATTTCGGCAATTGCCTTATTGAAACCGTTTCGGGTAACAGCCCTTGTTGCAACGTCTCTTGTTTTCCAAGTCTCTTACATCCTAGCTATCCGTGCTGAACTTAGGTGCTTCCTCTAAGCCTGTGAGATCGATGCCACCATAGTTTGGCATAGCGACATATCCATTGGCATACCTTTTTCAAAAAAAATTTGGCTCTAGACTTTGTTCTGCCGAATCTACCTGTACTTCACACCTCATAACCTGTTAGTCATGACGCACGCAGGAGTATTGGCGGGATGGTTTTGAGATACTTGGTTCCGTCATTCCCATCCTCGGTTGTAAAGTTGAGAATACTGCTATAATCTCCTGCTTTTCGCCTATATGCTGCTTATAGCAGAACTTGTCATACGTTCTCCGATAGCTTAACAAAGGATGTTCCATTTTCAGTTTCGAACAAAATTATCAGAAACTACCGTTTTGCTCCATTCTACTCGTATACTGTACGAACCAGGCTGCAAATTTGAAAATGTCTTTTTATCTGTATATTCTTCTCCAGGATCCAAATCAATGTAGTCTTTTACTGGAACATTACCTTCTACTACTAATTTGTTGTCTCTATGTAACTTATAGCTTGCTCCTCCAATAACAGTTACCCTTTTTCCACTTTGATTTTTGAATGTATAAGTCACTGTTGTTGCTGAATCTAAATTTTCTACATTGACGGTACCGAGTAAGTCCGAATGTGCTTTTTTACCTTTTAAACACCCAGCAAAAATCATGGACATCATTATTACTAACAGAATAATCAAGTAACTTCTCTTATTCATTTATGTCACCTCTAGTACCTTATTCAATTTGTTGCTCTTACCTGATTTCAATAACCTCTATTACTCTAACGAAACCAGGGAGCAGCTGCCACGTGGCGAGCTGCTCCCTGGTTATTGCGCTATCGTTCGCCGTTAGATTCCTGTAGATGGATAAATTTCAGCTTTGTAAAAAACGAGCGCCTCGGTACGATGGAAGTACGCAACGGGTCAAAAGCCCTTTAATTCCATCATCCAGGAGGACGCTCTACTATGAAGTTTAAATCACAAGATAAGCAAAATCAACTCATTGAAAACATTACCTTTCATCATATTGTTGTTGGTGTAGACATTGCTTAGGAGGCCCACGTTGCCAGAGCGGTTAACTTTCGAGGTGTCGCTCTTGGTAATCCTTTAGTGTTTAGTAGCGACGAGGATGGTTTCAAGTCCCTCGACCGTTGGATTCGCGACTTGCTAGCTTCATTTAAATTATCTCAAGTCATCGTTGGTATGGAACCGACTGGCCATTACTGGCTAAGCCTTGCCGGGTGGCTCAAAAACAAAGCCATTGAAGCCGTACTTGTTAATCCTCATCTAGTTAAAAAGAATAAAGAAAACCGCGACATCACACGCTCTAAAAGCGACAAAAAAGATGCTTTAGTTATTGCCGACATGGTGAAAAACGGCTACTACTCCCCTGTCCGCTTCCATTCTTCCGAATACGAGGAGCTACGAGTGCTTATGGCTAACCGAGAAACGGTCGTTAAAAGACTCGTAAGTGTGCCGTTAACCAGATCCACCGCTGGGTCGACATTGTCTTTCCTGAACTGAGACAAGTTAAATATATCTCGCTCCTTTTCATTCAGCATCGAAACCTAAAGGATGAAATCCTGCGAATAGACGAGCTTGCGTGAGGAAATTAAATCATTTCGAGGGAGCGTAACGATGTACTAATTTCAATTGAATGCTCTTTTTATGATTCTCGAAATTCAACGAGAAAAGGATGAGTTTGATTATTTAACGCCATATCTATTCTATCCATGAAATTACCCCAGGATATCATTTTCCTTGCCTCTTCCAGAGAAAAGTAACCTACCTCATCACTTTCAATACTTGTTGTTAATGAACCGCCAACTGGTTTACCTGTAAAAATGTTATTACACACACCACGTGTTATGTTCTGGTACAATCCACAGAAATTAATAAGTTCAACTTCAATACCTGTTTCTTCTTTCACTTCACGGACAGCGGCTTCCCGAATGGTTTCTCCTTCTTCTACACATCCTTGTGGCATCTCCCAACCACGACGGCCTCGCATTAATAAAATTTCGTTATTTTCATTAAGTACAATTACACTCGCTGAAACGATAAATTTCATTAGCTTTCGCCTCCAAAAATACTTATACACTTCATCACTTAAACGCTTTTATGTATTAAAGTATACGGTCTCAGGATATTTTTGTAAACAATTTTATCCACGCAATCCTCTCGTTACTTCAACGAAAAGGGAGCAGTTGCCAGCCACGGTGACCTGCTCCCTGAACATTCAACTATCGTTCTTTCGTTAGTTCAATCGCTCTTTTTATTCTGTTCCCATAACATTTCATCGTAATAATCTTTCCATTCTGTGATTCCAAAATAAGCATTTACAAGCATATGAAACATATGACTCGAATAAAAACCTTCTTTATACTGGGGGTTATCTTGATTATTTCGGTTAAATCTTGGTGATCAACTACTTTCATATGCTTTGGATTGACCCATCATCCAGAATAAATGTAAAAACGTCACCTACATTCTACTTCTGGTTCATATCGTGACTTGTCCCAAAGAACGCAAACCCCCGCATTGATTGCGGGGTAAGCCTCCTATTGAACTAAATATATTTCAAATTTCCCTGCATTATAGATTTTAATGGATTTCTCGCGCTGCGCTTTTTTTTGTCGGTGACGAGCTTTGGCTATGCCATGGTGTGCCCAAGTATCGGAGTGCCCAGCGGTCAAGCCCATACCAACCGCCAATTTTCCATGCTAGCACGAGCCAGGTCGCTAAAACAAATAGTAGTGGATTGCTACTTAAAGTGCCGGCAAACAAATAACTGGCATTCATCATTCCACCAAAAAATGCTGCAATTCCGGTAAGAAGGCCAAGGATTAGACCGAGTCCTACCAGTACTTCCCCATAGGCCACCATGTAAGCAAACAATTTGGAGTGAGAAAGGACGACATCTTGCAGAAAGGTAGCGTACCACCCGGTAACATCCTTACCGCTCTCGGCTTTCGTCAAAGCGCCTTTGACAAAACTTTCAAGAGCAACTCCGCTTTTGGCTCCTACCCATGTGTCGGCGGTTATTTTGTGCCACCCCGCCTGGATCCACTCATATCCCACATATAAACGGATTACCAACCAGATCCAAGCTGCTCGGGTATCGCTAAGCAAGAAGCGGGAAATGGGATTTTCTGGAACTATTACATTCTTTACTTGAAGTTTTACAGAACTCATTTTCATACTAGAACACCTCCATTAGTATCTAAAACAAACATATGGCTATCTTCATCCCATACCGAATTCCAGTTAAAATTTTAAGAAGTAATGTTTAAATGTAATATTGACCGGAAGAATTGGAAACAAAACTGGCAGAGCTGCTTCTGTCGTCACTAGCGAAGCAATTGGGATTCAGCGAATCAATTAAGCACGAAATGTGGCTTAGGATCATTACAGACGGAAATAAAATTAAAACGTGGAGAAGGAAACCGAATTTACAGGGAAATCAAAATTTTGTTTTCAGCAAGTTTTTTGCTAAATTTTCTATAATAACATCTCGAAGGCCGTTTTCTTCTTCATCTAGAACATGAATCAGATAGTCTTCTCCCGGCTTAGAAGCTTTAAAGATAACATGCTCTTTATCGATGAGTACAATCTGATGACCGCAATCCAAAAGACATTGCTGGTAGTCCGCCAAGGTCGGTTTCTGTTTTTCCTCTAAGAAAATAATGCCTCTAAGCAAAGAAGTTCTGTCATGATGGATGACTTTAAAATGGATGGTAATTTCTTTTTTCACAGTCAGATCAACTCCCAATTTTATCTTCTCTGTTTAGGTTACCAAATCTCGTAAGGAGAATGCTGTGAGAAATGTCACAGTAAAGGGCTGTCTTCTTCGTTTTCCCGATTGGATTGTACGTGCACTTACTGTCGCGTTAAACCCACACGATCCGATCGGGAATGTGATCGCCAATTGAATATAGACTGTTCGAGAGACTATATTTGTCTTGCCTCCTACAGAAGCTTAGAACCAACGCCCTCGCCTGGACAACGGAGCGAGTTTTTTCATAAATCGAAAGGGGCGGTAATAGGCGACCTTCCGTCCAATTGCATACGCATCGCGTTCAATTCGCTGCCGCTCAATGACCCACTGCTCCTCATTAGAAGCGTCTAGTAAAAGCTCGGTATTGTGCCACACCGTGGTTCTGCAGTGAGTCAGAATGAATCTGGATAATGACTCATCCCTACGCCACATTATTCGGTCTATAACGCCGATTAAGCGGGCATAATGCAGCGTCAACTCGTCTTGAACTTGATCCACCAAGTCAGCCAAAACATCGTTGATACGTTCATGATCTCGGCGGCGCTTTAGCATAATTCGTGCATCAGGCCATGCTTGGTCCTCGCTCAGTATCATATACAATGCCAAGGGCAGGTCATTATTGATGTGCGCGTTGATGCCAAGTAAAGCATCCTGCAGCACGAAACCATATTTGACAGCAGCCTCACGAAAAGCAAGCTCCCATGCAGGTGAACAGGGTAGCCCTGCCTCGTAAGCATCCATTGCATTGAAGTAGAACTTCGCAAAGCCTACTAAAACACGCTCCATCCAAACGGTATCATGGAAAAAGCCTGATGCAAGACGCCTTTTCATCTCTTGTGTCATCAAATAATAGACACGGTGAAATACGGCACGATGGTCTCCAGACTCCTGGAAAACATGAAGTCGCTGCCTCATCACTTCGATGACGTGATTCATGGTTTGCACATGCTGAACTTGATTGCTTACAAATTCCATGGTACTCCTCCCCGAGACTCGGTCGATGCTAATTTAACAAACAGCACAATAATATTCGTATGCTAGAGATTAACATTAATTGAGTGCGTTTAATGAACTTAATAATTATTAGACTGTCTTGAAACAGAAACAGCGGTAGCCTAGACTGAAAAAATAATGTCCTAGACTGCCGCTATTTTATTGAACTATCGTTCTGCGTTAGTTAAACGGTAATTGATTTCAAGCTTCTGTAGTTGATAAAAGTGAGGTGAGATTATAAATCCAGTCCCCGTTTACGTCGGCTAATATGGTTTTCCAACCGAGTGAAATTGCTTCCTTTAAATTTTTACTCTGATCATCAACAAACAATATATCTCTATGGTTATTTAGTTGCTCATGAACAAGTCCGTATATTTCTGGCTTAGGCTTGCAATAGCCTACTTCGCAGGATACTGTAACACTACATATATATGGTTCAATAGGCTTAAGTATGGATTTAATCCATTCTATTCGATGATTACTTAATAAATGAATATTTGCGTATTTACTCCACGACTGTACTTTCTCAATAGCCGGTAATGGACGAATATTTGAAATAAGGATTTTTTCTTTCCAGTCCATAACTCTTCACGCATTTCCCTTCTAAAATCAAAAAGCACTTCATAAGGAGTATTTGATTGTTCAGATAGTTCTTGCCAAAAGAGAGGAGAAAAATTAGTAGCAAGCACCCCTCCAATATCGAGGACTAATTCTTTATCAGCCATGTATGAAACCTCCACCGAAAAGTTTAAAACATATTCGACCTATAGAGTACAAACACCTCTTGCACAACTAATATCCCTTTAGTTTAATCATTTGAAAAATACTCCCTCTGGCCTTCCGTCGGGAATGAGATAAAGTTCTTGTCATTTGGTTTTGACAAGAACTTTATCCTAAAAAACAAAAGGCCGCGATTTTCGCGGCACTTAATGAGATAATGTTCTTGTCACCCGACACTTATTTTTATTTGTCCATTCCAATCCCGAAGTAGATTTACGTATTTCTGCTTCTTCCTCATTATCAAAAAATGCGAATCCCTTGTCATGCTTCCCACTTTTTCTTTTTAGATTGACTTTCTCACGCACCAAGTACTCATACAGCGCTGATCGGCTACATTGACCGTTTTGATAGGCTCAAATAGTATACCTTTTAACTCTTCCGTAGTTTTCTGTAATCTCTCCTCATCCACAAGAAAACGAATGCTCCCGTCTGGAAGTTTATAACGTTCATTCCCGAGCGGCTTTACCTTCGTTTCAATTCCAATTGATGAGGCAAGTCGTACAAACATCCGTCCGCCAGGCTTAAGTACACGCCATAATTCATGCACCATTTGCTGAAAATGGGCCTCATTCTCAGCAAAGTGCAGAACAGCACTACTAATAATAAAATCAAAGTAGTGATCATCAAAGCTCATCTTCTCAACAGCATCAACCCGAACTCGCTCGTTCGACCAGTCAGGTGCTATGTTCATGGCAAGCTTCTGAACAGCATCAATCGCTTCCTCAGATCGATCCACTGCATACACTTCATAACCGTTACGCAGCAAATAGACAAGATTGCGCCCCGAGCCGCATCCGGCATCGAGAATTCGCATTCCTGGCGTAATACGACCTTTTAATAGCTGATCAAATAAATAAATATCAATATCGCCAAATTGCTCTTTTAGATTCATATGCTTCACCTGTTTACCTTCAAAATATCAACATTAATAGACGTTATCCTAAATCGAAAATAATCCTAATAACCTTAATAATTATACCATCAATTATTGAAGCTAGAAATTTATAGACAAAGAGCCGCGAAGCAAGCCCCTTTGCGATTTCTCTGGAGAGACATCGAGTTTCAGGCGATCTTTGAGATACAGAATTAACGCATGGGTACCACCTTTGAGCTGATCTCCAATCTCTGCAGATGATTTTAAAGTCATCGGCATAGCGCACCAGATAGCCTTCTTTCAGGCTAGACCGTATTTTGGCAGTTCTTTCGCCAGTTCTTGATTTGAAAGGTTTCGTCAGCGGAAAGAGCTCCCATTGACCGGCCACCCAGTGATCGAGGTCATTCAGTACAATATTTGAGAGAAGTGTTGACAGCAGTCCCACTTGAGATACCCCCTTTAAAGGTATTCCTTCCCCTTCGATCTCAGCTTTAAGCATTTTAGAGATGCATGCCGTCTTACATTCTTAGGACGATAGTTTTGCAGTTTGTTTTGGATTTCAATCACTAATTCGTTTTCGGGTCGTTGGTCGATGTCTTTTATGGTTAGTCCATCTGTTCCTGGTGTCTTTGATCCTTTATTCGACTTCATCGTACGGTAAGCCAGCAAAATATTTTCTCTGGATGTAACGATCCTGTAGAGGTGTGAAAATGTTTCATTGTTTGCTGATCTTTGGTACAAATCTGTAATGAATTCCGTCATGCCGTAATACTCCCAATTTCGTAAAGCTTGCACTGTGGCATCCCACCTCCTGACGCTGTTTTGTGCTTATTTCAGAACTTGTCGTACTGTCCCGTTAGCCGTAGCACTGTATCCTGTTTCCTTACCTTTTTCAACGGGTATTTCATCAAAAGAGCTAGTTCCGTAACTCGAGCATGTTTGTAGCCAAGAGATTGACTTTGATATGCAGTTCAAGATCCGGAATATCTTCATTGAAGGTCAGACCTTTGCGATACCAGACTTCGTTCAAGGAGTAAATGTCAACGGACCGTTTCTTCCCAACTTCATAGGTTTCTGTAATTTCTTTCACAACGTTCTTCTTAATCAACATACTCATTTCATTCAGCCCAAGCGGTTTCTTCTGCTCTCGAATAGTGGCGTCCATGCTAATGTCCAGCTTAACTATCCGTTTACCATTCTTATACAGGGCAGTTTTCTTTACTTTATTGCTCCTTAGCGCAGAGGTTCCAACGAATGTGCCTTGATCGTCCTTGAGGGGGAGAATACCGCGTAAGGTTCTCTCATTTAACCATTTCACTCCACTCGCTTCTTTACGATTGAATCTGGCTTCGCTTTTTCCGTTCTTCAAAGCGACAAGGCCATTTACGATTGGCAGTGTAAATGGCTTGCCATCTTTGTCCCAGCTCTCGGAGAGTTTTAAATGATCCAGCAGCGTCGTCTCAAACGGATCCCTTGAAGATCGAATGAAATTCTGATAATTCACTGGCTTAAAGGAGGATTGCATCTGTTTATATAAAAGATTAGGCTGGTAGTACACTGTGTTAATAGAGGAGCTGCCGGTGATCGGCTTTGTGTTTAGCATTTTGCTGAGATCTTCATTAGTTGCAAATACCCAGGGTGTATAACGGTGATCGCGGGTTCGCATCAACTCGTCATGAATATCGAAGATCCCCTTGGCAAGCAGGCGATCGCTAAATATAAACGTTTTAGTCTGCGTCCAATCCATTCGCATCTGGCTTTCCTTTTGCAGGTCGAACATCGCCATACCGATACTTTCGCCTTCGCCTTTTCCAATAACGATCGGATTTGGAGTGTTTCCGCTTCCTTCTTGCTTCGCCATGGATGCCAGATCATTGATTTGCGCATAGATTTGGTATTTTCCATTGATGTAATCAATGCCGATCATATTAACGAAATTGACGTATTGAATGTTTTTTCCGTCCCAGCATCCACAAAGAAATAACATGATGCAGCCGACTAAAGCCGATTTCCATGCCCTCTTCATGATTTTCCGTCCTTCATCCTCGTATCGTCCTGCAAATGTAGGTTTTGTGCACGCTTTTTCATTTTATTGGCCGGTTTCTTAAGCAGAGCCCCTGTGATATCTGCCCAGGATGGCGGCGAAAGCGGAGAGAGATACGGGATCCCGAACGATTTGAGGTCGGATAAATAGGCAATGACGAAAAAGATAGACAAGAAAAACCCGAACATCCCGAGAATAGAAGCGATGATCATGATGACGATGCGTGCGATCGATACGATACCGCTCAGTGTCGGATTAACCAGCGTATAGCCGGATATGACCGTGGTCGCAGCCACGACAGTTACGGTAGGGGACGTAATGCCTGCTCTTATAGCTGCATCGCCTATGATGATACCGCCGACGACGGTTACCGTTGGGCCTACTGACTTAGGCAGCCGCAATCCTGCCTCTTTAAACAACTCAAACAAGATGAGCACCATAATCGCCTCGAATGGGAGTGAGACCGGAAGTCCGATGCGATTTGTTGCAATTGTAGCTAACAAAGGCAGTGGAACCTGCTCGAAATTGAAACCTATCAGCGCGATGTAAAATCCGGGGAGGAACAACGCCAAATACCAGCCAAACATTCGGATCAGCCGTTGAAAAGAACTGATCACCGCACGGTAGTAGCCGTCTTCCGGTGATTTCATAAGCGATGTAAGCGTAACAGGGGCGATAATGGCGAGTGGCGATCCGTTAAGCAAAACAACGAAACGACCGCCGATTAAGTACTCAGCGGCAAAATCGGGGCGCCCGGTATTGTCAATAAGCGGTACCACCGACATCGTCTTATCCGATATGGCTTCTTCCAGCTGAGAGCTCGTAATAAGCGCATCGATGTGGATGTTCTGTAATCTTGCTCGAGCCTCATCGACAGCTTCCTTATTAGCAATATCTTGGATGTAGAGCAAACATATCTCGGTCTGACTCCGGACACCAATTGTAAAAGGTTCCACCTTGAGTGTCGGAGTTAGCAGTCGCTTGCGGATTAGCGCTACATTGGTCTTGATGCTTTCGGTAAATCCGTCGCGCGCTCCCTTGGAGGACGTTTCCATGACGGACTCTTCCGGGCTTCTTTGGGGCGGGTCTGCGACATAGTGCAGGTAATAGCAAGCCGTTTCCATTTCAAACAGAAGTAAGTTGCCACTAAACACATAAGACGATAGCTCGTTCTTCCAATTCGATGTTAAAGTAACAGGGTTCTGCCGCCAAATGTCTGCGCTGCATGTGCTCACCTCATTAATTTGCTCCCGATCGGACATGCCTTGGCAGAAAATGAACAGAAAACCGCCAATTGATTCGAGATTAACATCACCGCAGTCTTCAAATAACTGCCTTATGTCACTTTCGATTATTTTAACCATTTTGCTTTACCGCCTTCTTGTTCTTTCCTGCCCATATACAAATTAAGAGCACGAAGCTAGTGATACCGCAAATCAGACCGGAGCTCGTATAATAGGATTTTACATGATCGTGGAACTTTATATCCGACAGCTTGAGCTGATTGATTACAAAAAGAAACAAGGAAATCAGAATGAGCAAGATTTCTGGATGCCTCCATTTTTTCAACCACAGGGTGTGAATGATATAGATCGCCAGCGAAATTCGTATAAACGCACCGGCTAACCATTGATAAATGGATAAAAAGTCCGTTTGGCTTAGCATACTTCCGATGGACACCATGCGCCACTGCTCATACGCCGGGTATCGAAGTTTCTCGGCTTCAAAAGGACCGAACATAGCGATTATGCCTGACAATGGTCCTAACGTTAGCTCAATTAGTATAAGAACAACCAGCATAATATTCATGCGTGACAGCTTGCCCTTAACATTGTCCTTCAGGAAGAACACGAGAAAGATCTCCGTAATGCCCGATGTTGTATACCAAGCGCCATGAGTGATTGATAGCGCTGAATTTTTGAAGATTGGAAACAAGTAGCTGTAATCTTTATATTTAAAGTTTACTGTCATGATATAAAAACCGAATAGAACGATCCATGGTAGAAGAATGCCATTGGTGATTGCAATTGCGGCCAGTCCCTTTCTTGCCGTGTAATAACTGATGCCAATGAGACACATGCCGACTACCCATGTTGGGGTATAGGTCAAGTATGAAGTATTTGACCACACGATTGTATCCCTTATACTGATGCTAGCCTGAGTTAAGAAGTATAAGGTGAACAGAACCGTGAAAATTAGCCACACCAGTGAATTTGTTTTCTCTTTCACCCAGGTGGAGAGCGAAGAAGGGATATTTTTGTACATATATACATACAGCAGACCAAGAAGTAAGGAAGGTACAACGGCGGCCATGACAGAGATCCATGCGTCTCGATTCGCGGTATCTAGCAATATGGGAATTAGGATGACATGGTTAGAGATTCCGATATATGTAATCAGCAGCATAGACAACTGGAAGGGTGTAATTTTTCCGTTCAAACCAATCAGCTCCTCCTTACGATGGTGGTGTAGTTAAATTTTCCATTTACACACATTCTTATGCATAAAAATAGGCTTCCCCCTCGGGAAGCCTATTTCTCTTTAATACTCTAATAAAGGATCGCTACATATATCAAGCAAAACTCCCTCTATGGAGAAACGCTTTGCTCTTAAGACGAGCTTGCGTGAGGAAATCAAATCATACCGAGGGAGTTCAATCACCCTGAATTAATTATTCGTATATATACCCCAAACATTATTTGAAAATTCTCCTGCTGCAAATGTGAATTCGTAGTCTTCAATCTTCCAAATAATAAAGCTTTTTTTAACTCCATAAATTGGGTCAATAACATTAGCAAATAGGCCAGTAGCGACCCACTTTTCTTTGAAAATATCCACTCCATTTAATATAAATGAATCGTTGGTAGTGCTCCCAATAAACTGCCAATCCATAAACTCACCTCGCACCTTTAATCTTGGATTCTTAAACAAAATTACCCTTTAGCTTCGGAATGAAATAAAAAATACTTAGTCCCATATTTGGTTTATGGATTTCTCTTGTCCTCTACTCTTATCTTCAGTCCATAATTTCCAAAGGACTCCTTACTATTGGCAAAATAACTTCCACCATAGTCCCTTTCCCAACTTCACTTTCAATTCGTATAGCCCCCTTATGATCTTGAATGATCCTCATTGAAACCATTAATCCTAATCCTGTTCCTGTTTCTTTTGTAGTAAAAAAAGGATTTCCAATCTTGGTCATTTCTTCTTGTGGGATTCCATAACCTGTGTCTTTAATTCGAATGTTTAGTTTATCGTTTATTTGCCTGGCTTGTATAATCACATCTCCGCCTGTAGGCATGGATTCAATAGCATTCTTTAATACATTGATAAATACTTGCTTGATACTGTTTTGACACTGAATGAACGGTAAATGTACATCGAAGTCTTTCTTTATTTGAACGTTATAAAGGTTTGCTTGTCCTTCAAATAATCTTATAACGTGATTTAATATATCTACTAAGTCACTTAGCTCGTATGCTTCAGTTGAAGGTTTAGTTAGCATTAAAAGCTCACTGACAATTCCATTGATTCGATCAATTTCCGATAACATGGTATCATTTCGTAATTTCCTTGTACTATCAATGTCCTCTTTCATATACATCTGTATAAATCCTCGTAAGCTCGTCAATGGGTTTCTAATTTCATGGGCGATGCCAGCCGCAAGTTCACCAACTAAGGAGAGTTTCTCTGATCTGCGTATTAACTCTTCGGAATGTATTCGTTCTGTTATATCACGCCCGATACAAATCACATGTTGAATGCCTCCAGAAGTATTTCTAATTTTTTTTGAGTGTGTTTCATGCCATATATAATGACCGTGTTTATGACGAAGACGATAAACAATTATTCTGCTATCAGAATTACCCTTCCTTAACCAGTCACCGTTCAAATCCTCTGGATGCCAAAGTTCATAGACATATTTCCCGATAAGTTCATCTGGCTCGTATCCAATCTGGTTACGGATAGCTGGTGACACATATGTGATTATTCCATCTGGAGTTAAACGCAAAATAGCGTCCTGCGAATGTTCAGAAATAAGCTTGTGTAGTTCTTCAATCCTCTCTAACTCATCTTCCTTGATTCTTTGCTCAGTTATATCTCCCATTGATCTTGAAGGTTCCTTTCTGGGTAAGATTCTAAAAATTCCCCCATATAATGGATTCATTTTCATGAATATACCTTTTCCATTTAATATGCTTCCGTTTTACCTTTTTCAATAAGGCAATTATATCAGCAATGTCTGTTGTAAAATACAACTGATTTATCGTATTTTTTGTAGTATTCTGCCCTTTCGCGTGGAAACGGCAGCCAATCCTATCATTCAATGTCGGGATAATTCCGAAGTTAAAAATTACTAGTCGGACCTGACAAAATTTCTATTTGCAACAATTGCGTTTCAAAGTGCACTAGTATATTGTTAGGGCACTGATGATGAAATTGCATCTCTTTTTTTCTGTATTTTGGTAGTTGGGCAAGCATGGATAAACTCCTCGCTCTTTATTAATCCCTAATTGTACCTTTAACACTAGTAGTAGCGCATTAGCGTAATCTGCCCATTCGTTGAGAAACGGCCGCCGATTCATCGACAGCCGTTCCGTTTCCGTATTACGCTAAAGTGTCCCGTTAGTCCAACGGAGACTGCTCCGTACAATTTTTTCTCCATGTTTGCATATCCTTCGTTACTACCGGTTCGGTTTATATCATCTCCTTAATACATCTAATAAATGGAGTTACGGCAAAACAATCCTCTAACTCCTCACTTTCTAATGACCAATATATTATTGTATTTATATGGATAGCTATTTCTTTTAATAATAGCTCTTTTGTTTTAATCAATACTGAATCATCAACATCACCATTTTCAATAGCGTCATTAAGTGACCCAATAATATATGTCGTCGTACTATATTACGACAGTATATTACGACAGTGGTTACGGTCAGCTGAGAAGCAAACAGATCAAGTGAAACTGATGAGGATTACCAAGCCTCGATTTCCTCATTCAAGACTTGCGTTCTACTTTTATTACAGCCAAATATGCCGTGCCCCTGTCGACGCCGCGTTTTCTACTTCTCATCATTCATTAAAAAAACGCTGCTAGCAAATATGCTAGCAGCGTTTTTTGTTTTTTTAAAGAGTTATGTCAAACTTCTGACTTATTTCTGGATGTCCTTCTACATCATTACCGTTATTAGTAACTGGTTTAACTATGTCCTTTTCGTCGGTCTTAGTATCTTCGTGACTATTTTCGATAACTTGCTTCATATTCGTCACTGCATTTTGGGATGTATGAATCATTTTCCCATCCAACTCATCCGCTTTTTTTTGTAACCGTGCGAAACGTGCTGGATTGCTTGCCCAATTTAAAGCTTCGCTACGAAGTGTCAATTGAGCCATTTTAACACTTTTAACTTGTTTAACTTCGTTACTCGTAGAAATGACTGCCTTCATCGTGTCCGCCGTAACTTGTACAGAAGCATCTATTGATGAAGTTTTGTCAGGATCTCCATTGTCGTCTTTGAGTTTTTTATCATCTAGTCCTTTCACATTGCGTAATTCTTCTTGTTTTAATAGCTGGATTTGTTTGTCAATGTCTTGGACTTGCTCATCCATCTTATCAAGTCCGGATTTTATTTCATCCGGGCTGGCTCCTCTTTCCATTGCATTTGAAACATAATCATTACGCTTTTCTAAGATATTTTGTTTATATTCCATTAAACGTTGCAACATTGGTTTCTCCAAACGACTTTTGTTGAACATGTTATGAGCTTGTGAACTAATCGTTATTTTTTCTTTATTTTCATCTCGCTTGTCCTTAATATTCGTTTTAAGATGATCATTGGATCCAATGCTAGTTGACATTACTAACCTTGTAGAAGTACGTTCGTTTTTTAAATTTATCGAAATATTCATGCATACTCTCCTTTATATAGGCGAATCTTAATTATTCAATTAATCTCTTCGTTAGGTTAATAGATTAAGGAGAAAGCATCCTAAAAGCTTAGCGTTAAATGACATTGCAGAACTCGGATTGATTTGCACATAGTAACATTCTTAATTGTCCCACATTACTTATTAAAGAACAACTCTATCTTAACAACAAGGCTGGTCAGTATAGAGAATCTTTATATGGAGATCGCGTTTCTTAGACCGGAGATTTTCCGCCTTTTACCATTTGATTGCAGACGGTACTTCTTCCGGATTGATCTTTTCCCATTCTTGTACATAGGCCCCCTTGGCCAATACTTTTAAATAGGTCCCCTTAGGAAGTTCTGTACTTGCTGTAAAATTGACCTTTTCCTTATCACCCTCTGCATTGTACCCGGTAAGTTTATACTCTACTCGTCCATGACTAGGCACTGGGGGTTGATTGATTTGGACATAGACATATGCTGTTGAAAGGAAAGGGTTAAATCGATCTACGACAGACTTGTAAAGCACTATAAATACGACAGCCAGTATGACAATGATCAATGCCAATACGGGGACTCTTCTATTATTCATGAACGAAATTCTCCTTTACAATGACTATAAGAGTGCATTAGGCACTACATGGCATTTTGAACGATTCTTTTGTAATAACCGATAGTTAACAAGATAAATACGACATAAATCATTAAATAAATACCCATGGCTATCGCCGATGGCACGATTATATTTGAGGCTACGGCTATGGAGACTGTTTTCACGGCGAATATAGCGTGCGAAATCCCAATCACAAGCGGTATAGCAAAAACAAATAGTTGCTTACGTACAATACCTTTCATGATGTCCTTCGTCTCAAAACCTAGTTGTCTTAACGTAATAAAGCTGGTTTTCTCCTGATCTGCTTCCATGATTTGTTTAAAATAGAGGATACTACCTGTCGAAATCAGAAAGAGGAGTCCAAGAAATCCGGCAATGAATATAAACATTCCAAAATTTTGGAGTGCATTGTGGTACTGTTTCTCATAATCAGACACAAAGTCACCTTTAGGCAAGAATTTCGCATAAAGATCCGAGGCCTTGACACGTTGTTCTTTGTCCGGTATCTGGAACGTATCGAGAGTTATCGTTTCATATCGGGGGTATTGTCTCATCTTCTCCTCTTTGTACTGGGGAGAAGATATCATCTTCTCTTTAAGTTCCTGTAAAGTTGACTCCGATATTACAAGTTGAAGACCGTATACGTCATAATTAATCGCATATCTCTCTATAAGCCCCGATACCTGAGGCCCTTTCTCGCTTCCGGACAGATTTAGCTCAATCTCTTTAGGAAAATTCTTATATTCCTGCTCTGCTATCGATGATTCGAGTTTTGCCCTTCCGTTAAAAATGACGGCTTCCCCGGGTTGAGGAGGGACCTTCATATACGCTCCTGCATTCTGAAGCTGTTCCGCAGGTAGAAAGAGCAATTCGTCATCCTCAACAAAGGCATGTTCGGATTGATCTCGGATCGTGCCCACTATTTTCACGGCTTCTACCTGATTATGAACGAAACGTATCCCTTCACTAGTCATTTCCTCGCTGAACATCTTTGCATTCGTCTCGCCATTCTGAATAACGAAATCATACGGAAACGCAATACGCGTGTCGTTTCCAGCGGAAACATAGAGCGAATAAGCCACCGCGACCATCGTAAGGGTCATTGCAGAGAGCACGGTGATCAAAGTTAGAGAATTGGCTTGTGCTTTCATCCTGTGCATGAGCGGTGCTAGCGACAGAGCATACTTAAGCTCGAGATGTCCATTGACACTTCTTCGAAACCGATAGAAGAACCAACTGATCGTTACGCGGAACAACAAATACGTACCTGCAATTGTTGATACAAGAATCACGAACATGTCCATGAGCAAGGTGTCGTCCGACAAATGCCCGGAATGTTGATAGCCGTACGCAATGAGCGCTACGGCGAGCAGCGCGAAGATCGCGGCCGAGATAGATGTAGGCTTGGTAGGATGTTCATATTGTTTCTCCGCTTGAAACAGATCAATCAACGTATTAGCATATACTTTTCGTATCATCTGTATGGAAGTGACTACGATTAACGCGGCAAATACGGCTACCGTTTGCGTAACACCCGAGAAAGAAAACTTCACTGAGACTAATCCTTCAAAACCCAAAAGTTTAAAAAGAAGTAGCAGGAAGATCCGGTAAACAAGGGCGCCGGAGCCGATCCCGAATAGAAGTGCCCCTAAGCCAAGAAGAGCATTTTCGATAAGGAGGAATCGTGCGACCCCTCTTTTCGTCAAGCCGATCAACTGATACAACCCGATTTCTTTACTTCGTCGATTCAAAAAGAGACTGTTCGCATAGATCGTGAACACAGCCACGATAAGCAGCAGCATCAAACTGGCCGCTTGAAATGAACTTAAAAATCTAGCGCTTTTATCTATATTTGCGATAATTGATGTGTCATGCTGCAATGTGGAAAACACAAAATAGAGACTCGTGCTAAAAATAAGTGCGAAGAAATAAAGATAATAATGTTTAATATTTTTTCGCATACTACGAACGACGAGCTCAAATAACGTCAACGGTGTCACCCCCAAGTATGGCTTGGACATCCATAATTTCTTTGAAGAAGGACGACCTCGTTTTATTGCCGCGGTAAATTTCCGAGTAAACCAAGCCGTCTTTCAAAAAAATAACACGACTGCAATAGCTGGACGCCACAGGATCATGCGTCACCATCACAATTGTACCTCGCCGTTCTTTATTGAGTTCTGCAATGGTATCTAATAAAGCAGAGGCGGATTTGGAGTCAAGGGCACCTGTCGGTTCATCGGCGAATACCATGGTAGGTCGATGGATGAGAGCGCGGCTAGCAGAAGTCCTTTGTTTTTGGCCGCCAGATAGTTCATGCGGATATTTGTGCTCCAGCCCTTCGATACCCAGGGATTGAGTAATAGCCTTGAATTCCTCTTCCGCCGCCGTTCGGTTTCTTCTCCCAAGGGAAATGGGAAGAAGGATATTTTCCTTAACCGTCAACGTATCTAACAGATTATAATCTTGGAAGATAAACCCTAATTTGTTGCGGCGAAAAGAAGATAACTCGGTGTCCTTCATTCTGGACACATCTGCATCCTCGATGAAGATTGTCCCATCTGTCGGGCGATCAATCGTAGCAAGAACATTAAGTAAAGTCGTTTTACCTGATCCTGATGGCCCCATGATACCCACGAATTCCCCTTCTGCCACACGAAGGTCGATTCCCTTTAAAACCTCCTGAACACTGCCTTTTTTACCATAGGTTTTATGAACGTTCTGCGCATGCAGCATTGTTTTTGGCGAATTTGAATTCATATCAGACCTCCTATTGGATTTATCCTTATTGTAAGATGTAAATCCGGCTGCGTCGCACGTATTAGATGATATTTGAAAGCAATAAGTTACATTATTGTCATATTGCTTTGATTTCATTGCTTTTATTGATATAAAAAAGCAGACGGGAAGATCCCCGACTGCATAGTTGGTATAAATACTTGAAATTTCATTCTCTGACTGCCTCAAAATCATTCTTAGTTGAGAAAATCATTCTCATAACAGTTCCATTCGATTGATCTGATTGTGCGTCGAGCGTAATACCCATCATCGTTGCAACGTTCCGTGCCAGATACAGGCCAAGGCCAGTTGCCGCATTGTAAATTCTCCCATTTCCCCCCGTGAACCCTTTGTCGAAAATACGGGGAAGATCATGCCTCGGAATACCAGGTCCCTCGTCCTTCACGTATAGTACGACATTTCCAGGTGGCAACATTTCAGTCGAAATGAGGAGGGTTCCGCCTTCGGGACTATATTTTACTGCATTCATCAATATCTGGCGAATGATAAACCGGCACCATTTGATATCGGTTATCACTTCAGTCTCATCCCCTGTGAACTCGACTGCAATGTTCTTCTCCATGCACCAGGAAGCCAAATCACGGACTTCTTTCACCACTAGTCGCTGTATGTATGTTTTTTCTAGTACGTAATCCGAACGTAGCATAGGCATTCGCGATATATACAGCTGCCGATCAACGAGTAAATAAACTCGCAACCACTCAGCTTCAATTTTTTGCATGATTCTATCATGTTGATTCGCATCAATAATTAATTTCAGTGATGTAAGTGGCGCCTTAATTTCATGCACCCAAGATGCGATATAATCGCTTTCCATCCTTTGAGTCTTGTTCATATCCGACAGTTTTTGCTTATGGAACCGATCTACGGCATACAAAATCTCACTTACGATTTTATCTCTTGCATGTGCGGGAGTGGGCAAGGCTTCAATCCAATTTTCGCTCATGTCTCTAGTTCGTTCCACAAGCAAGCGAAGATAGTGCATTTCTTTCAAGTAGCGCGATAGGAAGAAGATGATAAACGATATCAGTAATATCGAATCCAAATAAACGATCGAACTGATCTGTAAGGCAATTCCTTTATCTATTAGAAGTAGTACATTCGTAAATCCAATTAGCATACTAAACATTAGTATCCAGCTTTTCATACTACTAACATATCGTAAAAACATCAATGTGCTTCACCTTCCCTAAAAAGTGGCTGCCATGTAACCCAATCCTTTTTTTGTAACAATGGCTTCTTCCAACTGAAGGAGCGCCAGTTTCTGGCGTAAACGTGTAATATTTGCAGTGAGTGTATTGTCATTGACGAAGTGCTCATCCTCCCATAACTTTCTTATAAGCTCATGCCGGGTTATGATTTCATTCTTGGCTTTAATAAGCGTCGAGAGAATGAAAAATTCGTTTTTTGTGAGCTCGACGTCTGTGCCATCCTTACGAATCACACCACGATTCATAAGTAATACGGCACCATTCCATTCGATTACATCGGCCGCCTCTTCTCCATAGGCATAAGTACGGCGAAGTAGGGCCTGAATTTTCGCAATCAGAACATCTATGTTGAACGGTTTCTGAATATAGTCATCTGCTCCCATGTTCATGGCCATGACCATATCCATCGGCTGATCCCTTGATGATAAAAAGAGTATTGGGACTTTTGAAATAGCACGAATCTCCCGGCACCAGTGAAAACCATCAAACTTTGGAAGTTGTATATCCAGGATGACAAGCTGATGCTGCTCATTTAAAAAATCACCTAGAATGTCTTCGAAATTACGTGGTTCTGAGAGATGCAGAGACCATTTTTCTAACCTTTCTTTCAATAATTTAAATATAGAGACATCGTCCTCGACGATGAATATATTCATATTCATTCATACTACATCCTTTCTACCACTTTCTTTATAGAGATTATTGTACCCTGAATAGATTCAGGGAAACAAAGGGTGATGTCAAGAACTTTAGATGTAAACACGTGTTTTCGACTACATGGTCTCCTCCTGTAACATTCGTCCTATGTATATTCGCTAAAATCAACTTCAATCCTACATATTGCCACGCCGAACTGCTTGCCCGACTCCACCAATATAAACACATATTGGAAGTACACTGCCCGTTGAATGAACGGCAATTTGCTTCCTGTTTAATGTGCTATCGTTTCTAGATAGTTTAATAGCTAATTTAATAGCCAGTTGACATCTGCTTTCAGCTTAACAAAGGGTGTTCGTATTGATTCTAGACTGACGGTGCTTCATTAAGGCTAAATGGAAGTTTAATACAATGGTTTATCATGCCACCTAAACATGTTAATATTAGAGTGTTTTAATGTATTACAATGAGGGAGAGTTTAAGTATGATCATCAAATTCATTCGTTTAAGGTAATGTAAGGTACAGCTCACATAACCCAGCTTTTTTTAAAAAATTGCTTGGGTCTATTTGACTGTGCCTTTTTTCATTCACCTAATACGAATGAAAGGGTGCTTCTTTGTGTTCGAAAAAAGTAAAAAGTTGATGAGCGCTGGGAAAATTGAAAGCTTTCAGGAGATTTTTATATGCCCATTATGTAAAAAACAGATGCAAATGGTCAATTTACAAAGTTTAGTTTGTCGCAATCAGCACTGTTTTGATATAGCAAAACAAGGATATATAAACCTATTGTCTCGAGCCGGTAGTACTAAGTATGATAAAAAAAATTTCGAATACAGAAGAGTAATCAGCAAAAGCGGTTTATTTAATCCCTTACATGCTGCTGTAAGTGAAATTATAATGAGTCAATTCCAGAGCAATGAACCTATAAGCATACTAGATGCAGGTTGTGGTGAAGGCTCTCACTTAAATAACATACAAATAGAAATACAGCAGAAAAAACTCAACCCTGTATTGGCTGTAGGAATCGATATTTCAAAAGAGGGAATTAGTTTTGCTGCAGCTGAATATTCAAATGCGATTTGGTGTGTCGCGGACATTGCAAACTGTCCATTTGCAAGTCAGCAATTTAAATTTATTTTAAACATTCTTTCACCGGTAAATTATTCAGAATTCCAGAGATTGATAACTGATAATGGTTTGGTGATTAAAATTGTCCCCGAAAAAGATTATCTAAAAGAATTAAGAGAAATCTTTTACGAGGGGTCAGATAAACAGGTTTATTCAAATACACCTACAATTAGTTATTTCAACGAACAGTTCAAGTTACTAGGTGTTGAAAGCATTCGATATCAAGTAAACCTGAGTGAACCCTTAATTGAACCTTTACTTGGTATGACGCCATTATCCTGGGGAACTTCTAAGGATCGCATAGAAAAAATTCTAAAGATGAATCTGAAACAAGTCACTATTGACTTTAAAATTTTGATTGGTCAAAAATAATCACATGACTAATCCATAAAACTACGGGAAACGTTAACTCAATAAAACAGCGTCAGTCTAGGACTTTATTTTCTCGTCCACGGATGACGCTGTTTTAATAGTTGGGACCAGTCTAATACTTTATTACGAGATCTGACGGTTTTATAATTCGAAAATCCGCGTGGGACCAACATATTCAGTCTAATATTTTATTTTCTTCTGACAGCGATTTTATTGTCAAGTATCCCCATTGGAAACCCTCCTAAGTTCTTGTAATTAGCAAATCATGCACATGATATAGGTAAGCACCAGCATGACCTCTTTATTTAAATAGGCTGAAAACAGACTCGTATTTGACATACATTTGATTGATGTTGTTTCTATTTGCGCTGTGCATCATTTGGGAAAAAAATACATTGTGCATCTCGTCCGCTACATTAATCGAGAATCCGCTGTTTTCGCGCCAGCCTTGTTCGTCGGCTTGCGGATATCCAGTCCAACCTCTGTTAATATCATAGGCCGTCCTTATCATATTGTAACCTTCAGCACTTGAAGGAATTGGCTGGCCATAATAATTCGCCTCAAGGTATCCAACTTCAAGCGTATTTCCAATGGCGCGTGCAGTCGCTCTGCCTGTGGAATACTGGGGAGCGCCAGGGATTGAGCGGGGAGCATACTCCCAATTCGAATACGCGCTATTCCTTGTCATATAAAATGGCGCGTGCCCTGGGTTCTGAGAGTTCGCGAAAAGGCGCTGTGAACCATTAGCCAATGATACAATTGCCGGTCCCCAACCTGAAGACTGTTGAACACCGGGTCTATTATACACTGCCCTATTATTGTTCCAAGTAACTGTCCCTCCATTGTCTATGTGGCCCTCAACCGTATACAGGTTATTATCGGTCCCTCGGTAAGAGACAGTAACGTTGCCATCGGTCGTCTCAGTCACAGACGGAGTATCATTCGTGGTCTCGAATATCCCGTTCACCTCAATTGGCTGCCAATTCGCGAAACGATCAATAGTGATTCCCCCGATTCCAACGTTCGTGGTGAAATATATTCGGTTGTCAGTTCCGCGATGCAAGATTATCCATCCATTCCGAACTGAAGCGATAAAAGGTGAGTTCGCCGACGAGCTATAGGGAAACGCTTGATGTGGTGCGTTTCGCCCGTCACCATATCCAGCTTGGAAATAGATGTTGTTGTTGGTAGCACCTCTCCAAACATAAATAGTCGCATCAACCTGGGGATTGTAGGCCGAACTTCCCGACCCTTCGGTTGTACGCGCTGTGCCATCCTCATCGAGGAGCTCCCAAGGAGAAGCATTGCTAGCAAAAGCAGTTGTAACAAACACTAATGCGCAAGAAATCGCAAGGGCAAGTATGGAGGCTCTAGCCATCCATCTTTTTTTCGTTATTGAATCATTTTTCATTTATTTAATCTCCTATAAATGCCGTAATTACTTAGGCCTCTATAATCGCTACAGGTCTTGACCAACCGGCGCTGCCTTTTTCCACTTTAATTGGGAAACAACATACTTTAAATCCGAACGGTTTTGGAATTTGATCTAGATTGGCGAGTTTTTCAATCTGGCAATATTCACGGTCCTTGCCAACATAATGGGCAGCCCACAGAACGCCCTCTCTCGGCTCCTTGCGGTACTCTTCGGCCTGTATGTTGAGCGGAATGTCCCAGCCCCAGCCATCTGTTCCCACGACCTTAATACCCTGATCTAGCAGCCACTCGGTAGCTTCGGCTGATACTCCTGCGTGTAAAAAAGCGTACTGCTCATGAAAGAGATGCTTGTCCGCGTCGCTTCGGATGAGGATAATGTCGAAGGGTTTCAATGTATATCCGATTTGGGCGAGCGCATCTTTCATGTCGTCCTTCGTAATTTCATACCCCGAAGGTTTATCGCTGAAATCCAGCAGTACACCGTCCCCGAAAAACCATTCCAACGGCAATTCGTCGATTGTCCGAGCAGGCTTCCCTTCCGAGGTTGGCCAGTAATGCCACGGTGCATCAATATGAGTCCCAGCGTGGGTATTCAGGGTTACGCTCTCCGTTGCCCAGGCTTTGCTTTCCGGAAAGTTGTCCGGTTGCAGACCCAGAACTGCAGCAGCTTGTCTGGCACCATCTTCATGGCTTGCGTATTCAATCTTAGCGGGCAAAGGCTCGCGAATCTTTGGACTGATAGATACGCTCAAATCGATTAGCTTCATGTGCTTTCACCTCTCTTTTGCACATCATCATGATGTGCGTGTTCTTCAAGCTGAGTCCGTCTCCTTTTTGGCAATAATAGCGTTCCGATCATAGTAATAACGGCAAGCGCAAACACGCCCCAGTAAACTTGTTGAAGAGCGATAGTCAAGCCGCTTTGTAGGATGTGTAACTCCTCTAACGGTAGCGAACGCGATCTGGACGGATTTAGAATATCGTTAATATTATCCATTGATATAACATTTCCTAACGGATTATCCTCGCTTAAAATAAAACGTTTAAACCTCAAATTCATGACTCCTCCTAGCATTGCCGCTCCCACCGAGCTTCCTAGCAGGCGCATGAACATGTTGGAAGCCGTCGCGACTCCGCGCATTTGCCAGGGTACACTATTCTGAATCGAGATTAGAAAGGCGGAATTGGAGAATCCCATTCCGACTCCAATAATAAACGACCCGGCTCCAGCCCATATCGGACCTTTAGAGGGATCCAGTGTGACGAAAAACAACGAACCTATGAAGATGGCGATTCCACCGATTACCGCGGTTGGACGAATACCGATTTTAATGATGGAATACCCCGCCAACCATGCGGCGATCGGCCACCCAATCGTCATTGCCGTAAGTGCAAAGCCAGCAACGAAAGCAGTGCCCCCCATGACGCCTTGAATATATGCGGGAAGAAAACTTGTCAGTCCGATGACGATAGCACCTGACGTGAGCGTAGCCGTATTGCCTATGGCAATAAAACGGTTTTTCCAGAGATGCAGCGGCATCATCGGTTCTGAAGCACGGCTTTCTTGCCTTAGAAACAATCCGGCCCCTACTGCAACTGCAAGTAATAACGCGAGAATCTGCGGCGATGTCCAGCTCCAGGCAACGCCTCCCTGAATCAATACGACCATCAGAGACGTGATGGTAATGAAAAACAAGCCGGACCCCGCATAATCGATGGAACGCTTTTGCTTCTCAATGCCCTCGTGCAAATAAAATATGACGCCTGCGACGGCCAATAGTCCTAGCGGTACGTTCATCCAAAATATCCAAGACCAGTGGGAATATTGAACTATCATGCCTCCGAAGAGCGGCCCGATCACGGATGAAACGCCAAATACACTGGAGAAATAGCCTTGGATTTTTGCGCGTTCTTCAACCGAGTACATATCCCCGATAATCGTCATGGCAATCGGTTGGACCGCGCCCGCGCCGAATCCTTGAATCACCCGAAAGATCACGAGCATAAGCATCGATGTTGCAAGACCGCACAAGACGGAACCAACTAGAAAAATAACGATCCCGACGATAAAAACGGGTTTCCGGCCGAACAAGTCGGACAGCTTGCCATAAATCGGCGTCGTCACGGCTTGCATCAACGAGAATGCCGAGAAAACCCAGCTATACAGCGAAAACCCTCCTAATTCTCCAACGATACTGGGCATAGCGGTTGAAATGATCGTCATTTCGATAGCTGACATGAACATCGCCAGTACAAGCGCGCCTAAAACCAAGGGCCGTTGTGTTTTTCTCGCCAACGATTTGCTTTGAACGAGGACAGTTTGGCTCATACTGACGATCTCCGCTTCGGTATAGTCGTTGTAATGTAGTTCTCATCCAATACCATTCTCGCTTTCCCGCTCATATGAAAGATTAAATTCGAAATACGGTTACTTGACTTGTTAAGACGCCAGTTTACTTGCTGATCGTCCAACTGATTCAGAACCAAGCCGATTCTCTTCTCGATCACATCGAACCTGCTCTTTAATAAACTTTGCAGCTCGTTCAAGTTATCACCTCATTTATTTACGTATGCCATATTGGCTTGAGTATATCGCTCGCCTGCCGTGCTGCCTACGGGTGCTGCCTCGTCAAGCTTGGCTAGCTCGTCTGGCGTGAGTGTGATATCCGCGGCGGCGATGTTTTCTTCCAAAAAGGAGATTCGGCGAGTACCGGGGATCGGGACGCAGCCGCGGGCAATTGTCCAGGCCAAAGCGAGTTGCGAAGGCTGGACGCCCCTGCTTTCGGCTATCCGGCTTATCGCCTCGACAATACGCGTATTGGATTGAAGATTTTCTCCGCTAAGCCGAGGATCGGTTTTACGGAAGTCTGTTTAGTGAAGTTCATCCGCCTTGAATTGTCCGGTCAAGAAACCTCGTCCGAGTGGAGAGTATGGAACGAACCCGATTCCTAATTCTCGGACCGTATCGAGTACTCCGTTAGCTTCTACGCCGCGCTCGAACAATGAATACTCAGTCTGAACGGCAGTAAGGGGATGAACGGCATGTGCGCGGCGAATGGTGTCGGGCGCGGCTTCGGACAACCCGATATGGCCAATCTTCCCATCGGCTACCAATCTGCTCATCGCCGAGATGGTTTCTTCAATGGGTACGGTGGGATCGATGCGATGTAAGTAGACGAGATCGACGTAATCCATCTGCAAGCGGCGTAGCGACCCTTCGATAGCACGTACGACATGCTCAGGTTTCCCGTCCACGACGCGTTTCCCGTCTACAATCTTGATCTGGCCGTCATCCGTGAAGCCGAACCCAACTTTGGTTGCGACAACCACACGTTCGCGTATGCCGGCGAGCGCGCGGCCTAGCAATTGTTCATTATGGCCCATTCCGTAAGTTTCTGCGGTGTCGAAGAACGTAACGCCGAGCTCGCTCGCCCGGCGAAGCGTCGATAAGCTTTGTTCATCGTCACTCGGTCCGTAAATGTAGGTGCTCATGCCCATGCAACCAAGGCCTACTTGGCTTACCTTTAGACCTTGTGATCCCAACTCAACGCTTTTCATAAAATTTCACGCCTTTCGTTTTATGGTTTGTTCCACATGATACTTCGTGCAGTCTGCAATGCGTCAACTCTCAATGAGTAAGCTTCGCACCGGTAAGCTGCTCGCTCAGCTGCCATAGACGGCCGGCGGCAACAGGATCGGTTGCACGTGGCCGAACACCGTGCATTTCGGTCGATTCATCGCTTGGCAGCGCCTGTGCGATCTCGCAATCCGCACAATAGACGCCTCCCATGCCGTCAAGCTGAGGACTTGTTGCGCACCATACGCTGGTGGCAGCGCCTTGCTGAGGTGTTTTTCGATTATTGTCGGGATCGATGATTGGTTTCCCAGACTTGTCAAGGATGTCGAGAGTATCGATTTCCGCCTTCGATAAATGGCGCTGCAGATCCGTTGCAATGCCGCCAGGATGGACGGAGAACGCACGCACGCCATAGGGCTGTCCGATCGAATCGAGCGCGACGGCAAACAGCGCATTAGCGGTTTTCGATTGGCCATAAGCGGACCAAGGGTTATATTCGCGTCGTTCGAAATTCAGATCGTTGAAGTCAATTCCTGCACGTCGATGGGCATAGGATGAGAGTGCAACGACGCGTGCGCCTTCCGCTCGCACGAGTGCCGGCCATAGGCGGCAAACAAGCTGGAAATGGCCGAGGTGATTGGCTGCGAACTGGGATTCGTTGCCCCTTTCGTCACGTACCAGTGGCGTTGCCATTATACCCGCATTGTTGACGAGGATATGAAGCTTGTCGAACTGGCTGAGGAATCGCTCAGCAAAGGCATCAATGGATGCCGAATCCAACAAATCAATGGCGTCCACGATAACATTCGTCATGTCACCCAAATTTAATTTTGCTTTCGCGATATCGCGGGCTGGCACGATGACCGTGGCTCCGGCGGAGCGGAACGCGCGAACGGTTTCCAAGCCGATGCCCGAGTAACCACCCGTCACGATCGCGATCTTCCCGGTCAAATCGACCCCTTTAATGACCTCGGCTGCCGTTGTAGAAGCTCCGAAACCGGAGCCAATAGGTATCTGTGATGTAATCATGCTATCTCTCCTCCATTATTCGATATTATTATGGCTCATCTCGAGCTTCATCATTATGCACCATACAAACTGGCATGGGGTATCACAATCGTCTCATTTGATTGCCTAATCCTATCACATCCACTTGCACGCGAACGCTGTGTATACTATGATGGGTTACAAACAACCCCTACAGGAGAGTACAATGTCCCAACAACCGCATGAATATCGTGAGACGCTCGCACGGAGCATCGAACGGCTTACAAATCGCGAGAACGGCGCCCATCCGACTTCCATTCCTTCGCTTTTCTTGTTTTACCAAAACCAAGTGACCGAGCCGAAGCATGGCATTCACGAACGTTCTATTTGTTTTGTCTTTCAAGGACAGAAGGAAGTACTGCTTGCTCAGGAAAGATACAGGTACAGCCCAGCAGAATATTTGGTGGCCTCCGTTCAACTGCCAGTCATCAGTCAAATCACTGAAGCATCTCCAGAAGCTCCCTATATGGCGCTGAAACTCAATTTTACCCCGGAAGAAGTCCTGCAGGTCATGAAGGAATCCGGAATTCAACCATCTTCCACAGAACAAGCGAAACGAGGATTATTTATTAACGAGGTGGATGTGCCTCTCTTGGATGCCGTGACTCGATTAATGCAATTACTGGATAAGCCGAAGGATATTCCGTTGCTTGTTCCGATGTTAGTCAAAGAAATTCTGTACCGCGTGCTACAAGGTAAACACGGAAGTACCCTAACACAATTGGCTGTCGAAGGCGGCGGAGCTTTTCGAATCAAGGCGGCAATTGATTATATAAAGGAGAATTACAAACACGCGTTTCGTATCGAGGAGCTTGCCGAGCATGTGAATATGAGCATGCCCACGCTGCATCGGCATTTTAAAGAAATTACCGCGATGACTCCGATTCAGTTCCAAAAGCAGTTGAGATTGCAGGCTGCTCGGAGCCTGCTGTTATCGGAATCGATGAATGCTGCCGACGTCGCATTTCAGGTAGGTTATGAGAGTCCTTCTCAGTTTAGCCGCGAATATTCCAGATTGTTCGGTCTTTCGCCGATTCAAGATATCAAACGGTTAAAGATTTTGGATGGTGATATTTCAGATTGATGAGGAGCAAACTAGCCGATTAAATAAGTGTGAAAGAATATGCCTACTGGCTCCCAAAAAACACCACCTCAAAAGATGGTGTTGTTTACTTAAATCAGTAAATCCATAAAAAATAAAAAACCGCGCTAACCGCGGCTTTTTATGTATGTATATTCTTCTCCTCAAACAAGCAACATTGCTGCTACTGGCATTTCTTTTTCAGAGATATATCACTTAAATCTAACTAATATATGAGTTTTTTCTCGGCTGTCATACCTCCAGAATCCGTCAGTAGTTTTGAATTTTCAGGTTTTAGTAGGCACAATTGTGTCGTTGGACAAATGCCTAAAAGCATATATTTTGATCTTGTCGGCAATCGGAACATATTCTTGTCTCACCCGACAGCCGGGTTAATTCGATTCGATTTATCTATAAGATGTAGCATGTGAACGATACAAAATCAGGTGACGGGTGCAGGGTTAAATAAAGCGAGGTCATTGTGCAGCCCCCAATGGTCTGCCCAAGTTCGCTTGTTCCCGCTCGCAACATCCAAAATGAGATGGAACAGCTCCCAGCCCACTTCTTCAATCGTCGCATCCCCCGTCGCAATGGTTCCCGCGTTTAGATCTATCAGATCATGCCATTGCTCTGCTAACGCATTTCTCGTCGATACTTTGATGACCGGAGCGGCAGCCAATCCGTAAGGCGTGCCTCTTCCAGTTGTAAACACCTGTACATTGATGCCGGAAGCTAGTTGCAACGTACCGCATACAAAATCGCTGGCAGGCGTCGCTGCGAACAGCAGCCCCTTCTGGGTTGCTCTTTCACCAGGAGATAGGACACCGGCAATCGGACTCGTACCCGATTTGACGATAGATCCGAGCGACTTCTCGACGATGTTGACCAAGCCTCCTCTTTTATTCCCAGGTGTCGTATTCGCGCTGCGATCCGCGCTGCCACGATGCAGGTAATCATCATACCAATCCATCTCACGGATTAAAGCTAGCCCAACATCCTCATTCACTGCACGAGGTGTTAATAAGTGAATGGCATCCCTGACCTCCGTAACTTCGGAGAACAACACCGTAGCTCCAGCACGTACCAGCAAATCGGCAGCGTATCCGACAGCCGGATTCGCTGTAACTCCCGAGAATGCATCGCTTCCCCCGCATTGCAAACCAACTACAAGCGCAGATGCAGGACAAGTCATGCGTTTCCGGCTGTTTAATCTGTCAAGGCGCTTCTCCGCCATCGCCATAATCGATCTGACCATGGGCATAAACCCGTGGCTCTCCTGCAGGGTTACGATCTGATCGCTGGAGCCTTCAGGGACGATCCGTTCGGGAAGCAGCTTTTCACACCCCAGTCCGACGACCATGAGCTCCCCGCCGAAGTTCGGATTTTGCGCGAGATTCTGAATTGTGCGTATCGGAATAATGGCGTCAGGCGCGTTAATCGCCACCCCGCAGCCGTAGGTATGCGTTAGTGCGATCACGTCTTCGACGTTTGGAAATCGAGGAAGGAGTTCTTCTTTAATTTTCTTCACTGCGAAATTCAACACGCCGGCTACGCATTGCACACTGGTCGTAATGCCTAAAATATTTTTACTTCCAACACTTCCGTCCTCATTCAAGTAGCCCTCGAACGTATAGCCTTCCAACGGAGGAATGGTTTGTTGTAAGTTGCTTGCTATTGAGAGCTCTAACAATTGAGGCGGTGTCGGCATTCTCACCAATGATTCATCGATCCGGCTCCCCTTCGCTATCCCTCTCATCGCATACCCGATTACCTCTCCATAACGGATAATCGCCTCATCTCGATTTAAATCTGCAAGTGCCACCTTATGACCCTGTGGAACATTTTGCAGGAGCCTAAGGCCGCAAGGAAATACCGTTCCTTCCGGCAGTCCGCCAGTGTTGGCAACAATCGCCATATTATCCTTCGGATTAACCTGAATATACAGCGGCTTTTCACTTTCAACACGTTGAACAGTCACATGGATTGTCCCCTCTCATAAGCACTTGTTCCTGAATTGAACTTATAGTAATCTAGTCTTATCGAAAAGTAAAAGTGATTAAAATACGTTTTCTCTAAATTAATTTAAGAGTTGAGGAGCGACAGTATATGGAGTTGAAGCAGTTGGAATACATTATTCAAATTGCCGAAGACAACAACATTACCAGGGCTGCGGAAAAACTATTCGTTACGCAATCTGCACTCAATCAGCAGCTCCTGAAGCTTGAGAATGAGCTGGGTACGCAGCTCTTCGTTCGCTCCAGAAATAATTGGCATCTGACTCAGGCAGGGGCTATCTATGTTGAAAACGCCAAAAGTATCCTGTTAATCAAGAAAGAGACCTACAACAAAATCAATGACCTGCTTGAGATCAAAGAAGGAACACTAAAGATCGGTTTAACTCCTGAAAGAGGTACCGACATGTTTGCAGCCATTTATCCGGGTTTTTATAATAAATATCCCAAAGTCAAGATCGAGCCCCTTGAAATGACCGTCAAAGAGCAGCAACATGCCATATCTCAAGGCAATCTGGATATCGGCTTTGTCACGCTTCAGCAGACTCAGAAAACGAAAGATGCCTATATTCCAATCTGTTCTGAGCGGATAATTTTGTGTACTCCCAGCTCCCACCCACTCGCTCATTTAGGAGGCCGACTGGGGGAACCACTTCCTGAAATCAGCCTTAACCACTTTGTAGAGGATTCATTCGCCGTCATGCGGAAAGGCTCCACTTTACGGGAAATTTATGACGATCTCTTGGCCGAAGATGATATTTCACCTCCAATTTTATTGGAAACGCGAAGCTGTCAAACTTTGTTCGAACTGGTCGCCGAGGGCATTTGTTGTTCAGTCCTTCCAATCAGTTATGCCAGCTCCACTTCGAATGTCTCCTATTTCTCTCTACGTCAGCATCCAGTGTGGGAAATTGCCGCCAGCTATAAAAAAGACAGCTATCTGAATCAAGCAGCGAAAGAATTGATCTCCCTTTGTAAAGAATATTGGGAAAGAAAGATGAGCGGGCTTAGATAAATTACCGGCCTACACACTATATTGTGTAGGCCGTTTTCATGTACCTTGCGGGTAACTATTTCCAGCAGCAGCATTCCACATACCTATCATCTATCCACAATCTCGTATCTAGGCCATGCGCGCTTTCTGCAGTACGTAGGCTCCAGCAAAATCCGGACAAGGTATCCAGTTGCTCTCTGATCTGGTAAGTAAGGACGCGGCAAATGTTCTGCTTAGTTCAACAGTAAAACACAACAGGTTTGACTCACGCATACCGCGGGTATAATGGTTGAGGATCTCACGAAGGTCTAAGATAGTTTGAGAACCATTGCTTTTCCAATGCGGTATGGGATATTCTAGACATGGATGTTCGAGAAATCACCGATTTGCAGCTTGGGTCTAGTCCTCCTTTGGGTGGTCAAATTTCACGAAGGAGATCGTTTCCGCAAATATCAACGAGCTGCGGGACACCTCCCATGGGATAATAAGGACCGAGGTTAGATCCACTCACGGCGACAGCCATCTCGGTTTGTCTTCCCGGATGGCTGGGCTAATCGGGCTGGCCTACGCTACTGCATTCATCGCGACGACATGGAGAGCGAGGGCTACGGCAAATATCTCAATTAGATTGAGGAGGTTTATACATGCATCAGCGCGCTATACTCGCTGGGGGATGCTTCTGGGGAATGCAAGACTTGATACGGAAGCTTCCCGGCGTCATCTCGACTCGTGTCGGCTATACTGGCGGTGATACTCCGAACGCGACTTATCGCAACCATGGCACTCATGCGGAGGGGATCGAAATCGTCTTCGAAACAGCGGAGACGAGCTACCGGCGCATCCTGGAGTATTTCTTTCAAATCCACGATCCTACGACGCAGAACCGTCAGGGCAACGATATCGGCACAAGCTACCGTTCGGCGATCTACTATGTGAGCGACGAGCAGAGAAAGGTGGCGGAGGAGACGATCGCCGACGTGAATGCGTCGGAACTTTGGCCGGGCAAGGTCGTCACCGAAGTGACGCCTGTCGGCGATTTCTGGGAAGCAGAGCCGGAGCACCAGGACTATCTGGATCGCTATCCGAGCGGCTACACCTGCCACTTCCCGCGCCCCAACTGGGTCCTTCCCAAGCGGGAGGCCAGTGGCACCCTGTCAAGTAGACAACAATGAAATAGAACATTAAGCAGCCTTAGTTCGCTACTCCAACGGACTAAGGTTGTTTAATTTCTTTTGAAACTGCTTTAGAACACCCGATGCTTCCAGCCTTGCAACTTGGCAAGAGCCTCCACATAGTAATAGTCGCCGTAAATCAAAGATACGTTGACATTGGCTTCTGCCGGCTTATGCCCCGTGCCTCCATGGAGAATACCTTCATGCTGCGGTTCATCAAAAGCGGCATAGTTCTCAGATAGGGACAGAAGGATACGTTCAGCAGCTAAACGGTACTTGCTGGCATCTTCTGCCCGAACGAGTTCAGCGAGTTCAAGTAACCCTGATGCTGCAATGCTCGCAGCGGACGTATCCCGTGGCGCTTCGTCCGCATTCGGAACTCGAAAATCCCAAGGAGGTACCATCTCTGCCGGCAGCGAACTAATGAAATGATGAGCGACTTGCTGCGCAGCATACAGATACTTGTCTTGCTTGGTGAAACGATACGTATTCGTCATGCCGTATAACGCCCAAGCATTGCCCCTGGACCAGCAGGATTCCGGCGCATATCCCTGCCAACCTTTATACTCCAGCAGTTCACCTGAACTTGGGTCAAATACAGCGACGTGGCAAGTTGATCCATCTCCTCGAATCATATGCTCAAGTACCATGTCGGCGTGCGCACAGGCCATTTGAGCAAATCGCGGATCTTCAAGCTCCTCCGAAGCCCAGAATAAGATAGACAAATTCATCATACAATCGATGATTGCCCATCCGTGCAAATCACGATTCCAAGCCCGAAGGAATTGCCCGGCCAGATTGAAGCGGCCCGCCAGGAAGTTGGCTGCCGCCAGCCCCCTACGTCTTCCGTCCATATCGCCGGTCAGTTTATATTTGAGAACAGATGTCGGCAAATATTGGAACCCCACGTCATGATGAAAATGGTTCTCTTCCAGCAGATGACGTTCCATCCGAACATCCCAATTCCAAGCTGCATCCTTATAGCGTCCCTCACCTGTCAAATCGTAGAGAATCCATAACATCCCCGGCCAAAATCCAGAGATCCACTGATCCAGCTTCAATCCGTCGTAAGCGCCTGATTTGGCCACGTGTGGCGCAAGTTCTCTATCTTGGCTCAGCATCTGATCCACTTTGCTCTGTACGCCTTTCCACCATCGTTCAATATCAGCGGATTCAATCATAGCAGGTTTTTCCATAGTTTTGTGCTTCTCCTTTATTATCCTTTAATTGCACCGATTAAAGCGCCTTTAACGAAATATTTTTGCAGGAAGGGATAGATCATAAGAACCGGTACTGTTGCGATAATAATCGTAGCATGCTTCAACGTCTCACCAATGACAGATACTTCGCCTGAACCGGCGCCGCTCGCCATCGAACTCGCATCATTCTGCAGCAGAAGCTCTCTGAGCACAAGCTGAAGCGGGTAAAGCGACCGATCTTGCAAAAAAATCAGCGCGTTAAACCAAGCATTCCAGTGGCTCACTCCGTAGTACAGCAGCATGACCGCGACAACTGGCATACAAAGCGGAAGCATAATCCGGAACAAAATCACAAATTCGTTCGCCCCATCCATCTTCGCGGATTCTTCAAGACTATCCGGTATCGCTTCAAAAGCTGTTTTCATCAGAATAAGATTAAAGGCGGAAATCGCTTGCGGAATAATTAATGCCCACAGTGTATTCGCCAAGCCAAGTCCTTTAACCGTAAAATAAAACGGGATCATGCCACCACTGAAGAACATCGTAAAAACAATATAGAGCATCAGCGGCTTCCGATAACCGAGACATTTCCGGGACAGTGCATAAGCACCGAGGGAAGTAAGCAGGATGTTCAGACATAGGCCCACCACAACAATGATCATCGTATTGACATAGCCATGCATGATTGTGCCGTTATCGAACACCAATTTGTAAGCCCTAAGGTTGAAATCAAGCGGTTTCCATAGGATTCCGCTATGCTGCATATATAAGGTTGGGTCGCTTAAAGAGGCGAACAAGACATATACGAGAGGGTATATTGTCGCGATAGCCAGCAGCGATAAAAATACATAGTTTACGAGATCAAACGTCCATTCTCCGACTGATTTGCGATACATGGTCATCCCCCCGTCACCATAAACTGGTATTATTCAACTTGCGGCTTAACCAATTAGACCCGATAACCAGGGTAAAGTTAATTGCCGAATTGAATAATCCGACGGCCGAGCTGAAGCTGTAATTGAATTCCTGAAGGCCCATCCGATACACATAGGAGCTAATGACATCAGCCGTGTCGTAAACTGTTGGATTATACAACAAAATAATTTTCTCCGTCCCCACGTTCATCATGCGTCCCATCTCAAGAATCAATAAAATCACGATTGTAGGCATGATACCGGGCAGCGTGATATGGAACATTTGCTTCCAGCGCCCTGCGCCGTCGATTTTCGCAGCCTCATACTGCTCCGTATCAATGCCGGCTAAGGCAGCCAGATAGATAATTGTCCCCCAGCCAATATGCTGCCATACCCCTGAGGAAACGTAGATCGTACGGAAAAACTGGGCTTCAAGCAGCAGAGAGAGTCGCTCGCCGCCCAGAAAAGCAATCACATCATTGACTAATCCACTGCTGGCAGTGAATTCCTTGATCATGCCGCACACGACAACAAGCGAGACGAAATGCGGCATATAGGTAATGGTTTGGATCGATCGTTTGAAAAATGTCTTTTTAATTTCATTAAGCAGCAGCGCCAGAATAATTGGAGCTGGGAAACCAAAGATAAGATCATACAAGCTGATCAGGATCGTATTCTTGAGTGTCCGCCAGAAATAAATCCCTTCGAAAAATGTTCTAAAATGTTCGAGCCCCGCCCACGGACTTCCTAGAATGCCGAGCCTTGGAGAGAAATCTTTAAAGGCGATGATCGCACCATACATGGGGATATAATGAAACACCCCGAAAAACAAAAGGATAGGAAGCAGCATGACATAAAGCAGTTTATTTTTCTGAATATCTTTGAGAATGCCCAAACCCGGGAACACATTTGTTTTTGCTTTCACAGTTATGGCCGTCCTCGAATCTAACAGTGGTTTGGTTGACATATCGTTCCACTCCTTCCGTATCCAAACCTTAGCGGTCCTCTATCTCTTGTTATATCGATCAAGCGATTTCTGATAAATCTCAACCGCACGATCAATGCCTAACTTTTTAATTTGTTCGACATATTTGTCGTAGTTTTCAAGAGGCTCCTTGCCCATAATGAACTTCGTGAACATCTCTTCTTTATAGTTGCTGACATCGTTAACGATTTTGCCAAGCTCTTTGCTTTCTTCGGCAGTAGGCGTCAGAAAAGCTGGAATGGTGTGCTTCGCTGCGTCGGTATTCATCCATAGTTTCACAGCTGCGTCCTGCTGCGGGTACGTATTCCAGTTGCGTCTTTCGTCCGCTTCATAAGGACCGTTTGGCTTCGTATACTGCGAGACCATTTGCTGCAAACTGTACTTCTCGTTTTTGACGATTTGATCGGTATATACTGGATTCCCGTCTTTCATAGTAAAACTTTCACCTTCGACCCCGAAGTTAAATAAGAGATTGCCTTGCGTGCTGTAGGCATAATCAAGCCAACGAACAGCCAGTTCTGGATTTTTCGTCGTTGCCGAAACCGCCTTACTTGGACCTGGATTATATTTAAAGTCCAATTGTCCTGTAAAAGGCTTCTCCCCTTTTTTGAGGGTTGGATACGGCGAGCCCACCAGATTAAACTTCGGATCTTTCGTTTTCATGGCATCCAGCCATTTCCCCAAACCGCCGCTCAGCAAGCCGACCGTTGCTCCGGTTTGACCGCCAAGTATTTTCGTATCCAACGCTTTTCCGTCAGTCAATGCAAAATCTTTATCAAACAGTCCCTCTGCATACCACTTGCGGAACAACGCTAAGAAATCCTTATATTGCGGGTCAACCGGACCATATTTGACTTTCCCTGCATCATCGAGGTAGAACGTATTCGAAGTATGATAAGCGCCGATAAAAGCATCGCGAATTTCGAAATTCCCATTGACGTAAGTGACACTAAATGGTGCTTTTGCTCCCTTTTTATCACGGAATGTCTTTAACGTCGTCTCCCATTCATCAATCGTCTCAGGCATTGGCAATTGCAGCTCATCTAACCAGTCTTTACGAATGATAGGTCCCCGAAATACAAGTCCGGAAGGGTTACGTATCATTGGAAATACATAATATTTGCCGCTATCCGTTTTAATCATTTTGTCGAGTTCTTTATCTTCTGCCAGCTTTTTCTTCAAATTCGGCGCATACTTATCAATCAAATCATTGAGTTCCAGAATGACTTTATCATTAATCGCCTTTTCCGGACCGCCTGGGTAAGACCCCGCGCTTCTTCCCGTCCAATCATATTCAATGACATCCGGCAGTTTATCCGCAACAATCATCAGATTGAACTGCTCTTTCGTTTGTTGATCATTCGGGTGAATATATTTCACCTCAACGCCGGTAGCTTTGGCCAGCTGTTTACCAAATGGCGTTTCAGCCAAGTTTTGATAAAACGTAGTCGCATTGTTGTTTAAACTTTCCCATGATGTTAACGTTTCCTTGGTATTCAGCGGATAAACTGCCTTCGGTGCATCCGTTGCGGATGGACTTGCACTATTCTTAGTTGTACTGCCAGTCTCCGAGCAAGCGGAAAGTACGATCCCTGTTAACATGAGAACACTTAGCCCAGCAGCGCTGTATGACCGATACTTTCTTTTTGATTTGTTACTTTCCATGTTCATCCCCCATTCCATAGTTAAACTTTTTTTAATTTGGAAGCGCCTACATTCCCTATTTTGCCGAATCCATTCCCAAAAAACTATCTTCAAAAACGAAACAGGTATGCAAAACCTCAAATTTCAGGTTTTGCATACCTGTTTCGTTTTGCATATTACGGGCTATTAGGTCCTACATCCGAGGAACTGAGCGGCATACGGACGATGGACGTAGAGGAGCTGAAGTACTCATCGGCGCCAACATCGTTCGTTGAACGCGTTTGACCATCCATATCCTCGGTGACATAAGAATAGCTGCCAACAGCGGCATTAACGGCTGCACTGCCCGAGGTTAACTTTTGCAAGCCGCCAATCGTTGTGAATGACGGTGTGATATTCCGAATTTCCGAAGAAGTTCTCGAACGATTCGTAACCGTGCTGCCAAAGCCGATATTTCCTTCAAACACGGTGTTCGATGTTTTCACTTCTTCATATAGCGTACCTGTACTGTTGTTAACGATGTTATTCGCTACTCGGCTATCAACGGGCGCTGATGTATAGCTTCTGCCGATAATGATGCCAAAATCGCTGTTCACAATCGTATTGTTCGTAACTTGTGCTCGATACACGCGCCAATGCTTGCTTAAATCCCCACTGCTGTAGTTGGTGGAATTGGTCCCGCCATCCCAATCTCCGCCATCGAGATTAATGGCATCCGTGGTAAGACCCTCAAAATAATTGTTATAAATGCGATGATCCGTCCCATAGATTCGGAACCCGCCTACACCGGCTTTGCTGCCATCGCCCAAAAAGAAATTCCCATAGTATTGATTGTTATTGCCGTGTCTTGCCGTAACCTGCCCTTGCGAATTCCGAATCGTATTGTAGCGAACCGTATTGCCGCTGCTTTTCACGGAAATAATTTCCGGATCGCCATCGCTGTTCTCGAACAGATTATTTTCTACGGTCGCGTTACCGTTTAATAAAGAGACGCCGGATAAGCCAAGACGAATGCTCTCTTTGCCATTCGTAATCCTAGGTGTGCTGTCATAAAAGTAATTGCGGTCGATAATCGTATAGCGCGACATATACGTACTTCCATCGCCATCTACAGCAATGATTGGCCCCGGATCCGCTTTGGATACGAAAATATTCCGATCAATCCGATTGTTGTCGCTGTTAACGCCTCTGATTTTCACCCAATTGTTCGTGGCCCCGGTTTCATTCAAATTGAATTCATTGCGTGTCACGCGAATATGGCTGGACTCATCCATTTTTACCGCGTTGTTGCTTGCACTCGTCGTAGTTGTAAATTTCATTCCCGAAATCGTCACATAAGACGACTGATACAAGCTGAAATAAGCTCCCCCGGAAATAATCGCTTGCCCGCGGTTCAAGGCTTTGATGACGATTTCCTGGCCATCTTGACCGTGAATCCCATTGACTGTAAATGGACCGGATTGTGAGTAGGTGCCATTTTGCAGATAAATGATCCTGCCGGGAACAGCCTGGTCGATCGCAGTCTGCAGCTGAGCCGACGTCGAAACCGTCACTGAATCTTCAACGGGAGCGCTGCCTCCATTTCCAAAAACCTCGACTTCCAAATAGCTGTTCCAAGCGCTAGCCGAATTCCCATGACCAACGATACGCACATACCGGACCGATGCGACATCCGGAAAATCGAAGGTTTGTAGCCCGTCTACCAAGTTACTTGTTACATTGGAAAGCTGCGTCGTGAACGTCGCATTGTCCGCAGAGGTCTGAATATCAAAAGATGAAGTACGCGTAGAGCCATTTAAAAAGGCAATTTTAACAAAAGCTACCGTTACGCTGGAGCCAAGATCGAATTTGATCCATTGGCCATCCCCACTGGCTGACCAACGGGTACCCATATCGCCGTCAACCGTATTCGCTGGAACATTGCCATCGTGGGAGCTTGCGGTCACGCTGGAACCGGGTACGGAGAATTTCGTATCTGCTGCAACAACGAAACCAGGAATCAAACTCATGAATAAAAGTACGCATAACAGGAAGGCTGCAGCCTTCTTCGGTGACAATCTCATGTAACTAACACCGTCCTTTTTGCTGAATGTGATGAAACACTTTGAAACGAAAGCGCTTACCAAATTACTCCTTCAAGACGCTTTCCTCACCTCCTTTCGACATCAAGTCGTTTGTCCCTGAAAAATGCGTTCAAATCGCTGCCTCTTCTTGCTGATTCTTATGCCGGTTGGGACCAGCATGACACCATACCGTTACAATCGGATCTTCCTCGCTTGAATTCAGATGGTGATCTTCTCCAGGCTCGATAACCACAACGTCACCGACCTTAACCTGATGAAACTCCCCATTCACTTCCATGGTTCCCGCTCCTTGCAGGATAAGAAAGGCTTCGCAATCCCCATGGACATGATAGTCGCGACCATCCGGCCCGTCATTTGTATGACTGCGTTCCCCCCGCTTAGCAAAGGAAAGTCCGCCTGAAGACAAATATTTACCGAGCAATATCTCTTGTAAAAGATGACCACTTTGAACATCCTGCAGCTCGTTTAATCGCATTTTTTTCATCTACTATTCCTCCATTCCTTGTCTATTGAACCTCAAATCGCTTTGTTTGTTGATAAGCAAAAGCTAAATCTTCTGATACTTCCCAGGCGTCATTCCTTCAAATTTCTTGAAAATGCGCAAGAATGTGCTCACATCTGCATAACCGACACGCCATGCAACTTCGTTGATCGTCAGGTTGTGTTCAGACAGCAGCACTTTTGCCGCTGACAATCGCGTATGGTTAATGAGATCCAGCAGGGATTCTCCCGTATGTTCTTTAAATATTTTGGACACGTAGGAAGGCGTCAGCGAAAAAGATTCCCCAATCATCGAGATATTCAAATTGACATCTCGAAAATGCGTCTGAATATAATCGCGTATATCATCGATCAGATAAGTATGTTGATTCTTCTTGTCGGTTTGAATCCATTCGCAGACCTGTTCAAGCACTCGATTCATATGGGCCATCATGTCCTGAACCGTATCACAGTTCAACAGCCGTTCCACATCTTCAGCTTGAGCTTCAAAATTTCGTTTACTGATCGAGCTGACCTCGTCGAGCGTTTTCAGCATTGTGCTTGCCAAATTAAATAGCAGACATTTTGCAAACGGCACTGAAACAGGGTGATCTTTGAAATTCGTTTCGTAAATTTCTCCTAGCAGCGCCTGCGATTTGGATAAATTCCCCGTCTTCACGTAGTAAACGAGCTGTTGTTCAACGCTCAACGGATAATAGTAATTCCGTCCGGAGCACGCTGCCTCCATACTGATTTCCTTGTACAGAATCAACTGCCCATTGCCGCGCACGATGCGATGCTCAAGAGTTTCCAGTGCCTCTTGGTACGATTGTGAGATCCCATACACGTCATTATGAACACCGCTCACAGCAATCGTCATTTCCGCATGGATGTGTTCCTTAATGAACGCTTGCGTTTGGGTGGCCATTCGGATTAATACCAAGTCTTCTTCCTCATTCGAAGGAAGTGGTTTCAAATTAACGATGCAGGCTGTCAGCTCGTTCACTTCTGTGGAATAAACCGTTGCATCGTCACCAGCAAGCTCCTCAACCACATTGCTAAGCACAAAATGAAGCATCTGTGTCTCCTGCCCGAATGATGCATCCGCTTCATCCGTTTGCAGCTTGCCGTAAGCATCAATGCTGAACAGCAGCACCGCAAACCGATCCGAAACAAAGTGGACATTGTGGGCGGCAAAAGAATCCGTAAGCGAAAGTTTTTTCTCCAACTGCCCCTTCAATAAACGTGTCAGAAAATGCGCTCTGATCGTATTATTATGCAGCTTTAACAGCTTGCTAATTTCATCTTTCTCAATAAAGGTATGATGAAGCGCATTTTGCAAAAAGGAATACTCATTCGATTTTCCGTCAAAACGGAATCCGGACCGCTGCGTCATATTCTGCAGCAGGACTTGAATGGGCATATAATTTTTTCTCAAGAAAATAATCGTAACGATAATGCCTATCAACAAACCTAGGGCAATGCCCCATCTTGTTATCGCTTTCAAATATTCCATCTTCTCATTGAAGATTTCTGCCGGGAGAACGGACACATATTTCCAGCCCGTCAGTTCGGATGTAACATAAGACAAAGCCGCTTTGTCATGATTCATCTCAGCGTAAACCAAACCTTTTTTCCCAAACAAACGCTCTGATGGCAAGTGTTCTTGCAATTCCTGTTTATCTTTGGACGCAGCAATGAAGTGATTATCTTTATCCAAAATCAGTAGCGATGAATCATTGTATTTCGGAATGCTTTCCAGCAGCTTATTCTCGTTAATCAAAATGATTAGAATGGGATAAGGCTGAAGCGGATTATTCAAAACGAGCGACCGGGCAAACATCACCCCAGACATCGACGTGCCTTCGTTCCAATATTTCATTGGCGAATACGTATAGACATACTTTTGGTCAAATAGCCGTCTCCACTCCTCAAAAGAAGTCTCCTTCCCCGGCCTCATGAGGGTGAACAGCCCACGGGAATCGGTGTGATTGAACGTGGATACAACGGTATCGCTGTTTGCATACATCACGTAAATTTGCTCAATATAGTCGTTGGCTCGTTGGTAAGTTCTCAAACTTTCGGCAATATTAAACAGTTGATAATAATGATCGTCGAATAATGGCTTTTCAACATTCGCGAAAGAAGAGACATTTTTGTTTAAAGCAACTTCCAAGCTTAATTGTTCCAAGCCTTTTAACTTACTATCGATAGACATTTCGATCTGCGTGAGAAGCAACTCGTTCGCCCGATTTATTTCTTTCTCCACCAGACTGTGCGTTGCTGAATAAAGAATCATACTAATTACAATAGGTACCAACAACACTGACAAATACGAGAATAGCCATGTAGCTATAACACTCCTATTATATTTCTGAATCTTCTGCAGCATACGAATGCCCCCCCAGCACGATGAGAACGGTTACAATTTATACTTATGAGGCTTTTGAAGGATACCCTCCATTATTAGGGAAAAGGCGATCTTAGTAAATCATCAAAATATAAACTCATATGCAATTTATAAAATATAGAAAAAACGATTGCTTTTATACTAATCATCGCGGTTCTAGGGCTTCAATTCCAATTCTGCTGCCTTGAATCGACTTTTGATTCCATTCAACATCTTCATTACCTCGTGAATCTTTGAATTGCTCTTCTGCAAAGTAGGTATGCTTCCAAAAATGAAGAAGTCCTTGATACTCAAGGACTTCTTTTCTCCAGCCCAGCCGCGTTAGACACGGTCAGCTATTTTTCTGCTTTCATAAGTTATATAAACATCCCGCCGTCTACTTTGAGGATCTCTCCTGTCACAAAATGCGAATGGGCAATTAATGAAAAAGCGACTTCAGCCACATCTTCCGGAGTTGCAATTCTACCAAGCGGTGTTCCCTCTGCCAGTCGCTTGATATGATCCTCCTGCCCCTCAACCCATCGGGTTTGTACAATCCCAGGCGCAATACTATTGACGCGAACTTCAGGGGCCATGATGCGGGCAAGCGATTTCGTTACACTAATAGCAGCGGCTTTCGAGGCGGCATAAGCGATCGAACTGCCTAGCCCTGTCAACCCTGCGACCGACGTAATGTTTACGATACAGCCTTTCTGCTTCTTTAATTCGACCGCTGCGGCCCGGCTGCAAAAGAAGAGCCCTTTTACATTGACATCCATGACCCTGTCCCAATACTCCTCTTTCAATCCCTCAAGATCATCATGGCTAACAAAATCGGTCACCCCTGCATTATTGACTAAAATATCCAATCGTCCGAATGAACCTACGGTTTCTTTAATCATTTGGCGTACCTGAAGATCATCGGAAACCGTTGCTTTAAACAACAGACATTTTACTCCTAAAGCCTCAATTTCCTTTTGGGTCTCCAATGCTTCATTTTCCGATTTGGAATAATTGATTGTAATATGGACGCCTTCCCTTGCTAAACGAAGAGCGATGGCTTTTCCGATACCGGTTGCAGAGCCGGTAATAACAGCTACTTTTCCTCTCATAATTCACCTTATTATTTTTTTATTTTACTATTAACTTAATCACAGCTGTTCCCAAGGGCACCAGCATCGGGTTTTCCGGAACGTGGTTAACGGTTTGAGAAACAGGATCGGCATGTCTGGAAGTAGTACCTCTGACAGAGCTTGATGTTTCTAGCGTCTCAGCTGAATCTCATAATCTGTAACAATCTTTCCATCGTACTGAATAATTTGACCATTTTGATTCTTATCAGACAGGATAATATCGGTACTTATCTGCCCAGCGGCTTCGGGAGACTTGACGAATCCGCCGTGCGAACCAGCTTCCATGCCGTTCAAATCGGTTGCGACTGCGCCAGGCATGATGCCGAAAATCTGGCGATGGCTACCCATTTTTTCAAACTCGTAAGCGTAAGTCAGTGTCATCACGTTGAGTGCTGCTTTGCTCGTAATGTAAGCGAGCGGGTGCCAAAAGTCGGTCGGCGAAACCGGAATGGTGATATTGACGATTTTCGCGTTATCTGTCAGAGATGACAGAAGACTTTTGATGAGCTCATGTGTGCCGAGAAAATTCGTTTCCATCGTCGTACGTAAATCCTCTGTTGTATAGTCAAATGTGCGCTTGGCGAGGTCGAGCGCCGCGCGCCCAGGCTTGACACTATCAGGAATTCCAGCATTATTGACCAAAATATCGAGCGAATCAACCATTTTAGCCGCTGTGTGCAAGCTGTCAAAATTATTCAAATCAATCTTAATGAACGTTGCTGATATGTCTTCTGCGGCAAGTTTTTCGACTGTTGCCTGCCCACGGGCTTCATCACGCGCTCCAACGAGAATGTCATAGCCACGCTTACCAAGACTTCGAGCGATTTCGAAACCGATTCCTTTATTTGCGCCAGTGACGAGTGCTTTCATAGTGAGCTCCTTTTCGTTTTTATTTGATACAAGCATATTATAACTTAACGATAGAAGGATCAGCATCCTCTTCTTAATTCTTCTAGTTGTAGCTCGCCATGACCTTAATTGTTTAAATAAACTTCTCCCCTCAATAATAAAATCGCTAGAGATAAAAAGAAACGATTGAAATCGTCCTCTCCAAAAATCGTTCCCATATACTCAAATCATCAAAATAAGCATCAGAAATACGCTTTGACATCCGAAATTCATCCTGCAACTTTTTCTGGATCTCAGCTATTATCGGTCCATCATAAATCGAACATACTGATTCCTTATTAAGATAAAAGGTGCGAGTATCAAAATTCGGGGTGCCCGTCATCACATACTTTCCATCAATGCTCAACACCTTTCCATGAAAAAAACCGTTCTGATATATATAAATTTCCGCCCCATGTATTAATAGTTCTCTTAAGTACGGGTATGCAGCTTGTTTTATCAAAGGGAAATCACTATTAAGCGGAACTAAAATTTGGATAGCAACCCCTCGTTTTCTTGCCTCAATTAGCTCATCCACCATTTTCTTTCCAGGTATAAAATAAGGTGATGCAATCACGATCGAATGACTTGCCTTCATTATCCAGTCTTGATATCGCTCCGCCATTCCTTTCCCGTCCGTAAATAAATAATCATAACACGTATTTCCATTTATAGGGAAGCTGGTATGCACAGGAAAACTATCACCCGTGTTATTTTTCCAATCAAGCAAAAATTGTCTTTCCATTTCTTGAGCGCCCTCACCACTGATACGAAAGTGATAATCCTCCCAATGGCCCACTCGCTTATCTTGATCTAAATGTTCCTTTCCCATATTAAAACCGCCAATATATGCGGTCGTCCCGTCAATCACAGCAATCCGGCGATGATTCCGATTTTGTAAAGTATAGAAGAAATGTGGAAACGTAGGTTTTCCGCTAAACGTAAATTGCACCCCAGCTTTTCGTAATCTTTCTCGCATCGATTTCTTAAACAGAAAGCTCCCCATTCGATCTGTCGATAACTTAACATCGACCCCTAGTTTTGCCTTACCCTCCAATAAAGCAAGAAATTTATTACTAATTTCATCATTTCGAATGATAAAAAAATGGATATAAATGTACTCTTTCGCTTTTTGAATATCGGAAAAAAGCGAATCATACAAATCCTGTCCCGCGTTATACATCTGAAAAACGGCATAGTGGAAAGAACTATGTATTGACGCATCAGCTTCTTTTACGCCTTTTTCAATGTCTAGATAAACCCATCCTATGAGTAAAAATAGTAATAAAGGTGCAAATAATACCTTTCTCACACAAAATTCTCCTTTTTTGTGATTACTATTATCTCGGAAGGGCATTTTTATACAGCCTAAAATATCGCGGTCTTATAGGTATGTCAAAATTTTCAAATGAGTTCCTCCCAGTATTGAAGTGAGGGCTAAAATGCAATATATTTCAATCTAAATTTTTTTGTAGATAAACGAATTATATCTTTTAACTTCAGTCAGATTCAATAAATCATAGCGATCCCTTAACAAATGTACATAATAATAATCACTAATATTGGCATTGACATGGTTATTTTTTTCTCACTTGGTTACCATACTAATTAGTTTGAATGATTGAGCTTTAACTACTCTTGTCTGCGAACTAATGATATTATGAATCATATGAAGTAATAATAAAAAAGCACACCCTTTTTTGTTACATAGTGACCAAATAGTTACAATTAAAATGGAAGGTGTTATATCAAATATGAAAACATATTATTGCGACTTAGAGATTTCATTGGAGGTTATTGGAGGTAAGTGGAAGGGGCTTATTTTGTACCATTTGATGAAGGGGCCAAAACGAACAAGCGAGTTAAAAAAACTTATTCAAAGCATTTCTCAAAAAATGCTAATTCAAACACTTCGCGAATTAGAGACTGACGGACTCATTCACAGGGAGACCTATAAACAAGTACCTCCGAAAGTTGAATATTCAACTACTGAACTTGGTCAGTCGCTCGAGCCTATGCTGAGAGCACTTTGCTCCTGGGGTGGTGATTATGCAGCAAAAACATACTCTGAGGATGAGTATCAAATTTTATCCGTAGAATAATGTTAATTAAGTTTCAATTCTATCTATGGGAATACAGATTTAATTCATTTTATGGGTATTCATAATAGTTGAACTTTTAACAACTTAAAATGCAGTCCTGTGAACACTAGTTTTGGTGTTTACAGGACTGCATTAAATTTAAGCTGTCACAGCACACTACTGTGTTTACGCGGGAAATCGCGGTGACAATCAAATAAACCATGATAAGTTTAGCTATCATTGGATGAGTATTTTTGAGTAATACCTTGAACTAATCGATTTAATTTAGGAGCTCAATTGCTCCTTATAGGCAATAATATGTCCCAATCATGATTTTTTTGCCTTCACTTTCTGATTCAAACGAAAGCTCAAGAAGGTAACAAATGAAGCAGCTAAGGCAAAGATTCCTCCCACCCATGAAACATGAATTAGTCCCAAGTTAGTAACAACCAAACCACCAATGGCAGATCCGATAGCAATACCAAAATTTATGGATACAGGGGTTAATGATGCTGCTAAATCCCTTGCTGCTGGAAAATGCTTCTCTGCTAACTCAACAAAATAAATTTGACTTGTAGATCCTTGGACAAAAACAACCAATGACATCAATAAGATACTAATCATCGCAGAATAAATTGAAAAAGCTGTCAAATACAAAGATGCGAGTATGATAGCTTGGATTATAAAAATGTATCTCAGCTTACTTACTCCATTTTTTGACGCTATTTTACCACCGATCATATTACTAATAACTGAAAAAATACCATATACCAGAAGGACCAAGCTAACGTATTTTAATGGAATGGATAATACTTCATTTATAATCGCTGTTAGGTACGTGTACACAATAAATGTTGCCGCAATACTCAAAGCTGGAATGAAAAAGGCCAAAATAAATTGTGGATGAATAAACAGAACCATTTGATTTTTAATAGAACTTTTTACACCTACTATATTTCTTGGTATGATGCTCATGGAAATAACAAGTGTAATAACACCTAATACTGATGTAGTCCAGAATGTCATATGCCAACCGTATATTTGTCCAATATATGTGCCTAAGGGAATTCCAATGACGCTAGAAAAGGTGAATCCTGAGAATATCATGGAGAGGGCGAATCCCTTCTTTTCATTTGGGATCTTATCACTCGTTCCAATATTTAGTGCATAAGCAACCAACACACCTTCAGCAATAGCTGTAAGAATTCGCGATAAAAATAATACCCCATAATTGTAGGATAAAGCACTAAGCACATTGGCAATAATAAAGAAAGTTATTAATATTAACATTAAGGGATATTTATTAAAACGACTCAATAGCGAAGTTAATATTGGTGTACCGATGGCAAAAGCGACTGCAAATCCTGATACTAATGTGCCAACTACTGAAATTGTACGATGAAGATCGGTTGCAATCTCATTTAGTAATCCTACAATGGCAAATTCACTGGTTCCCAAAACAAAGGTTAATAAAAACAAACTAAATATCAAAAATTTCTGTTGTTTAGATAATTCATTTTTATTCATTATTTACTCCCTCAATCCTATTATTGAAAAATCTTCGTACCCCGGTGTTTTTGCGCCCCTTATAGTCTGTTAAGAACAACTTACAAACGTCATTATGAATTAAAAGTAACAATAGTAAAAGTACCTACTTATTTGTTACATAGTAACTTATAAGTAATTATTGTATTGAAAAGTAAGCTAAAGCCTTGTATGTCGCGGTTTTCACATTTTCATGTTAAATATTGGATAGCCCCATATAATAATCGGCATTCCCTCGCCAGTATTCTGCATAAAAAGGTGCTGTCTCTCAACGATTTTGAGTGACAGCACCTTCTAGTTTTGAATAACTATCTGAAATTTTTTGATTTATATTCTTTTCTTAATATTGACCTGCTCCTCCGTCTACAAACAAATCGATCCCGTTAACGTACGCACTGTCGTCCGAAGAAAGAAATTTCACCACTTTAGCAATATCTTCCGGTGTTCCAACCCTGCCAAGTGGCGTCTTGTCTGCCATTCCTTCCAAAATGCCTGGCAATGCTTCTTTTCCAAATAGATGTTCATATGCAGGGGTATTAATGAATCCAGGGTGAACCACATTTACACGAATCTGTGTGCCTTTCAAATCCAGAATCCAGCTGCGGACCATCTGTCTGATCGCTGCTTTCGTCCCGCCGTATACACTGAATGCTGGATCACCATGGGCTGCTGCCAATGATCCGACAACAATGATCGATCCCGTTTGATCTGGGAACAGAGGCAACGCTTTTTTTACTGTGAAAATAGTCCCTTTTACGTTAACGTCAAACGTTTTGTGGTAATGTTCCTCTGTAATTTCATGAAGTGGAACAAGTGAGCCCAAGCCTGCGTTCGCGAAAAGAAAATCTACCTTTCCTTTCTCGCGTTTTACGGTATCAAACAATTTGTCAATGTCTTCCGATTTGGAAACATCGCCTTGAACGGCCGTCGCATTTTCCCCTAGCAGTTTCAACGCTTCTTCGAGCTCTGCTTGTCTCCGACCAAAAATAAAAACATGTGCCCCTTCTTTAACGTACATCTGCGCTGCACCTAGACCGATTCCGCTAGTACCCCCAGTTACAACTGCTACTTTGCCATTAAAAATACCCATATCATGACATCTCCTTTTATTTGTAATTAAAATTAGTTTAAATTCACGCTTTCTTTAAGACTCCGCCATCAATCACATAGTCGGAAGCTGTAATCATACTTGCACGTTCAGAAGCTAGGAATACAGTAAGATCGGCAACATCATTTGTTTCAGATAATCTGCCTAATAAAATACCTGCCATTTCGGAAAACTTATCCATTGCTTTCTCAGCTGAAGTTCCAAACTTATTGGCGAACTCATTAGCTAGTCCGTTTTCATCTGTCCACATGTCTGTTTTAACAGGTCCCGGTGAAATACTGTTAACACGGATTTGTTTAGAACCTAGTTCAGCAGCTAAGAGCTTAGTTAAATTATTTAAAGCAGCTTTTGTTGTCCCATAGATAGGGTACGTTACTTCAGGAAGATAGGCATTTACTGAAGAAACGTTAATAATAGAAGCCTGCTTCTGTTTTAGCATGTGCGGAACTACGGCTTGCGTAAACCGAACTACACTGAATAAATTGAGGTTATACAATTCTTCCCAGTCTTCATTCGTTGTGTTTATAAAACCTATCCCTTTGCGGGAGTCAATGGCGCCGGCATTATTAACCAAAATATCAATTCTAGCAAAGGGACTGATTAATTTTGATGATATGATATCGACATCTTTCGTTGATGCAACATCCATAGGAACATGTACAACCTCATATTTATTAGCCAGCTGAGTCAACTCTTCGCTAAGCGTACGGCTCACGGCTACGACCTTAGCACCTTCTTCAACAAATCTCTTAACAATTGCGAGCCCGATTCCTTTACTCGCTCCTGTTACCACAGCAACTTTATCTCTTAAATTAAGATCCATGATTCATTAGCTCCTTCGATTCATATATTGACTTCATCAATGCCTGATAAAGTTAACTGAAATGTAATTCAAAACCTAAGCAAAATGTGGCTTTATTTAATGAAAGACGCTATTTAAAAATCAATTAGAGAAAAGTTGCTTTTACAATCCCTATTATGCTACTACATCAACTAATTGATTCTAACAACCGATTCATCAAATCAAACTTATGCTTCCGAGCCACAAGAGTCATTATGCGTCAAAAGTTAGTTTAAAAAAAGTACTTACTTTCTAGTTACATAGTAAGTAAAAAGTGATATTCGAGTCTTAATGCATTAAACGATTGATATGGAATGTTATGTAATAGCATGTAATCATCTAATATTATGTGCCTCTTATAGGTTCCTTACTGCGCTTCCATATCACTGTAACTACCGCTAATAAGATCGGAAAGATAATACAGGGAAGTAGTGATGAAATAGGAAAAATTTTATCTCCATAGGTAAAGTGATCAGCCGTTCGAATAAAGCTTCTACAGGAATGTGCAAAAAACAATAAACCGACCACAAATACAAAAGGACTTTTTTTCTTAATATTGAAAATGCTTCCCAAAACAAGGGTAAATACATACTGCAAAACAACGGTATATACTAATGTAAGTAGCGTCCATATTCCAATAAGAATGACTTCGATTCTTTCCAAGTATTCTCCAAATTTCACTAATTGTAATGTAGAGAAAAATGGAAATGTTGATGTTTTTATATAATCAAAACCTAATGAACCAAGAGTCAAATATGTAATAATAAGCATATAAAACCCTGACATAATAATTGCAATCACAGAGCTTGAAAATATTTTTTGTGGTTGTTCAACTCTTGACATTAAAAAACCAAATGTAATTATTTCAGAAAATGTAAACGTAAATAAGTGCAAACTTTGAACAATGATTTCGGAAGATTTACTTTGAAATGGAGGAAGGAAGGGGTTGGTTTGAATTTCAGGAAATACAAATAGACAAGTGGTAAGAAAACCGACTAAAAAAAACGGTAAAACAACCAAATTCATTCGTACCAATGTACCCAGCCCTATGTACACGGCGTATGTGGAACAAATAACACAAGTTAAGATCATAACATCAGCGCTTGTATTGGGCAACAAGATCGTCGTGTAGAACATTGACAACGCTCGGAGACCACCAGAAACGTTCTCAAGATTATTCACTAGATAGATGCAAAGCATGGCTTTACCTACCCATTTTCCCATCAATTTCGTACAAATTTCAGCCAAGTTTCGATGTGGAAACTGACGTTGAACATAGCAAATGAGAGATAAAACACCAATTCCCATAAAAACATTCACAACATTAGCGATCCAAACGTCTTGTTGTAACACTTTTGCTTCGGATAGAAATAAACCTTCAAATCCAGTTATATATCCGAATAATAGAACGCTGAACTGTATATGAGATATCTTTTCTAAGCCTGCCATTTAGGTCCCACCTGTTTTTATTTTTTATTGGTTGAAAAAGTCGGATATTGGTGAATATAACGTGTAGTATACGCTTTCTACTGTTGGCCATTTTGCTCCAATGTATGGAGTAAAATAACCCGCGATCATACAGCATAATACCAATATCAATATGGCATCAGATGTATAAGACTTTTTGAGTAAATGATAAAATAACACGATTCCATAACAAAGAGAAGCAACCATAAACACGCCATATATCATTAATCCATTCCTCCGATGGATGTAGTCATACCAGCTCTTTGAATCTTGACGGAGACATGAGTCTGAATTGGCATTATAGGGTAAATATGATCCCACTCCTTTTGAATAACTTTCCATTCGTTAGGATGATGCTGTAGTAATACATTCGAAAAACCAATAATATCTATTTTCAAATCTTTTTGAAAATGACTCAAACTAGTTGTTATTGCTTTTTCAATATGATCAGAAGCGGCTTTCTCCATCTGATTTATTTTTGCTGAATCTAATACTTTTGTATCCTCATTTACGCTTTCTACTGCTGCATCTAATTTCATATTGAGACGGATTACTGGATTGCCGTTGCTAAATTCACTGTGAATTTCTGAACTAGATACATGGAATACAGAAGTAAAATGAAGGCCCGAGTCGAATTCAATATTTACAGGGAATTCTAGATTCCTCCATATTTTTTTATTGGTTAAGATATTAACTACCAAGACCTCCTCTCCATTCAACCAATCAACTAATTTTTCTTTGTATATGATTGCCCCTCCACTCAATAATGGTACATCTCTGTTTTTGGATTCAGATGGTTTCAACACTAAACTAGCTGCAACGAATCCCCGATAAGGATTCGGGAATAAGTTAACAAAGTCTTTTAATATGATTGGAGCACTTTGACCGAGTAGCTTATTATTTCGAATTTGACCCAGTAAATCATTCGAAATCATATCACCCGACTCGGTTTTTAATTTTATTTTGTCTGAAGCTAGACCTTTCGTTATTATCAAGAATGATGTAATTCGAAACTCACGTTTCCTTGTTAGATAATCTACTACTTCATATAGAGAATGCCGTGCAGCGTCCTCACCAACGATGAAAAATTTATTGTGCTGGAATATGACATTTTTACCTGCATGAGATCGCATTTTTTTACCTGCTTCTAATAGCGTACTTCCTGTTTCACTTGAAATCTTTTGCGTAAATGCTCCCGATTTTTCTTGACTCGAGATTGACGGCAAAACGCAATAAGTTGTAAATGTATATTTTTTGGATTTCATATCATAATCGAGGGCTACTGCTGTATCTAGTGCAATATCACTAATTTCGTTAGTATCCCGCGAGCAGCCTTCTATTAGAATCAGAATTGCACATAATATTACAATGACAACAGTACGAACAACACTCCTCATATTAATCCCATTCTTTCGTAGGCGTATTATTGGTAGCGCGTTTTGAAGCATAATTCAATTGTGTGTCTTGGCGAGACGCTGCTTTTCTGAACTTAACTGGAAATAGTATAATTTCTTTCAAAACTTTCTTTATATTATCTGATCCAAGTGGATCAAGAAAAAGAACGCCGCAAGATCTCAACGAACATAAGTGGTACACAATTAGAAATAAACCTACAGATACGCCAAACATGCCTTGACTTGCAGCAAGAAACATTAATGGAAATCGCAATATGCGAAATGAGATACCTGCGCTAAAGGATGGTATCGTAAAGGATGCTATGCCCGTCATAGCAACAACAATCACCATTGGACGAGATACAATACCTGATTGTACGGCAGCTTCTCCAATAATAAGAGCACCAACGATACTGACTGATTGCCCCACGACCCGTGGTAACCGTAAGCTCGCTTCCCTTAATATCTCAAAGGATAATTCCATAATAATTGCTTCAATAAATGTAGGAAAAGGTATTCCTGCTTTTGCCGTAAGAAAAGTCATCATTAGCGGTGTAGGAATCATCTCCAAATGAAACGTAGTTAATGCTATGTATAGAGAAGGACCCATCAAAGAAACAAACAAGGTAATCAATCGTATGACACGCATAAAATTAGCGAAGTAAAATCGCTCATACAAATCTTCCGAGGGATGTAGCATTTCAAAAAATGTACTTGGAGCAATTAATGCGTTTGGCGACCCATCCATCATGATTACGATTTTCCCTCGATTTACTGCTGTAATGACACGATCGGGTCTTTCGGTGTCTAGGATTTGCGGAAATGGTGAAAACGCACTATCCTGGATCAATTCTTCAATTTGCGTAATATCCACCAACGTTTTAATTTCGATTGCATCAATTCTCCGCATCACCTCATCCAGAACTCCGCTATCAACAACACTAGCAAGGTAGAGGATCATCACTTTTGTTTGACTCTCTTGACCAATATGTACCAACTTCGCTTTCAAATTAGAGGACTTCATCCGGCGATAAACCATACCTAGATTTATCTGCAAATCATCAGAAAAGGCCTCTCTCGGACCGCGTACGTTTAGTTCAAGCTGCGGCTCTCCTATAGATCTCGTCTCGTAGCCTGGCAGACTCATGGCATACCCTTCGGTATGCCCGTCCATTAAAATAACGAAGTTGGCATCAGCGACATGGCTGACGACCTCATTCATATCCGTAAGTACTTGCACATCGCCTAGAGAGTAAAGAGTTTCAAGAATGGTTTTCTGTGTATGTCCCTGATCATCATTCACAGATAAATCCAAGTTTATTTTACGGATGATTTGTTCATTTAATCTTTTTTCATCCACGAGAATCGTTAAATAAACGATGAATGCTCCACAGTTCAAGTCCGAATGACACAGTTCTCTGATGCTTATTAATTCATTTTCCGAATAACTTCGCTGAAGCTGTTCTAAGTTCATAGCCGCAGATGTAGTCAACGGTAACTGTTGCAACTCGAATCTCCCTCCCCCCGTAGTTCCAAAATGCACATTGGATATTTACCCAAATATTAGTGTCATGTGTATTATTAGCAATAGAACGAAGAACTATGTTACATGTTCATTCACAATCAAAATATTTTTAACTTGTTTATGAAAAGAATGCCAATAAAATAGGAAAACGCTTCTCGAAAAAAAATCGACAAAGCGTTTTAGAAAAATCACATTTATCACTTTTTAGTCACTATATCACAATAAAGTGCGTACTTTATTTATTGTTACTTTTGATACATAATATCGAATATAAGAAACAAACTAATTCAATTCAGAATTGGAACTTAAACTATTTGAAATGGGTGGAACAATGATTCAAGTATTTCAGGCATCTTCCCGGCACCATGCTGACTTTGGGTGGTTAAAAAGCAGCCTGAGTTTTTCTTTTGCAGATTACTATGATCCTAAAACAACAAGCTTTGGACCTATGCGTGTTTTGAATGATGATCTCGTTTTGCCACATCGTGGTTTTGGTATGCATCCTCACCAAAACATGGAAATAGTTTCAATTGTTCTCGATGGCCAGTTAGAGCACAAAGACAGCACCGGTCATACGGCTGTGACTACATTTGGCGGCGTCCAACGGATGACAGCAGGAACCGGAATTGTGCATTCTGAGATGAATCCAGGAGAAGATACAGTAAATTTCCTTCAACTATGGTTTGATCCAGAGGAACAAGGCTTAGAGCCTTCCTATCAGACTACTGAGTATGATCCTTTACTAATAAAAAATAGATTATTGCCAATTGTTTCAAAAAATTCAAATCCGAATGTATCCTACATTCACCAGGATCTCACCATTTATTTTTCAGATTTAGAAATAGGTAAGTCCTTGAATTTTGAACAACCAGAAGGCCGTCGGATTTTTATATTTATTGTTGAGGGATCGATACAGCTAGATAAAACTCATCTTCTTAATAAACGAGACACTGCACGTATAACAAATATGTCTTTGCTCCTACTAACTGCCGTAGAAGATACTAGATTTTTACTTATTGATCTTCCTTAGTGACACATTTACATTCATGCAAAAGTCCAATGAACGAAAAACTAAGTTCATTGGACTTTTTTCTTTAACCAAGAATAACTTATCTTAATTTGCTAATATTTTGAAGTAAAGAAGGGAAACTTTAGGAAAGACTTATTATGAAAGGTGTTTTGATTGATGATGGATAAATTATGGTACTTATCTAAAATTCACATTTTTGAAGCACTTCCACCTGAAGATTTAATTGAAATTGATCAAATGACGCCTATGACTCATTTTAATGCCATACCAAAAGGGACTATTGTACAAACACCTGACTCTAACCCGGACGGCTTATTTTTTATTAAAACTGGGAAACTCCGTGTGTACAGAATAAATTCAGAAGGTAAACAGTATACTGCCGCAATTCTCGGAGCAGGTAATATGTTTGGTGAAATCGATGCATTTTCACTTGGAACACGTGATGGTTATATTGAAACACTGGAGGAAACTTTGCTTTGCTCTGTTCACAAAGATCAGTTCGAGCAATTTCTGCTTCAAAGGCCAGAATTAGTATTGCGCTTTTTGAAGGAGGTTAGTAAGAAATTAAACGAAGCCTCTGAATTGCTGGAAAAATTAGCATTAGGAACTGTACATGAACGTGTACTATATTTGCTGCTACGTCTTTCTAGTCAATTTGGCATCCCTGAGGAGCATTTTGTTAAAATCGATCTCCCTCTAACTCACCTGGAATTAGCTCATATGATTGGAGCTACAAGAGAATCCGTTTCTAACTCATTAAACGAGCTTTCCAAACAGGGGATCATCAGATCAGGTAGAAAAAAAATCCTAGTAGATCAAAATAAAGCTAAAGAAAATTTGGCGTTAGACACCCATTAAAGTGAAAGAGGAGCAATTCGCTTAGCGAATACTCCTCATTTTCATTCGGCATTCTCAATTTAATGTGTCGAGATATTCGCGTACTTGTGTAGGGGTTTTTGCAAGTTTACTGTGTAAATGACCGATTTTCTCTCCATTTTTAAATACTAATAAGCTAGGAATCCCACGTACATCATTTTCTTCGGCTATTTGTTGAAATGCTTCAGCATCAATTGCGTAGAAATCCTTATCCGTTTGCTCTTCGATAATATCCCCAATAAAACGGTCCATGTTTTTACAGTCAGGGCACCACGTTGTATCAAATTTCATAACTGTAAAAGCATCTCTTGCAATAAGTTCTTGATACTGATCTTTTGTTTGTATTCTATTCATGTTTATATTCTCCTCATTTATGTTATTTAATTCCTTGAAATAAATCATTTAGAGATTCACTCATCGTGGGATGTGTGAAGATGTGATCTCTTAAATAAGTGTAGGGTTGACCTGTTTCCATGGCTATCTGAACAATATTAATCATTTCATGTGATTCTGAACAAAACAATGAACAGCCGAGTATCTTGTCTGTTTTCGCATCAACGATTACTTTTAACAACCCGTCTGTTTCTTCCGTCAACTTTGCACGTGGTATTGCTGCGGCAGGCATTGTGGCCACTTTGATTTCGTAACCCTTAGCAAGTGCCTGCTCTTCGCTTAACCCCACTCGGGATAAAGGAGGGTCAATAAATACGGAATATGGCACATAATGCCGATCCTCCGTTGTTCTTTGCTTTGAACCATACAAGTTATCTAAAATAATACGTTGATCGTCCAACGAAATGTACGTGAATTGTAATCCGCCAACTACGTCCCCCATGGCAAAAATATGAGGTATTGTCGTTTGTAATCGCTCGTCAACCTGGATAGCTCCTCGATCAGTAACAGCTATGCCTGCCTTTTGAAGCTGCAAACCTTCCGTGTTTGGCTTTCTTCCAGCGGCGCTTAAAACAGCATCTGCGTAAAGTTCATGAGAATTATTGTCCTGATCTAGGTAAGTTACAATCACTCCATGCTCTACGTCACGAATAGATTGGATTTCAGTACCCAACTTAAAGTCGATTCCTCTTTTCTGAAGTGTTGATTGAACCATATTCGCAATGTCTCGATCTTCCCTTGAGAGAAATTCACTATGCTTATCTAAAACCACAATTTCTGAACCAAAATTCGCATAGATAGATGAAAACTCCAATCCGATGTAGCCAGCTCCAAGAACAACCATCTTTTTAGGCAGATTAGTTAATTCCATTAGGGATGTACTTGTGTACACGTGCCTACTACTTGAAATCCCTTCAATATCAGGAATAATGGTTGAAGCTCCTGTATTTATATAAATTTTCTCGCCATAAATCGTTGTAAGCTCTTCGCCGGCTTGAATTATAATTTCATGTGATGATTCAAATTTTGCCTTTCCGGTATAAATCGTTACCTTATCAAGATTGTCGAGGTTATCGAAATTCTTTTGACGAAGGCCAGATACCAGGTTCGTTTTTTTATCTATTGCAAGTCGATATGCTTCGGATTTATGATCATAATCTTTTAATTTCATGAGTTGTGACTGCTTAGAATAATGAACTAATGCTTTTGTCGGAATACAACCGATATTAATGCATGTACCTCCGTACATTAGTTCTGATTGTTCAATGATGGCTACTTTCTGACCTTTCTTAGCTAATGCAGCAGCCAGTGTTTTACCACCTTTTCCGAACCCGATAATAATGGCATCATACTTTATCATTTCACACAACCTATCTATGACATGGGATCAAATCTTTATGCCGTTAATGTACTTCCCCATTCTCCTTTTGGTTCTAGCCAACTAACCATTCTGTCCTCGATCAGCTCAGCAAGCGTGTCTTCATAATCTTTCCTATACGGTTTAGTAAATTCTTCCTCCAACCAACTATCCCTTGTTCCCTGCCATATCTCATAGATGACTAAATCATTAGGTTGATCTAAATCATCAGATACTATAGCGCTAATGAATGCTTTCTCTACAGACATAACTTGAATCAACGAGGATAACTGGGTACGGAATTCTTCTTTTTTTCCTGGTTTAGTTTTAAAACGAATATTCAATACGACTTGTTGGTTATCTACGGACATTATGAATTCCTCCTCGTTAAATTTGTTGTATGATACTTTATCAGCTTACTCCTAAATGAAAGATCCTTCTGTAATCTAATTCACACATCCTTTTTTATATTATCCCAAAAACAGTCTGATTAATTTATTTTCACTTTTGTGAAACAATTTATACGAAAAAGCTGTTGGATTACCAACAGCCTTGTTATTGCAATCCAAAATTAATAGCTTTAACAAGTATCTCCTATTGCTGTATACTCATTAATTTTTTGTTTTAAGAACGCTTTACTCTGAACGCCAACAAATGTTTCTAGTTTGTAACCATCTTTAAAAATCATTAAAGTAGGAATACTTTTAACATCATACTCTGAGGCAATGTCAGATTCTGCATCAATATCCACTTTAGCAATTGCAGCCTCGCTTTTCAGTTCTTTAGCTAATTCTTCTACAATAGGCAACTGTATTTTACAAGGACCGCACCAAGTTGCATAGAAATCCACAAGTGTGACTCCATGTTCTATTTGCTTATGAAAACTATCCTTAGTTAGTGAAATAACATCCATTATTTTAACCTCCTATTTTTTGGAAAATTCATCGTAAGTCATTTAAATACTTCTCTATTCCCTTTTTACACAAGCGTTTTACTCCAATCATGAACCATAGAACCTTCAAGGAACTTCTCGCAATCTAAAGCTGCCATACAACCACTTCCAGCTGCAGTGATCGCTTGTCTATACTTTTTATCTTGTACGTCGCCACAGGCAAACACACCTGGAATGTTAGTTTCAGAAGACCCTGGTTTTACTTTCAGATAACCAATGTCATCCGTTTCTAACTGACCGTCAAGGAATTTTGTGTTAGGTGTATGGCCTATCGTAACGAAAATACCTTCTGTTTCGATGATTTCTTCTTCAGAAGTGATATTATTAAGAACTTTTAATCCAGTAACCCCTCGCTCCCCTGATAGCACCTGTAAAGGCGTATTATTCAAACTCCATGTGATTTTGGGGTTTTGACGAGCACGATCCTGCATTATTTTTGAGGCGCGTAACTCCTCACGGCGATGGACGATTCGCACTTCTGATGCGAATTTCGTTAGGAAGTGTGCTTCTTCCATAGCGGAGTCTCCTCCACCTACAACAATAATTTTTTTGTTACGAAAAAAGAACCCGTCACAAGTTGCACATGTACTAATACCTCGTCCCACATTTTCTTTTTCCCCTGATATGCCAAGGTATTTCGCGGAGGCACCTGTTGATATAATGATGGAGTTTGCTACGAGTTCTTCTCCTCCTTCAAGGGTTAATTTAAATGGTCGGTCGGATAAATTTGCTTTATTAACCCATCCTGTACGAAACTTTGCACCGAATCGTTCTGCTTGTTTTCGCATATTTTCTATCAATTCCGGTCCCATAATTCCTTCTGGAAAACCTGGAAAATTCTCAACTTCTGTAGTGGTTGTTAATTGTCCACCTGGTTCAGGACCTTCAATAATAATTGGTTCTAAATTTGCACGAGCTAAATATATTGCAGCGGTGAGTCCTGCGGGACCAGTACCGATAATGATTGCATGATTCATTTCATTTCCTCCTTAATTGCTCTATATGTTATTTTCCCGCCGTCCTATTCGATTATGCGGATAAGATGTAAACTCCATAAAAAAGAAACCCGCAATGTAGTACGGATTCCTCTTTTTTGAGTTCTCGTAGATCGGGCATTTCTGAGATTACATTAGCTTAATACCGATCGAAGCATTATCTTCTGGTGTGCCGAGCCAATACCCATAAGCTATCGCAACTTCAACAAAGTGTTGTAATACCTCTAGTGAGGGAGGACCTGGTGGCACTGTGTCAACAGGGCGGCCAATTTCATTGAAAAATTCCCCCATTTTTACAGTCGATACGACTAACAATGTCACTGTCTCGTTAGAGGAATTCCTCCAGGCATGTTTTACATCTCCTGGAATATCAACGGTCTCACCGGCTTTTACTGTTTTCCAACTGTCTTCCGTGAATGCTTCAAGCTCCCCTGAGAGAACAACAAAGGTTTCACGATCATCATGACTGTGAACAGGAACGATAACTCCTGCTGGAACTTCAGCCTTCATGAGGGAATAATCCTTATTTTCTGTTAAATCCGTTACGAGTTGAATACGTGGTCCCATGACATCTAATACTTTTGACATAATATATTATGCCTCCTAATTTATAATGTTTTCAATGTTTGCAGTGATTTCTTGCAACGACAGCAGCTATATGATGAAGCGGATTTATTGAGTCTTCCAACTCAATTGCAACCCGTTTTCACTTCTTCTTATCTGCTCCCCTATTATAAGGCTAACCATTTATTTTAATCTGTAATCTATCTTACTGAAGTAAGATGTGCTCGATTTTAGCAATATGAACTGCTAGTTTTATTGCATACATTCGAATGTAATTAGTGATAATAATTGAATTCAGAAAAGGTTGAGCATATTGATTTGCAGATAATAATAAATAAGAACTCATAAAATAATAGTGAAGAAGGTAGAACATATGAGTAATGCGATCATATATGGACTGACATTAATTTTGCTGCTTCTCTCCTATTGGAAAGACAAAGCTAAGACCAAACGATCTTTAATGAAAGCATGGAAGTCTTTCGAAAATATTTTGCCTCAATTACTTGGAATCATATTTATAATGGGTATTTTACTTTCAATCCTTCATCCAGAAACAATCAGTCATTACATCGGCTCATCTAGCGGTTTTATTGGTATACTGATATCCGCAATTGCAGGCTCTATTGTTATCATCCCTGGTTTTGTTGCTTTTCCTATGGTTGCCCTGTTATTACAGAAAGGGGCAGGCGTCATGCAAGCAGCAGCATTAGTGTCTACCCTTTTGACAGTTGGTATCGTCACTGCACCTTTGGAGATGAAATATTTTGGAAAAAGGCTAACACTTTCTCGAAATATCGTGGCATTTCTGTTCTCTTTCATTGTCGCTTTGATAATTGGCTGGGTGGTGGGCGCATGAGGAGAACAATTAAACGATACAAATTTCCGTTATTGACTATCATCGTGTTAATTCTTTTATATTTCTATAAGGAAACTGTCGGTTTGAATGCTATAAAGGTTTCCACATCAAGTCTGAAAGCAATGATGCTTGTCATCCCCCCCATCTTTGTATTAATGGGACTTTTGGATACTTGGGTACCAAAGGAAGTCATGGTAAAGTACATGGGAGAAACATCAGGCTGGATGGGAATCTTTCTAGCTTTTCTTATTGGTTCTGTTGCTGCTGGTCCGCTCTATGCATCTTTTCCGGTAGCTGCAGCTTTCATGAAAAAAGGTGTCAAGTTTAGAAATATTATGATTCTCATCGGTGCTTGGTCCTCGACAAAAATACCGATGTTGATCTTTGAAATGACATCTTTAGGATCTACCTTTGCTTTAACCCGGCTTCTAATCAATGTTCCAGGCATCATCCTGACTTCATTCTTGCTAGAAGTCATGACATCGAAAGAACAAAAAGCTGATTTGTACCAAAAAGCTGAACGACTATAATTTCACTCAAGAACTGCGCAAGCCATCACTCACCTGTCATTAACCCTGCAGCAGCTTTCCACTAATTAAGTGTTTAATAGTTCGAATAAATATAATAACAATAACAAATGTAGTCAAGATAAGGATAAAAGCTGCAACGAACTTGGTCGGCCATGTGTTTACATACTGGGCATACTTCAAAGCTGCATTGCTAAGAACAGCCAATGGAAAGCTTACTGCCCACCAAGCCGTAGTAAACGGAATGGACTTATTAAATGACTTGAAAAACAATACCATGAATAAAAATAATCCAAAATAAAACAAAATTGATGCAAACATATCAATCGATTTTGTCAAAGCTACATATGCAAGAAAGCCAACCTCAAAAGGTGCGATCAAAATTAACAAAGAGGGGGTCATGCCTGCTGCCATAGGTTCGTGATGTATCAATCGAGTAAAAATCATAGTCAAGAAAATCAGGGATAAAATGCCCCCTATTGCTAAACAAAACAAGTTCAATTCATGAATCCAAGCAAACGGCATTGAAACCCCTGTAACTGGTACATTCAAAATGGCAACAGCAGGAATTAACATGGCAGGAACAGCATGTAGTGGATCTTGTTTAACCTTAAATAAACGAGATACCATGAAGTAACTTAATAATATGGTTAGACTTGTACCTATTATCCAAATCACTTGTCCCAAAAAATGGTTGTAAGGTAAAATGACTGATGAAAGAAGTAGGATAGCAACGGTGATAGCTCCATAGAAATTTCCGGCAATAGAATTTGAAAACTCTGAATAAACAAGACTCGGGAATTTCACCAACTTTATGACAAAACAAACGCTTAGAAGCACAAATATCATGATTCCCATTAATCCAATCAATTCAGAAATCAGCGAGGAAGTTCCAAACAGATTATGAGATAACCTGCCAGCAAGCGAGAGTCCTTCTATTCCCATAACCGAACCAAATGAGTTAACAGACAAATATTTTAGTCCATCCATTTTAGATGACCCCACAGGTGTATGCCTTCTTTGCTTCATATTTTTTTACCTCTTTAAATTCCTTTTTTGCCATTACCAATTGAGATTGAGCCAATAATAAAAAAAAGGAACAGCTCCTCAGTTTTCAGTAGCTGAACCTTTTAATGAAAAACTTTATGTTGATTTTAGGAGAAATGTTTACCAGCAGTAATTGTAGTTCCCCATTCTCCGAATGGGGAGTAGAAACCTAGCTCTCTCCCCAACAAGAATTCTGCTGCACGAGTATATGGACCTTGACGGTAAGCTTTCGTTTCTTCCTCTGCCAGCCAAGTCTCTTTGGAACAGTTCCAAATTTCGTAGAGTACAATTTCATCAGGGTCATCAACGTTCTCATGTACAATGCCATTTACAAAAGTAGGTTCTTTGGACATTGTATCAAAGAGCGGCTTTAGATTATCAAAAAAAGCTTGTTTATCGGAGTTAGTTTTCAACTTAAAACGAGCAATAATTACTGTTTGTTCGGTTTTATTCATTTTAAATCCTCCAAATTATACTTATATTTTTTTGATGAATCTCAGACACTAATTCTTGCACTTTGTGCTTGGCCGAAGATCGTTTTCACGTTCAAACTATTAAATTTGAGCAACTCCGCCGTCTACGAATAGCTCTATTCCATTAATATAGCTACTTTCATCTGAAGCGAGGAACATCACAGCATTTGCAATTTCTTCAACGGTTCCAACCCTGCCTAGTGGAGTTATATTTTTAGCATGTTCTAGAACAGCATTAGTATTCTCAGCGAACAAGTAATCATACGCAGGGGTATGAACAAATCCAGGGCTTAGGACGTTTACACGAATTTTTGTTCCTTTTAAATCAAGGATCCAGTTACGAGCCATCTGCCTAATCGCAGCTTTTGAAGCTCCGTATACACTGAACGCTGGATCGCCAATAGAACCCGCCGTTGAACCAGTCATGATGATAGATCCAACGTTATCGGGAAACAAAGCCAGAGCTTTTTGAACAGTGAAAAGCGTTCCTTTAACGTTAACATCAAAAGTTTTATCGTAATGCTCTTCTGTAATTTCTCCCAGTGGCAGCATATAACCAAGTCCCGCATTCGCAAAGAGGATATCTAGATGTCCACTTTGCTTTTTAACCAAAGCATAGAGCTTGTCTAAATCCTCCAGTTTAGAAATGTCCCCTTGAACACCAGTTACATTGTTCCCAATTTGTTTTACCGCTATATCAAGCTCCGCTTGTCTGCGTCCTGTAATATATACATGAGCACCTTCTTTTGCAAACTGAGTGGCTGCTTGGAGACCAATTCCGCTTGTGCCTCCTGTTACTACTGCTACTTTCCCATCAAATTTCCCCATATTCTTTTTCCCCTTTTCTAACGTTTTATATTAAATGTTTACTCTGAAATTGGCTTGTCTACAAACACAGTTAAGGAATGAATGGAACCATTCTCTACAGCGATGAAGTCTTGCCCAGTAATCACGATTGGATTCTCAGATGATTCGTACCTCCAACTAAATCTCGCTTGATCATGATGCTCATTAACTGAGCCGGGAATAACCGTAAACACTTTTCCAGGATTTTTAGCTTGTACTTCATCAATCAGGTCATTTAGAGCGTCATGACCAACAATTACATCAGAGAAAAAAGGATCAAACACCCGGCAGTTTGTTGTGTACGCTTCTTGAATCTTAATTCTTCTTTTCTTGGAATCTGTTTCACTCCAAATTTCAATGTGTTTATTTATTAAATGTTCAATTGTTGAACTCATTTAACTTATCTCCCGGATAATTTAATTAACAACACACATTGGTTACTATGTTTTTGCTTTCACTCTATAATCCAATCAGCTGATTTTTATCAATTAGGTTAATGCTTCGTGGCCACAAGAGTCATTATGGAACAAAAGTAACTAAAAAAAAAGTACTTACTTTCTGGTTATATAGTATGTAAAAAGTAATATTTAAGCCTTAATGCCGTATACAAATCACATGGAAATTTACACCAAACCAATTTCGTACGAAGCTTTCCTCCGGCAACGCGGTTACCAATAGTGTCCTACCGATCTATTGCTGTCAGCAGCTTTCTATTGAAGCTTATTGAGCTGTAGTTCATCGTTAGCACAACAGGCCACCAAGTTTATCACCCGCAGCCTGTTTCAACTTAATTGATGAACTAATGCTAACCATTAGTTAGACTGCGTAGCAAGAAGTACTTTCAAAACATCCGGAGTCAGTCCCTCTCCCGCATAAGAAATCAGCGGGGAAATTTCGATATCCCGGCCTTCGAGTACGGAGGGGGTTACGCCTGCTTCCCAAAGCCATCGCTTATACAAATCCAGCATAAGTCGTCGTGCTGTCGCCGAGCTGTCCTTGCCCTCCTTATTTTTGACAGGTGCGAACTCTTCGTCTCTTCGTACTTTCAACAATGTCATGCTTTCGGCGAACGGAAAGAAATCAAAAATGAATTTTTCAAATTTGAAAGCGTTAGGCGAAGCCGGCTGGACCGTATGGCCCTGATCGTCTATGTATTTGACCGTTTTATGGGCGGCGTGGTATGGAATATGCGTATTTGCATACCGTTCGATAAAATCTGTACGAAAAAGATGAATCGAAAGGTTGCCCAACCCGTATGTCAAGTGGCCCGCACTATCGCTTTCGTACATTAACTCTTTAGGCACATCAATATATTCCACGACGGCAGGTCGCCCGCCTTTTAGGCAAAAAATGCCGACTTTTTCCTCGGGGTAGGCTTTTTCCGCGACTTTGGTGGCAATCGGATGGTTATAATGCGCAGCAGCTCCTATAAACAGCGGATCAGCGACTCGGATTAAGGCATTATCGACATTGTAATAGAATAGCCACTCCACTCGACGTCGTTTCAGGTCGTCCAAGGCGCCTGATTTCTTCATGGAAGCAAAAACGTCGCCGTTTCCGATGGGGGTAAAGCCGATTTCGTCCTTGTCGGACAGTAGCACGCGTCCTAAGGAATCCAGTGCTGGAAGGACATTTTGCTGGAAAAAGAAAATGTCGTCCGGGGCATAGCCGAAATACTCCGATGCCTGGAAATATTGTACCGTTTCCCGATGATTCTCCGGGCTGGTCATAATGTACCAAGCGATGGACCTGCCGGCTCTACGGGACAAGTTGAGCAAGCGCTCGGCCTGCAGTTGGAACAGTGACTTTCCTGACGGTAGCCCGATGTTATAGGTCCCCTTTGGTCCTTCATGCCCTAGGCGGCTTCCCTGCCCTCCGGCGACGACAAGCGCCGCGACCTTACCTTGGCGAAGCCGATGCCAGCCGGTTACGGTTAATTGCTCCCGCTCCTTCTCGCTGTAATCTTCCAAATCGTAAGCTTTCATAGGCGAAATACCGTAGGTACTTGCCAATGGCTGCTTCATATGATGAAAAAGCTCGTGGAGTTCGCCAAAATCCAACTGTTCCATCTGATCCAGCAGTTTGCTCTTTGAAGCTTTGGATAGCGAGGGGTAAAGTTTGAGTATATGCTCCTGGCCGTAGGTTTCCGCCTTTTTGTAGAGTTCGTCATATCGATTATCCATGAAAAACCTCCTATATAAAGACTACGAATTGTAGAAGCGCAATAAACTAAAACAAGCGATGGATCGGTTCCATCGCCGCACTATCCGTTCTCCGATAGTTGAATTTCATTATTCATCTACAAGTAGTTTGTGCTTCTTCATATGCTTCATACATTTTCTTTTAAATAACCACAAGTCATGTAGACTCTTGTTCTCAACGTCAAGCAGCGTGGCAACCGATGATCTTATTCCAAATTTGATTCATACATTCAACGAGTGATATTACTCATTCTACCACAAAAAGGAAAGTCCCAGCTTTCGCCGAGACCATCCTTTTACACGTCGTATTCTAACTGCTTTTTCGCTTGTACGATAAACTCGAGGGGATTATTGATTTCAGCCGCATTGTACTCAACTGCACCCATTTTCAAAACAAGTTCCACCCTGTATTTCTCCGCGTATTCGCCGCGATTACGTTCTTCAACACTCTTTCTCAAGCGCTCGATGACGATAGATGCCCCTGTCCGATCCGTAAATAGCAGCATGCCCCACATCGGATTCTCTTTATTGAGCAAATAAAGCGAATCGTTCGTGCGAATATTCGTTTGGCTCATTCTGGATAGATCGAGGACCGCTTCCATCAGCTGATCTTCGCCAATCATCCGTTTAATTTCATCCCAATACTTCACGCTGATCACCATCAAAGTCAAGGGAATATGATAGCGGACGGAAAGTGCCATAAATACGGTTGCATCAGCTTGAAAAGAAAGCGTATTTTTCAAGCTTGTCTTCAAGTCGACGGTCGCCAAGGATTGATTTTCTTTGATTAGCTGTTCGTTCTCCAACTGCAATTGCCGATTCCCAAGCGTCAAGAGCCAAGTTGCAAGTGTAAAGATCGGAGTCACAATGAGCCAAAAATAATTCTGCGTCCCGATTAAGCCGCCAGCCACAACCGTTTGGTACAAGGTGTACGTCCCATAGCCGAAGATGAACAGAATGTTTAGAATCAAGCCTGTCGTAACATTCGTAAAGTATGTTATAACGGCGATGAGAAAAGCCACATTGAGAAAAATAATATTTTGCAGGTACAGATTTGGATTGCCCGCGGTGAAAATGATGCTAACAAAGCACACTAGCAAAAACAGCAGGAAGCCGCCGTCCGAGATCATACTACTTCGTAATCGACTCATCGCAGATCCCTCCGCTTCTTCTTCGCATATTTACGAATCATTAAAATCAGCGAGAGGATCACAAGCAAGGCGACAAGTCCTGCCGCGGCCATAAAGCCGAGAACATCTTTACGCGCCAGTACATCATCAAGCGCAGTGGATGGCGCTGAAGCAGCTTCTTTCTTAAAGCGATATGCCTGCACGTTGCCATCTGCATCCGTGATTGCGCCATCGCCGAACACTTGCCATAGCGAGCCTTCCGAGCCGATGAGCTTGGAGGCCAAGTAAGCATATTCCGGCCGACTGCCCGTCACTGCCATAAGCCCAAAACCGCTTTGATAAGGAGAATCAATCAATTGTAAAGAACCGATTCGTTTGCCATAGCCGGATTCAATGCTGAGTTTTTCGTTAGAGACAAAACCTTGTCCCCCAGCTCCATAGCGGAAATAAAGCTTATCATTGTTCGCCGCAATCACAGCGTTGTCTTCATAGCTGCCGATCGCAATAATTTGACGGCCTTTAAGCTGATCAGGTTGGAGGTTACCTGCTAAATATTGTACATTGCCTGTATTCGTCTGCGCATAGCGGCCCAGCAGATTGAATACATTTGTTAACGATTGATACATGTACACATCTCGTGTCGTCGGCAATACAACCGTAACTTGGTTATAGCTGCCGTCACGTAGAAACGGATACGGATAGTTGTTGAACAACAACTCCGTTCTGTCTTTTGTATTCAATTGAAGCAGCGAATCCTTCTCGACAAAGGCCCATGGCATCTGATCTTCGTTTGCAAGACAGCTATTATTTTTAAGCTCAAGATCGAATGCTGCTTTTACTGTGAAATTCCCTGAAATATTCAGGGATTTCGGAATCGTAAGCTCCATATGATCGCTGTCGGCGAGCTCTGTGGAAAGCCTTTTACTCCCGATCGGCGTATCATTCACGAGAATCGTGACCAACGAACGGTCGAAATCGACATTCCGCGCATAACGAAAGTTGATGCGCAGCTTACTGCCGTCTGCAATGGAACGGTTGCCCGGCAGGGAAATAAAATACGCTTTCTCCCGGTGGCGGTCACCGACAAGCTTATCTCCGGACTCCGTCAACGGTAAGGTACGGCTAACATTGACAGCCGGCGTGTCCACTTCCGTGGAAGCCAGTACTTCTTTCTGCGGCGAGTTAATTTGCGTAAGCAACGTTTGGTTGGCTGCAAGTCGACCGGCCTTGATGAGGAGCGTGGCATCCTTCGACGTGATAACGAGCGTTTTGACCCCATTGAGATCAATGAGCTGAAGAACCGCTTTTTGTGCCACGTCCCCCTCTTTGATCACAGCCTTCACTTCCGCAGGCAAATGCTCATAGAGACTGACAAGAATGAGTGCTTGCTTGGTTTTCGTCAGATCGGTGCTATAAGTCGTAAGCGGAATCGGTTTATCCGTCACTTGATTTACTTTAGCTAAGCCAGATAACGCATAGGTCGCCGCCTCCAATTCAGGAGCCGTGTTTTCAGGTGCAACAACTATCGCAATTTGACCATTGGTAACCGAATCTTGCCCAATAAAATGCCTTTGAAAATCCTGTATACTGTCCTGAATCGGCTCACTGGTATAATTCACGGCGATTCTTGAGGATTTTGCGATTTGCAGCCAATTATCGCGATTATCGGTAGGTAGACAAGCATTCTGTATGGTTGGCGCATTCGTCTCCAAGTGCCCCTGTACCATAAGCGTGTTGACGCCTTTAATAATCATTGAAGCCGGCACGGTCAAATCCAGCTGCTGCTGTACCTTCTCTCCCAGCTGCGGTCGAAAAGAATGAAACGGCGTTCCATTCATATAGAGCGTGACGGAGGAGCGTTCGTTTTGCAGGAGCTGTGACAGCTGATAATCCAGATGGATGTCAACGCTGGTCACATTCCAATAGTTCTCTACACGAAAAAACTGCTGCGTATATGTAATGCCGCCGGTTAAAGACGTATCGGACAAATGCGTTTGCATTTGCCCGGCGGCAGGTGGCACATTCTCTGCTTGAACTGTCGGTAGAAATAACCCCAGAAATAGAAAAATACTTAATGCTACTCTCACAACACTACGATTCCACATCGTCGTCAACTCCGATCCTTACTGCCCTAGAAGCGTTCGGTTTTATACCATTTTGCTTCTCGCTTAAAAATGACGTCCTTCAAATAGGTATACATGCCGTAAGCCGCCACGACCATCCACATTTGGCAGTAAGACACGTACATCAAAACAATAACCCACAAGTTAGAGAGCCGCATTTCTCCTTTTTCCGTGACGAGCGTAATGAAAGTGCCCACGATAAAGAGAATAATCGCCAGTACCCATAAAAATGAGCTAAAACTTGCAATGGTCGTGCTAACATAGCCCAATGCGTGTAGAATCAGCAGCAAATCTGACATGACAAGCGAGGTCAGCAACAAAAAATAAATAGATAGAAAATAGCAAATATCAAATCGTATTCGGCGCGCATCCGGATGGAACAGCAGCGGGATATTTTTTACAATGACGTAAATGTTCCCTTTCGCCCACCTTGTCCGCTGTTTGAACCAAACTTTGACCGTCTGAGGCTCCTGCTCCCAGGTAACGGATTTAGGCTGGAACTTAATTTTGTAACCCATCAAATAAATGCGGAATGAAATTTCCGTGTCCTCCGCAATTGCCTTCACATCCCAACCCCCGATTCGCTCAACGATTTCGCGGCGCATCAGAAAGTTTGTACCCGGGATCGTACATAGCTTAAACAGCTTCCAACGCCCCGCCTGAGCCATCCATTGGAATGAAAGCGTCTCAATATTGATAAAACGAGTCAACAGATTCGCATTTCGATTCCGAGTGCGAAATTTGCCGATGACTGCGCCAAGTCCTGGATCCTGCGTGATTTCGGCGACGAGATAAAGCAGCGCTTTCTTTTCAGGGGTATTATCCGCATCGTAGATGGCGATTAGCTCGCCACGGCTTAGTTTGAAACCCAGATTCAAGGCGTTGGATTTGCCTTTACCACCCGTGGTAGCATCCGTGTTCAATACGATCAATTGACGCTCGGGATACTTCGCTTGAAGCTTAGCAAGCAGTTCTCGGCTGTTGTCCGAGGAATTGTCATTAATCACAATGATTTCGTAGCGATCATTCGGATAATCTAAAGCGAGCAGTGATTCAACGGTTTGCGTAATCACTTTGCCTTCATTATGAGCCGGCACCATGATGGAAACGAAAGGAGGTTCCCCTTTCATCGGAGGAACCGGTTGATTCTCAATCTGCATGTAATACAGATAGCCTGCCACAATCAGGATGATATTAATCAGCAGGAGTGACCAGATACATATCACAGCAATCAGCATTAGTATGTCGGCAAGTGTCATCATTGTCTCCACGATTGCATGTATTTTCGTTTGTACATTCGGTGTCCGATGATAAGGAAAAGACCGAATAAGAAAAGCGATGTTCCGATTAAAACAATTAGTATTTTATTTTGCACGGAGAAAAGTCCGCTTAAACTTTTTTCTTCTTGCTGCACATAGACATGTGCCGAATCAATATCCTGAATGCGATTATTAAGCAGAATCTCCTGACCATTGATTAGCAAATGCCCGTTCTGTGAGCTAAATTTACTCGTTGACGTTTGAACGGAGTGCCCCCCATTTTTATAATCATCATACGTTGTCCAGCTAGACGTTAACGTCGTAAGCAGAGTCTCCAGCTTCGAAGGATCGTTAGGAAAACTGTACGCTATGGCCGTATTCATCGGCAACTGATTCAGGCTATTGCCTTCATCCGAATAGCGGGAAAGCACATTGGCATCAATCGTATATGCTGTTGAGTGAAACGCCACGGCGGTATCGGAAGGATCCCGGTATTGAACGGCTTTGTTTGGAAGAATAAGACCTGAATCAAAAAAAGAAAGTCCATCTGACGCATAATGTTTATCATAAGTCCAATACATCTCAGCACTGACGCCAAGCGGTATGATCCCTGAGCTTGCTAAATGATCAAGAAAAGAGCCCAATTCATTCCGAAGTTTATTCACATCCGGAGAATCCGTAGAGTCAACAATCGGAGTTTGAACAATGATGCTGCCATTGCGGGCTTGCAAATGCTTAAGCGTCTCCATATAACGCTGCATCGCCGGGTAATCCCAATTACTGAATACCGGCTGTATGCTGGCTACAAAAGGAATGCCTGCTTCATACAGTTGATCCGCCATCGCATTCACGAGTTCCAGATTTGAAAACGGAAAAATATCACTAATTAATACATAATGCTGCGGGGCTGTGGAAACTTCCAGCCAATCTTTCAACACATAGGAAGCTGCCAGTTCTGAAACGTTGCCTTTTGACAAGTACGGGATATACCCATAGTTGCCGTTTGCAATACTGTACGGTGCTTCGGACGGATGTTTGGAGGATTTCACTGTCCCATACGATTTTCCTTCAAACGAGGTCACCCAAGCCATATTGCTAACAGGAATGGAAGTTTGGCTCAGATCACTAATCTTCAAGTTGATCGTATCATCCACCGTATGCTGTTCTTGGAGGTGCAGTGCTTGCTGAATCGATGCTGGAAGACCGCTTCCAATTTGCATGTACTTACCGGAGTAAGCTTTCAAGTCTTGTAAAAAAACATCAGGAAGATTCAATTCATCTGATTTATTTCGTACGAGGATTACTTTGTTAAAGCTGTGCAGCTTTCCCTCTTTATATTGCTCTAAGCTCAGCAGTGTAACTGGTGTAGAGTAGCCAGCTAAGAGCCGCTGCAGAGCTTCAACATTTCCTTCCAGAGGTGTCTTAAGCGCTTTGCTGTCATAGAGAAGCAGCACAGGATCCTTTGCGCTTTCTGCGGCTGAAGTTTGTCTTGGCACACTTAGCGTACATAATAAAACGAGAAGTGTGACGAAGAGGTATACTTTTCGCATGTCGCTCCCTCCTTATGCCTTACATCGCAGCCCCAACTTGTTTACTCTCCGATTCTGTGCTCCATAACTGTTTAGCAATCAAATCCCTAATCGTAAGTAAAGAAACAAGATCAAAGGTTAATGTAAATAGAAATTCATGCTTCGCTAAATCCGCATCGCCCGCTCCGATAATGGAAACGAATATCCCCGATAATCCCATTGAAATCAATAAAATCACAATAGGCAGCTTCGTTGCTTTACGCCACTGTTGCGAGCGAATCGCATGAATAAACGATGGGACATAAAGCCCGATTATGAGCAAAGTCCAAAGTAAAATAAAGCCAAACGTTTTCGGCGCCAGCGCCTGCTTAAGCAAGCTATAGCCAGAAAAGAATACCGTGTGCGCACCAAATGGCTTGCCAACGGACTGCTCATAGTTCCCCATCGCCATGGGACGGATACTAAAACCGTCTCTCGCCGCGATATTAAGCATCTGCCCCGCTTGTCCGGGATGTGCGACATAGTAGCGAAGAATGGAAACAAAGCCGTATTTGCTAAAAAACTGTTCTTCAAACTGTGCAGAATCCACATCAAACGATTTATAAGGCTCGTAGTACTCACTGCGGTTCAAAATCGCATATTGCTTATCAATGCCAAAGCTTTCCAACGTTTTTTCCGGATCTGCTGAACCCATCAATACGCCGCGAGTCATTGCATGAAACTTGTTAATATTAACAAATTCTTTTGGGATCAGCACATAGGTGCCAACTCCAACACCAATCAGAGCTGCGAGGAGTCCTGCGGTTATGGCACGATACGATCGGCTTTTCCGAATATAAATGAAAAATACCCCGAATATGGCTGTCAAAATCCCAACTGGGGCGTTTTGCTGCTTACTTGCCGTTAAAATCATGGCACTAACTACGAATAAGCCAAGCATCACGTAATCGTTATATCTTTTCCGGTATAACAGCAGTCCGCTTGCTACCATGAACATCGTCATGATCAGCATTACACTTTCACCATATAAGGAATTAAAATAAGCTGTGTAGCCAGTGTCGCCAAACACAAAAACAACGATTCCCGCAATCACATAGCCGCGCAGCTTGGAAAGCTTCCAAGTCAATGCTTCAACAAGCAAATATACCGCAGCTGTATAAAGTCCGAGATAAAAGGCCGCTTGATAGCGAATATCAAATGTGGTTGTGCCTGGATGGAACAACTGATTTAGGCCAATAGCCGCTTTTACAAAAGACGATTGCGTTGAGAAAATAGTTGCCTGATTTTCGTTATAATACTGAAAAATTCCGTATGTTTTGACGAAAAAACCAAGATATTGACTATCATACGTCGGATCGTTGATGTAAAGCCCATTGCTATACAAAACTCGAAAAAAGTCGCCATTATCCGCAATACCGATATAAGGATAAACAAACAGGGCGAGCACTGTAATGACCAATACGCCGGCCGCCGCGGCAGCAGCTGGTGTCATCACGCGAAGCAGTCCTCTCAAATAGCGATTCGTCACGACAAGCACTCACTCCTTTATTAATAAACATAAGCGAGCAAAGCCATGGCATTGTCGAATGAATAGGCTTGCTGCGCGAGCTCATCTCCAAAGCCTCCGTTCAGCGGGCTTCCTTGGGTATGATTTTGAAACGCGTTCATTTTCGTGATACTCTCGTTATATAGCTGTTGATCTTTAGTAACGGAACCGATCATGGCCGCGATGGCATAAATCGCCGTCGAATGGACATCGTTTAACGGCTTTCCGTTTCGATCATAAGCGCCCACCAACGTGCCCGCGGTAACCTGAGCCTTTATCCATTGCAAACTGGCTGGCTTGGCTTCTCCAATTTCAGCTAGATTCAGGATCGTCAATAGCGACTCCACCGAATTAATCTGCTCGGATTGATAGGTTTTCAACTTAAAATCATACCGAGTTTGATATAAAGGGAACGAATCCGACAAGTAACCCCCCTGCATAATCCCCAGCATGTCCGTTTCAAGCGCACGCTTCTTCCGGTTCGAAACGGGAAGCAGCTCCATAGAAGCAACATCTATGTAGCACAACGTAATAAATGAATTCGTCATCGCGTAAGTCTCGTCATAAAAATCTCGCAGACGGCTTTCAGAAACGTTATAGGTATATAATTTATCTCCGTAGTACGCCAAGTCCTTCTTATAAGCGTCTGTCTGAAAAGCTTTCCCCGCTTCGTCCAGCGCGCGAAGAATCCGAAAGTCGTCCACTGTAGCGTTAACGGTGAATTTTTTATTCAACTTGGGGCTGTACCGGTAGCTAAGACCTGATGTCGCATCGAACGTGCGTTTGGCAAGCTGCCACTCGGCTTCGAACTTATTCTTTTGCCCCGTTAAGGCATAATAACGCATGAGCAGTCCGGCTGACTCACTAAGTACCTCATGCCCGGTTGCGACTTCGCTGTTCTGATCGGTCTCTCGTAAGTTGGTATACGTACCATAATGTCCGGTTAATGTTTCTGTTATAAAATGCTGAAGCGCATTACGCTGCTCGTTGACGGGTACAAGCTGGCCATAACCAGAGATGGGCTTGCGCGCAAGCTTATCTTTTCCGAATACAGGCAAAGCCTCACAAGCTGAAAGTGTCATGACGAAGGCTAGGGGAATCAACAAAAGGTTTCGCTTCATGCTCATTAGCTAATGAACTCCTATCGCAATCTTTTCCTGACTGCATGTCGGGATGGTATAATCGTAGGATACCATAGTTAGCCCTAGTGTAACACACGCTGCATTTCACTCAAAAGGTAATTAAAGGACGGATGGCATGAGATTGGAACAGATGGCTGCCGCGCTCGCACCGCTGCATTTAGCAAGCTGCCTTATCGAACAACGCGGTGAACGAATCTTTGAACATTATCGCGACGAACAAAAAAAAACTGAAATAACGCGCATTAATTCTTGTACAAAAAGTGTTCTCTCGGCGCTGATCTGCATCGCCATGGATCAAGGGTTGCTGCCCGAGGCCGAAACGCCGGTTTCAACATTCTTCCCTCAGCTTCTTCAAGACGCTGATTCGCGGAAGCGGGAAATGAGAATCCGGCACCTGCTCACGATGACCTCCGGCATGGACTGGACCGAATTTGGGGGTCAGAATTCGTTCCCGCAGATGACCAGAACGTCTAATTGGGTCGACTTCGTCCTTGCACAACCGCTGTCGGAAGTACCTGGCACCCGCATGGAATACAACTCCGGCAATTCCCAGCTGCTTGCTGCGATTTTAGCGCAAGTTACAGGCATGCCGGTTGCCCAGTATGCGGAACAAGAGCTTTTCGGTCCACTTGGCATCGCGGACTACGCCTGGGAGACCGACCCGCAAGGTATTCATACCGGCGGATTCGGTCTCCAGCTCCGGCCGGCCGATATGCTAAAATTCGGCCGGCTCTTCTTACAGGAGGGCTTGTGGCAGCACAAGCCCCTCATTTCAAAGGCGCTGGTCGCCAGCTCCAGCGCTCCCGCCATTCCGGCCGCGCCGGTACCGCCGCGCCGCGGCTTCTACGGCTGGCATTGGTGGGTCGATACGTATGAGGCTGATGCGAACGCAGCCTCTCCCTCTTCCCCACCAATGGACTACTACAACGCCTACGGCTTCGGCGGGCAGGCGATTTACATCATTCCACGACTGGACACCGTCGTCGTGTTAACGCATGATGAGCGGAAGAAGAGCAAGATCCCGCTCCTTGTGTTTCGCAATCATATTGCGCCGATGCTCGCCGCGCAAGCGTGCTTGAAATGAAAAAGCAGTCCACAGCTGATTCCCTCAGCTTGGACTGCTTTTTCGTTTATCCTCATGGCCGGCTGCCGCGGTTCCTTAATTCAATTAATGTTCGTTATTAGTTTAATTTTTTCAGGTTTGTGGTTCCTCGTATTTGGTCCAAGTTTTGTATCCATCAATATTTTCTTCCGATGTGTTTGAGGCATCAAATGTTCTGAAATAACTTGCAGAATATTTTATAAGTGGTTTTTCTTCTGAATGACTATAAATAATAAGATTAATTTCGTAAATCTCACTTTTCCATTTTACGGATTTTGCAATTTCGTTTATGTTCTCAATAGTTGAGAATTGCTTAACGTTAGCCAATATGGAATTTAACGATTCTTCAGAAGGAACATCTTTCATTGATTGCACTCCTTTATAGCACGATTTTCTTAACTAATAAATTTTCACCTTCCCCTCCCTTTACTTCAATAAAACAGGGAGCAGCTGCTCCCTGTTTTTACTCGTTATTTCTAAGTTCACTTTGACTTTTTTTATGTTTTCTATACTGATGAATAGCAACTGGTGTATTAATGAGGCCAGTAACCAATGTGCATATCAGCGGAAAGATTTGTAAAAAGGTCGGATTCTGATTACCATCCCCAACTGGACCCACCTTTGGTTGAGATGCATCCCAATATCCATAAATTAAAAATACAACGGGAAGAACAATACATACTGCAGAACAGAACAAGTAAAAACCATACCTATTCACAGCCTATCACCCCATCTTAATGTTCAGACTAAAACAATAATACCACATATTGGAACTATGCTGCCCGTTAGCGTAACGCGGATAACATCCATGTGTGCGTGTGATTCAACTCCTAAAAAAACAGTTAAAAATGATCAAGATTACATATCAATTGATATCTTAGCGCGATCCGTCGGGAATGGGATAAAGTTCTTAGCAATGTTTTTTGACAATAACCTTATCCCAAATACAAAAAGGCCGCGATTTTCGCAGCCCTTAATGAGATAATCTTAATATCACACGGCGCATCATTTCAGAATCAAATACATTTAGTTAATCCCAAATATGTACACTTCTTCATCTGTATTTTCATATCGGATCTTGCCTTCAAACTGCAATGCTAATTTTTCTAAAAGTTTGGACGATGCATGGTTATCTTCGGAAGTAATTGCCACAATGCGTTGTAGTTCTAGAACGTTTTGCGCGTAACAGATCACTGCTCTAGCAACTTCAAAGGCGTACCCTTTCCCCCTGAAATTAGGAAGAAAAGCAAATCCAACATCTACATCTGCTAGGAAATCTCTTTTTGCCAATCCACAGATGCCAATCGGAATCCCTCCATCCTTCAGCTCTGTCAAATAAAACCCGAAGCCCAAGCGGGCATACATATCTATAGCTCCTTTTAAAATATAGTCCCTCGCGTCCTCAACGGTTCTCACACCTCTATCGCCTATGTACTGAATCCAAGAAGGGTCGTTCAAAAGCTCAAGAATAAAAGCCGCATCCTCAATTGTTTGCTGACGAAGAATAAGCCGTTCTGTTTCTAATACTTTCAAGGTAAGGTCCCCCAAAAACACTTCATTTCTCTGCTAGTTTGAGAGCAGAATGGTCAAAATCGTGAAATATCATATAATTATATTTCAAGTGCTCTGTAATTTCTTCAAAACCTCAAGCGCTGTTAGGTGAACCTCTTCAAGTACTTCCCCTTTTGTATTGTATATCCTACTCTGAAAAACAATGCATCATCCTGTCTTCTGAAAAGCACAAGAAGTCGTAACCTTAAAATAATAAAACCGCATTTTACGCGGCTGATAAAGCATTTATGTTATTGCCCCTTACATATTATGTAAAATGTTTTGCCGTTTTAACCTGGACCCTGGATGGGCTCCTAGGTCTCAGAATTATTTTCATACTTCTGGCTACAATTCTATATTACTTCAAAAGTATCAGGAGTGTTCACGCTCTGTACGCTCCTTCAGCTCGATCACTTTCAATCTGGCACGATGGAGTCTGGATTTCACTGTCCCCTCCGAAATGTTAAGAATGGCAGCGATTTCCTTGGTTGAGAGTTGATAATGTGCATGCAAAATCAAAATTTCTCGATACTTGGGAGGCAGAGAAATTACATTTTTCCATATATCCCTGGCATTAAGTTTCTCCATCACTTCGTTTTCAGCAGATTCTGAGGTTCCGGTAGATTGAATAAACCCGACGTGTGTGACTTTACGCCAGAATGCTTTGCGCAAATAATCATAAGCGGTATTACGCGTTATGGTGAGTAGCCAGGTCTTCATTGAAGCTTCTCCGCGGAATGTCTTTAAATTGCGATATACCTTTAAGAAAGAATCTTGTGTAATATCATCAGATAAATCCATATTACGACAAATAGTAAATGCATAATTCCAAACATCATTCCCGTAGGCTTCCATTAAATTGTGAAGGACCGCCTTCTGATCGGTTGTTTCAGACAAATAGTTCATATGTTTTAATACATGGACACCGGTCGTCTCCATACTTTCACCTCATTGAATCAGATAAGCCACCCGGAATTTACTTTTCGCTATAGACTCTATTCTTCAAGTTAGGGGCTAGTATGTATTTTTATTATCTATCACTTTAGTGGATGTGAATACCGGAAAAAGGTCATTTGGAATTGTGAATGTAAGCGTGAATACTCTAACCCCGATGCCATCTGAGGCTGGATTGTTAGCAAACACAACGCGATTTCTCGGTTTTTTGGGTAGCAGGAACATCTTCACTGGCATTTGCTTCCTTACTGCTTATTCTAAACCAAGCTTATTGAATCCCTCTAAATCGTTTATTAACAAAGTATAAACTCCTGCCACCTCAATTTAGCATAAATGATGGTCTTCGTACAATGAACGGAATTAAATACCCCATCGGAACAAATATAACTATCTTGGCGATTTGATTGATCGATGAAGGAACCATTTCTAAGCATTCATACAAGCACCTCTTCCAATCAATAATATTTACCAATCCAATCACGACATAATGGCACAAGATTTTGAGCCTGCTGCCGTTATGTCACAATTGAACTATAGTTACTGTTGTATTAAATATCCTTACTAACGACGCGGAATAACCCAAGCTTATTTGTAAATGCTGCTAATTAACCAGTTCGCTGCATCTAATAGATCCTTCGCAATAAAATCTGGTGATGCTTGATCGTACCATTTGTGACGGTATTTTTCCAAAGACTGTATACCCCAGCCCGTCTCAACAAGAATTCTTTTGGCCCCTACTGCAGCAGCTGCTAGCATATCTGTTGAACCCACATCACCTATAACTGCGCAATGTGTCAAGTCTAGTTCATGTTCAGCAGCAGCTTTCCGAAGCATTCCGGGTCGTGGTTTATGACATTCACATCCTTCTTCTGGCTCATGAGGACATATATATGCTGCATCAAATCCATAACTATCAAATTCTTTTTGAAATTCTAATTCTGTCGCCAATCCCTTGGATATGTTATGTTGATTAGAAAGGGCAAATATTTTAATTCCATGTTCTTTTAACAATTGCAATGCTGCTAAGGACGAAGGGAATAACTCAAACTCTTGAGGATGAATAAAGTGACCATTTCCACCTAATGTTCCATCACGGTCAATAAAAACAGCTTGAATTTTCAAAGGAATCCCCCTAATCTTCACTTACATATATTGGGTAATACTCTTAAAAGACCGAATTATCCTGCCCATTAACCTAATGGAGGCCGCCGATTATGCCAGCAGCCTCCAAAGGTGTGTTTCTTGAGCTATAGGAAGGCAGCAACACACAATATCCCGGCAAGTACTGAGTGTCACCAATTACAACAAACCCGCTTCTCAACTTAGTAAATACCAACGGTTTCTCTCCGCACATGGCGCAGCCAATTCTATCTTGTGTCCAATTTAAGTTGGACATTTTTTAGGCTCCATTTCTCGCAAGTGTGACGTTGAACAAATGTCCCTCGTTAGCATAATAATCTGACCTGTAACTCAGTCTTTCATTTCTACAAATTCTAGTGGATTTGACCGAATATACACACTGATTCGTTTTAAACTATCAGGAGTAGCCTCTTGAAATCTCTGAAATAATTGATCAATGGTTGATTTTAACTCTCTATCATCCTCAAGATCTTTAAAATTAACATTATTTAATTGTAAGCCAAGTTGCTGGCTCCTTGTTTCTAGGACATTTTTTGTTTCTTCAAGTATTTGTATCATTGAGATATCATCATAAAAGCGCAATCCCTTCATGACCCCTGACCAGAAATAGGATTGCTCCAGCAAATAGGCTACCCAACAGTAAAACTCTGTCACTGAATTACGAGCATGATCATACAAAACTCTGAACATGAAGAGCGCTTGTTGTCCGGTGCCAAGCTGAGCAAACGCTTGCGATTTCACTGCCAAGTCTTTCCCACGAATCTGCAAGAAAATCGGTTCCATACACATCCACCCAAGAGCATCATCATCCAACAAGTCGAACTCTTGCCTATTCAATTTCACTAACATCGAACCACCCCCATCCTTTATTATACATTTTTTGTATATATGAACACCTCTTTTTTTGGTATTTTATAGCAGTAACCGGGAATCGAACGTTTTTGCCCGTGGGGCCTGGATCCGAGAGCTATTCAATTCATCGCGTCTATTTGTTCAACCAGGGTTAGGCTAGTTGGGCCATATCACATGGAAGAGTGGTGGAATCGGCTGCGCTTTCCTTTGAAGTAAGAGCCGCGTAAATCGTGGCTTTTTTTGGATGCAAAAGATGCTGTATGGAGGGACTTTTCAACGGCAAAATTAATTACGGTAGATCAAATCGAATCGAGGAAATAATTGCGTAGAAGCTATCCCTTTTACTTGCTCTCAATAGCGCTGCCTCTTGGCCGCTTCTTTGCATATAATGAGCAATTGCCCGTTCTTCATCTCAAGATACCTTCAGTTGAGCCCTTAAAAGCACTCTCCAATATAGAATCACTTAAGGTTTAATGTTGGTTTTTATTCAAAAAATCTTTCAAGGTGATTGAACTAACTTTTACTTTCAGAATTAATATTTATTTGGCTTAGATAGTCATCGAGATGCTCATAAAATTTATCGAATGCTGCTTCATCATCAATGCAATTACTTTGTATTATATGTGCCCAACTATGGGTTCCATGGAAATTATAAATATCCTCTATATATTCCTGAAATCCAGGCATATTGTAATAATCCCCTTCAATATCAAACAAACAATACTGATAACCATGAAGAAAGTGCCAAAGAGGTATTAAAGTCTTTCTTCCGATAAATAAACCAGGTCGTTCTTTAATTTTATTTAGAAGTAAAATTAGCCTACTATCCATAACTTATCCCTCTTTTTATCTTAAAACTTTAAAGCTATCACCCCTTATTTTACCACAACTAATAGGAGTAACTGCCATTATTTCACCTTGTTCAGTATAGTGAGAAGGAACTATCCTCCCATTACTTGAATAATGAAATAAAAAAGAGCTGCTTTAATGCAGCTCTTGCGCTATCTATTCTCTTTTTGTATAAAATTCTCTCGGTGCGTTGGTTGAAGTCCTTGATCTACTAGCCAATAAATTCCTGAACCCACTCGCCATTATAGTAAGCTATCCCGATTTGGGTGTAGCTGCTATTCAAGATGTTGGCACGATGACCAGGACTATTCATCCATTGGTTCATTACTTCCGTCGGGCTACTCTGGCCTTTGGCGATGTTTTCCCCTGCAGAGTTATATGTGACCCCGAATGCAGTCATCATATCAAATGGGGATCCATAAGTCGGAGACTGATGATCGAAATAATTATTGTTGTACATATCCTGAGCCTTAGCCATGGCTACTTTCGTGAGACTGCTGTTCATGCTAAGGGAATTCAAGCCTGCTTTCGTTCTTTCTTGATTCACCAGATCCAAAACTTGCTGCGCGGATTGGGATGGATTTACGGACTCTTGCGGATTAACCGGCTGTTGTGGATTAGCTGGCTGTTGTGGATTAGCTGGCTGTTGTGGATTTACGGCTTGATTCGCTGGGCTTTCTGCTGGTGCATAGTTGCTTTGGAACCAATCGAGCCAATTCGCAGCATCATTGGGTGCTTGTTTGATCTTAATCGGCGAATTCCCTTCACCCGTAGTAGAAATGGATGATGCTTGAGTTAAAGTTGACGTTGAAGCAGCATTAGGAGCATGAGTTTCAATCTTCGTTTGTTTAGCATTCAATTGATTGTTTGTCGAATTATTACTCGAACAACCTGTAACTAGTAGCAATGCTGCTATTATGACCAATGGTTTAATAACAATCCCTCCTGAACCGTTAATGTGTAACGATATCAAATAAAGGTTTTGTAAAGTCCCATTGTTTTATTCAGACTTCAATTAAATTAACCCCTAATAAAATATAACTTAACCGCCCGCTATTTTTTCTTCCGGGTATGTGTTTGTTATTCCATTATTAAAGCAGCTGCACAATGGGCAAGGTGCTCTATCTTTTGTGTTGCTTTTTGGTTTCGTGTTTGTTGAATATCAAAAAAATACATTTGTAAAACCGATTTTTTACAAATTTCGTTATAAGCAAGGTTAGACAAACAAATTTTGTGGGATGACAACGTTCAGCTCGGCAGCATGAATCAACCTGTTTTAGAACAAAATAGGAAGGTATCATCTACCAACAAAAGATCGTATAAACAGTCGAGCGTACGATGTAATTCTAACCAACTTTACACCTCAGCTGAACCTGATTAACATAAAAGAGGATGAAATAATTCAGACTAATCCAGTTAAGGCAGTCCTATCTGTTGAAAGGTTTAATTCAATCAAACCGTCCCGTTCCTCTCCAGCCTTACCAGATAAACGATTTATTATTTTCGGTTTTTCCATCTCCGATAGTTGAAAGTCGGCTTTCTGCCGTAAGGCGAGATTATCATCGCGTAGTTATCATATCGGTATAACTCCCATTTTACCGGATCCGCACAATCGTGCAGCTATAAAAACTTCATGTTAACCGAGTTTCTTCAATTCGCAATTCTTCACCTGGGAGCAGTGTCCACGTATTAAGCAGAGGAGTATCGTCCTGTAATAGCTCATGGAACAAGCTCCGCCTCTGCCAAGAAGCTTCGACTTTGCTGATACTCCCAGAAAGTGAAGATAATATGAGGGAATAATAATTATCCCTTAACCGCCCCAGCGGTCAACCCTTTAATAAAAGTACGGCTTCCAAGAAGGAAGATCAGTAATACCGGAAGCGTCGCAATGCAAAGTGCGGCCATCCTGGCACCATAGTCCGTTCGATGCACGATGCCAAGGGTCGAGATGAAAACTGGAAGCGTAAACCATTTTGAATTATTGATGGTCACTAACGGAAGCAAGTAATTGTTCCATGACCAGAGGAACACAAGCGTTGATAAGGTTGAAATGCCCGGCTTAATCAACGGAACCACAATTCGAAACAAGATGCCAGGTTCTGATGCCCCATCCATTCTCGCACACTCGATAATCTCACTTGGAACTGTATCCCGGATGAACTGTATCATGAAGAATGCCCCGAAGGACCAGGCACTCCAGGTCAGAATGACTGGCATTAGCGTATTGCCAAAGCCCATATGTCTCATTTCGATAATATAGCCAATCAGACCTACCTGAGCAGGCACCATCATGGTGATGATAATGAAATAGGTCAATATACGGCTCAGCTTGAAGTGGAATTTGGCGACCGCATAGCCGATCAGGGTACTAGTAAATACGCCGAGAAGTACTGAAGAGAAAGAGACGATGAGACTGTTGGCATATACCTTGAAGAAATTCGTCTTAAAGACGGTCTCTAGATTGTCAAACAAATAATTCGAAGGCAGAAGCGGAAGCTGCTTGAAAATATTTTCCGAGTAATAGGTGGACATCATGACCATTACATAGAAGGGAAACAACGAAACGATGGTTATCAAACCAATAAACAGCCATTTTACAGCCTTCATGCCTTCTCCTCCTTCCCTGCGGTAAGTCTGTAACTGAGTACAGAAAAGATAGCGATGACGACAAACAACGTATACGCTATTGCTGAACCATAGCCAAACCGAGTGCCGGTAACAAAGGAGTCATTCACAAATTTCCAGATCACCGTTAATGCAGCGTTGTCCGGCCCACCTACCTGAGCCGTAGACCACCCGCCGTACAGCAGCTTAGGCTCGTCAAATAGCTGAAGCCCGCCGATCACCGAGGTGACGATTAGAAAAACCGTAATATTACGCAGGAGCGGAAGTGTAATCCTTGTAAATGTATGAAAGGATGTGGAGCCGTCTACACGAGCCGCTTCATATATTTCCTGTGGAATTGCCGTCATCCCCGCCAAATAAATGGCCATGAAATAGCCCAAATTACGCCAGATGATCATAATGGCAATGATCATACGCGACAACCAGGGGACTTGCAGCCAGTAAACGCCCTCTTTCAGCCAACCAAGCTTAATGAGCAGCATATTCAAAATCCCTGTCTGCCAATCAAACATGAACGAAAAGATGAATCCAATTGCGACTGGTGTGGTAATGTATGGAAGAAAGTTAAGCGTTTGAAAAACCATTCTGCCGCGTGTCAAGTGAAAGATCAGATGCGCAACAACCATTCCTAACAGAATCATGATCGGTGTAGACATGAGCATAATAACAATGGTATTAAACAGTGACTTAAAGAACAATGGATCTTTGGTCAGCAGCGTAACATAGTTTCTCAAGCCCACGTACGTTTTGTCGCCAATCCCATTCCAATCGTGAAGACTTAAATAGAAGGAGTACAAGATCGGATAGAAATGAAAAATCAAATAGCACGCTACAAACGGAAGCGAAAACAAATATGGCCATATTCGCATACCGGACTTTATTTTACTTTTGGTTGCTTGTGTGACAGCAGCATTCACTACCTCCATGCTTAATTCCTCCTCTAGGCAAGGAAGCAACCGCCGCAAGCAATAATGCGAGCCACAGCAGTTGCTTCGCAAAGCTGAATCACGTATTACTTGATTGAAACCTCAGGGGCCAGGTTTTTGACTTCCCCCTTCAACTTTTCGAGTGCGGCCGCCGCACTGATGCTGCCGTCTTTCATCCAAAGTGGATAAAGTGAGCTATAAGCGGTTTGAACAATCGCATTGTATTTCGTTTGCTGATCTGCTTTCACGGTTGGAACAATTTTCTCGAAGAACGTCTTGCTGAGGTTCTGATCCTTAAAGTATTTATCATATTCGATCCCCGCGTCCAGCCAGTCCTTGTGCTTGTCGAAGAAAGACTTGATTCCCGGCATATTACCGAATTCCTTATAGCTGATTGCAAGCCCTTCATCGGATAAATAGTTGAAATAAATGTAAGCCCAAGCCGCTTCCTTGTTTTTGCTGTCCTTAAAGACGCCGATAGAGGTACCGCCATAGGTATAGCTTCCGCCTGGTGCCGGAATTAGTCCCCAGCGGCCAACGCCGTCCTTGTCGTTAGCTGAAATGTTCCACTTTGCACCCCAAGGAGCCATTGGATAAAAGATATTGTCTCCCTTTGCAAAGGAAGCATTCCAGCCGGGCGTGTAGGATTCATATTTACCAAGAACACCTGCATCGCGCATACTGAATACGGTCTCGATTGGCTGCTTAAAGCGTTCCGTTATGTTGATATTCGTACCGTTCACAAATGGCTTGGAGGCTTGTTCGCGAATGACGCGATACGCATCATCGAAGCTTGCAAACATCGTAACCGTGTCTCCGCTCTTCTCCTTCACTTCTTTCCCTTTCTCAATAAATGCTTTCCAATCGGATAGTAATGCGGCTACAGCAGTTGGGTCCTCGGTACCCAAATATTTGAGAGCCAAATCCCTACGGTATGCTAATCCTGCCGGCGTAATTGATTGATCGACACCGACAAGCTCCCCCTTGGCATTGGAGAGAATCGCGGGCAGGTAGTCCAGCAGCTCGCTCTTTGAGAAGTTGTATGGCGCTTTTTCAAGATTATCGAGGATTCCCAGATCGAATAGCTGACCGCGATAGTTCATCTCTCCAAGAATGACATCCGGCACTTCCGAGCCGGAAGCGATACCGCTCTGCAGCTTCTGCATGAAATCGCCATTGTTGACGACGGTATATTCCACTTTCACGTTCGGGAATACCTTGTTAAACTCTGGCACCATACGCTTTAGGAATGCCTCATCCCAGTCCCACACCTTGATTGTGCCTTTCAGATCCGTGGGAACTCCACCAAACTTGGTTGCGGTTGATGTGCTGTTTCCTGTAGCGGAAGTAGTATTCGGAGTTGGTGTGTCCGAACTGCTGCATCCCGACAAAATAACCGTTGTGATTGACGCTACAGTCGTAAGGACGATCCATGTTTTTTTCAAATGTTTCATGATAACCTCTCCAATCATCGAGTGAAATCGCTTACACAAGTAAGAATACTTTCTTTTTGTGTACTTTCCTATGCAACAATCCGGCTATTTGTGAACCAATCCGGTCGCGCGTTTCATCTCTCTTTCATGACATAAGAATAGGCAATCGAAGGACAACCGTCGTTCCTTGCCCCGGTGTGCTCACCAGATCGACACCATATGGGTGACCATAATGAAATTCGATACGTTCCCTAATATTGGCAAGGCCGATGCCTTTCGTCTGATTCGAAAAAGTGGAAGTCCGATTTTTGGTGAACAGCCCATTCATCTTCTCTGCACTCATGCCGCATCCATTGTCTTGAATCACGATTTGAAGCTCCTCGCCGACTAGAGACGATTCGATTTGGATCCTGCCAATATCCTCGTTTGCAAATACGCCGTGGAATAAAGCATTCTCCACAATTGGTTGTATGATCATTCTCGGGATGATGCATCCCACAGTTCCCTCTCCGAACGACCATTGCAGCCGAAAACGATCTGGGTAGCGATATTGCTGAATTGCTGCATATTTGGTTACGATCTCCGCTTCTGCACGAATGGTCGTAAAATAGGCATCTTCCCCCGTCTTGATCGTATCCTGAAGAATATCAATTAACGCTTTCGTAATCGTGATGACATCCTTGCTTCGCTCCGCTTGCGACAAATAGATGACGGTATTCAAGGTATTATACAGAAAATGTGGGTTGATTTCTGAGAGCAGCAGGTTGATTTGGATATTTCGCTTCAGCTCCTGTTCTTGCATGGCTGATTCCATCCAGATCTGCAAATCCTTCGCCATTCGGTTAAAGCCATTCCCTAAAAGCTCCATCTCGTCACCGCTGCGAATGTTCACAGCCGTGTTCAACTCACCGGCCGACAATCGTCGCATTGCTCTTGTCATTACAATAATCGGCTTAGTAATGCGGAGCATACTGGGAAACATTACAAGCATAATGAAAGCCAAACTCGCCATGCCGATAAGCAGGTAAAAGAACAGAATAGGCCGAATTTTCTCATACAGCTGTTCCTCAGAGATGTACGCTTCTTGACGCCATCCAGCCAACATGGATACGTCTTCCATGGAAATCATCCGCGCAGTGGACGGTGCCTCTCCCTTTTCATTCCCCATCGCCTGACTATCGTAAATGGGCTGATCCTGATCGTTCAACAGCCTCAACCAGGCAAAATCTCTGCTGCTATTTTCAAATATACGTTCAATTTCATCCAACCTAATTTCTAAAATTAAGAAGTAAGGCTTAGTTTCCGCCGCATCTTGCATATTCCGATAAGGACTTACATAACTGATGACCGAGTATGTCCCATTCGAATATTGAAGTTTATGCGGCGCTGAGTAGACAGCCGCTTCGCCATGCTGGAAGAACGGCCTAATCCATTCCTCATCCAAATATTCGTGAAAATAGCTTTCGTATCCGCTATTGTTGGAGAATATTTCGCCATCCGGTCGGACAATCATAATGTTCAGAAGCGAAGAATTGAGCGCACGAAAGCGCTGCAGCATCTGCTGCACATCATATTTGCGGAAATATTGCTGTTCGCTTGTTAAGCTCCCATTAGGGACCATCTTTCCATTGATCCCTGGGTCAACGATAATGATTTCGGCTGTTTTGGCCAATCGCTCCTGTACTCTGGTTATGGATGAGGAGATTTGTGCGAGCTTCGTCTGGTTATCCCTGATCGATTGTTCTCGTATGATACGGGCTACGTAGGTATAAGTAATAAAACTGCTGACGAGTAAGGAAATGGAGACAATGGCTGCAGTGCTTACGATGATTTTGGTTCTGATCTTCATTCGAATCATCCTTCTTTCGATTGCTCGACAAACGCATGGGGATGTATGCCTGTCTGCTTGCGAAACGTTTTAGTAAAATAATAGCTGCTTCGATACCCCACCAGTTCCGCAACTTCATAGAGCTTGTAATGTCCGCTTCGCAACAGCGCCTTGGCATTGTTCATCCGAATGGCCGTTATCACATCCAGCACCGTCTGTCCGGTCTCCTCCTTGAACATATGCCGGAAATGCTCGCCGCTTAAACCAACCTGCATGGCAATCTCTTCTGTACTTATTTCTTTGTTATAATGGCTATTCATGAACTCAAGCGCTTCACGTATTTTACGTGAAAAGGGCTGTTGCTCCTGCTGAAGCGTCGTCTTTACCATTTCCGTTAACCATAGTTGGATTCCTTGTAAAGTGCGCCATTGTTCTGTCCAGATCTGTCTTTGCTGCCAAAGCTGCTTAAGCAGCGGCAGCGCACGCTCTGCACGATGCCTGTCAATCCAGCCAGTCATTACCGAACACAGTTCGGAAAGCCGCTCAGCCGAATATGTCTCTTGAATGTCCTGGAATCTCTTTTCCAATTCTTCGAGCAGCGCGTCTAACCCATTGCGGGAATAAAGTTGTTCCCACTCGGCCGCATTGAGGTCTGGTAAGTTTTGCTGCCGACTTGAAATCACCCGCTTTAACTGATCCTCGATAGATGAAATCGAACCGTTTCCAAACATAAATCGCATTCTTTGAACCTGTTGCGCCTGCCGATGGATGTCTGGCAAATCTTCCAACTTGCGAAATAAGCCAGAATATACGACCGAAACGGTTTCACCAGGATAAAGCCGCAAAAAAGCGTTTTGAATAGCGCGCGCCTTGAAAAACTGCATCTCTGCCGCAGCTTTCATACTTCTACCCGGCTCCAGAATAACCACAATCCCCAATCGGCTGCTTTCCTTGTACGCAATCCCTAACACATCCTGCTCACAGACCAAATTTTCTTCCAGTTCGGCTAGGGACTTGCTGTCAGCCATATACCCAGTTAATACTGGATAGGGAGCATCTTTCTCTAGCAAAATGTACATAAACACTTGACCTGCATCCAAATTGCGTTTTGGAACTAACTCTAAAAGCTCAATCGAAGAAGGATCGCCTGCTGTCAACTCCTTCAATGCCTGCTTAATCATAATGCCTTGTTTATTGTGATCATCTTGAATCGCCTTTCGCACGGCTTCCAGCTCTTTGCTCAAGCTTACACTGTCCAGCTCGTGCTTCACCAAATAGTTGAAAACCCCTAGCTGGATCGCCCCTTTGGCGTATTCAAATTCTTTGTAGGATGACAATAAAATGAGCTTCACTGTCGGATTCAGCGCCAAGACTTCCTTGCAGAACGTCAGACCGTCCATTTGAGGCATGCGGATATCGACAAAGATAAGCTCCGGCTTGAGTTGCTCTATCATCGACAATGCTTGCTTGGGACGTGCTGATTCTCCTGCCAGGGTGAAGCCATGTTCCTCCCAATTGATCAACTGCTTAAGGTGTTGAATGGCAAGCACCTCGTCATCAACAATCATTACATGAATCCGTGCCATTTCTCATCAGCCCCCTATGGAAGTTATAAATTCATTCGTCTGCCTTAACCGATTGAACACAGATAGTTAGCTTCCAATAAAATTTATATTTATTAAATTATTCGGTGTTTGGATAAAACCACCTTTTCTCACATAGTGTTAATCTCCCGTTATAAGCACAATCACTTTTTTCTATTCAATTAGAAGACAAATTAAAAAATCGGTTTTATAATGGTATTCATTACTAATCTAGAGATGGAGATGGAATTATTAAGAAACTTCTTTGGTTATTCTTACTAGTGGTGTTTATTTCAACAGCTACATATTTAACTCAATCTGGGATCTTTCAGAGTAAAACTGCCGTTCAAAAAGGATCTTTGGTGACCATCATCTTCCCAAAGGAACGTTATCCGGAAACCGGTGCCCATATTAAGTCGGCAATAGAACATGGAGAATCAAATATTTGTACAATAGATAGGGAGAAGGCAGACCATAATAGAGATCAATCGCTTAAAGGTATACCTACTAAGAAGGGATATGACCGTGATGAGTGGCCAATGGCAATGTGTGCAGAGGGTGGTGCTGGTGCTGATATAATGTACGTGACACCTGCAGATAATCGCGGTGCAGGCTCATGGATATCAAATCAACTTGAAAAGTACCCAAATGGTACTAAAGTTGAAATTATTATTAAGTAACTTTAAACTACTAAAATTTTTCAAGATATTATTCTCGTTAAAAAAGAAGGTAACCGGACTGATCGGCTACCTTCTTCTTTTTATCCTACATTCACTGTTGATTTCGGAAATCATACTCTCCATTTGGTACAACGAAACATCAATAATATATAAAGTTATAATTAATCTAGGCTGCCCATTAACGAATTGAAGGTTTACGATCGCACAGCGATCATTGGAGATTTGAAGAGGAACCGCATGGCTCCGGCCAGCAGCTTTTTGCCTGATAAGAGTAAGCATGTCAACGACTTTAAAGCACCTGAGCAATTTCCCACAAATGCCCATCTGGATCGGCAAAGCAAGCCGTCCTCCGCCCCCAAGGACGCGTTATCGGTCCATTCAATAACTGAACACCCCGTACTTTCAGTTCATCGCATACCCGGTCAACGTCCGGTACCTGAATCGTGAACTGAAAACGCGCGCCATCTCCGCCACGACCAACCTGCGCCGGCTTAATCAACTCTCCGGCATTCGATTGTTTTAACAGATTGATGCTTGTATTGCCATAATCGAAAACCGCACAACTCTCATCCTCATATATAATCGCAAGTTTGAAAGTCTCTTGGTAGAATGCCTTCGACCGATACAAATCTTCCACAAACAATGTGATTTCGGTAATTTTGTTCGCCCAGTCAGCTGTCGCCATCAGCAATCGACCCCATTTGCATTTTTTTACAATCCTATTTGGATCATACGAATTGCCTGTTCAATTGTCAATGCGAATACGGAGATTGCCCGTTTCTAACGTTCCATCAGCTTCGCAGCGATACGTGCAGCCAGCAAGCACAGGGAACTCATGTAATTTCGAGCCGCTGATCCGCATTAGACAGACACCATCTCGTTGCGCGACGATTCGGGCAAGCAGCAATCGGCCGTTTGTCCAATCCAGGTCAAGTGTATAACCGCCTCGCGCTCGAAGTCCGCTTATTCGTCCCTCTTGCCATTCGGGAGGCAGGGCGGGCAACAGATGCAGCTCGCCTTCGTGGCTCTGGAGCAGCATCTCGGCAATCCCTGCAGCGCCGCCGAAATTACCATCGATCTGGAAAGGAGGGTGATTGTCCAGCAAGTTCGGTAATGTGGATTTCATAAGAAGCTGCTGCAAATGTGCGCCGGCTTGTTCCCCATCCAACAGCCGCGCCCAGAAATTAATGATCCATGCTCGGCTCCAGCCTGTATGGCCGCCTCCGCTGCGCAGCCTCCTCTCCAGCGTAACTCTGGCTGCACGGGCTAGCTCCGGCGTTCTGCTGACACTGATTTCGTTCCCAGGATGAAGTCCGAACAAATGAGAGATATGGCGATGGCCCGGCTCCGCTTCGTCGTAATCGTGAATCCATTCCTGAATTTGCCCATGCTTCCCGATGACCGTCTGAGGTAAACGGCCATGAGCCTTATTTAACTCCCTGCGGAAATCATCATCGACTACCAAGAGCCCAGCCGCTTGCTCACAAGCCCTGAATAATTCGCGCAGCAGCTGATTATCCATTGTAGCGCCATACGTGAAGATCCCAGTCTCTCCATTTGGCAGTAAATAGGCATTCTCCGGTGAAATCGTGGGGCATGTGACCAGATTACCATCGGGACTCTCGACTAGAAAGTCTAGAGCGAACAGCGATGCCTCTTTCAAAATGTGATAACGCTTTGCAAGGAACTCCTTATCGCCGGAGTACTGATAATGCTCCCAGATATGAAGCGATAACCAAACTAGCCCAAGCGGCCAATAGGTTGCAGGGATCCATGTATCTTGCGGTGCGCTGTCCGCCCATATATCTGTATTGTGATGCGCAGCAGATCCTCTGCAGCCATACATGACGCCGGCCGTACGCTTCCCGGATTGAACCAGCCTTTCAATAAGCTCAAAGAGCGGCTCATGCAATTCAGGCAAATTGCAAACCTCAGCCAACCAATAATTCATCTGCAGATTAATATTAATGGTGAATTTGCTATCCCATCTCGGAAGGAACTCATGATTCCAAATACCTTGCAAATTCGCTGGCAGTGAACCTTGACGGCTTGAAGCGATGAGCAGATATCGTCCGAACTGGAAGTATAACGCGCTTAATCCGTTGTCCCGCTCCCCTGATCTAATCCGTTCTAATCGCTCTGTGGTATCCAACTCTCTGAGCTCTTCGTCGCCCGTCAGAGTAAAATGCATCCGTCCGAATAAACGGGAGTAATCCTCAAGATGATCTGTCAGAACGCTTTCGAAACCTTTCTTCGCCGCCGCTTCCACGCGTTCCAAGCAATACGACTCCGGATCTTGATATCGAAAGGTCGTGGCCGCTGCAAGAAAGAAGATGACTTCGTCAGCACCCTCTACCACCAGATGCTCGCCGATTGCTTTCAAACTACCTCCTGATACAGTGCAGCGAAGAACAGCACGATAGTCTACGCCACCTTCGCCTCCGCTGGTTCCGCGCATAGCGAGGGTATCATTTCCAATCTTCTCGATTCGCTCGACGTATCTCCACTTCTCCCGGGATAGACGTGCCGTTAGCGTAAGCGCACCTGGACGGTCCGCGGTCAGGCGAACGGCAAGCACCTGATCCGGATGGCTGATAAAAATCTCACGACGATATAAAGTATTGCTGATCTTGTAAGATACTTTGGCCATCGCTTCCGACAAGTCCAACTCACGTATATATTTCCTAACTTCTCTGTCTTTCTCATGGGGAAACGTCAACAGCAGATCCCCCAGAGGCACATAGTGCCGCTGCGTTTCTGGAAGCCCTGTCATGGCAAGCGCCGCCAAGCGTTCCGCTTCCTTCGGGCGTCCCGCGAACACAAGTTCGCGAATCTGCGGTAAATATGCTGCTGCGTCCGGGTTATGTCGATCGCGAGGACCGCCGTACCAGAGCGAGTCCTCATTCAGTTGAATTCTTTCGCTATGAAGGCTGCCGAATATCATCGCCCCCAACGTTCCGTTACCAAGTGGCAGCGCCTCGTTCCATTCCGCAGCCGGCCTGCGGTACCAAATCCTTTTCTCACCATCTAAGCTCACGTTGATTCCCTCCCCTCAACCAATCATAATATTTACTCGGAAACACTTGTTACAGTGAACCGATTGAAGTCCGCGAAGCCCCCAGCCGTGCTCCCTGCTTGCGCAAATAACCCTACTTTCGCACCTACCCACTTGCTTACCGTCGCTTGAAAAGCAGGAAGATCAACAGCTTCATAGATGTATCCGTCAAGACTGAATTGGAACGTGCATACTGATCCTGGCTGGATGACGACACGCAAAGATACTTCCTGTCCGGCATTATCGGTAATTCTGTGTTGCCATCTCACGGCTTGCCCCTCTTGATCCCCTTCGAGAACTTGAAGCAGGGGTCCTTTCTCGGGATCTACCGTATACGTCAAAGCCGCAAAGCTGTAACCGAATACCATAAGCCCCGCCTGATCCCCGGCATTCAGTCCGGCTCCAGCCACACAAACCGTTGTCTCGAAAGTTAGACCAGGGAACTTCTGAAGCAGCAAATAAGGTGCCTGAAACAAGGAAGCAGCGCCTTCGGGCAAGGTTTGCGAAGACAGCCTGAGCCATCCAGGCCGTGCCGTAAGGGAGTGCCACCCTGCTTCCGGGTTAGCCTGCCACTGCCATTGCAACCCCAATTGTTCGCAAGTGAAATCATCTGAAGCTGCCGGAACACAGATTGGGTACTCACCGCCGACATTCGGCTTACTAAAGTTTAGAACTGGCTCTCCGATGCCGTCCCCGTCAATGTCTATCCCCATCGCAGGCCAATGATTTTCTGTCCATGTCATTGGCTGTAAATGAACGATACGGCCATAAGCCTCCTTATGCTGAAAATGAATAAACCAAGATTCACCCGATTCGAGTTCCACCCATGCCCCCTGATGAGGACCGTTTATCGGGGTAGCACCCTGCTGCAGCACAATTCGATCCTCATACGGACCGAGTGGATTGGAAGCTCGAAGTACCGTCTGCCAGCCTTCCTCAACGCCTCCGGCAGGTGCGAATATATAATAATAGCCGTGTTTTTTATACATTTTCGGCCCTTCAATGGTCGGATGACGCTCCATGTCATCTATGATGATAGCGCCTTCACCAAGAAGCCGCTTCCCATCCGAAGACATACGTCGTACACGAAGTCTATGTTTGATACCGCTTCGGCTCTGTGCATAGGCGTGAACTAGATAAGCTTCGCCGTTATCATCCCAGAAAGGGCATGCATCGATAAGGCCCTTGCCCTCATGCACGAGGTGAAGCTCTGACCAACTACCGGCAGGATCATCGGCGGTGGTCATGAAGATGCCGACATCGGGGTCACCGTAAAATATCCAAAACTTTCCTTCGTGAAACCGAATGCTCGGAGCCCATACACCATTCCCGTGCTGCGGGCGATCGTATCCGCTGAGCGGCATGCGTGGGATAGCATGATTAATTAAGCGCCAATTCACAAGATCTTTGGAATGCAGGATCGGCAGCCCCGGGATATGGCCGAAGCTGGATGCCGTCATATAGAAAACACTTCCGACCCTTACGACATCAGGATCCGAATAGTCCGCATGCAGGATCGGGTTGGTGAAAGTACCATCACCTTGGTCTGAAACCCATGGAATCCGTTCAATAGACATATTGAAATTCGTCACGTTCTCACTCCTTCATGGATTAGGGGCGCAGCTTGTATTCGCTGGGGCTCACCCCTGTATATTTCTTGAACACTTTTGAGAAATAAGCACGATCCGAATAACCGAGCATATACGCTATATTTTCCGCTGTTTCGCCTTTGGCGAGCAGCCGTTTCGCTTCCTCCATTTTGATCAAATGGACGTAATCGGTGAAATTCTGGCCCGTAAGTTTCTTGAAGTAACGCGAGAAATAGCTTGGATTCAAGTGCAGGTGTCTCGCGATATCAATCGACGTGATGTTTCTGTAAATATGCTCGCGGATGTAAATTTGTATCGCCTTGATGTCCGGGTTGGTCTCATTGGTCTCTTCTGCTGACGATAAAATATCATCGATCAGACGTTCGGAATACCAACGCACAATCCGGAAAGCTTCCTCCAGGCGAACCGTATGTGCAATGTCCTCCTGAATACCTGCGGGTACGGATCGGCTAAACCGTATACTGACCTCTTGTATCAGCCGAAGCAGCCGCTCTTTCGTTTTCACTGTGTCCATGGATGCCGTGTATATCGCCCGCTTCAGGTTCCCCAGATAAATATGCGACAGGGACCGGTTCCCATCGAAGAGCGCCTCCATCCATTTCGCCGAAAGCGCTTCAAGCCCGAGGCTTGTACCTGGCTCCGTTAAAAGAACATTATCTGCCCGGGGCCATAATGCCTCCTCGTAACGGCTATCTATGTAGAACCGGCGATCATGGTAATGTTTAATTTTCCCTATTAAACTGCCTAACTCCGAAAGCGAACTTGACTCTTCTCCAATCGCGGCATAACAGTCCACTTTCAAGAACTCAAGCAGCTTCTCCTTAAGAAGCGGCACGAATTGTTCCAATGATGCTCTTGCCTCATCCGGCTGCTGTTCGCAGGAAACCGCCCACAATCGTTGATCTTTGGCCAAAAACAACGTGTTGCGGGTCCCGGATGCCAATTCCAAAGCAATATTATAAGCGGCATAATGAACCAACTCGAGGTTCTTCCTCTCGTATTTCTCCAAGAGATCTCCATGATCCAGATGAAACGATGCTGCACTGAACCAAACATCCGTCCAATCGATGCCGAGCCGACGACCATGTTCAAGCAGTCCCTCAGGATCCGAGGTATGGGACAATTCATGGAAAAATTGCTGCAGCAGAATGTCTTTATTCCGTGCCAATTCACTCTTGTACGCCATTTGCTCCAGCTGTTCCTGCTCGTTCGAGAGCCGGGATATCGCCTTGTCCAGACTTTCCGTAATTTTCTCAAGGCTAAGCTCGTCCTTCACCACATAATCGTCCGCATCGATCCGCAGCGCTTCCTTGACGTATTGGAAATCTTCATGACAGGTAAGAAAAATCACGCGCAGTTGGTTGTTCATACTGCGAAATTGCCGGGCTACCTCAATCCCGTTGCCATCCGGTAGACCGATATCCGTTATCAAAATGTCCGGGAGCGCTGCTTCATATTGCACTTTCGCCTCAGCTGCCGAATAGGCTTCGGCGCATACGAGAAGTCCCAATGCTTCCCAGTTCACCAGCTTGCGTATATATTCAACGACAGGTACGTCATCATCGATTAGCATCACCTTAAACATCGGCCTAATCCCTTCCTTCGAATTCGTTCCGTGGAATAAACAAGTCAGCAGTAAAGCCTCCACCTGCCCTCTGCCTGACAAACAAGTTGGCGTTATCGCCAAATGTCAGCTTTAAGCGGCGCATCACGTTATACATTCCGATTCCACGCTCGCCAACCTGCTCCACCTCATTCTCCAGCTTTCGATTCAGTGCCTCTGCCTGATCTGGAGCGATCCCCTTCCCGTTATCGGCAACCTGAATCAAGACGCCGCTCTCCACTTCCTGAACCGCCACCACAATTCTCGGGGAGACACTCGCATGATTGAACCCGTGGATGATGCTATTTTCGACCAAAGGCTGAAGCAGCAGTCGCGGGACAAGCAACTTGCGGACCCGGTCAGGCAGCTCGATGACGAGCTCGATCGACAGTCGGTTACGCATTCGCATGATAGACACGTACTGGTTTAGCAGCTTGCACTCGTCGGCCAATGTTAGCGGTTCATGCACACGCAGATGGGCACGAAGCAATGCCATTAAGGAGTCGATCGTTTCACTGTGCACCTTATCGCCTTCGATTGCCAAATTACACTTGATGGAATTAAGCGTATTCAGTAAAAAATGCGGCTGAATTTGCGAAAACAACGCATAGAGCTCAATGGTCCGCTTCTCTTCCTGCTCGGCTTCCACTTTGCGAATCAGTGCATTGATATTATCCAGCATGCTGTTAATTGATTGGCCAAGATTCGAGATTTCGTCCTGACCCTCGGCATGGTACCTGATGGAGCTATTGCCCTCGCCGTATTGGGAAGCGATACGCATCAACTTCTGAATCGGCCTATTGAGTCCCTTCGCAATTACGCCGGACATGAATAAGAAAACGAACATGACGATACAGACCGCCATAATTAAATACCAGAATCGCTGTGTCGCGTCCCCGGTCGCCAAATCGGCATTCATATCGTAGGTCAAAATCCAAGACGTACCCGGAACTTCTGTTTTCTCCCTCATCCATCCCTCGGCGGGACCTTCGGATAATGATTTCGGGCTTCCTCCCATGCCTGCGATTGCCGATCCATCCGCTTCGTACAAGGTGAATACGCCCTCTCCTGCGTTGCTGAACAGCCCCTCAAAATACACGTCAGGAATCCCGATGAAGAGCGTACCTAGCACTAGGCTACGGAAGGGATCATACACTGTTTTTTTCACAAACAGATAGTAAGACGCACTGAATACACTCCCGTAATTGCTGCTCTGTTCCGCCCGGAACCAGCGGACAATACCAGTTGAAGCTTCCTCTTCCGTTAGATGCTCGAAACGACTATCTTTCCGTAGATCAGCTACATCTTGATCATTGATGGTGCCGATGATTGGATAATAGGCACGATTCACGAAAAACACATTAACATGGGCCAGTGATAATTTGCCTGCCTGTAGAGCAGCGCTTTCATTCAGACGGGTATATGTGCGATAATTCTCAAAACTATTGAATACCTTCAAATCGCTTAACTCTCTCAAACTATCAAATAACCCGTTTGATTGGGATGGGGCATACTGATTAACCGTATACGTAACGTCGTTAGCCGTTTTTGACAAATCGTTGGCCAGAATCCCGATAATTCCTTTCATATTCATCCGAACGTTCTCTTCATTCGCCTGCTTGTTCGCGACATAAGACAACCCGGTAATCAGCAGCAGTGGAATAATAAGGAACAGCAGCAATGATATTTGGATCCTACGGTAAAACGATACGCGGTACAACCAGCTCAAAGCCAATCTCAATTCCTCCAATATAAACACTTTTCAACTATCATACATCATTCGCTGCAAATTAAAACAAGGAATCGGCGAATTCGCCGATTCCCCGCACTGCTAATTACTTTTTATTCTGGTTAATGATCTTCTGGCCTTCCTCCATCATGAACTTACGTGCATCCTCATACGAGGTGTTGTCCAACATATACTTGTTCAATCCAGCTTCCGCTACCTTCTTCAATTGCTGCTGATAGGGAACACTGATGACGGAAGTGCCGACAGTCCTTACTTGATCATTGAAAATAGCCTTATTCAAAGCTTCGCTGTCGACAAGATCCGTTTTACCCTGGATCGTTTTATCAAGCACGGCTTTGCCGTCCGCTTTCGTCCAACCCGGAATCCATCCCGCTAATGAAGCACCATCCGTTGTTGCAAATTTTATAAAATCAAACGCCGCTTCTTTATTTTTGGAATTTTTATGAATCGTGAAAAAAGAACCTGCAATGTTGGTCAAACCCGGCTCCACATTGTTGGAAGAACGCGGAAGCGGAGCGAACGTAATTTTGAAATCACGAGGGTAGCTTTCTTTATTCAGAAACGCTTCATCCAGTGAATACATCGGTATTGGCAGCATGCTCGTCGTTCCGTTCATGAAATCCGTTGCCCAATGCTGTTTGGCTGACAGCACATCTGCATGCGGACGTACTGATTTGTCTTCAACCTCCATCGCTCTCCGAAGTTTAAACCAGTACTCGAAGCTTGGATCATCGAATTGCAGAGTACCGTCTTCTTTTAGCTGTGGATTCTTGAAATCAGTGTAAGCGATAATATTCGCATATTCCCCGAATGTGTGGAAATAGGCGCCGTATCTCCCTTCCTTGCTCATCTTCAGCTTCTTGGCATATTCCCTGAAATCATCCCACGTCCAGTCGGGAGACGGCAGCTTGAGTCCAGCTTCCTTTAAGTGGGTTTCATTCATCGCGACATACCAGAAGCTTGCGTTAGCCATCATGCCGTAGTGCTTCCCGTTATAAACCGGATCCCTGTAAAAGTCTTTCTCCGGATTAATTTGATTTGCCTGATAGAATTCATCCAGCGGATACAGTACCCCGTTGCCAGCGCGTTCCGTCACAAAGCCTTCGTTGTTCAGGAAAAGAACATCCACCTGTTCACCAGAAGCGGCAAGCACATCGAACTTTTGAAGCATTTCGCGGCTATCATTATTTTGGACAAGTGCCACATGCTCTACCTTCACGTTCTTCGCCTGCGCATTATAAGCTTCGATAATCTTCATCAGCGGCTCACCGGGCTCGCCTTTGTAAGCCGTGTACACCTTAATCGTCGTTGTGGCACCTTTCGTCGTTGCGCTATTCTCTCCTGCTGCAGGCGATTGTGTGCCCCCACTGCAAGCTGCCAAGAATAGACTCATACTTAACACCATTGTTGTCGCTATTTTCTTCATCTCATCGGATCCCCTCTACTCAACTGTCGTTTTGCCTCCTAAGCTTAACCAATTCGCAAGCGAAAGACCGTGTACTTTGTATAACTGTTTAACGTGCATTTTTTTGACATGCTGACGATTATCCTTTTACCCCACCAACCGTTATCCCGTTAATGACCTGCTTCTGTAATATGACGAAGACGATAATCAGAGGTATAATGGCAGACACAGCAGCCATCATCATCAGAGAAACGTTGTTGGAATACTCCTGACGGAAAAATTGAATGCCTAGCGGCAGCGGAAATAACTCCTTCTTAAACAAGAAAATTAACGGGTTCTGATAATCATTCCATGTCCAAATAAACTTTATGATACCGGCTGTTGCCAAGATCGGTTTACACAGCGGCAACATGATTTGTGCATACACTCTGAAGTAACCCGCTCCATCAATCTTGGCCGCTTCGATAAAATCGTTATGAACACCCATCATAAATTGCCTCATGAGAAATGTGAAGTACATGGAGAAGGCCAACATCAGAATCAAGCCCTCATGCGAGTTATATAACCCGAGCCATTTGATCATAATGAATCGCGGGACGAGCGTCGCCTGTTCCGGAATGATCATGAATGACATCATCAAGCCGAACATGATACCTTTACCGGGAGTCTGCAGCTTAGAGAAGGCAAAGGCTGCCATCGATGAAAAGAGCAGCGTTGCCAGCGTCGCAATGATTGCGAGCTTCAACGAATTCCAGTAGAACATGGAGAAGGGTACTTTCTCCATCCACACCTTTTGAAAATTGACAGTCCAATTCCAAGTTGTTGGAATCCATTGGATCGGGTACGTCATCACGTCCCGCTCTAATTTGGCAGATGCCGACAGCATCCAAATGAGCGGAATAATGAACAAGATGGAGCAAGCTCCGAAAATAGCAGTTAATATCATTCTATCGAGCTGTAGTTTTTTAGCTTTCACTATGGTTTCCCCCTCCTTATGAACGTTTCTCCCGAGCCTGTAGAATCCATGTCACCGACGTGACGGCAATGACCAGCAGAAACAACACCCAAGAAAGCGCAGAAGCATAGCCCATATTAAAATTAATGAAGCCTTCTTCATAGATCCGGTATACAAGTACCGTCGAAGCGTCGTTCGGCCCTCCGTCTGTCAAGAACTTAATGAGGTCGAACACTTTAAAAGAACCGATGATCGTCGTAATCGTAAGGAACAACGTCGTCGGCGCCAATAAGGGAGCCGTGATGAACCAGAATTGCTGCGTACCTGATGCACCGTCGATCCTGGCGGATTCGTAGATATCCTCCGATATTTGTGTCAACCCTGCAAGGAAGATAATCATCTGATAACCGAGCGCCTGCCAAATCGCGATAATCATAATAGCGACAAGAGCGTACTGAGAATCGACAAGCCACTTGGGCGGGTGATCCATGCCAATCGCCATCAAAAATTGATTGATCGGACCACTCGACGGATGATAAAGAGCTGCCCAGACTGCGGCGATAGCGACTGTGGAACAAATGTAAGGAATAAAAAATAAAATTTTGAACAGATCTTTGGCATAAACCTTTGTGTGAATGAGAACTGCCATGACCATTGCGATCAAGAGCCCCATAGGCACAGTCACTGCTGTGAAAAACAGATTATGCTCCAAGGCCTTCCAGAACTTGGTGTCGTCCACCATTTTCTCGAAATTAGCGAGCCCTACCCAATTCATCTCCTCAAAGCCGCCTGCAAGGTTCCAATTCGTAAAACTCAGAAACAACGAGAAAATCAAAGGGAATATGGCAAGGGTAATGATCCCTACCGCTTCAGGCGCTAGAAATATCCACCCGATAACAGCCTCCTTCCTTTGCTGGCTCCACCATTTTCCTCTCACTTTCCGGTTTGCGGTTTCCATCCCCAATTCCATATGTTCTACCTCCTGATGATTATCCTAATCGTCTTCATCATTATAGAGGGATTCGACAAAAATCGCGGTTCAGGATTTAGACTCGTTTCCGTGTAATATTTTTACCTAGTCCAAAAATCCGATCGCAAAAAAGGAGCCTCCGTGAAGAAGTCCCCTCATACATCTTCCATTTTTATAAATTATTGCGGAAAAATCAACGTAATAGCCGTACCCTTCCCCTCTTTGCTGAGAATACGCATCCATTTCCCTACGCCGTAATGAAGCACAAGCCTTTTGCTTGTATTAAAAAGTCCAAGATGCTTGCCTTGCATCGTATCGGAGTCGAATGACGCGCGGATTTGCTCAAGCCGATCGCGCGATATCCCCGGTCCGTTATCAATAATGGTAACATGCAGGCTTGAACCATTCATACGGCACTTGACTTTAACGGCCATCTGATCTTGAGCAGCGAGACCGATATGGATACTGTTCTCGATTAGCGGCTGCATGCTGATTTTCACGACACGGCAGTTCTCCAACTCTGCCTTTGCATCCCAAATCACCTTCAAGCGATCTGAAAACCGCGTTTTTTGCAGTTGTATATAGCCTCGTACGTTGGCAAGCTCATCCTGCAGCGTTACCGCATCATCCGTTCCACGCAGAGCGTATTCCAATAAATCACTCAACTGTCCGATCATGACACAGGCATCATTCGGTGAACGAGTCAACTGGAAGGCCTTCCAATAAATCGAATGCAGCGTGTTGGACATAAAATGTGGATTCATCTGGGACTGAAGTGCTTTAAGCTCCAGTAACTCCATCTTCGCCTGCCGTTCGGAAAGTTGGATCCGCAAATACTTTTGCTTTAGAAACGTATCGAGAATGTTCTTAACGATCAGCTCGTACACGTCCTGAATCCTCTCGGGCATGGCAGGAATGGCATCCTCATGACGGTCAGCATGCTCCAGCACATGTACGATTTGTGAGACCTGACGGTAATTTTTCCTTGTGATCCATAACGCATATAACATGCTCAGCAGCAAGGAGAACACGGATAGGGCCAGGGCGATATAAACGATCATACGAGGAAGACTGTACAACGCTTTCGTTGGAATAACGGATACGGCAATCCAAGCCAAGCGCCGAGATTGTTTCATCGTGACCAAAGCGCCGTCAAGAGAAGAGCGAAGTGATTGGCCGTTTGATAACTGCTCAGACGACGGAAGCGGGATACTGCCTGCGAAGCTGTCAGAGGTGATTATCGGATCTCCTTTTTCATCTGCGATATACGAATAACTGCCCTGCCAATCGTTAAATAAATTCAGCGATTTGGCGAAATAGGAAGGCATGACATTCATGACAATGAGACCACGGGGATGCCCCTTCACATCCAAATCACCGAACGGCTGATACACTGTCAGCACCTGTGTAGTGCCGTTAGGATCGGAAGAGGTCACCAGCTCGCGTGGCTGAGTTATCAAACCATCATCTCCCCTGAATGCTTCCGATTGATAAAAAGAGTACCAGCTTGTATCCAGCGTCGAACTCACCTGCGCAATACCGTCACGCGAGCTAAGAAATCGTCCTTGCGAATTTTCATAATAAATATAAATGGAATGAATATAGGACTTGGAATTGGCCGGAACATCAATGACATTGCGTAAATAGAACAACGCTTCCACATCTTCAAAGGAAAAGGAGGTCGCATTCAAGATGTTCATCAGCCGGATTTTAATCTTCGGGTCCTTATCGAAGGAGAGGCTTAAGGAATCAAGCTCAGCCGGAATGACCTCTGTGAGCTGATTGATCTGATTTAGCCGGTTTTCGCTATTCTGCTCAATAGAGCCCCGGATGTACCGAACTGTAATAAAGATGGACAAGGAACCTAATATGGTCAGAGGGATGAGTGACAGTACGATAACTCTTCGCAAATTTTCGGAGAAAAATTTTCGCGCCAGCGCCGCATCGCTCTGTTTGACATATTTAATGCTCGTGTTTGAATTGCCCGGGCGTTTTCCCGTAATACTGCTTAAAAGCGCGTATAAAATTTTTCGCATTTGCATATCCCACCATTTCGCTGACCTCAAGCGCTTTCCAACGATGCTCCCGCAAAAGCTGGGCCGCTTTTTTCATTCGCACTGCGAGCACATAATCCGAAAATTTATGACCGGTAAGCTTACGAAAATATGAGCTCACATAGCTGGGATTCATATGCACAATCCGGGCGACATCCTCCAGCGTTACATTGCGGTACTCGGCTTCGACATAGTGATGAATGCGTTGAATCACAGGATGATCCGAGAACGTTGCGTTCGCTACTACCTGTATTGACCCGTTGGAGTCTGATTCCCCTGCGGTTCCCTTTTTTTCATCTAATTCCTGCTTAAGGTGCATGAGAACATCATGCAAATTCTGGAATTTAGCCGGCTTCATCATGTAGTGCCTCACTCCGTAGCTGATAGCCTGCCGTGCCAACTCAAAATCCCTCAATCCGCTCAGCAGGATGACCTGTATGGGCAATTTACGTTCATGAATTTCCCTTGATAATTCGATCCCGTTCATGACAGGCATCTTAATGTCGCAAAGTATGGCGTCCAGATTATGCTGGAGCATGTATTTAAGCGCTTCCATGCCATTCCCAAACTGTGCCACAATCTCAAATCCTGCCTTCTCCCATGGAAAACAGCTGCAAAGCGTGTCCCGAGTCGTCGTTTCATCGTCAACAAATGCTAATTTGTACATGATCGATCCCCCCTTATTTATTATATCCTTTCATGAATAGTAAAAGGAATGCGTATAGGAATTGGCACAATTCAAGCGAACAATCTAAAGATATGATACCTAATCCAAAATAAACGGGCAATGAAACAAACATATTCCAAAATGAAACCCCTTTCTGTGAAAACGGATTCATGTTAACTTGAAATTGGGCCCGAAATTCATTTTAAGACAGGGGGAAGTACTTTGTTTTATCGAAACCTTTATCAACTATCCAAAATGTTTGTCCTAATGCTTAGCATCCTTTGCATTTTATCCGCATGCAGCTTTGGCTCCAACCAAGCCTCTACGGCTTCCAACAATTCCGCAGGAACCGGGACAGGTACGGCAGCAAGTGATAACAAACCCGTTACGCTGCGCTTTGCTTGGTGGGGCAACGACGCCAGACATAAAGCAACGCTCGCTGCCATCGACGCTTATACGAAGCAGCACCCAAATGTAAAAATCGAAGCTGAATATATGGGCTTTGACGGTTTTAACAAAAAACTCGCAACTCAATTCGCCGGCAAAACGGCCCCGGACATCTTCCAGTTTACTTATGAATGGTCCGTGGAGATGAGCGACTTCATGTTGGACCTGAACCCCCTCAGCAACCTGATTGATATGAAACAAATTCCGGATGCCGCTCTTAAGGATTACGGTGCCTACAAGGGCAAGCAAATTATGATTCCGTCTGGCATGTTCGCAGCGACAACCGTTATAAACGAAGATTTTATGCAGAAGCACGGAATTCCTGCCGACACCGTATGGACCTGGGATAAATTGGTCGAAGAAGGTAAAAAGGTTCATGAACAAGATAAAAACGCCTATCTGTTAACTGCTGATATCGACGTGGTCAACAAGCTAATCTTGCAGCCGTATATCATGCAAAAAACAGGCAAGGGCTGGGTGAATGATGACTTCACCCCTGGCTTCGATAAGGCTCAGTTGACGGACGGTCTTACCTACTTGTCCAACCTATATCAAAGCGGAGCGATTGAACCATTCGGTGACAGCACCGCGTTCGTCGGTAAGATGGAGCAAAATCCGAAATGGGTAAAAGGCGAAATCGGTCTGCTGCTTGACTACGTTCAAGCCATCGATAAGTACAAGCAAGCTGTTCCTACTGCGAAAATCGGTGTCAGTGCATTCCCAGAGAATTCAGGTGCCGTTCAATCGGGCAACCCTACAGTTGCAGGCACAGGTTTTGCCATCTCGCAGGACTCAGTTAACAAAGAAGAAGCAGCCAAATTTATTAATTACTTGACCAATGACAAAGAAGCTGCCCTGCTTCTGACCACACAGCGCGGAATTCCTGCTTCCACAGTGGCACGCAAAGCGCTTGAGGAATCCGGCAAACTGGATGCTAGCATTTCCAAAGGCTTGGAACTCGCTTCTGCCAAGAAGACGATTTCACCAAACGTAATCAGTACGAATGCAGAGCTTGCGCAAGTCGTAAAAGATTCGATCCAAAAGTTGATCTACAATAAGCTCACACCGGAACAAGCAGCTGACGAAATTTACAGTGGTTTTACCTCCAAACTTAAAGAGATGAAAGCAAAATAAGGGAAGCTCGATGGCGTGCTGTCCGTTCGGACAGCACCCTTCTTAACACTTAGCCCGTATATGGAAAGGAACATCTGACTTGAAAAGCATGCGCATGCGCAACGTCCTCTGGGGCCTGTTATTCGTATCGCCTTGGGTTATCGGATTTTTCTGGTTTCAGCTTTATCCGCTGCTCTTATCGTTTTATTACTCATTCACAGATTCCACGCTTGTAAAGCCGGGCAAGTTCATTGGATTGGATAATTACGTGAAAATGTTGACGGTCGATAAAGATTTCTTCCCCTCCATTAAAGTCACGATCATATATGCGCTGATTGCGGTACCTGCGAAGCTCGCTTTTGCCCTGCTCATTGCTTTGATCCTGAATATCAAAGGAAAAGCGGTCAATTGGTACCGCACGGTCTACTATCTGCCTTCCATCCTGGGCGGTAGCGTCGCGATCTCCATTCTATGGAGATTCCTGTTTATGAAGGAAGGTGTTGTGAATCAAACCTTGTCCTTTTTGCATATTCCGCCGGTTAACTGGTTGGGAAGCCCGCATGTGGCTTTAGGGACAATCAGTATGCTCGTGGTGTGGCAATTCGGCTCATCCATGGTGCTTTTCCTTGCAGGGCTCAAGCAAATTCCATCTGAGCTGTACGAAGCTGCCATGGTTGATGGTGCCGGCCGTCTGCGTATGCTCAGGACGATTACCATCCCATTGCTTACACCAATCATTTTCTTTAATCTGGTCATGCAGACTATCAATGCTCTACAGGAGTTTACAGCTGCGTTTGTCGTCACCAACGGCGGACCGGTGAAATCGACGTACTTATTTGGTTTGAAAATCTATGATGAAGCCTTTCAGAATATGAAAATGGGATATGCCTCTTCCCTTTCCTGGTTTTTGTTCGCCATGATTCTCATCTTGACCCTCTTCATCTTCCGATCGGCTAGATCATGGGTCCACTATGAAGACGGAGGTAAATAATATGCCGCATCCAACAACATCCGTGGCTCAACCGCGAAGCGCAGCCTCCAGAGCGCAAAGCGCCAAGCTGCGCCAAGCCATCAAACATATCGCTTTGCTGCTTCTTGGCTGGCTGATGATCTATCCTCTCATTTGGCTGTTTATGAGCTCCTTTAAGACGAACGCCGACTTATTCGGTACGCTCAACCTTTGGCCCAGTAAATTTGTATGGGATTCTTACGTTAAAGGGTGGGCAGGCACAGGCCAGTATACCTATACAACGTTTTTCTACAATACCTTCTTGTTAGTGGTTCCTACGGTAGTTCTCACCGTGCTATCCAGTGTATTGGTCGCCTACGGCTTTGCACGATTCAAATTTCCACTTCGCAACCTGATGTTTGTTTTGATGATCTCCACCTTGATGCTGCCGCATACCGTCATTATCATTCCGCGCTATCTCATTTTTCGCAATATGGGATGGTTGGACAGTTTCTTCCCGTTCATCGTTCCCGCTGCCTTCGGCTGCTTTCCATTCTTCATCTTTATGATGGTCCAATTTATCCGGGGACTTCCCAAAGAGCTTGATGAATCTGCGGTTATGGACGGTTGCAATCCACCGACCATTCTATTCCGCATCCTCCTGCCGTTATGTATGCCTGCTATGATTTCAGCTGCTATCTTTCAATTTATCTGGACCTGGAACGATTTCTTCAATCCGCTTATTTTCATTAATAGTGTGAAAAAGTTTCCAATCTCCCTCGCGCTGCGCATGACCATTGATTCGACAGGCGGTACGATCGAGTGGAACCAGATTATGGCGATGGCTGTGCTGGCTATTTTGCCACCTGTATTGGTGTTCTTCTTCTCGCAAAAATATTTTGTAGAAGGCATTGCTACGACAGGCATCAAAGGATAATTAAGGAGGACCGAGCCCATGAAACAATCCGCAGAAAAGCGGCCGAATATAATCGTTTTTTTCACCGATCAGCAGCGATGGGATACAACCGGAGCTCATGGCAACCCGCTGGAGTTAACCCTGAATTTTGATCGGATGGCTGCTTTCGGCACACATGCCGTCAATACTTTTACCTGTCAGCCGGTTTGCGGCCCCTCCCGCTCCACTTTGCAAACCGGACTTTATCCGACCGTGTCCGGCTGTTTCAAGAACAGCATCCCGCTTCCGGAAGGGACTCGGACGGTTGCGCACTATTTCAAAGAAGCCGGATACGATACGGGTTATATCGGCAAATGGCACCTGGCCGGGACCCGCACCAACCCGGTGCCTGTCGAAAAAAGAGGCGGCTACGACTACTGGCTTGCCGCAGATTCCCTTGAGCATACGTCCGATGCCTACCGGACCATGCTCTATAATGGCGACAACGAGCCTGTCGAACTGCCCGGCTATCGCGTCGACGCTTTGACAGATGCCGCCATCCGTTATATTGCGGACCGACGGAACGCCGAGAAGCCGTTTTATCTGTTTCTCTCGTATCTGGAGCCGCACCATCAAAATCATCGTGACGATTATCCTTCACCAGATGTATACCGTGGAAGGTACTCATCCCGTTATATACCGCCGGATCTCGCTGCGCTGAACGGTACCGCGAATCAACATTTGGACGGATACTACGGCATGGTCAAAAGGCTCGACGAGGCGCTAGGGAGGTTAAACGACGCACTCAAGAGTCTTAATCTGACGGACAACACGGTTATTGCGTTTACTTCCGACCATGGCTGCCATTTTAAAACTCGCAACGAAGAATATAAACGTTCCTGCCACGAAAGCTCCATCCGGGTACCGCTTGCATTCAGCGGCCCCGGCTTTAACGGTGGCGGTGCCGTGCGCGAGTTGATCAGCCTGATCGATCTGCCGCCAACATTGCTTGATGCTGCCGGAATCGAAGTTCCGGATCACATGCAGGGACGCTCCTTAATGCCGTTGATTGGTGGCAACCGTATGGGTGTCGCATGGCAACAGGAGATATTTGTGCAGATCAGCGAATCTGAGGTTGGGCGGGCTATTCGTACCCGTCGCTGGAAATATGCCGTGACAGCACCGTCAGGGGATCCGATTCGCGACAGCGGAGCTTCCGAATATGTCGAGTCCAGCCTGTATGACCTGGAGGCGGATCCTTATGAGTTGAACAACCTTGTCGATAAACAATCGCACGAGGAAGTGCGTGTGCATTTGCGCGAGCTTCTCATCAAACGGATGGTGTCAGCTGGAGAAGCAGCCTCCACGATTCATTCCCTCCCTGCTAAGGCTTCGGGGCAGTTGAATGTATCAAAAGCTGAGATTTATGAGTAATTAGGGATGCATTGGCAAGTCCAAAAGGACAACCACTTTGGGAACAGTCTGCCAGCAGCGGCGTTCTGTTCCCTGGTTGCCATGGAGGTAGCTCATGCAGTCCTCTTCGAAGCATGGTAATACAATCTGAAGCGGCAAACCCAATTCGTTATATTCACCAGTATTATTACAGCAAGCCACATCAGCAGTGATGGCATGGTGGTCCATAATCCGAACCAAGGCACAACTCGTCCACCGCCAATAAAAGTCGTTAGTGGTGACAAAAACAGAAGAATCAAGATAGGGAATAATGTCCCGAAAGACGAAAGAATTAATTTTCCGGTCGTGATGCCCTTTCTACTCCTACTGATGCGAAAATGTGTGAATACCCCTTTTAGAATCGTTACAATCACCAACAGAATAATAAACGCCTCCATGTTTCTGCTGTTAAAGATAGAAGTTTCCACTTTTTCACCCTTAATTATCCCTGCAATTCCATCGATAAAAGCTGAATAATTGACAAAAGTGTTTATACCGGAGTCAAACATCATCGTGATGCCTAGCTGCTGATCCAAATATATCGTTTCTTCCGACTTATACGTCCAGAATATTCCACTATGAGAAATTATACGGCCTTCATTTTCATCCTCTTCTACAAGCCACCCCATTCCATATGGGGATCTCTGTCCTGCTGTATGGTATTGTTCCATTAACTCTGGGGCAAGAAGATCGCTTTTATTTTGAGCTTTCATCCACTTTGCCATGTCTTCAGCAGTTGAAATAATACCGGCAGGACCGTCAATAAACCATAAGGGCTCTACTTTTCGTATCGGCTTTCCTAACAACAGATAGTGCCCTTGAGGAATGGCATTGTTTTCAATAATTTGCTGCGTGGTACTGATGTCAAAAGTGTCATTCATCCCAAGTGGTTCAAAGATATGATCATGGAGATAGTCAGAAAAACGTTGCCCGCTTATCTGCTCAACAAGAAGCGCCAAGAATTGGTAGTTTGGATTATGATAATAGAATGACGATCCAGGATCGGCGGCAAGCTTTACCGTATTCATAGAAGCATTAATCTCTTGTAACGCATGGAATTGAGTGGACTTTGTCATATCGGGATTCACTTTATCGTTAAGGCCACTTGTCTGATTGAGTAAGAACCGGACCGTGATACGGTTGACACGTTCGTCCATGGGAGAGATGTTTGAAAAGTAGGAGACATACGGAGCGTCCAGGTCAATAAGTCCTTTATCCGCAAGCTGCAATACAGCTAAAGCTGTTATAGATTTACTTAATGAGGCAATTGGAAAAATCGTCTTATTGGTTATTTTTCTTCCATCAGAAGATTCACCGTAGCCTTGTGCGTAAAACACTTCTTCCCGATACGCAATTGAAAGTGATGCTCCAGATATATGGTTAACTTTCATGGATTCCTTTACATAATTATCAATTTCAGCCACGATTTCTGTTTTACCTCGAGATTCAACAGCGGCTGCTGGCATAATTGAAATAATCGCCGCAAGAAGCACACAAATGAAACTAGCGAAGATACTTTTATACACGATACTCATTTTATTAATCAGCACTCCTTATATTAAGATAAGGAAATGCTAACTCTTAAATATCAACTATTTATCAACTCGGCATAAAAAGCTTACGGTTATTTTTCCGCCACCCGTTGAACTGTTTGCAATCTCTAAGCCTCCCTGATGCTTTTCGCACAGTGTTTTACAAGTGTAAAGCCCTAACCCGTGGTGTTCATTGGCTTCCGGTGCCTCTCCCCGATAAAAAGGGAGAACGGCTTTCTGCACCCCTTCGTTGGTAAAACCAGGGCCATCATCGGTGACCGTTATGGAAAAAAAGCCGTTCTGAGTAAGGTAATCGACTTTCACTTGACTGAAGGCATATCGAACTCCATTTGCTATTATATTTTCAAAAACCTGCATAACGAGATCCAGATCAACATACAAAATCGTCGAATCCGTATTCCTGTAAGAATCGTAGGTTGTACCTCTTAATTCTGCAATCCGGCTGGCACCCTCATCCAGTAAGGCAATGAGTGTGTTGATTTCAATCTCCTTTTTATGAATCGGTATTTCATCCAGCTTCTGAATCGAGCTCATTGCCTCTACATAACGTTCCAATTGGCTGCGCATCTTTTCAAATGCGCGGCATAGGTCGCTCATTTCATCCCTGCTGTCATAGGAAACTTTAAATCCCAAATCGTTCGCCGAGATTTTCTCTGATGCGCTCATTAAGATTTCCAAAGGTTTTTTCAATTTCAGCTTATAAAAGAGGCTGGCCATCAAGACTAATCCGACTCCAATCGTCAATAACATCGCGATAATCTGAAAAGATAGAACCCAATCGTTTCCGGAAGGATGATCGGCAAAGCGTCGTCGCATCCGATCGGCCCATTCGAATTCAATTACAGTGGCTGTTAAAACAGCGACTAAATACACGCAATTTAACGTGATGAAGGATTGCAGTATGGTCATATTCTTCAGTCGAAGATAGTATATTATTTTCGCCATTTATATCCTACACCCCAGACGGTTTCTACCTTGTTTTCGCAACCATGCTCTTTCATTTTGGCTCGAATGCGCCTGACATGCTCAGCGATTACGGAGCTATCACCTTCTTCACCCGCTCCCCATACTCGTTCATAAATGCGCTCTTTATCAAAAACCATGCCAGGGTGTGTGGATAAAAGCGCTATGATAGCAAACTCTTTTTTTGCCAAAGATATGGGTATGTCGTTACAGTAAAGCGCTTGCTCTGAATAATCTATGACCACGTCGTCGCTAAATTTAACCGAAGATTTCTTTTGATTGCGGATTTCTCTTCGTAAATGAGCTTCCACTCTCGCGCCTAATTCACGGATGCTGAACGGTTTTTGAATATAATCATCTCCTCCAGCCTGAAAGCCGAATAATTTATCTGCATCTTCTATACGTGCGGTCAGAAATAAAATGGGGCAGGATACAAACCCCCGGATCTTCTTGCATACGTCAAAACCGTTTATTTCAGGCATATTGATATCCAACAAAATAATGTCCGGCTGCTTTTCAACTTGCCGCAACGCCTCATTGCCTTCTTTTGCCGTCAAAACCAAATATCCGTTTACTTCAAAATAATCCCTTAGCAGTTTTCGAAGATCAGCTTCATCATCTATGATCAATATCTTTTTCATTTGCCATTTCCTTCTTCCCCTATATTTACTCCCATCATTATACTACCAAGGTCAGCGTTCAACGAAAAAGCAGCCGATCATTGTGGCCGGCTGCCGCTGTGCTCGTATTCAATTATGATTGACGCCTATTAATATTGTCCTTTAATTACAAAAAACGAGCCCCGAATTGTTCCAGCTAGTTTAGACTTCTGTCTGGCAAACTTAAACTTCTTCTCTTCTAGCTCCTTTGGCACCTCCATCCCCTCAGAGAGCTTAAACCCAACAGCCCGCTTCTTAGGGTCATCAACCGTATACATGACATTGATCCCAAGACCATCCTCATAAAAGACGTAGGTAAACTGGATATTTTCTACTTGAAAACGCGACGTTTCTAAAGGTTTGGCCGCAAATGAAATATCACGTTCTTTCAAAACGCGGTTCACATAATCAATGTTCTCCTGACTTTCGCTAGCGGGTACGACCGTAAATTCATGTTTGTATTTGTTCATAAAATACCGAGCTTCATTAGCACGTAAACCAGTGAGCGCTTCTGCTACAGGTGAAGACTCTAAACCAACTGAAGATAGATTTTTGAAATCAACGATATAAGACATTTTCAACACTCCTTTTTATGAATAGATCAAATCATTTATTTTCAATTGTGTCTAATAAATACCATTAGAGCTTACGGCTTTTTGGACGAAGCGCCAAGGAATATACGTGATATACAGCGGGAAACCAATAGAGGTCACTAGATCGACATTCCCCCCATATCGCATCAGTTGTCCAATCCCACTTAATGCAATTGAGAATGTGAGTATAATTGTCACAGTCCAATAAGCGTCCATCCTTCCAATAGGACGGGGTACAGCATTCGCGATATTTTCATTTCCGATAACTGTACTCATTTTCAATCCTCCAATCATTTGTTTTCTCTTGATATATTTATACTAACTATAAAATGTATCAAAAAGTGATACTGTTTAGATGATCAGAGGCTGTTCAATTAAAACAGCCCCCAAATACCAATTCCTACTTATTTTTTGGCTCGAATATCTTCATTGATCTGCCCAATAACTTCAAGGATGTTTTTTATTCCAAGGTCATCTCCCCCCCGTTTTCTCACAGAAACACTATCGGAATTCTTCTCGTTCTCACCAATAATGAGCATATACGGTACTTTTTCGAGTTGGGCTTCACGAATCTTATACCCGAGTTTTTCATTCCTCACATCTACTTCAACCCGAATACCTGTCTCTTCTAGTGCTTTCTTCACTTTCAAGGCATAATCGATATAGTTCTCCGAAACTGGTAATAACTTCACCTGGACGGGCGCAAGCCATAGCGGGAAAGCACCGGCGAAATGTTCGGTTAACATGCCGATAAATCGCTCAATAGATCCATAGATAGCACGATGTATAACGACAGGCCGGTGTTTCTGGTTATCCTCTCCGATGTAAGATAGATCGAATTTCTCGGGCATCTGGAAATCCAGTTGGATGGTCCCGCACTGCCAGCTCCTTTTAAGCGCATCTAAAATGTGAAAGTCGATCTTTGGTCCATAGAATGCCCCATCGCCTGCATTGACATGATAGTCGATACCAAGTTTGTCCAGGACATTTTGTAAAGATTGTTCAGCCTGCTGCCATAGTTCATCTGAACCCATTGAATCTTCAGGCCGGGTAGATAGCTCGACCTTGTACTCAAAACCGAGAACTTGATAAACATGATCAATTAGGGCAATGACACGGCTGATTTCATCTTCAATTTGTTCTGGCAAAACGAATAGGTGTGCGTCATCCTGACAGAATGTACGGACCCGCATCATCCCGTTAAGCGCCCCGGAAAGTTCATGGCGGTGAACTTGGCCAAATTCGGAAAGACGTATAGGCAATTCCCGGTAAGAATGTAAGCTGTTTTTAAAAATAAGCATGTGTCCCGGGCAGTTCATCGGTTTAAGCGCAAATTTTGTTTCATCAACATTCGTGAAGTACATGTTATCTTTGTAATGATCCCAGTGTCCCGATTGCTCCCAAACTCGATTGTTCATCATAAGCGGTGTACGTACTTCAGCGTAGTCGCGCTGCCGCTGTAATTCACGCGCAAAGTTCTCAAGTTCATTACGAATGCTCATCCCTTTCGGAAGAAAGAATGGCATGCCAGGTGCTTCTTCAGAGAACATAAACAACTCTAACTCTTTACCAAGCTTGCGGTGGTCACGTTTTTTGGCTTCTTCAAGAACATGCAAGTGCTCTTCAAGCTGTGCCTTCTTCGGAAATGAAGTCCCATAAATGCGCTGCAGCATCTTATTATTGGAATCTCCACGCCAGTAGGCTCCCGCCACGTTCATCAGCTTAAAAGCTTTTATCCGGCCAGTAGATGGAAGGTGCGGCCCTCGACATAGATCAAAAAATTCACCCTGATCATAAATGGTAATGAGGGCATCTTCCGGCAGGTCGCGAATGAGTTCTAATTTTAACGGTTCTTCGAGCTCCTCGAATGTCAGTATCGCTTCTCTGCGGCTGACAACCCGGCGAACAATGGGCAGGTTTTCTTGGATAATTTTCTCCATCTCTTTTTCAATAGCTGCAAGATCATCAATAGAAAGAGGTTTTTCTATATCCATATCATAATAAAATCCATCTTCAATGACCGGTCCAATTCCAAGCTTGACTGCCTTATCTCCATATATGCGTTTAATGGATTGAGCCATTACATGTGCCGTAGTGTGCCTGTATATCTCTAGGCCCTCTTTACTGTCAAGAGTAACGATTTCTATAAGGCTATCAGGCTCGATCAGTTGATCAAGGTCAACGAGTTTGCCATTCATTTTTCCAGCTACAGCACCTTTCTTCAAACCTGTACTTATAGATTCCGCCACTTGTCCGATTATCGTTCCTTGGGGGTACCTCCTAATTGTTCCATCTGGCAATTTTACATTGATCTCCATGATTTAGCCTCCATTTCTAGTTTTTTCATTATTTTTGAACGCAAAAAAACGCATCTCTCCCACAAAGGGACGAGTGCGTTCAGCTCGTGGTTCCACCCTAATTTGACCTGCAGCGTGTCATTCTTTGGCTGTTCTCCAAAGTAGCAGATGCAAGGTCCTTATTGGTATCCAGTATCGGGGATAAAACGGTGACGCTTACTGCCGCGACGAACAGATCGACGGGTTCAACGACACGGCTACAAAGGGGTAATTTCACATCCGGTAACAGGAGAAGCTTTCAGCCTAAACCTCTCTCTCTGGACAGTTCGTGAAGGAAATCATGTCTTTGGTCAATGCCTTATTATTGTTGTGTTTACTTATATCATATTACTTAGTCGCGCTCTAGAAGGTCAAGGGAAAGAATGATTATATAAAAGTTTCAAACTCTGAAGAAGTACTTCATCTAGAATCTGCCCGATTTAAAAATCGAAAATAGCAGCCAGAGACTCATTAAGGATGCCAGTACAAATCCAACTTCAATCGTTGGCACGTTCAGCAAAAAATAATGCTTCCGACCAACAATGGATGAACCGATGATGAGTCCCATCATAATGAGACTGAAAGACAAGAGAACGATGCCGAATGTGATCCTATTGCCAATGCGATCCAGCTTGCGCAGGAAATCGTAGGCATCAGTGACACTAATATTCACATGCAGTTTCCCTTTTTTTATCTGTGAAAAGAACTCTCGGGACTGTCTTGGAAAATCAATCAGCAGGGACCCATAATCCGTGACGTCTCTAAGTAAACTTGATGTCAGGTTTTTCGGGCGTAGTCGTTCCAACAGCAGTTGGAGACCGAATGGCTCCGCTATCTTTACGATACTGATCGTAGGATCTAGTTTTGTAACAACCCCTTCAATCGTTAACAGCGTTTTCCCTAATAAGATAAAATCCGCCGGAACACGAATATGGTACTTGTACGCCACCTCAAACAGATCGTTTACAATTCCCCCCAGGCTTACACGACTAAGAGGGACTCCGAAATATCGTTCTCTAAGTTCCTCAATATCAAACCGAAGTTCCTCCATATCGAGTTCCTCGTCAATAAGTCCAATCCGGTAGATCGCCTTAATCACCCCATCGGTGTTTTGGCGCATGAGAGCAATAATCAGGGAGGAAAAATGGAATTTTGACTCCGAAGTTAGCCTGCCCACCATGCCAAAGTCAAGTAAAGCGATCACTTCGCCCGGCTGTATGACGATGTTCCCAGGATGAGGATCAGCATGAAACAAACCTTCAATGAATATCTGATGAAACAATGTTTGAATGAGCCGATTGGCAATTCGCGCTCGGTTATACCCATGTGCGTCGAGTTGATCCTCTTGATACAGCCGAACACCTTCGATATACTGCATCGTCATGACCTTTTTCGAGCAGTAGTCACTATAAATCAGCGGTACATTGATATGAGCGACATTTTTGAATTGATCAGCTATTTTCTCCGCATTCCTAGCCTCTTTGGTATAATCCAGCTCATTTAAGAGCGATTTGCCGAATTCCGCAATGAGGACCTCCATTTGAATCCGGCGAGCCCATGCAAAGCGTCGCTCCGCCATCGCAGCCAAATCCGCTAGAATTTCGAGATCAATCCGAATGGATTCTCCGGCATGAGGCCGTTGGATTTTGATAGCCACACGTTCTCCGGTGTGGAGCACGCCAAGGTGCACTTGCCCAATGGAAGCCGCTGCAAGTGACTGCTCTTCGAAGTGGTCATAAATCGCCTCGATGCTTTGACCTAGTTCAGCCTCAATGATTTCTTGCACCTGTTTGTAAGGGATGGGTTTCACATCGTCCTGAAGTTTCTCCAACTCCTTTACAATGTCTTCCGGAAGGAGATCCATACGGGTGCTGGCAATCTGCCCCAGTTTGATAAAGGTGGGTCCGAGCTCTTCAACGACATCCCTGATTCGTAGTCCCAGCGATTTACGGTCTGCATCGTCATGCACTTGAAATCTTCTAATTGGAATACGAAGACGCTGCAGCAGATCTGACTCTTCTACCAAGAAGCCGAAACCATGGCGAACCAAAGCTATTACAATATCCCGGTATCGTTGTAACTGCCGTATCCTTTTCCTCATAATGGGCTATGCCTGTAACTTGTGTTCCATTTGGTCGATGCGTTGTTCTAGCCGCTTGATATCTTCCTCAGTCGCCAGGTGCAGGTCAACCAGCATCTTCTGAAGCTGTACGCGTACGATTTCTTTAAGAGCGTCCTGCTGCTCCTCACCTTTCTTGATTAACTTTGCCACTAGCGCCTTCGACTCTTCAGGGGCAACTTCTCCTTTTACCACAAGCTCTTTAACGTAGGTTTCCAGCTTTTCTTTGGTTACAATCGTGATTCCCAGACCAAGCGAAACAGCATTCTTGATTAGATCATTCATCTCAAGCACTCCTCTACAAACAATAATTAAGCACTATGATTTCCATTAGATGCCAATGATATGTATGCAGAGCAGAAATCGAAGATAAGCTCTTTTTTCAAACGCAAAAAAATCATTGTTTCATTTCATATAACGATATTCCAGTAGATTTTTCAAATTCGAGATCCTCTGCAGCAGCTTCTCCCCGACGTTGGTTTCCCTCACCAGCTTCCGCTCCAGTTCTTTGTCCACCAGCCTTTTTACAGACAATACGTCCGCTCCGTTACATAACACATCTTCTTTTGATTTAAATTTCTGATGGGCAACGAGCTGCATGCCAAAGGAATTGTACAACAAGGTGTATCCGGCGATGCCCGTTGTGGATTGATAGGCTTTGGAAAAACCGCCGTCAATGACCATCATTTTTCCGTTTGCTTTAACGGGGCTCTCTCCACGAATTTCTTTAACTGGCGTATGGCCGTTAATGATATGTCCATGATCCGGATTCAAATCAAACTCCAACAGGATTTTCCGGCAGATCTCCTCATTTTCACGCAAATGGTAATAAGGATTTTTTCTCTCTTTATAGCTTTCTTTATCTTGGATAAAGTATCGTTCAAAGGTGGTCATTTCTCTCTTTCCAAAGAGCGAGGAACATTCCCCTGTCCAGATGTACCATACCATATCCGTTGCCAAATCATCCGTCTCTTCCGGATGCGCGAAGGCGTAACGTAAATAATATTCAAAAACATCGAGCAGCTTACGGCCCGAATACGTCTTGTTTTCAATCTGCATTTCTTCCATGTTTCCTTCTTCATCCAAAGGAATACAGCCGTGAAATAACAAATTCCCGTTATATTTCAGATAAAGGCTGCCCTGTTTCATAAAAAAATTCATATGCCGGGCCAGTTTTTCGGAATGCTGAACGGAGAAGAGCAGCTTTTCCAGCACCAGTTGTTCTTCCTCCAGCAATTTTTCAGGCTGCTGTGGATTTACAGTTGCGAAACAGGTATTTTCCAGCGGGTACGTTTTATCACCGATTTTGATTTCATTTTTGTCGTAATCGATTTGTTCGAGCAAAAGCCTTTCCGACATATTAAAGAAGGGACGTCGCTTGATAATAGGGATCTCAAGTTTAAACTGAATCATGGCAATGGCTTGATGAATTTTGGTAATCTGCAGGATTTCCTGCTCCGAGCCGTTATGGTCAGTCTGCAGCTTCGGTCGAAAGGCCGGATTGTCATCATAGTATGTCTCCGCCAAGTTCAGCAGTGGGCGAAGATTGATGCCATAGACATCTTCGATGATGTCCAGATTGTCATATCGGGCACAGATCCGGATAATGTTCGCAAGGCAGACCAGTGAGCCCGCATAAGCGCCAATCCATAGGACATCATGGTTCCCCCACTGAATATCGACAGAATGGTAGTTGATCAGCGTGTCCATAATTTTATCGGGGTCCGGCCCGCGGTCATATATATCTCCGACCACATGAAGATGGTCAACCACCAAGCGCTGTGTCGTATAAGCAAGCCCGATAATAAGCTTGTCCGCCTGGCCCAAAGATATAATTTGCCGGTATATTTCCTCATAATAAGGGTCCTTATTATTGGTGGAATCCGTCTTGTACAAAAGCTCTTCTACGATATATACAAACTGCTCCGGCAAAGCTCTGCGCAATTTTGAGCGAGTATACTTGGAAGAGGAATTAGAAATGAGCATCAGCATTTGTTCAATCGTTTGCCTGTACCATCGGTTCAAGGCTTGATGATTGCACAGATCACCTTTGACCAACTGTATTTTTTCTTCCGGATAATAAACTAACACCGTAAACTCATTGATTTCTTGCTCCGTCCAAACCTCACGGAATAAGGCTTTTATTTTTTCTTTTACGGTACCCGAACCATTTCTTAATACATGCTGAAAAGCCTGGAACTCCCCATGCAAATCACTGACAAAGTGCTCAGTTCCCTTGGGAAGATTGGATATTGCTTCAAGGTTGATGATTTCTGTTACAACTTTTTCTTCCGTATCATATTCCAGGGCCAATAAATCTAGAAACTGTGCATCCAAAACAGATATCCCCTTTCAAGGAAATATGGTTATGTATTCTGTTTACTGTAGACAGAAGTGGGAAATCATTTGGTATTAGATTTCCCTGAAATGAGTGGAACAATAAGTTTCTATATGATAAAATCAAATATTCCACGTAAAAATCTAAGAAGAGGCAAACAATAGATACAGACTCTCCATTCTCTTTCGTTTAGAGAAAATTAACTGGAACCACCTCATACCCCATTTCTCTTGCGGCCCAAAGACGATGATTGCCCTGACTCAACCGAAGCTTTCCATCACCAATGTTGTAGACCTCTATGGGATATACGATTTCACCGCGTTCCATCTCGGCTTTTGCAGCATCATATCTAGGAATATCTAACTTCTCTCTGTGATTTGTTATTGCTCTATATAAATCCATAATATTCATTAATCGACCTGTTAAATTACTTGCCAAATAATTGTACGACTTACCGCCGGCATTCTCAATTTGTTGCTGATTCATATACCCGGATAAATCCATAATTTGAGATGTATTTGCATCTTTCCAATATTTACCTTCGTCATAATAGACAATCGTACCATCATTCAACATATATTCATTCCATTTTCCAGATGTTTTTATAAAAGTCACGCCCGGATATTGTTTGTCTATATACTCATCATTAGAGTCCCCTTTCTTCTCAGGAAATCGCTGAATTTGCGGAGTGTAACTTTTTAAGAGATTCATTGTTGCTTTATTGCCTATCGTTCTTTGCATTTGTAAAATTGCATTTGTAGGAAGTTTGTTTCTTTGAATGCTTACACTTTCATTAGCACTGTGATTATTAGACGCTTTTTTAGTATGGTGGAACATGGCTGACCTCCCCACATGGTAAATTATACCTTTACACCAACATTTTGTCGTGAAGTTGACCCTATTCCTCTCTACGGTTTCTACTTAGTTCAGCTATCGTTCTTCGTGGATTGGTGATGGCATTTTTCTTCCATTAATTGAATAATTCTTTCGTTTTGGTCAATTTGTGTAATGATATTTGAGTTGAGCTTTTGAATAGCAACAAATATGCCAAATAACGCGCCTAAAATTAAGAATCCCACAAGAACATCCATAATCTAATCCTTTCAGTTATCAAAAATGGTTTCACAGAATGAACACTAGCTATTCACTCTATAAAATTAGTAATCCTAGCTTTCAATCAGATAAATAAACTTTCTGACCAATACGAATTTTTCCTGGGTTAATAACAGATGCATATAAACCAAAGCATAAATTCATTTGCTCATTTACTTTCTTCAGCAGAGTGACATCCCTTTCTAGGGTACCGGGATCAAGCGTAATGATTGAGCACCGCTCACAATTTGATTCTACTTTTAATTTTACATCGCCAAATGATAATTGTTTTCCTATCCAAGCAGTTTCATCCAAAGTGTTTTCATCTAAAGACAAGATAATGTTAGCTCTAAACCGACGTTTATCTAATGGCTTCCCCCATATCGATTCAAGTCTGCGCAACGAAGCATCTGTAACGATAAGAATGTTAGCCGTATCAACAGACATAAGTTTGGGGTCTTCAGGATTTGGTGCTCTATAGTCCCCCTTAGATATTTCTCTATTGGTGTATCTTTGAATTTCTTTTAAAAGATCTTCATTCCAGCTAAAAGTTTCTCCGTTTGGAGAAGTCACACTTATTTCGTTATTAATTAATCCAGCCGAATAACCGAGCATTTTAGGGATATCCCTAGCCGTAATAAAACGATTCCACCCCTCTTTTGATTCATCCAAAAAAGCGCAAAAACGATCACCAAACAACCCATATGTATCTACTCTACAAGTGTCCAAGCTTTCTCCCGCAAATGATTTTACAGGATATCGTGTTATTTCACTGATTTCACCAACAAGCAAAAGTTATTCGCCTCCATAACTTAATAATACTGATTTTATAGTACATTTTTATCTTGAATCTGCCTCTGAGTTAAAACCATATGACTTAGTATTCATTACATATTCTCTTATCTTGGTTCGAGTAACATCAACATCCAGAGGATCATTTAAATTCATAAATAATCGTTTCCGGCTTCGATTCCAAAGTTGAATGGGATCGGTCCGCTGTGAACATCATTCGTTTACTGTTTGGACTCCAGTACATTTCGCTGCTCACCATTCGGTTAGTGCTTTTGTAGATCATCTTATTTTCCCCACTCTTCGTATCGATCACATGGACCTCATATTGATTTGGGTATTGTTTCGTGACTACATAAGTCAATTTCGATTGATCTAATGACCAAGATACACTGTTGAAATATTCCCCCGACTCCAAATGATTGCCTATAGAATTACCATTGGGATCAAGTAGCAGAAGCTCTTTTTTCGTTCTGCCGAATTGGCTACCCTCTGTCGTTACAATAGCAATCTGATGTTCGTCTGGTGCGGGATAAAATCGATTTACACTTTTATCATATATCCTATGAATTACAGGATTACCCAGTTGTGACATCTCGATATAACTAAATCCACTACCTTCTATAAAATACAAACGTTCACCTATTTTCGCTACTTGCTCTATGTTTCTGGTATCCGTATCGTTATGTTCCATCAATTGATTTAATGCAGGCATCGGCGTAATCTTCCCCTGCAAATCAATCTGCAGGACACCCCCATCACCAATTCCCCCCCTATATAATACATGCTCATTATCCAGCCATATGGCGCTGCCAGCAATCGCCTGATTGGCTATTTCTTTCGTCTCTCCACCATCTCGGCTGAGCATCCGGTGCTCAGCAACCAAATTCTCGCCTTCCATATGATTTAGCTTCACGTAGACATGCTTATCGTCGGGAGATACCGAAAATATATCGTAGGAAATGTCAGGTTTTTCTCCTCTTACTTCTCCAGAAATGATATCCTTAATCCCCATGGTATTTTTGTATATGGGCTCATGATGTTCGTCTGCCCCGATTTTCACCGATTGTACAAACTCAATCTCATGATCGGAGATCCAACCGACACCATGGATTCCCTCCAATCGACTGGTAGTCCAGCTATTCGATGAATCCAAGACAATACTTGCGTTTTCTTCCAATTCGTACTTAGTCGAAACCAGCGATTTTTCAGTCACACAAGAACTCAGCAGTACTGCTATAACCTCCAAACAAATAAGCTGCTTCATCATCTTTTATTTTACTCCTTCTATACCTCTTCCCCATTTACTTTCCATTGAACGCTATTCCCCAATGTTTCCCTTATTCAAGCGTTTTTGAAGCATACAGAGGATTTGCAACTCTCACTAAATCTCCATATTCTACTTTTAACTCTTCAAATGCTTTCAATACATCGTTAGGAATATCGACGTGTGCAATATAATTTTTCCCATTAGGTCCATATCCATTACTATCATCTAACAATCTCGGAATTTCTCCCATCAATAATGAAATATATCTTTCTATTTCCCACATACCCCAAATATCTGACGGCTCAATTACCAAATTTTCATTTTTGATGACAACCCTAACCTTATACGAAGCAAAATTTATTACTTCAACTTCTGAATCGTGGAGATATTTACGAAAACCAGCATCCATTCTACACTGCATCGTTGCGTCTTGAACAATAATCATATTGTTTAGGGAAAGATTATTTTGTTTGATAATATCTAATGCGTAAGTAATATTATTTCCACAATTTGTTGAATTACGCTCGATCAGTATGTTGTCAAGATCGTACTTTCGTTTCATATACTCGCTCATAATATCTGCTTCCATTTTTCCCGCAGTTACTATTTCGGGTAAAACACTATGGACAGCTCTACGTAAACTTTCTGTGGTGTGTCCTTCTCCACCAACAATCATAAAATTTTTGGCAATATTGTTAGAAATGCCTTTACCTACTACGTCACAACCATAGGCTATACTAGCACCGAATAATATGAGTAAATCCGCTTCTGAAAATTTATATTTTTCTTCTAGAGCATCACTGGTTAATGTATCTATATCTCTTTTTCCAAGAAAGTCACTTATTAAATTTAGGTTATCTGCAATTTTATATAGATCCATTTATTGACCTCCATAAGTAAACGACAATCTTTTGTTTCTATTGTAACATTTTCATCAAACTGCCCAAAAACATTTAAAAATCATACCCACTAATTTGTCTTTTTTGTTATTTCGTTTAGCTTACTAATTATAATTTCATCATTCTTTAATTTGAGTCTTAAGCTTCTGTCAATGCTAATTAGGCTAATTACAACAATAAACATAAACATAATAGTAATAATCTCGATGATAAAAACCTCCTTAGCTAAGAAACAATTTCAATAGACTAGTAGTCTTAATCTTTTTTATCAAGTATCTTTTTCAAAGTTGAGTTAATGTTCAATAAAGCCATGAATATGAATCCGAGCATAATAAAAGTTACGATTTCCCCTGTGAAAATAGATACTACGGCTAATAATACAGCATATAATCCATTTAAATATCCGTTATTCAAAAATCTCATTTTCACACTCTCCTCAATCACTAATCGGTTTAGGAAGTTCATCTCTTGAGAAGAACCTGCATTCTAATATTTCAGGCGAGCTTGGCTGAGGTATTTGGTTAGCATCGTTATTCGCAAGAAAAACAAAATGATGCATGTCATAGTTTGGGTCGTAGTATATACCAGTTAATTGCCCAATGCCGACTTCTATCCCTACTTCTTCGTGAACTTCTCTTTTGGCAGTTTCCTGCGCTGATTCATTCTCCTCAGCTTTTCCTCCAGGCAAATCCCAATTATTTTTGCCATAGCTATGTTTTACCAATAATACATTCCCCTCAGAATTTAAAATAACTGCTGCTGCGCCAATTAATTTTGGCAAAGTGATGCCCCCTTATGAATAGTTACTACTAAATTATAGACGGAAAAAAGTGGAAATAGTTTTAAATTAACTACACTAATCTCCCTTATCATCAACGAAACAAAGGAGCAGCTGCCATGTGGCGCTCTGCTCCCTCGTTAATTAAATTAACACTCCTCATTAATCTAACAATGAATTGTTTTCGTCAGCCAGACTAGTGCTAAAGCCTGTCCGCCAAGTCGGGTATAGCGGTTTCCAACCGTATTCCTGCCGGGCCTTCCTATTCGATGCCCCTCGCTCCCAAGCGTTGCTATTTGAAATAGTTTCAGGGGTTGGTGCTCCTAAAGCTTGTGCCAAAACCGGAAGCCAGTCAGTTCCTCTTGCTGGTTCGTCGTCCACAATGTTTACTGGTCCTGAAGGCCATTGCAAGGCCAAAAGTGCTGCCTCAGCGGCATCTTCCACATGAAGAAATGAAGTGACCCCTTCAGTAGCAGGAACCTGTCTTTGTTGTATTTGCTTTGCCATAAATCCATTACGCTCGTACCAAGTGCCCGGGCCGTAGAACATTCCATAGCGTAAGATTACATTTTGCGTTATTTTTGAAACAGCATTTTCCAAAGCTAATATGCCATCAATCGTTGATTTTCGGGGTTCCTCGGCCACTACATGTAAGGATTCTTCTTCGCTTGCCGGTTTCTCTCCCGGTTCATATGCCCAAGAGATGCTTTGAGCGATGATACGTTTGATACCAATTGAAATAGCGGCATCTACCAAATTTTCTGTACCCTCTTTACGTATCCTTGTATTATCAGAAAAATTACGATTACTCAAAGAAGTCAATTGATGAATGACAACCTCGGGTTGAGATTCTTCTAATGCGGACCGTATTGACTCACGATCAAAGACATCAGCAATTAATGCTTTTGCTCCCGTATTCTCAATGATAGCTTTCTTACTCTCACTTTGCGTGAGTCCAATGACTTCATGACCTGCATGAATCAACTTCGGAAGCAAGATACGTCCGACAGCTCCAGTAGCTCCGGCAACAAAAATTTTCATAAATGTCCCCTCCCAATAAATGTGCGTAACCCAGTTTTCATTTTCATTTGAATAATTCATGGTAATCCCATAAAAAGGCAATACCATTTAGCAAGACTTCATTTAAATGTATTCGCGAAATGCATGAACGATCCTGCTGATTAGTTCAACAACGAAAAAGCAGCCGAACTTTCGGCTGCCGTGTTTTCTTTTATTCAACCAGTTTAACTAAGCCAACTGTTCAAATTGGCTGTTATAGAGTTCGGCGTAGACTCCACCTTTCGACAACAAGTCCTCATGATTGCCGCTTTCGATGATGTCGCCGCCTTTCATGACAAGAATCAGATCGGAGTTTTTGATGGTCGAAAGCCTATGAGCGATCACGAATGAGGTTCTACCTTCCGTTAATTTTTCCATTGCTGTTTGCACGATGCGTTCGGTTCGGGTATCTACCGAGCTGGTTGCTTCGTCCAAGATGAGCAGCGGAGCATTTTGAATCATAGCGCGCGCAATGGTAATAAGCTGCTTTTGCCCTTCAGACAGACTTGCTTTGTCATTTAAAACGGTATTGTATGTATCTGGTAAAGCTTTAATGAAATGATGTAAGCCAACGGTCTTACAGGCATCGACAACTTGCTCATCCGTAACGCCTTGCTTGCTGTAAACGATATTTTCTTTGATTGTGCCTTCAAACAGCCAAGAATCCTGCAATACAATTCCAAATTGCTGATGGACATTTTCCCTCGTCACCTGATTAGTCGGCGTGCCATCCAGCAGGATTTCACCGCCGTCCAACTCATAAAACCGCATGAGCAGATTGATGATCGTGGTCTTCCCTGCGCCAGTCGGGCCGACAATAGCTACCTTTTGCCCTGCCTTTATCTGAATTGAAAAATCATGGATAATTATTTTTTCAGGCTCATAGCCAAATTTAACGTTCTTAAACTCAACATTGCCTTTCACGTTTTGCAAGGTTTTTACCTTTTGGCTCTCGTCAGTAAGCTCTTGCTCGTCCAAAAATTCAAAGACGCGCTCTCCTGCCGCTGCTGTCCGTTGCAGGTTGTTCATTGCCTGTGCCATCTGTGAAAGCGGCTGTGTAAAGAGGCGGATATACAACATGAATGCGACAATGACGCCAAAAGAAATGCTGCCGTTCATCGCTAAAACTGCGCCTACTACGCAAACGGCTACATACCCGATATTTCCGATAAAGCCCATCAGCGGCATCATCAAGCCTGATAAAAACTGTGACTTCCATGCGCTTTGGTACAGATCTCCATTAAATTTTTCAAAGGTTTTCTTAGCCTCTATCCCGCCGTTATAGACCTTTACAACATGGTGTCCGGAGTAAATTTCCTCAATGTGCCCATTGATGCTTCCGAGCCCCGCTTGCTGAGCGATAAAGAATTTTTGTGATATTTTTGCGATGATCATCATCAAAGCAAAACCTATTAGACTGGAACCTACAGCGGTCAAGGCTAGAATCCAACTGTTATAAAACATCATAATGAGCGAGCCAACAAACATCGCAATTGCGGTAACCAACTGTCCGATGCTCTGATTCATGGTTTGCCCAATGGCATCCACGTCGTTTGTGACGCGGCTGAGGATGTCACCATTGCTCGTCCTATCGAAATATTTGAGGGGCAAGCGGTTGATTTTTTGCGAAATGTCAGTCCGCATTGATTTTGATATTCTCTGTGTTACGGTCGCCATGATATAACTCTGCGCAAAACTCAGGATCGTTGAGCCTGCATAGAAAAACACAAGAAGCCAAGCAATGTTTACAACCGCAGGTATATCAATACTGCCCTGCACCGTCTCACCTTTAATCACGGCCGGAAGCCCTTTGGCAATCTCGTTCGTCATGTCCTTGATTTTGTTGGGTCCAATAATCTGCAGTACCGTACCGCCGGCAGCCATTACAAGTGCAATCAGGATAGCTGGAAGATAAGACTTACAATATCGAATCAATTTTATCCAAGTCGCTTTGAAATTTTTCGATTTCTCTACTGGGGCGCCCATCCTGCCTTGACCTCCCATACCGCCGGGGCCCCCCATTGCTGCGGGTCTTTTGTGTGTGTTTTCACTCATGATACAAGCTCCTCCTCACTAAGCTGTGACATGGCAATTTCTTTATAAACGTCGCAAGTTTCGAGAAGCTCTTTATGTGTCCCTTTCCCGACCACTTTACCATCGTCGAGTACAATAATCTGGTCAGCGTCCATAATAGTACCAATACGCTGCGCGACAATCATGCTTGTAACTCCTGCCGTTTCTTTCTTAAGTGCGCTACGCAGCACACGGTCCGTTTTGTAATCCAGTGCGGAGAAACTATCGTCAAAAATATATATTTCAGGGTTTCGGCTGACGGCGCGGGCAATAGACAACCTTTGTTTCTGCCCTCCTGACAAGTTTGTACCGCCTTGAGAAATGGCCGCATCATACTGCCCCTCCATGGCTTCAATAAAATCCGTACCCTGAGCAATGGAAATGGCTTTTTTTATTTGATCCGCCGTAGTGGTATCTTTTCCATTTTCACCATAACCCACATTTGAACTGACCGTGCCTCTGAACAGTACCGCCTTTTGCGGAACATAACCGATTTTATTGTATAACGCTTCCTCGACATACTCCTTTACATTCACACCGTCGATTAGCACTTCACCCTCCGTGGCGTCAAAAAAGCGTGGAACCAGATTGACGAGCGTTGATTTGCCGCTGCCAGTGGAACCGATAAAGGCAACGGTTTCACCTTGCTTTACGGAGAAACTGACATTATGTAAAACATAATCCCCCGCACCGGGATATTTAAAGCTAACATTTCTGAACTCGACCTCACCGATCACCCCTGGCTTTCCTTCGGTTTGTGAACCTTCGGCAATGATCGGCCTTGTATCCAACACCTCATTAATACGCTTGGCTGAAACGGCTGCTCTTGGCAGCAGGACAAACATCATGGCCAACATCATAAATGACATTACAACCTGCATGGCGTAGGCTGAAAATACCACCATATTAGAAAATATGGTCAGCTTGTCCGCCACTTGTGCGGAATCGATCAGATACGCGCCAATCCAATAAATCGAAAGAGATAAGCCGCTCATAATCATGCTCATCACTGGCAGCATAAAAGCCAAACCACGAGTCGTGAAGAGTTGAGTCTCCGTCAATTCCTTATTTGCTTTTTCAAACTTTGCCTCTTGGTAATCATCAGCATTATAGGCGCGAACAACACGAATTCCAGTGAGATTTTCTCGGGTAACCTTGTTCATGTTATCTGTAAGGGTCTGCATTTTTCGGAATTTCGGTAATACAAAAATCATAATAAACGCGATGACAATAACCAGAATCAACACCGCGCATCCGGTTGCCAGTGACCATTCGTAACCCTTGCCCGCGATTTTTGTAACCGCCCATACCGCCATAATAGGTGCTTTAATAATTAGTTGTAATCCCATAGTTACAAGCAATTGAATTTGCGTGATATCGTTTGTAGAACGTGTGATTAAGCTGGAGGTAGAAAACCGATTGATTTCTTCCATCGAAAAAGAATCCACCTTGTTAAACAGCAACGTACGAAGTTGCCGTGAGAACGAAGCCGCGATAAGGGAGGCAAAAAATCCTACAATGACGGCAGACAGCAAACTACCTAGCGCACAGAGCAGCATATACGCTCCATGAATCCAGATGTTGCTCATTTCGCTGCCTGGTGTCTGTACCAGCCGGGTAATTTCGGACATATAATCCGGCAACTTCAAGTCAAGATAAACTTGTGCGACAATAAACACTAGGCTGATCACGACTTGAATCCATTCTTTTAGTCTTAGTTTCGTAAAGATTCTTAACATAAGTAAAGCAATCCCCCCGTTGTATATAATGGAAATACTCAGCGGTTGTCATTGTTTCTATTGCGGTTTGGTTCCGTTTACTGGCAATAACCAATATTATGTAGCAGCCATCATAGAATTATTCCAATTAGCTATGTGCAACCATGCTTCTCAAAAGTAGATATTTGGAGGTTTTGTCTGCAATCGGAGCATAAAAAAAACCGCCATTACGGCGGGTATAATTCGGATTATCATGTACCAAGTCTAAGTTCAAAAAAATACTGTACAATTGGATGTTTTAACTTCATCTTCTCGGTCATGTTTACTATTCGCTTTTTTCCTACTCTTCGGTCAACTAAAGCTAAAATATTCAGTAAGATATCGTTGCTTTCTAAGCTTTCCTCTATCGAAGTGGATAAAAACTTATTCGCAATAACGTTAAAATTTGATTTACTTAAAGTTGATTGTGCTGACAATAGATCTTTTGCAAATTCCGATATTTTTCTACTTCTTGCAATAACTTTTAAACGATCCTCCGGAACATTCCCTTTGGTTTCTTTTCTGATCGCTTCAATTTCATCATTGCTGATGGGAATCTGGATATTTGAATCATTTTTAATCTCCAATTCCGTCTGATACCATTTGATTAATGTATCACTCATGTTGAGTACGTTTTTTTTATCAACTGCGATATAACAAAGCCCTGCTTTATCCGGTAAATAACGGTAGCTGGTTGAAAGGTATTCAACCCTTCCATGCAGCGCAGGACTGAGAAAGCTCTCCAATTGTTGTTTCAATTTACTCCAGGCCATTTCATCCTCCTAAAATTACAAAACACCAGTTAAGGCACTCGTTCTTTTACCCATCATACAATAATCAACACATTAATTAAAAATCTGGCTGTGAAAAAAAATTCAATTCCTGCGCAACACTTTTACCTTTTATCGAGTCTATATTTACAACATTAGGAAATTGAGGTGATAACCGTATATGCTTTTCAAAGTAATAAACAGGAACGTCATTGTTCTCGTCTTTGCCATGATGCTGGGGAATTTTTTTGGCATTATGCAGGCAAGTGCTGCGCCGCCGCACAGTGAAATTGTCCCACCCAAAATCCCACCCGTCATCACCCTATTCGAGCAGACACCGCTTTATTCTACAACCGACGATTCTCGCAAACCATTTGCAGCACTTACACCTCAAGATGTTACTACAGTTGATGCTGAACAAGCGTGGTACTACAAACAGCACAGAGAAAAGGTATGGATTAAAATTAAGACCACATGGGCAGGTGATCTCTGGATGCATCTGGACTATGACAAAATTGGCATCGTCAAACCGATCGATACGAACATTGCACTACTCTGGGACTCCTCACTTTATACGCAACCATCTACATCAACGATGACAGATATCGTACTCGCTCCGCAAACGGTTCATGCGAATGCCGTATTCGAATCACCAGTATCGTATTTATCCAATTCCTATCGAATTGAGACCTCGTGGCTAGGAGATATGTGGGTTGTCTCTCAGCCTCGTATGCTGTTGGATATGGAGATTTTGAATCAAGAGATGGATCTGCCGACAGAAACCTTGTACATGGAGGACTACGATACGTCGAGTCGCTTGCAACGTCCCTCGGATGCCAAGTTCATTCCTCCGCAAAAAGTGTTTGCCTTGGAAAAAACACAGAATGGGATTTACCATGTTCGGTCTCAAGACGGCAACACTTTTTGGGTTCAACCGGATTTTGCACAACCTGTAGGGGTTGAGAAAATTAATGAACGGCTAAACCTTTTGAAGGACGTAAGGCTCTATATGTTTCCTACAATGCCTTTCCCAACCTTTGGCGTGCTATCCGCTCAGACCGTAAATGCATTCGAGCGATGGACTGATCCGCAAAACGAGCTTTGGTATCATATTCATACTTGGGCCGGAGATATGTGGGTGCAGCCGGATAAGCCGCTATAATAAAAGAGAGAAATCCTCGGTTGCTTTCTTGACCGAGGATTTTTATATCTCCATAAGTGACAAGAGTATTTCTCCACGTTTTAAATACTTGGTTAGATGTTCTTTTTGAAGTATATCTTCATTATTCTTAATTAATTTTATTGTATGAACAGTAAAATTCCAATTTAAGCAACCTGACAACCACAGCAATGAAGGAAGTCTGTCAAAATCATGTTGATTTAGAATATCTTTTGCCCCATAACCATGTAATACAGCCTTAGCCAGAGCAGGAGACATTTCATGAGAACCTATCCCATGAGTTCGCGAATACCATTTTATCAGCATCGCTAAGCCCTCTACTCTATCTGTGTAAGTGATAGATTCAAAATCAACTATGCCACAGATTTCACCATTAGTATCCCACAATATGTTTAGATTGTTTAGGTCACTTTGAACGATGAATTCCAATGAATCAGATTTAGCTTTTTCTATATGATATTCTGCAAGTGATAGGTAATTTCGTAACATTTCGTTAGTACTTGGTATTAAAGTAATTGAGTCTGCTTCTTTTCGAATCATTCCAAGAAACTGCTCTGAACCATAAACATGAGATTCATTTGTAAAGATATTACTTTCAAATTTCGCTGATATGTCGTGAATCTTTCGTGCTAGTTTGCTAAATTTTTCGGATATAGGCTCAGTGCAATGAGTAATATGCTGACCTTCAATCCACTCGAACAATAGGAATCTCCATTCCTTTTCTCCATCATGAATCAAAATAAAGGGTTCAGCATGTATAGATGGCTGGTGTTTCATAAAAGGAATTCCAGATTCACGTAAATAATTACAAAATTTAATTTGTTCTGTAAGAACTTCATCCGTTAATTTAACAAATACATCATTTTCATATCGCTTATAACTAATAAATCTTGCTGAGAACGCCTTATCTTTTAAAAGAATTTTGAAATGTAAATCCCCATGCCAAGAATTCGACTGAAGTTCTTTTTCGAAAACCATCTTCAGGGTTACTTCCATATTGTCTTACAGCCATTTGAAGTAACTTAATGTTATCCATTACTGAAGCACCTTCCTCAGCTCTTTCTAACTTATTGTTGGTAAGTCTTGCTCGAAAAGACAAGCTCTCATGTGTATTTACTCATGTAATCGGTATCTGAAGGATATGCCACCATATTTTTGGAAAACAGACGGTACACGATATTCGCGGCAGTTAATGCGATAATGTCCTTTTCATAGAAAAATCTTAGTTAAATCTCAAAGCAGCTAAACGCTCTTCCAAAATTACACGCAGTTCATCAGGAATCCGCACATACTCGACCCCTTTCCCCAAAAACAAAAGCCAATCCGCATAATACGCAAGTGACTCGCTATCTGCCACATCCAACTGAACATTGAAAATCCCGCTCGACTGAAACATCCCGGTTAAGGACAAAATGATCCCAGGCGGGTGCATACGCTTATAACGTTGAATCCCAATGTTATCAAGTTTCACAACAAGATTGGCTTCACGTGCACGAAGCCGTTTCTTGTCCAAAATCTCTTGTTCAGTCCACTTCATCTCCTGCTTGGAAATGGCTGAATCCCGCAGCATCTCAACAGGCAAATAACGGAACTCATCCGTATCAAAATCATATACCTCGACCAGCCACTTAGCGTTCGAATTAAATATATGTAGTAAAAAAACATCCAGCAACTGCGGCCAGCCCAGATTCAGTTCATAAGTCACGCGTAAATGTTTATCTTGCACAGCAAGCGAAATCAATTGGTTTAGTTCTGGAGGCGCTGCATCATCAAGCTCCAAAAGATTCGGATTGGCAGGATTCGTATTTTCGAAAAGTAAGATATTATTGAGCTCGATCAGCTCATCTTGCTGAGTTTGCGACGCGATGCCGATCAGTTTTTCAGTGATTGAACGGCGATTGTGGAGATAAGGCAGCTGCGAATTTTTTGAGGCGATAAAGCTGATAAAAATTGCTTTCAGCTCTTCCGGTGTGAAGCGGGCGGCGGGCAGATACTGATTTTGCAGCACAAAGTATCCGCCACCGCGCCCAAGCTCGGACGTCAACGGAAACCCCATCGCCTGTATCTCGTTGATGTCGCGGATCGCCGTCGCGCGGGAAATCTTGAATTCTTGCTGAATTTCAGCAATTGTAAAGTGCGCGCGGTTATTGATGTAACGCATGATCAGGTTCACTCGTTCTGTTTTCTTCATGATTGTATTATATCAAAAATATAGCATTAAATGTCAGCACTAACGTATTAACATTTCGGATCCAATTAAAAGTATCATTTTTTGATACATTTGACCAATAGAATCAATCTTGTAAACAATAACCCCCTCAAAGGAGAGAATAAACATGTCTAACTATTTGATTAAAACGATCTCAGAAAACTACAAAATGACTGCTTTCGGTGTTACATTTGATGACTACAACGACTGGGCAGGAAATGCAGCAAAAACTGCAGCGAAAAAAGCTGAAATCACGGAAAACGGCAAGTTTGCTGAACTTCTCGCACACGCTGATGGGCAAGAATATCAAATCAACTACAACTTCGATCGCAAGCCTTGGCGCGGATTCGGTGTCATGGGTGAGTTCAACGTGGAAGGTGCTGTTGTCCTCGATTTCCTCGCTGGCGATTACCTTGTCGTGCCAGGAACAGGTGCTGACAAAGACCGCCTTGCTGACGAAATCACAGGCAAAGTTTTTGGCGGCTTGCTCCAGGAAATCACAGAATACAAATACGTTGGCCCAGGTAACTCAACATTCGTTAAAGCAGATGATACTGGTGAATTCTACGGCGAAATGTGGCTTCGTGCAATGAAAGTTGAAAAATAATCCTTGTCAAATCTTTCAAAATCACTACAATGGAGCCTGACCTCCCAAAAATTATACTGGATAAAAGGAGCATTCACTTGGCAGAATACACACTTGAACACAAGAAATCATTCACATTGACCGCTTATGGTTTTTCAATCCAGTCGAATTTTCAAGATATGCCGGCTATGCAAAAAGAAAAAACTGAGTTTTGGGACAAACTCAAAGCTGACGGGCGTTTTACAAAGCTTAAAGACGCTGCAAAAGATGATCGTGAATGGTCTGTCAATGAGGTTTATCAAGGAAAACCGTGGAATTATTTCGCGGTGGAAGCTGGCAAATCAGTGACTGACGCCACGCGCATCATCGAGTTTCCAGAGAGCGAGTACATCGTGGTCGCAGGAAATGGCGAAAAGGAATCTTTATTTGATCAGCTGACTTACCGTGCATTTGGCGAAGTCTTGTCCCAAATCACGGATTATGCTTACATCGGTGGTCCAAACGCGACTTATCGCAAAGATAACCGTGACGGTACTTTTTACGGTGAATTTTGGGTGCCTGTGGTTAAAAAATAATCAGCATGACAAAGGCAGCCATCGTTGGCTGCCTTTTACGCTATATTCAACTAATCCGTAACAGCCCCTTTGGCAGCAGATGAAACTAATCTGGCGTATTTACTGAGAACACCTCGACTAAATTTCAATTGCGGTTGAACCCATTCGCGCTCGCGTTTCGCTAGGTCTTCTTCTGAAACTTCAAATGAAATTTCTTGCGTTTCACTATCGATGGTAATGATGTCACCTTCTTGCAGAAGTGCAATGGGTCCGCCAACCTGCGCTTCTGGCGCAACATGACCGACTACAAAACCATGTGAACCGCCTGAAAATCTGCCATCCGTAATCAGTGCAACTTCCCCGCCAAACCCTTTCCCGACAATTAATGCCGTAACGGAAAGCATCTCTGGCATGCCAGGCCCGCCTTTCGGCCCGCAATACCGTATAACCAACACATCCCCCTTATGAATCTTGTTTTGCATAATAGCTTCAGTAGCCTCTGCCTCGCTATCATATACGCGTGCAGGACCAGTAAACCGCGACTTTTTCATTCCTGACATTTTCGCAATTGCGCCTTCCGGCGCCAAATTTCCCTTAAGAACGACCAACGGTCCACTAGTCTTTAAAGGATTATGAAAGGGTCGAATAATATCTTGATTTTCATGCAAAGGTGCTGCCGCTGCCAGATTCTCTGCTAACGTTTTTCCGGTAATTGTCATACAATCACCATGGAGAAGGCCTTGTTCAAGGAGAATCTTCATCACCCCGGGTACCCCCCCAACATCACTTAGGTCCTGCATGACATACTTTCCACTCGGCTTAAGATCTGCGATGTGCGGCACTTTTACGCGAATACGTTCGAAATCATCATAGGTCAACTCCACTTGTACGGAGTGCGCAATCGCAATAAGATGCAAGAACGCATTTGTAGAGCCGCCGAGTGCCATTACAAGCGTTATCGCATTCTCAAAAGCTTTCTTTGTCATAATATCACGGGGATAAATCCCCTTCTCAAGTAGTTCGAGTACTTGCTCTCCGGCTTTTTCGCATTCCAACGCTTTATGAGATGATACCGCTGAGGTGGAAGATGAGCCAGGAAGACTCATCCCTAATGCTTCTGCAGCAGATGCCATTGTGTTAGCTGTATACATGCCTCCGCAAGCACCAGCCCCAGGACAAGCGTTGCACTCTACTTTGTGAAGTTCTTCATCCGTCATTTTTCCATCATGATATAATCCTACTGCTTCAAAAGCACTGACAATATCTACGTCTTTCCCATCTAACTTTCCAGGTTGAATGGTTCCCCCATACACATAAACCGCAGGCAAATTCAGTCGGCCAATGGCCATTAAACATGCTGGTGTATTCTTATCGCATCCGCCTATAGCAACAAGCGCATCGAAGCGCTCAGCATTCGTAACAATCTCAATAGAGTCTGCTATTGCTTCACGACTTGGTAAGGAATATAACATCCCGTCATGCCCCATCGAAATTCCGTCTGAAACCGTGATGGTGTTAAAAATCAGAGGAGCGCCGCCATGAAGCTGAACTCCCTTTTTCGCTGCAAGAGCTAATGAATCAATGTGCATATTACAGGGGGTTACTTCACTCCACGTACTGGCTACCCCAATCATCGGCTTCTTAAAATCATCGTCTTTAAAACCTACAGCCCTAAGCATAGCGCGATTAGGAACACGATTGACTCCCTCACTGATAACTTTGCTTCGAATTCTTAAATCTTTTTGATCAGACATCCTCATCAATCCTTTCAATAGTCGATTAGGGCATACAGTTCATGCATAGGTCTTATTAAGTTTTGTTTCATATGTGCGGCAGCTGTTTCAGCATCTTTCTGCTCCAAAGCTAAAATGATAGACGTATGTTCTTCCACTGAGGCAAGTGTTCCCGTGATTGGCTGTTTAAGAAAAACATACTTAAATCTTCTAATATGGATTTGTAATGATGCACTGAATGACGCGATATATCCATTATCCCCTACATCAACAATTAAATTATGAAACTGCTCATCAAGTTCCATAGCTTGGTAAGTCTGTCCACTGTGGATGGCTTGGGCGAATTGCTGATTTATTTCTTTTAAAACCTCAATCTGTTCAAGAGTAATTAGCTTCGCTGCATATTCGGCAGCCAAAGAATAGAGCGCAGCGAGTGTTGGATAAAGCTTAAGAATATCATCTTTTTCTATATTCGTTACTCTTGTCTCTTTGCCAGGAAACATTGAGACAAGACCTTGCATTTCCAAAAGCTGAAAAGCCTCCCTGACTGGAGTTCTGCTAACGGCTAAAGATTCTGCAAGTTCAGCATCAATTAATTTCTCGCCAGGCACGAGTGTCCCCTCAATGATCCATCTCTGGATTTGAGTTAAAGCACGTTCTTTCGCTGATATTCGATTAGGTGAAGAAAAATTGTGGGGTATTGGCATGAGAATCTCCTTAGAAATACTATATGTATATGCAATATATCGCATTTCGGAGTTGAATGCAATGAGATATTCATTTTCCAGAAGGAGTGGGAGAAAACGGTCCACCAGTTACTTCAACCCTTCTCCTTGCTGGATAAGCGTATATTTATGTCTTACTTAGCTCTGCTCAGAAGGTTCATGCTGAACAAAGTTTAAGTGTTTCATTCGGTTAATGACAGATAAAACTTCATGAAATCTTGGTAATTCAAGCCATCTTTCGAAACCAGGGAAAAAGGTAGAAAATACAATATCCACTCCTTCTCTTTCCATGTCATGGAGGGCTTTTTTAATCTTTTCGTGAAGAAGGATGAGGTGATCCTGATTACTTATAGCGAGTTTTCGAATTACAAAAGCAATAGCTGCTAGCTGGGCTTGTGTGGTGATATTGTAAAGCCCTCTGATATCAATTTGTTCCTCACCTATCATGAGGTAACCCATGGGTGAAACCATCAGCTTTTCTGTTCCACTACCCTGTGGATAGCTCGAAAAGTGATCGGTGGTTATTTTTCTCTCTATATCCCAATTTGTAGGGGTAATTCGTTCGCGAGGTTTTTCGTGTTGGCATAAATTTTTTGCATCCTGAGTGACGTTCTTCGGCACAAAATTGTCCATCAGAATAATTTGATCGGCAACGGATAGAAACTCACCGCTACCTCCAATCACAAGAACGGAAGATACGTGAGCAACCTCATAAAGCTCTCTGACTCGTTCTGTAAAAGGCGTAATGGGTTCAGATTTGATTAATGAACGCATCTTGTTGTCTTGAATCATAAAATTCGTCGCACTTCTGTCTTCATCTATTAGAAGAAGCTTACAGCCGACATTAATTGCTTCCATAATATTTGCGGCTTGCGAGGTTGAACCTGAGGCGTAGTCCGTCGAAAACTGTTCAGCCGAACCATTGGGTACCCATTTTATAAAGGGGGTAATATTGATGTTTTTTATGGAACGGCCTTCTTCAGCAGATATTTCCATGGCACTTTGATCTGTAATTACCAATTCTCGCCCATCGCCTGAGATGTGATTGTAAATCGCCGAATTCAGCGCATCCAGCAAAGTACTTTTACCCGAATAACCGCCACCGGTGATGACCGTCACACCTTGCTTTATACCCATTCCTCGCACACCACAGATTTCAATTTCAAGATCTTGCGGGGATGTAAAAGGCAATGCACCTTCCAATGGGCCGCTGTTTTCTTTATTTCTTGGCAGCATGCTGCCATTCCCTATAAATGCACAATAAGGACTGGATTTCAGCCATTCGCGAATCCTATTTTGTTTTTCGGACAATGTATAGGCAGCTTTCAACTTAGTGAGATCCCAATTGCCAATAAACGCCTCCACTTCTTTTGGGAGCATTTTGCAGAGCATACGCATAGCTTTATCATGATTCTGGAATGGAAGTTGAACTGTCATCATCAAGCATAGATACCATTTTTCCGAGATGACTTCGACAAAAGATGCATTACGCTGCAACACCACATTGGTTGGACGAAAACAATAAAACGCGCCATTTTCTTTATCCGAACGTGACCGGTTATAGATCAATTCATTTAATGCCTCGATATGATTAATCCAACCTCTTAATGCAAAATCGGAGAGAACAACTTGATCTCTATTTTCATCTAAGCCAAGACGGTCAAAAGGTATTTTTATGGTGATACATGGTTTATCGAGTGTGAGTTTATGTGTCCGTTCAATGCAATAAGCAACATCATCATTCCAATAAGTTGGGTCAGAAATCATCCCCCCTTGATCATAGTAGGATCCTTCATAAATCAGATTGTAAGATGACTGTCCGGATTGTAAGGAGCGAAAATATTGAGCGAGTCTTTTAATAAAACATCATCCTTTCGTATAACGACCACTTCTGCCTAAAAACTAAAAGCCCTGAGAGTAAATCCTACCCTCAGAGCCAAATGATTTACTTTTACAATAACAAAATCATAGCATTATGATCATCTACATTATAGGGAAAGTTTTATTATAATAATTCGCGGAAGTTGTTCCGACTATAGTGCCTGCATCTTTTAAGCACTTATGACAAAAAAACGGGCAATCCGTCATTGCGGATTGCCCGTCACTTCTATTTTAACTTAGTTTGCACTAAGGTATTTTACAGCCCAAACGCCATAATTGGATTTGAGCTTTGCTGCATCTTCCAGACTGATAGCACCAGCAGCGGCAAAACTGTTGATCTGTTGGTTAGCTTTTTTCAGCAGGTTATACAAGAGCGAATCCGGATCCTGATTAGCTGCTTGGGCTAATCTTTGCCCTCCGTCCAGATTCTTAAGCAGGTCAGCGCTCTCGATGCCGGAAACTGAAGCCACATCATCGATAACCCGATCCGCGCGGTCTGCCAAATATTGCTTCGCATCCACTTGATCTTTGTAGCCCCGGCGATTGATCGCATCCTGCACGAGGCTATCGGCCTCCGACTCAGTTGCCGCTTGATCAGCAGCGTTGAGCCAGCCTTTTTGTACCGCCTGCACGATATAAACATGTGCATTCTGCTGCAAATAGCTATTCAAGTCATTCTCGTCCTTGCCTGTTGCTTCCACTAGTGTATGACCATCGGCCAAGGACTTGCGCAGATCGGTTACGGCAGCTTCCGCATAATTCGCACTATCTTCGACTAGAGCTTGAATACTTTCCTCTGCAATCGCATGATTACTGCTCCCACTGTTCGCTTGGCCGTATCCGTCTTGGTCAACGGCTTTGTCAATCGCCTCAGCCGCACTTTTCTTCAACTGATCTCGCAATTGAGCGGAGAAGTTCCCCGCATTCCATTCATTGTCCAAGTCTTGGCTTATTGCATTCAAAAGCTGCGCGGATAAATCTGCAGAGCCGAGACCAGAAGCTGTCACCAAGCTTTGGCCTGCGGCTAATCCGTCAACGATATCCTGGTAGTCTTTGCCCGCAAAAGCAGCTGAAGCTTGAATCATCATGTCAGGATCCAGCATCTTATTCAGCAGTGCCTGGCCGTACTTCTCCATCCATGGCGTTGTTTGCTCATTGTAGCCCTTCTTCTCAATGGCCTGCCAGATCTGATCCTCCCCGGAAATCACTAATTGGTCGCGTTGATCAGCTTTCAGACTTCCCGCACTAACAGCGGCATCCAAATCTCCAGCCAATAAGGCATTCAAAGCACTGCTTAACGTTTGGGCATTCATGCCTACTGCCTCAGCAATAGAATGTCCGGATTGAAGCGCCTGCCGGATATCCGTTTCCGCAACAGTCGACGCCGTAGCCGCATCTGAGATGATATGGTTCAAGCGATTTTGAATTATGCTTTTTCCATCCTTAGGCAGGTACGAAACCGAATTAGCTCCAGACCAAGATTGCTGAACCCAGTTCGCAATGCCAGCTTTGAACTGCTGCTGAAGATTGTCAGCTTCTTGCTCCGTAAGGGTTCCTTGCTGAACCTCATACGTTGTATCAAGCCCAAATTGGTCAATAAGCGAAGATATCAGGTCCGATAAGGCAAGACCTGAAGCGGTCGCCAAGTTAGATCCATTATGTAACAAATCGCTATAATCACTGTAATTTATCTTGGCAGCTTCTGCTGTATGCACATCGAGCTTGCTTAGCCAGTTGTTCAAGAAAATGGTGCTAAAATCTATAGTTGCCGCCTGCGCATCAGGTGTCTCAGTAGTCGTCTGCGCCGTTGATTTTACACCAATCACCGCTTCATCCGCATATGCTCCCCGCGGAAGCACGATTCCACTTGTGGATGCGGCCAAAATGGCAGCACTCATCAATACCATCAGTTGTTTTCTCATCCTACTCTTCACCTCTCCGATCATTTCGGTATGTCACTTGCGTTCGACATAATGAAGTATAGGCGTGTTTCCTGAACTTTACATGAACCAATCCTTAAACTGGAATAATTTCCCGGTTAAAATCAGCTTAATTTCTGCAAGTCCATGCTAAAAATAAGCTGAAATTTCTTCCTGCACAACTACCTGATGAGATGAATACGATTTTGCAGGTTCGTTATGTTGTGAAATAATGTCCTTGCTCCAGATCTGCGAGAAGCCCCTGTTGGACTGGCTTCCAGCCAAGCAGTCCCTTCGTCTCTTCACTTGATCTTGCCAAGTCAAGCGACGCGACCATGCCTAAAAAACCGAAGATCGCTTGTGCCTCTTCCCGCGGGATGCTAGCTACCGGCACACCCAGGTGGCGGCCTATAACGCCGGCAATGTCACGAAACGGAATGCCTTCGTCGTCCACGCCATCCAGTCGTGAGCCAGCAGGCGCAGATTCTACCGCGAGGCGGAACAAAACTGCCGCATCCAAACGATGAATCGCTGGCCAACGGTTTGTACCGTCTCCAATGTAAGAAGAAGAGCCTCTTTCATTGGCGATGCGAATTAATTGCGGCACGAAGCCTTTATCTCCTTCTCCATGAACGGACGGTGCAAGCGAAACGATCGATGCTCTCACGCCTTTTTCTATAAACGAAAGTGCTGCATCCTCCGATGCTTTACCATTCGCATGAGCTGTGATAATAAGTGGTTTATTAGAGCCTGCAAGAGCCTCTCCCATTGCTTCAATGGCGTGAAGATCCGTTGCCAGTGATGCGGCGAAATTAGTGAAATCGTGGTTAAAAGCCAGATGAATAACTCCGTCCGAAGTTGCTGCACAACCGCGCAGTATATCCAGATCCTCTAAAACACCGTGAGCTACCTCAGCTCCCATGTTTTCTAATACTTGAGCACCACTCTCTGAACGGGTCAGACCAACTACCTGATGTCCCGCACCGATGAGTTCGCGAACAACAGCTGTACCAATATAACCTGCTGCACCTGTAACAAAAATACGCATAATCGTTTACGCCTCCTTAAGTAATTGACGAAGATATGTCTCTAGTCTAAACTATGAAGTGAACTCTAAGGCAAGCGTTTGGAGGTAGAATTATTTGTGAAAATTCAAGAATTAGCTGACTTGATGGGTTTAACCCCCCACACCATTCGTTTTTATGAGAAAGAAGGCTTGCTTGACAGTAGGCATATTCAGCGAGAAAAGAATAATTACCGCAACTACTCGGACGAAGCCATTGAACGGTTAAGGTTGATTAAGAAATTTCAAGGTATCGGCTGTTCGTTGGCTGAGCTGAAGACGATTTTGCAGGATCACGATACGAACACACGCACGAACCAAGAAGTAATAGAATGGATTCTTCAGAAAATCAATGAAATCGAACGCAAGAAGGAAGAATATGATCATATGCTTGTAACGTTGAATTGGATGCTGACATACAGGAAGCTGCTGAATGATGATCCACAGCAGGCCGAGGCTATGATGGCGGAATTACGTCTTCGGATGAATTTCTAGCATCGCAAATTTTATAAAGAAAAGGGCTGCCACTTGGCAGCCCTTCTGTTTTATTTCACAACGATCGAAGTGACGAGATTATTCGAGCCGATCAATTCAACGAGATGGCCTTCACTGAATAAGCCCAAATTCCCTGATAAGCTGACACTCGGCGATACATTATAGAGCGTGTTTTGATCAGTGCCGTTAACGTTTTGGGAGATCGTAATCGTCGCAATCACACCTTGCGCGTTAACCGTTGTGCTTTTCAGATATCCGTAAATATCAAATGACTGGTCAACGCCTGCGTTGCGCGTAACCTCAATGTAAATCACTTGATTGTTGGAAGTGCGCAGGTTAACGACATCTCCGGCGCGAAGATCGGACAATGTAGCGCGCACACCGTTGCGGTAAACAACCACATCAGGATGAACCGTGTAGTATGCAGGACTGCTGCTGCTTGTCGAAGTCACTTGCAGCACATTGTTGGAGACCGCAGCGTTCAGTGTGGCACTAGTGCTTAGCGTTTGCGCCATCTGTGTTACCTGAACATAAGTGACCAAGTTATTGGATGTGCTGATGTTCACTACGTCCCCGATTTGCAGCGCTGAGCGGCTAGCTTGAACGCCGTTGCGGTAAATGACAGCATTGGTATCCAGCGTATACGTTGTGTTCACTCCTGCTTTCATCAGCTGCAGTACGTTATCGTTCACAATTGCGCTGACAGTACCGCTGCTTGTTACAGGTGTCGCGGCTGTCGTTACGGAAATGTAAGTCACTTGGTTGTTCGCGATGCTCAGGCTGACCACATCCCCTACCCTGAGGTCGTAGGCGGTGATTCTAGTGCCGGCTCTGTACACAACAACGTTCGGATCAAGCGCCAACGAAGAAGATTGTGTGCCATTTGTAATCGTCAATGTATTATTTGTAACGGGCACACTGACTGTACCGTTATATAGAACTGTGCTCGGGTTCGAGTTCACCGGAGTCGTTACTTCAATGAACACAACCTGATTGTTAAAAAGGCTGAGTTTCACTTGGTCGCCTACTTGAATCGCAGATACGTTGACTTTAGCCCCGTTACGGTAAACAAAAACTTCCGGATGCAGCGCATACGAATACGTGCTGCCCGAACGCGTAAGGTTCAGTGTGCTGCCAGTTACAGCTGCATTCACTGTGCCTGTTAATGAGTTATTGTCCTGATCCGGCAGCTGCCCACCAACACGATCCAATAGCGCGGCTAGTTGTGCACGTGTTACCGGTTGGTTCGGTTTGAAGGTATTGTCTTCAAAGCCATCGACAAGCCCCCGCTCCCGCGCGACAGCGACATAACCAACTGATCCTGCAGGGATTTGCTTAGCGTCAGTAAACGGCAGCACCGTATTCATCTTGGCTTTGGCATCGGCGTCCAGCTTCAACGCTTTCACAAGCAGTGTTGTTGCCCACAGCCGGTCACTGACTTTTTGCGGGTTGACCATGTCATCGCTTTCAGAGAACAGGTCATTCTCCAGTGCGACGGCAACGTAGCCGACAGCCCATGCAGGAATTTGATTAGCATCCTTAAAATTCAGCTTCGTACTCATCTTAGCCGGCGATTCCGCCTGATCGCGCAGCCCCATTAAACGAACAGCTGCTGTGATGGCCTCGATGCGGGATACCGTGTTTTGCGGCTTAAATGTGCCGTCGTCATAGCCTTCAAACACCCGCTTGGAAGCAAGGCTGGCAATATAACGCATCGCCCACTCCGAATTTTTCAAATCGTTGAACGTCAAATGCAGTTCAATCTTGTTATTGCCTTTCCGGTCATCTTCGTGTTTGCCTTTGTTTTTGTTATTGTTATAGCCTTCTGCCATTGCTGCCGTGCCACTGCCTAGCATCATGACGAGTACAAGTCCTGCTGCGACTACCTTTTTCGAATGCAACATCCCGTTCCCTCTCCCTTATCATTGATATGATTCATGATAACTAATGATCAATCAAATGAATTCGGCAGGGTGGATAATTATGAGAGGGTGCGTTTGAATTTCCCGAGAGATTTTTTCTAATTTTTGAGTTGTTCCGCCAAACCGATTAGAAGTCCATCATTTCCACGAATGTAGCAGAGCCGATACGAGTTCCCGTATTGAACCACTTCACCAACAAGCTGAGCACCATGTTTAGTGACTAGTCTGGATACAACTTCCTCAAGGTCTTCAACGGCGAACATAACGCGTAGATAACCGAGGGCATTTACTGGAGCAGTTCGGTGATCTGAAATCGTAGGTGGGGTGAGAAATCGCGAAAGTTCGATTCGGCTGTGGCCATCTGGCGTAATCATCATAGCAATCTCTACACACTGTGAACCCAGTCCTGTCACTCGACCAGCCCATTCCCCTTCGACTGTAGCTCGGCCTTCGAGCTTCAAGCCAATCTCCTCGAAGAAAGAAATTGCGTCATCAAGTGATTCTACAACGATGCCGACATTGTCCATTCTTAGTAATTTGCTTTTCGCCATGGTTATCTCCTTGTATGTATAAATTTATTTGCTTAACAACTGCATATTTATTCTATCAAAAATTTCTATTTCCTTCCAAATAACAGATTCAGGAAGCAACTGAACTTGTCCCGTTAGAGGAGTCTATTCTCCTCTTTTACCGACAAAGAAAAAACGCATCCTCCCTTATCGAGTGATGCGTTTTTTGCATTTTGGCTTTTCTATCTACAAGTTTTAGCACCTTAACTTTTGAAAAGCTTAGGTTTATAGATCGCAAGTGTGGATACGTAACTATTATCTTTTCCCTCATATAGGATTAGTTCAAAATCGATTTGAAGTTGCTTTACTCCACTAATATCCATGATTTCATAGGGCAATTTCCCATTATTCACTAAAAAATCAGTCTTGGATGCCAGCAACTTGCCATCACCATATACATTAATTTTAGCAGGACGGGTCAAAGTACTACTTCTATCATCAAAGGTATAATTGAAGGCAAATGTCTTATAATTGCCAGATAAATCATAAGTAATGGACTGGCGTGGATGTCGTTCATCCAATGTCGCACCGATGCCATGAGCATACTGTTTTCCTTCCTTTTTCAAGGGGTAGACTTCACTATCCACAGAACTTGCATCTATCCTAACACGCTTAAGAACATTAGAACCTACGATTTTCAAATATTTTAACTCTGTTAGATAGATAGCACCTTCTCGTGCAGCCTCATCCATTTCAGCGTTATATTCAGCCGTTTTGGTATTTGTATGTATATTAAAGGTAGAATAGGTTGTCTCTAGATCATTAGCTATTGTAGGTCCTGTTGTAATAGGTGGAAGAGTAGGAGTATTTTTATAAGGATTACCATCCGGTAAGTTCGCTACTGCCTTGCCATTTTGTAAAATGATCGTATTACTAGCATTTTCCCAATCCACCGAAAGCCCGGCCGCTTCACCTACTGCGCGCAAAGGAACATAAGTGGAGCCTTCGTAAATAATCGGGCTTATGGCCTTACCGTCAGAATCTGTTGGTGACCATGCATTTCCATTTAAGGTGAATTTAATATCATGATTAAGAAATGCCTGAATTTGCTGAATGTTCGTTGCAGCATATCCTCCCATGCAGACACCAAGTCCAAGCGTCGAGATTAACAATGCAGATATTGCAATTTTCTTCATGTTTCTAATAAGCCCCCATTTTAGTCGCTGATTTTCTCTAATATCATCATTTGTTAAACGGCCCAATTTCAGTTCCAAAAAAGATTGGTACAAGGGTTCCAATGCTTGTTCAGTTACCAATTTGTGATATTCGTCCATAATTTCACGTTCTTCTTGTCATTTTTGTTGTCTAGGAGTTAGTTTGTTTTCCAAATTACGTCCCCCTCTCTCTTTTGAAATAATGAGAAATTGTACATGTTCTATAGCTACGCACTCTATATTTCCATTCACAGTATACCAAATAAGAGTAATAACTATATACAACCAATGGCAATACATTGCCGAAACATTTTATCCCTATATGCGTTAATGTATATATCCTGTAATTCGACTCTGAAGAGCATTGGAGGAAACCTTGTATGCGAAAACAAACACTTACCTTGCTATCCGCAATCCTGCTTAGCGGAATGATCTTCAACAAAGGCGTGCATGCCGCTGATTCGAACTCCGTACTGCTTACTTTACCTATCGAACTCGTTTTAAACGAACAACTTACGCCTGTGTATGATTCAATCGAAGGTCAGCAGCTATATTCCGCCTCACCTCAAGTTGTGAAGGTCGATGGAGCGGAGCCGGGCTGGGATCGTAAACTGATTCAAAATCATGAGGCTGTCTGGTTCGAAATTCAGACATCCGACGGTGATCGCTGGGTCCACCTGCAAAACCCCGAGTTTCGGGAAGACTTCTATCAACATATCCTGCTAACCGAGAAGGAGAGCTTCTATAATGACCTAACTCCTGGCTCTCGGAGCGTGGGGTCCGTTTCTCCTCAACTGCTGCGCGTCCTATATGGTGTTGATGGCAATTATTTGATCCAAACCTGGTTGGGTTATCGGTGGATGCGTCCACAGCACCCCATCATTGATGACGTGCAAACGTATGGTGCGAACAGCTCAGGCATGTCGTTTGAATTAACGACGATTTCACCGATGTTCGATTCGCCGGACGCCGGTAGTCATGTGGCAGGCTGGCTTGCCCCTCAGTGGTTCACATCGAAAATCGTATGGAACGATTGGTACTATGTGGATACTTGGGATGGCCCTCACTGGGTAAACCCGAAAATCGGGTATCCTGCAGATTTGCGCAGCGAAGAAACGACCCTTAGATTAGACGAAACAGCGCTTGTTTTCGAACATCCGAATAAAGCGGCCCGCGTACTTGGCTCTCTTGCTCCTCAGACGATTAACTCTTTCGAACATGGTAGCGGCTGGTATCATATTCACAGCTCTTGGCTCGGCGATTCGTGGGTATACGCTGTCAAGCAGGACCAGGATCCCGATGCTTACGTTCCCCCGACCAAAGTAGAGGTAACACCGATTACAGTAGTCAATTCCTCTAAAATGATGACCGAACTCGGGTCCGGGGTGCGAAATTATCCATTTGATTTGATGGTTCTTGTTAAGAATGAGGCCGGCAATATTTCTAGCGAAGCTTTTCAACCTTATGGAAAAAATGTCGGTATTCAATTCACAATTCGAAATGTCAGTGAGGAATCTCTTACGCTGCAGCCTACGACTTCGTTCAAAATCGATATCTCCCGCCGGAACACGATAGATGGATCGTTGACGTTAGTTTGGTCCGGTCAAATCGATTCTCTGGATGCAAGATTGGCAAGTGGCGAAATACATTCGCTAGACTTTCTCTGGGACCAGAAAGATTCCGCCGGGAAGCAAGTTCCTTTTGGCGAATATTCCGTTGAAATCAAATTGCCGATGAGCATCAGCTATACAAAAGATGGCGAAAAGGGCACGCTTCAGCGCGAAGACGCCGAGAGTGCGATGCTTACAAGCTTTCCATTGAGAATCAGCGCCCAGTGAGATGAAGAATTTTAATAAGATGTTTGATTTCTTTCATAAATATCTATCTGAGAGCGCTGTCTTTCGGTACAATGGGTATGATAATTATTACTTAAACAGTTAGAACCAGGAGGAACCTTCAAGATGAACAATCAATTCGAGCAGTTTTTTAATTCTCTTCAGACACAACAGCTCTTGGACCAAATGTATGGGAGCGAAGAACGAGAGAGACAAATTGACAGGTACCGGAAGTGTATCAAAGGATACCAAGCGCAATATGGAGAAACGGAGTCGTTGAAATACTTCAGTGCTCCGGGTCGTACAGAGATAGGCGGTAATCATACAGATCATAACAATGGAAAGGTGCTGGCCGCTAGTATCCAGTTAGATACGATTGCGGCTGCGTCAGCCGTAGACACCGGAATTATTTCGGTCATTTCCGAAGGATATCCAGGCATGTCCGTCATCCATCTGGATGATCTAGAACCTAAGTCAGGCGAGGGTGGGACGGCTGCTTTGATCCGCGGTATTGCACACGGTTTCCAGCAGCACGGGTATCGAATTGGCGGGTTTAATGCTAGCATCAGCAGCAATGTGCTTCCAGCGTCAGGACTCAGCTCCTCTGCCTCTTTCGAAATTCTGATCTGCCAAATTTTAAGTACGTTTTATAATAACGGAGATCTGGATGCGGTCATGATGTCGCGAATTGGCAAGTATGCTGAAAATCTTTATTGGAACAAGCCCTCTGGCATGTTAGATCAGATGGCCTGTTCACACGGCGGCATGATCACAATCGACTTCAAAAATCCGGCAGAACCTCAGATCGAGCGTGTTCCAGGTACCTTTGAAGCCGCAGGTTACAGCCTTGTCATCGTTAGCACCGGCGGTAATCATGCTGATCTAACGAAGGATTATGCATCAATTCCCAACGAGATGCGGGCGGTGGCACAAGCCTTTGGCGTAGAGGTATGCCGCGATTTGACGGCAGAGATGATCTATGGCCGGCTCGCGGAACTCCGCGAAACTGCCGGAGATCGAGCGGTGCTGCGAGTCCTCCATTATCTGGATGAAAATGACCGTGTCGGGCGGCAGGTTGAGGCAATTAAGGCGGGCGAATGGCAGAATGTGCTGAAGTATATTACTGCTTCAGGTAACTCTTCGTGGAAATGGCTGCAGAACATCTACCAAGAATCCGTATCACGTGAACAAGGGATTGCCCTTACACTCGCCATTACTGAGCGTTTCATCGACCGGTTAGGCGATGGTGCCTGCCGAGTACACGGAGGTGGTTTCGCCGGAGTCATTCTCGCCGTTTTGCCACATGCAGCGATAGCGGAATATAAGGAGCTAATCGGGCGTACGACTGGGACGGAACTGTTCAAAATCGGCGTACGTGAAATCGGAGCGGTTTGCTTGAATTCACTTTTGTAGGTTTGACGGCAAAATAGTCAATTGCAAGCTTCCCTTATAAGTAAGGGGAGCTTGCAATGATTATCGTTCGGCACTACTTAAATGAATTAAACCGTAGCTTTCCACTCACTTTTACCAAGCTTATAGTAATTATAACTCTCGTAATCTATTTCAATAACACTTTGAAAATTAAATCCACATTTTTGTATCAATCTATTTGATGCTACGTTTCGTAAAAGAGCTATTGCATTGAGCATCTCAACGTCCGTCTTCTCAAATAAATACTTGACTAATCCATTTGTAGCTTGCATCGTGTATCCTTTACCTCTATGCTCTTTGGAGATTGCAAACATAATTTCTCGGTTTGGTGCTGGTAATTCCTCTTTAATTCCTGTACAACACCATCCTATAAAATCTCCTGATTCTTTCAATATGATCCCCAATCGAAGACGAAGTTCGCCGATCCCTTCACCTTTAGATACAGCATTTAGAAACTGTTTGTTTCCGGGTATTTCATAATCCATTAACCATTTTTTCCGTTGCTCTTTAGATACGTTCCAACCAGGCAAATATTCATGTATTTCAGGTTGCCATGTTAAAGAATGAAATTGATCGAGATCATCAAGTGTGTACTCTCTAAGATAGACATCCTTACAATTAATAGTAAAGATATTGCTTTCGCTCAATGGCTTCACCCCAGTATTAGAAGCTGTTAAAGTCTTGCAAACGTGATGTAATCGACTTGGGCAGGATCTACTGATTCGATCCGAAGTGCCCGGTTGATTTGTCCCCGATGGTATTGTCCATGTAAAAGGACTTGTAACAAAATGTCCCGGATGGACGTTCGGAACGGAACCCCGCTCTGGTTCGCATAGTCGATCATCTCATCCAACATGGACTCCTCTAGTTCTTCCAAATAGACACGATATTGCTCGGCGTTTTCTTCAAACATCGTGCGGATCGCATTCAGGTCTTCTGCTTCCTCCCATAACGTATATTGCGCGGTACCCTTGCCTTGCAATCGAGACAGCCAGACGCGTTCCGCGACCGCGACGTGCCGAACCAGCTTCAACAACTCCTTATTCTTCACCTCACTCTCCTCGAGAGCGTTCAAAATACGTTCGTCCGCCCAATACAGATGATCCATCATGCACCTAATAGTCTTCATATTTGTTTCCTCCTGTTTGTTTTACTGATTATTTGAACCATTTCGTCTCCGTTAGTGCAACGCCCTATACTTGCAATCCTCTGTGTCTTAATTCTTTAATTAATTGATCAACAATTAGATCGACAGGTAATAATCCGCTAATTTCAATGTCAGAATTTGGTTTTACGTTTTTTTGCATTTCTAAGTAAGCATCTCTTCCACGGACTAGGTAGTTGTTTAAGTCACTATTCAAATCATAAACCAAGTTCTCACTTTGTTCTCGTAAAATCCTTCTCGCCATCGCAATATCTAATGGTGTATCAATAAATACTGTTAAATCAATGTATCCACCAGTAGCATCATTCAAATATGCAAATGGATAATCCAAAAGGATATATGCAAGCGATTCATTCTTAAGATATTCTTGGATGTCTTTAATTAAGGGGGCCAGATTCCATTCGTTATAATTTGCACCTCTACTAACCCAATCACAAATGTCTTCAGGGCAATCTTTAAAATCATATTCATCAAAATACAATGCTTTTGAATTATTCAATTTGCCTAGCAAATGATTGGTAACGGTGGTTTTCCCACCTCCTGATACAGCAGCAATTGAAATGACATAAGGTTTTACACTCAAGATGGACCTCCAAAAGGCATTCTGCTATCATTACTAAATTATACCAAAATTTATGATGACAAGTGAGAAACTTCTAGGCTAAACTACTGCCCAATAAATAGTAGGTTTGTATTAAAAGCATTCCACTCTTCACAAGGTAACGTACCACAATTAAAAAAGGAGCTGCATCGCTGCAAACTCCACTTTTTTTAAATATTGCGATATCTTTGTCTTCTCATCCACTGGGTCGCTACCCATTTATCCCCGATTTCTACGGGTTTTCCTGCATGTAAGGTTAGTTCATTTAAGAGATTATCGTTATAAAAATATTCAAAATAGACAGCACTGCCTTTTTTCGGCGTTACTGAAAATCGAAGCGAAGGAAAGTGCGTTTCACCGCCTTTTTCTACGTCGTTTAAATATATCACCAATGTACTGATCCGGTTGTTAGCAACATTTTCGGATGTAAAATAGTCGAAATGAGGATGATACTGTTCCCCTAATTTATAATGTAAAATTTGCAGCGGTTCTGCATGTGATAACGGGATGTGCATGAGTTCAGAAATTCTGGTCTCAATTTTTTGAACCATTTCATTTTCGCTTTCCTCAAAAAACATGTTGCTGCTAGTTCTAAAATTGCTTACTACGTGAGACTTGCCGATTTTAGCTCGTTGCATTCGATTATTAGCTAAGTCTATCAAAGCATCACACTCTGAGTAGCTTAATACATTATCCAAGATTAAAATAAGCGGTTCATCCATTCTAGCGACAATAGGAATCTCTTTATCCTTTGTAATAATTTTGTTTCCAATTGAACTGAAAATCGTCTGTTCTATCATTGCCATCGCTGCAACCTCCATTATCAGAAGTTCCTCTTATTCTATAAAATTATTCTATTGCGCCTTTTTTTAGAACAAACGAAGTTCCTATTACTCTTTTAAATTCCGTATTACTTCTAGTTTAAAAGCATCATTTGCGTGTATAATATCAAGCAGGAAATACTAATTTATTTGAAAAGGATGTGCTCACTCTGGATAAATACGACGATTTATTAAGGACTTTACTACAGGAAGAAACAGATCTCCAGTTTTCCGTCTTTACGAATGAGACTGCTTACAGGGTTGGGAACAGGATTATAGAAAAGGCAATGAAAGAGAATAAAGCAATTGTCGTCAATATTCGTAAGAACAATGAGCTGTTATTTTATAGCAGAATGGTCGGCACTTCTTCTAATAACGACGAATGGGTGACATGGAAAAATAACGTCGTTAATCATTTTGGGCATAGTTCCTATTATATGCACGTATTATTGAAATCGACCGCTTCAACGGTGGAAGCCTCCGGCCTCAATCCGAATGATTACAAAGCTGAGGGCGGCGCTTTTCCATTAATTTTGAAGGATGAAGGCATTGTAGGCACAATTTCGGTATCAGGGCTACCTGGTGAAGAAGATCACAACATGATTACTTCTGTATTAAAGGAATTTCTTTTGGGGAAATAATACTAGGAAAAGGTTGAACTTGAAAAAGCTTCAGCTAAAAGGTTTAAAAAAATACAAGGTCAATTTGCCATAGCAGATTGGCCTTTTCGAAATGAAAAATGGCTCTACCGTTTTCCCATAGGGAACCGAAAGAGCCTTGAAAGTTACATTAAGTCTAATTAATAATTGTTTGGAAAGCATCTAAGTGACTCGAAATTAAGAGACTTTAATGATGGTTAGAGCAGCGCCGGCAGCTCCACTAAGCAGCGTCGCGGCACCGAGTAATCCGAATAATTGGAGTGTGATCGTGCTACCTGCAGTTAGATTCAGTATGACCATGTTATTAAACTCTGATATAGAGATTACTGGTGAAATAATGGAAGGAGTAGATGGTGTTCCATTAATAAGCAATCGTGTGCTGACTAACAAAGCGGCGGTTACATTTACTTGATACGAAATCATATAGTCTCCGTTTGACGGCACCGTAAACGTATCGTTTAACCCGTTGACAGTAATGCCGCCATTAAGCAGTTGATTGTTGGGGAGTGGAACGTTAGTTCCGCCGAGAACAACGGCAATTACGGAGCCGGACGTATTGGCGGCAAAGCTGTTAATGTTCGTGAAAGCCGTACCTGTTGCACCAGTTGCTCCTGTCGCACCGTTTGTTCCTGCTGCGCCCGTTGCTCCGGTTACACCGTCAACTCCTGTTGCTCCTGTAGCAC
>NZ_JBYTCO010000005.1:191244-191686 GCF_058790355.1 Paenibacillus sp. FW101-FHT12H11 | reverse complement strand
CCTGTTGCTCCGTTGGTTCCTGCTGCGCCCGTAGCTCCGGTTACACCGTCAACTCCTGTTGCACCTGTAGCCCCTGTTACTCCGTTAGTTCCTGCTGCACCTGTAGCACCGGTTGCTCCGTTGGTTCCTGCTGCACCAGTAGCTCCGGTTGCACCGTCAACTCCTGTTGCTCCTGTAGCACCTGTTGCTCCGTTGGTTCCTGCTGCGCCCGTAGCTCCGGTTACACCGTCAACTCCTGTTGCACCTGTAGCCCCTGTCGCACCGTTGGTTCCTGCTGCACCCGTTGCTCCTGTCGCTCCGTTTGTTCCTGCTGCGCCCGTTGCTCCTGTCGCACCGTTCGTTCCTGCTGCACCCGTTGCTCCTGTCGCTCCGTTTGTCCCTGCTGCGCCCGTTGCTCCGGTTGCACCGTTTGTCCCTGCTGCGCCCGTTGCTCCGGTTGCAC
>NZ_JBYTCO010000005.1:0-191147 GCF_058790355.1 Paenibacillus sp. FW101-FHT12H11 | reverse complement strand
CGCCGTTTGTCCCTGCTGCGCCCGTTGCTCCTGTCGCACCGTTTGTCCCTGCTGCGCCCGTTGCTCCTGTCGCACCGTTTGTCCCTGCTGCGCCCGTTGCTCCTGTCGCACCGTTAGTTCCTGCTGCACCCGTTGCTCCTGTCGCACCGTTCGTTCCTGCTGCGCCCGTTGCACCGTTAGTCCCTGCTGCGCCCGTTGCACCCGTAGCGCCGTTAGTTCCTGCTGCGCCCGTTGCTCCTGTCGTGCCGTTTGTCCCTGCTGCGCCCGTTGCTCCTGTTGCACCGTTTGTCCCTGCTGCTCCCGTTGCTCCTGTCGCACCGTTTGTCCCCGCTACTCCCGTTGCTCCTGTCGCACCGTTTGTCCCCGCTGCTCCTGTTGCACCCGTTGCTCCGCTAGTCCCTGCTGCGCCCGTTGCACCCGTTGCTCCGCTAGTTCCTGCTGCACCCGTTGCACCGGTTGCGCCGTTAGTTCCTGCTGCGCCAGTAGCTCCTGTTGCACCTCTAGCCCCAGTTGCTCCGGCAACTCCTGCTGCGCCTGTTGCCCCTGTCGAACCGTTAGTCCCTGCTGCACCAGTAGCTCCTGTTGCACCGTTAGTCCCTGCTGTACCCGTAGCACCGGTTGCACCTCTAGCGCCAGTTGCACCAATAGTCCCAGTTGCGCCAGCTACTCCTGCTGCACCCGTAGCACCGGTTGCGCCAGTAGTCCCGGTTGCACCTGTAGTTCCTGCAGGTCCTGTAGCTCCTGTGTTATCTCCAAAGAGCTCAGAAGAAACAAGCCGATGCGCTGTTACTAATTCTCCTGTGGCCGATTTTCCCCAAACGGAAATTTGGATCTGCTTTGCCGCAGTACCTCCTGTTGTAAATACGAATTCGAAACTATCAAAATTAGCAAAGTAACTTCTTGTTACCTCTTGATTTGGTAATACATCCAATATATCAAGAACATATAATGTTCTTGTGCCGTCTAAAACATAACCTTGAATGACCACAGAAGCAGAATTGACGGTATCCCGATTATCAATAATGAGCGTTACTTGCTGAGTTGGTCTTACTCCGCTGACAGCACTATTTTCAATAGGCCCAGTCGACAAAATAGCCATATAATATAAAACCTCCTATTATTAAAGTTCAGATGTTACAAGCCGATGTGCTGTAACTAACTGTCCGGATGCATTTTTTCCCCATACGGAGACTCCAGTCTGATCTGCAGCGGTGCCTCTTGTTGTAAAAACGAATTCAAATTTATCGAAATTAGCAAAGTAATTTTTGATCAGCACTTGATTTGGAAAGACATCCAAAACATCAAGTACATATAACGTTCTTGTACCATTTAAGATATATCCTTGTATGATAAGAGATGCAGAATTAACAGTATCTCTATTATCTATTAATATTGTTATCTGTTGAGTGGACCTCGTACCACTAATAGCATTGTTTTCTATCGGACCGCTTGATAAGACAGCCATTTATGTTTTTCCCTCCTATTCATATGCTTGATATTTGCTCTAGTTTGCAAAATATATTTACTAGTTAGTAAATACTACTTCTAAAGTATGCAAGTTTTTAAGAGATGGCTTGGACTTAAAAGGTGCCACCTAATTATTTCCACAAAGTGGTAAATCCCAAAACAGCGCAAAAAAGCTGCCCGTTCTCGCGGCAGCCCTCTTGTTTCTGACTTTATTATTTTGCTACTTTGGTATATGTTTAATTATTACTCACTATTTCCCCTAAGACTAATCAAGCCATTTTATAACTGTATGCTGATATAGCGAATCGGCAAGAAACTCTTCAAATGAATCATAAAGCTTAACTATCCCTTTCATGCTTCCCTCGTACCATTCCAAGACCGGAGAATTGTCCCCTTTAGTTAAATCAAAAAATCTAATTTCATAGCCCTGATGAATGGAGAATACAAATGTGCCAGTTGGCAGCACGACCGGGTTATTATTCTCTCGCAATAATTCATTTGTCGCATCCTGAAGTTCTGTTAGCTGTGAGAATTGCATATCAGTTCCTTGAAACAATCTTCCCGAATAATGGCCGACTGCAAGTAAATATTGACGATAAGACTCGGGGAACCTGATTCCCATTTCTTGCTTCAGCAGCTTTATCTCTGTTTCGCTACACCCATCGAATGGACGGTCAGTATGCAATTCCTTCTCTTGCAGGAGCTTTAATAAATGTTCACTTCTCACTAACAAACCTACTTCCATAAGGAATGATCAAATATTTCTTACATCTTTATTCGTATTGGGAAGGAAGTGTAAGTAATCGAACATCACTACACATCCTTCACCAACTGGGCTCTGTGCAACCACACCAACTTTTAAACTTTGACTATTCTTCATTCCAAAATACCGCACTAATGCCCATTCATTACCATCAAGAGAATAATGAAAAGCGAAGCAATTCTCATATCGAGATACTCTTAAGAAAGGGTTCACATTCCCAACATAGTCACTGATACAATCATCCGAAATATCTTTCGTTACAACACTAACAATGGAAGGTCGGCCTCTAAAATCTTCATAACATAACTTGGCCCAGTTATTCTCATCTGACATGATCATAAGGCATGCGGAATCATTCCGCTCACGTATGTCTACGCTGACCCGACTGGTTAAAATGAAATTCTCATTTGTTGTCATATAAAGGAATGGAGCAGAATTTTTTCTTGTTTCCTCTGTTGGGTTATGGAAAAAGTCTGCTCGAGGTGGCGCAGTAATCATAAGTTCACTTTGTTTAGAAAATTCCCATTCATGTGGTTCATTCATCCATTGAAGGGAAGTAGGTAGACTTTTCCCTACACAGTTATTAAAAAGATCCATACCCAACCATCTCCATCCATCAAAATAATTGAAATAGCTTCTAACGTTGGCATTTATTTGTTTCGCTTAGACGGATGATCTCGTCAACGACGTGTGCAATCGATGCAGTGGCGTCAGTTATCATCCCGTTATTCGGAATGTCTTCTTTCGTGCGATGCAATCGCGCAATGATCGCCTTGATAAGCTAATTCTCGGTCACCATGAATGGCCTGGTAGCCGCACTGCTGCAATTCATTGCAGACCGAAGTTTTACCGGTTCCAGAAACGCCTTCAATCAGATAATTCCTAATGCCCATGGTTAGCTCCTTCGCAAGTATGGTCTGTGTAATTGTAGCACATATTGGGATTGGAAAGCGCTTTCCAATGCATTCAATTCGATTTCTTACTCTATGATACATGCGTGTTTTTTCATTAAAAAAGCCGCTTCGTATGAGCGGCCTAACATTCCGGACTTATTAAACCTACTTTCACTTCTGTAACGCCTTCTTTTTCCATAACGATTTCTTTTGCCTTTTGTATGATCTCCGACTCCACATCACTTTCGATGTCAATTTCAATTGACCCTTTGTGTATGTGTATCCCTTGATCAGGTTTGGTAAATTGATAATCAACCATGTATTTCATTCCTCTTGGACCTCCTAAAATTTGCTATTTTTCCATTATCGCATTCTAAACAATGAGAAGCAAACTGTAACATTAAACATTAGAAAAAGCGCCTACATTAGTCGCCTTTTTAGCTATTTAATTGCTATAAAAATCTGTAATTGTGTTTGCTCAGGATCTAAATTTCCGGCGTCATACAGCTCGTAATCTCCCGTATATGCCCTTACTTCCTTTGACTCCTTAAAATAAGCCCAGATGTTTCCCCACGCCTGTGCGACCACTTCATAAACTGGGCCCTTTTCTGTTGTAAATACCAAGTATTTACTCGCAGGCACTTCCACGGTATGAAACTTGTCCTCGTCTCGCAACTTATCGCCGCCTACTTCGTGTCCGATCAGAGTGGTGTATGCGCCTGAAGCATCACTTTCATAATTCGTATAGAGTGCATAGATCAGATGGGAATTGATTGTCGGGGTCTGTGAGGTGATTTGACTTTGAAAATACGTTTCCCACAGCTTCGGCAACTGCCGATTTGGACCCGCTTCCTCTGCGTTTGTTGTTCGCGCATGAACTCCTGTTAGTGTGATTGCTGGTTGCTCGGTTATATATGTACGCATAATTTCACCCTCATCTCCTTGTATTTATCATCATTATACAAGGAGAACGTGGACACCTATCTGTCCAGTTTCTGATATCGCTCTATAATTTTCCGTGCCCGATTCACCATTTCTTCAGCTACGCGACTCGGTGCTTCAACTCTGACATGTTCACCGTAACTCAGCAGCATGCTGTAAAGCCATTCATCTTCGGCGAAGCGTCCATTTACCTGTAAAGAACCATCGTCTTGACTTCTAACTTGTTCCGGATCGAAGGAATCCCCAACACGATGCCGAACTTTCGAATCGAATAGAAATGTCATGTCATGCAAATTCGTATTCGACCAATCTGGCTCCCACGCATAACCCTCTAGCGAAGGGGCTTGTTTTCTAACAAAAGTTTGCTCCAACACCCGCAGCTCTTGTATACGAGATAATCGAAACACTCGATATTCACTTCGAAGCGTGCAATAAGCCTGCACATACCACAGGTATCCTTTTAAAATTAAAACGGCAGGCTCTACAATTCGCTCGCTCTCCGTACCGTTCATGTTCAAGTACTTGAAACTTACTTTTCTTGAATGCTCAATCGCTTGCCTCAAGCTATTCACTTTATCCCTTGCTGTAGGTCCTTGCCCCCACGGATTGAAATCGAAAACAAGTCCCGCACCCTGCTCCTCCAGTTGAAGGCGATCTACACGACTGAGCAGCGCCTTTACCTTATCCAATAGAGTGCCAAACACGCGGTCATCCACGGCGGTATGTATCCCTTTTACCGCCGCGACGATGGCTTCAATTTCACTGAGCGTTAAGAATTGCCGAGCCATGGCGTAGGGTTCCATGATTTCAAATCCTCCTGATATGCCCTGTTGAGCCACAATCGGAATACCCGATTGATTCAGGGTCTCCATATCCCGATAGATCGTCTTCGTCGAAACTTCAAAACGGTCAGCCAATTCTTTGGCACTGACACGCCCGCGATTCAACAGCAGCACCGTCATGGCCAGCAAGCGGTCAATTTTCATACGAAAAGCTGATCTTACAAACCAATGTCACAGATTTCACACCTCACTAGACTATTATTTTTTCGCCTTTTTACCTACTGGAATACTCTGAGCAAAACGAAACACATTATAGGGGTCATACTTTCGTTTCACCTGCTTCAATCTGCCAAAGTTCGCACCGTAATACGCCTTGGGCCAGTTTTTAATCTGCAAATCGGGAAAATTCACATAATCCCCCTTAACAAAGGGACGTAACGCTCTGCGGAACCTTTCTACCCACTGGATATTCCGCTCTTGCTCACGGTTGTTCCTCCAACGTGCTGACAGTTCGTAAATGGTCTCAGCTTTTCGATGAGGATAGGCCGTTGCAGTGGGAGATACTCGACTCACTGCACTTCCTGTACCCCCTAAGCTTTGACTCCACACGGTAGCATGCCTGTTGGGTGCTTTGGATAAAAAGTCACGAATGATTCGGACCCCTTCACTTGGTAAAGGTTGAAACCCGTAGGCCCCGCTTATTTTAAATTTTGGTTCCAAATGTAAGTCCGATTCGGCAAAAAATTTGGTTGCTTCAATAAATGGTATCGTCTTCACCAGCACCTTCACCGGAGTGCCTGCCAGCAAAAGCGGTCTAATCAAACGGCGCAGCTCCTCGGTACCGCCAAGTAATTGGCCGGTAGATACAATAGTCCCTACCTGTTTGGCAGAAACCTCGAATGTAGAGGTTAAGCGGTTCGTGACGGACGGGGCCCAGCGCTGCCAAACTGGCAACACCTTCTCTAAATCACTCCATCTCCATGTGACACTAAATATTGACACCGTTGAAATGGGTCTAACCCGAAACGTATAGGCTGTAGCAATGCCAAAGTTTCCTCCCCCGCCGCCTCGTGATGCCCACAACAGATCGGCATGCTGCCTCCTGTTTGCCACAATGGTTTTTGCTCCATACCGCCCTGATGCTACGACCATCTTCACTTGTTTCAAATTATCGCACGTAAGTCCATATTTCCGGGACAAAAGTCCAATACCGCCTCCCAGTGTTAGCCCGGCTACACCTACGTCAGGCGCAGTACCAGCCGGCAATGCCACACGCTTACTCCACAGCTTTTTGTAGACTCGAGCAAGTGGATTGCCCGTTTGAACAATGGCCACCCTGTTTTTCCGGTCAACCTTAATTTTATCCATCTCGCTCACATCGATAATAATTCCGCCATTTACAGCCGAAAAAGCTTCATAGCTATGCCGACCGCTGCGCACTCTCAGTCGTACACCCCGCTCACGAGCCCATTTAACTGCGTTAGTCACATCCTGAGTTCGCCTGCAAAAAACAATGACCTTAGGAAATTTGGAAAAGCGTCTATTGAACTCCATTCTGGCTGCATGGTAAGTCGGATTGTCCGGAAGTACGACCCTTCCGGTTAATCGTGTACCTGCGTTTGTGCTGTTTTGGGCCATCTATTTTACACCATCCCTGTTCATGGCATATGCCTTTCTCATCAGCATATGTCTATGTAGGGACACCTGTCCTAGTAACGGCAAACGCCTTGTTTAAATCGTAAAAAATAATCAGGATGGCACAGTAATTTGTTCCGAAAAAATAAAAGATCCGCAATTTCTGCGGATGCTTATCTTTCTTTATAGATGGCTCTTGATTTGATCTATAAGTGCCCCATATTGTTCCTCAGTTAAAAGAAGATTTGCCGCTGGGTTCATTTCAAACATTTTTCCCCAGGTGTAACCATCTTTGTATTTCGGTACGATGTGAAAATGTACATGCGGCATTGTATCGCCAAATGCACCGTAGTTAATTTTATCCGGTTGGAACGCTTTTTCAATGGCTGCTGCCACTTGCGCTACATCGCGCATATAAGCGTCTTGCTTCTCCTGCGACAGATGAAAAAACTCCGTTTCATGCTCGTTTAGCGCGACAATACAGCGCCCTTGATACGTCTGTTCCTTAAACAAATACAAGGTTGATACGCGTAACTGGCCGATTTCAATCATAAGATTGTTCAGTGCTTCGTTTTTGCTGCAATAATTGCAAATTGAACTCATGTCTGACACTCCTGTTCGATAGAAATGGAATAATAGGATCAACGATATTATACCAATCAAATTTTCCCATGTATATAAAATCCATTTCTTTGATAGACTTGTCTACTGACATCATATTAATTCATTAAAATATTGTCGGTACCATTCCCCCATCCATTCGGATAGGCGAGCCCTTGAACGCGGAGGCATATGGGCTACAGATAAATGCGGCTAGCCGACCTATCTCCGTTGGTCTTATGAAGCGTTGGATTTCAGATTGCGGCAAGTTCTTCGCCATAAAATCCTTTTCTTTCGCTTCGAAGGTCATCTCTTCGTTCAAATACATGCTTTCGATGATCATTTGCACATTCTCGGAAAGGGTTGGCCCTGGCATGATTGTATTTACGGTGACTTCCGATCCTTTGGTCAGCTTAGACAAACTTTTGGATAACGAGAGGAGCATCGATTTGGTCACGGCGTAGTGAGGCATCAGTCCCGAAGGCATAATGGCTTCCTCACTCGCGATAAAGAGGACGCGTCCATCATCTACGCTCAACATGGAAGGCAGATAGAACTTCGTCAAACTGTTCGCGACAAGCACGTTCGTGCGGAAGTACTTTTCCCATTCGGCATCATTAATATCATCATAGGACATGATTTCGTAGATGCCCATATTATTGACCAGAATATCGACTTGAGGGAACTTCACGAATAAAGCTTCTCTTTGCTGCGCATCTACGAGATCGGCTGTCGCGCTTTTGGGCTGAGTATCAGGAAATTTTGCCTGAATCTCCCTCACGGTAAGTTCAACCTCTTCATTGCTCCTACCATTTATGAGAACATGAACGCCTTCTCTGGCAAGTTCCAAGGCGATCGCCTTACCGATTCCCTTTGTAGAACCCGTCACTAATGCCGTTTTATTTGTTAAACCCATATCCATCTGTCTACACTCCTTATGTTGAGGATACAGATAATGATAGCTGGATTCGACTATTCGGTAACTAGCGAAGAACGCCAATGTTCTTGCGCAAGGCGCCAATTAGCTGGAGTCTCCCCTTCCCACGAGCGGAATGCCCGGTAGAATGAGTTCTGATCTTCGTAGCCGACGAGAAAAGCGATTTCTTTGATCTCCAGTGACAGGTCTGCCAAATAGGATAGCGCCTGCTCATGCCTGGTTTGCACCAACAATTGCTTAAAGCTTGCTCCTTCTTCCGTCAAGCGCCGCTGCAAGGTGCGATCACTCATTCCCAGCTCTTTGGCAACGGTTTGAATGTCGATACTCCCGCGCGAAAGACAGCGTGACAGAATCCATTTCACTTTATTGCTGATCTTGCCTCTGCTCTGATGTTCATCCAAATGACGATCCAAGGTAGGCGTTAGTATATCCAGGAGTTCTTCATTATAAGAAATAAACGGACGCTCCAGATCACTAACGTACAGTGTAAGCCGGTTACCAGAAGCACCTACTCGAACAGAGCAGCCAAAAAAATCTTCGAGAACTTTCGAGTTTCCTATATCATGGACGAGCTCAACAAAATGAGCTTTGAGAGGGCGCCCGGTTCCTCGTCGTCCTAGTTCCAGAAGATAAGCTAGCGTAATGCCTACCAGTACAGGTGGTCCAGGCTCAACCGCATGCTGCCAACCCAGATCAACGACAACATGCTCTCCTTCTTGACGCAAAAACAATCTTTCTGGCGGGCACATTTGCTTATAACGAGACATTCGCATAAGAGCATCTCGGAAATCTCTGGCATGGAAGGTTGCTAAGGCGGCCGGCGGATATTGCGCTGTCTCGAATGATGTGGCCAAGTTGACGATTGCCGTGGCAGTATCGCCGACAAGTTCGGCATAAGCCTGCCAGATCGCATAGTATTGCGCCGTCGTAACGACCGGGTCGTTGATAACAGTCAGGGATAGACGGGCATGGCGCGCTACTTCTTGTGGGGATATCCCTAGTAAGCGCAAACTAGACCAGAACCCTGGCGCGAGCTTAACTCGATCGGTTGCTGAAATTTTCATAACAGTTGACCGAATACCACATGGAATGTAACAACAGTTCGACCACTCAACACCTCTTCGCAATAATAATTTTCTGACATATGCAGCCATACCTCCTACGATAAACTAGGGTTGAAATAATTGCCATTGCTTCTAAGCATCATTATGATGTTGCCAGTGGGTATCTACAAACCCTCGTTTTATAGACCATTCAGCAAGCATTTTTCTCTGACGAATCTCTAAATCCCTATAAGGGGCTGCTTCAATAGAAATTTTACTAAAACGATCTTGAAAATGCGGTCCTTCGATAAACTTTCTCATCGCTCCCATATCTCGATCGTTTGCAGCCCAAACAACCCGAGTAATACTGAAAGATAATAGAATTGTGCAACTGCACATCGGGCAAGGTTCGCATGTTGTGTATAAAGTATAACCTTTTTTAAGAAATTTCTTGGTCTCAGCATCAAGCATTTTTGCTCCAGCGTTCCTAATGGCATCGACCTCAGCGTGTGCGGTTGTATCTATATGCGTAAAGACCTTGTTATGTCCCCTGCTAATCATCTTACCGTCAGAATCCACGATAACTGCTCCAATCGGATAGGTACCTGCCTCTTCGGCTTTCTCAGCTTCAATAAATGCCTCCAATAAGTATTTTCGATCATCAAGCATGAGCTAGTCCCCTTTTGAAAATATTTGTATATAAACATTCCATATGAATCCAGCAATTCCTCTCTAACGTGGTAACGCAACTACGAGCAAAAAATAGCGTACAATCCATCAGGAAAAAATGAAAGGTGTGAAAAATGATGGGAAGGATAATGAAGATTGTTATTGCTGTGGGAATACTTCTCACAGGGCTAGCTTGGCGCGGGGAGCAAGCAAGTGCAATAAATACATTAATGACCAAAAACTTAGTCGTAATAAGCAATACAAATTTACTCGATGATTATAAAAACCCAGATTCAGTGGTTGGCTCCATTGCAGGTGTTCAGAATGTCGAAGTCGCATGTGGTTCATCTGAACAATTATGTGCGGCATATGTCACAGGCAAGAGCTATATTCTTGTGAAAACCTGGTTGGGTAATAAATGGATTGAAGATGACAGTCGAATTATCTACGGTAACTATGAGGAAAAGGATCAGGATATAACCGTTTTGGATGAAGTAAAGCTTTATGCACAACCAGTGGGTCTGGCATCCTACAATCAAGTTGATCAGCCGAAAGAAACCGGTCAAACACTACAACCACAGAAGCTACATACAACGGGCTCGATTCGCTATACACACAAATGGGTTGACAACGGAAGGGGCTTAGTTCTCGATTCTGGTAATTGGTATCGAATACCTAAGGATAATACGAATGATGAATGGTTATTGAATCCTCTTCTTTTAGAGAATACACAACCAACTGATACTCCAATTCTGTTGACAAAAGACGATATCCTATATGACACTCCTCATCTATCTCAAGAAAATGGAGAAAAAGTCCTATCAGGAGTCGTCCAACCGGATGTCTATTTTCTTATTCCCGGGATAGGTGGTGGCGTTTTGTGGTATAGAATTCCACAGAATGATGGAACCATGAAATGGGTTAGGAAAGAGAATGGATCCTCCCAATTTAGACAATTTAGTCCTTCGAATGAAACGGTGAAGCTGCGCACGGCCACCCGCTATTTTGACAATCGGGGTGTCTACGATCCCACTCTACAGGATTGGTTGCAGCCTGGGTCTTATCCCATAGATCAAGTCGATATGGACTGGGTGCATCTTCAAACGCCAGTAGGCTGGAAGTGGGTTAATCTTTCTAGAGCCCCGTTAGAACGCCCCAACGGCATTACGGAAACACAGGAAAGTGTCAAGCTGACTCCTGCTACAAAAACCTATTACTTCCCGTTGACAGGTGAAGTTTGTCAAAATACTGGTACTTTTCAGGAGCAAGAAGCGTTATCTTTTGAAAAGTGGGTTTCTCCCCAGGGTGTCAGTTGGTACCATATTTCAACTTACAGCGGCATCGTGTGGGTTTCTGACAGCAAGTAAAACAAAAAGCCGGCCATTACGGCCGGTTTCATGTTTCTTTCATATTTACAAAAAGTTTATTTCTTAAGCCAAGATAGTCTCAATTTTATTGAGTACATCCGATGAAAGCTCGATACCAGATGCCTTCGCATTTTCTTCTACCTGCTCTGGACGGCTTGCGCCCACGAGCGCACTCGCAACATTTGGCTGTCTCAAAATCCAAGCTAGGGCTAGTTGAGCTACAGTAATCCCCAGCTCCTTAGCGATAACATTGAGCTGTCCGACTTTAGCGATTTTCTCTTCTGTGATCCCGTTTCTCATACCTTCCAGTTTAGCCGCACGGCTATCTGCCGGAATTTCGGAGATTGATGTGTACTTCCCGCTGAGAAGACCCTGAGCCAGTGGCGAGAAAACGACTTGGCCGATGCCTTTCTGTTCACCGAGTGGGATTACTTCTTTTTCGATATAGCGGTTGAACATGTTATAGACCGGTTGACTGACGACGATGCGATCAAGTAAGTATTTATCAGCTACTGCCAGAGCTTCCGCCATTTGTGCAGCAGTCCACTCGCTGACTCCAGCATACAAAATTTTGCCTTGTCTCACCATATCATCGATCGTGCGAAGCGTTTCCTCTACAGGTGTTTCAGGATCGAAACGGTGGCAATAATAAATATCGACATAGTCCGTATTCAGACGCTTAAGGCTGGCATGTAATTGCTCGAAAACATGTTTACGAGATAATCCCCGGTCATTGGGACCCGTCCCCATAGGCCAAAACACTTTCGTTGCAAGTACATAAGAATCGCGGGAGTATCCGCTAAGCGCCTCTCCAACCACTTTCTCAGCTTCTCCGCGTTCATACACGTTAGCCGTATCGAAAAAGTTAATTCCGAGTTCATAGGCATTGTGAATTGAATCTACAGCATTTTTCTTTTCAACGTAACCGCCATATGTAAGCCAACTGCCTAAACTAATCTCACTAACCTTTAGTCCCGATTTACCTAATTTCCGGTATTTCATGTGCTCCATTCCCTCCATTTTGATCTGCGAACTTGTCTATCTAATGATAAAACACTAAGGATTCTTTTAAAAGTACTGAAATTTTATTTACATACTTTACGAGAGTATAGTAAGTTAACTCCTTGTATAATGATTGTGTTACACTAAATATGACAAACAAGGCTAGATGAACGATTCAGACCAAGGAGACAACTTACCAAATGAAGAAATGGTTCACCATCTGCATATATCTCGCGCTCATAATTACTGTCTATGTATTCAAGGATGAAATTTTGAACTGGATGCAGCACGGGAACGCACCCCTTCTGCTTATTTTTTTGGCCGCGCTCGGATTTATTATTGTGCCAGTCATACCCTATAAAATAGTTATCGGCATGCTAGGGTTTATGTACGGCCCCTTGATGGGTGCTTTGATTAGTTGGACTGCTGCTTCAATCGCTTCTGTCATTGTTTTTTGGCTTGCTCGCTACTTATTTCAAAAACAGGGCCGTGCTTACTTGACCAAATATGAAAAGCTGGAAAAGCTCCAAGCTGCGATTGAAAAAAATCCGTTCCTGACTATTTTATTAGCTCGACTAATCCCCGTTATCCCTCAGGCTGTCGTTAATGTCATTCCTGCCATTACTTCTGTTCCTGTCGTTACATTCGCCGTTGCTTCTGCATTGGGTAAAATACCTGCTATGCTTCTGTTTGCGTTCATTGGCAGCAATCTGTTTGCTGGCACCAGCAAGCTAGTTTTGTCGGTCGTCGTGTATATCTTTTTTTTGGCGTCCGTCTATATCGTTTACCGTGTCTGGCTTAAGAAACGATGGGTTTAATAAAAATTGGTCTCCATTAAAGCCTCCTTTATTTTTCGTCGCTTCTGTATTCCAAAATATCACCTGGCTGACAATCCAAAGTCTTACATATCGCTTCTAACGTTGAAAAACGAACAGCTTTTGCTTTCCCATTTTTCAGAATGGAGAGATTCGCCATCGTAATTCCGACTCTCTCCGCAAGCTCCGTTACACTCATTTTCCGTTTTGCTAACATCACATCAATATTGATGATTATCGCCATGTACATCACCTCAGATCGTTAAATCATTTTCTGATTTTATTTGGATTGCTTCCTGTAAAAGTCTTTGGAGAACAGCGGCAAAAACGGCGATCACGATAGAAGCGAAAATAATGACCCATCCCGTGACGGTGATAAATGGAGGATCAACTCTCCTCGCCATGAGATAGTAAAGCGGCATACCTAGAAGATACAAGCCACTGATTGTAATGGCGCAGTATTTTATTTTCTTTAGGCCCATTACGGATAATTCCGAGAACGCTTGGTTCTTATCAATATTGCTCAAAAGTTTAAAAGCTTGATACAAAGCAATGTAAAAAGGTACCGCTGCCGCGTACATATCGATTAATACGAGAGATTTCATATAAGTGATTTCTGGATATAACCCACCAGCAAAATCCCCGAACTTTGGCACTAAAAATATGCACAAAACAAGTATTGGAATTCCAATAACAATAACGGCCATCTTCAAAAAAAGTGTTGTTCCCCGTTTCATATAGAGCACCTCGCTAATTTATTCATAAAATGACTTTAACATATTATTTATTGTTTATCAATAAATTAATATCGTTTATTGCAACATTATTATTGTTAATTCAATCAAAAAAAAAAAAAAAACTGCACCTCCATTGTTAGTTGTATCTAACAAATGGGGTGCAGTACGGTATTAGCTGCGTTTTCTTTGTTCTTTTATTAAGCTAAAGGAGCATCCTCTGCAACCAGATGTTCATTCCTCATCTCTTCCCAGAACTCAGCAGGTATTTTTTCGTTAAGCGCCGCTTTATCTTCAACAATTCTATCTGGTTTACTAGCACCAGGAATAGCAGCCGCTACCGCTGGATTGGCTAAAGAAAACTGAAGGGCAGCTGCTTTAATGCTGATTCCATATCGATTTGTAAGACTTTTAATTTTTTCGACCTTAGCGATAATCTCAGGAGATGCTTTTTGATACTCAAAATGATTTCCTCCAGCTAAAATACCTGAGCTATATGGCCCACCTACGACTACTTCCATTCCCTCTTTCAAAGCATTAGGCATCAAGCGTTGCAGAGCTTTTTCATGGTCAAGTAATGTGTATCGGCCTGCCAGCAAACTAATGTCTGGTTTAGCCTCACCTAATTCGAGGGTAATTTCGATAGGTTCGACTCGATTTACACCAAGCCCCCAACCTTTAATTACCCCTTCCTCTTTTAATTTCGTCAAAGCTTTAAATGCACCTTTTCTAGCCGTCTCAAAATGGATAAGCCATTCATCGCCATAGAAGTCCTGTGCAATATCGTGAATGTAAACAATATCAAGTCGATCTGTATTTAATCTTTTTAAGCTTTGTTCAATGGAACGCAAAGTCCCATCCGCGGAATAGTCCACGATCATTTTATTTTTGTTCCCGAATTCAAACAGGCCACCTTTTTCACCAAGATCTCGAGCAGTGGGATCTTCAAGTTCGTCAGATATGATCCGGCCAATCTTTGTGCTTAGAACATATTCATCTCTATGATGATTTGCCAGCATTTTACCTAAACGAGTTTCAGCCAATCCTACACCATAGAAAGGAGCTGTATCAAAATAGCGAATTCCTTGTTCCCATGCAGCATCTAATGTTGCCATAACTTCTTCTTCAGGGATATTACGGAACATATTACCTAATGGAGCAGTACCAAATCCTAATTTATCTTTAAACAACTTACCCATCCTAATAATTCCTCCCGATGTATGTGAATTCGTGTATTCTACGATTATTGTTTAATGCCTGAGTGTTATTATAAGAGCATATAATTTTTTTGATAAGTACGTACTTTGGAGTGCTATAGATACTTATAAGTACCCATCTTTCTCTTTTTTGATTTATTGCAGCAGATTCAATCCCCACTGTACACATCGATTACTTTTATTTTCCCTAGTTTTCAACCTATGTATTCAAAAACAAACCACTTGCAAAGATAGCTGTCATTTACATTAATATATTGCTTCTCGTCTGTCTCAAATTAAACAACCTCAACAAAGGCTGCCGGACATGAATGTCGGCAGCCCTGTGCTAGATTTTATTAAATGCCTATTAGTTGTTCGCGTCTAGGCCCTACTGAAACATACTTTATTGGCACATTGATGGCAGATTCAATGAACGCGACGTATTGTTGAGCCGCGATAGGCAGCTCGTCGAAAGAGCGCGCTTTTGAAATATCGCATTTCCAACCCTTGTGCTGCTGCAAGATAGGTTTGGCCTTATCGATCTTGGCGCTTACTGGAAAATCCGCAGTTATCGTCCCATCCTGTAGTTCATATCCAACGCAAACGGGAATCTTATCCAAGTATCCAAGCACATCAAGATTCGTCAACGCGACTTCCGTCGCACCTTGTATCATACAGCCATAACGTGTAGCCACAACATCGAACCAACCAACCCGGCGAGGTCGACCCGTCGTTGCGCCAAACTCTCCCGCATCCCCTCCTAAACGTCGCAGTTCGTCCGCTTCTATTCCATCCAACTCGGATACAAACGGCCCTGTTCCCACACAGCTTGAATAAGATTTGACCACGGCCATGACCTTCTCAATAGCATAAGGAGGTAATCCAGCACCGACGGGAGCAAATCCCGCAAGCGTTGAAGATGACGTGGAATAAGGATAAATGCCATGATCTGGATCACGAAGTGCTCCGAGTTGGCCTTCTAATAATATTGACTCACCGTTCACATACGCATTGTGGAGCAAGGTAGTGGTATCGCAAACAAATGGACGGAGTTTCTCGCCTTGCTCTAATAATTCTGCTAGCAAACTCTCTGGTTGAATCGGTTCCCGCTTATATAAATTCTCAAGCAGGACATTTTTTGCCTCTAGGGATTGTTCTAATCGTAAAAGTAGCCTCTGTTTATCGTACAAATCCGAAACTTGAATTCCAAGCTTTGCATATTTATCCATGTAAAAGGGAGCAATCCCCCGTTTAGTCGATCCAAAGCTGCGAGCACCTAACCGTTCCTCTTCCAGCTCATCTAATAAACGGTGGATTGGAAGTACGATTTGCGCACGGTCCGATACGCGTAACCGAGCCTCAGGAACCCCTCTTTCAAGCAACTCTTCCCGCTCTCTAGTGAAAGCATCCACATCTAACGCAACTCCAGGACCAATCACATTCATCACATTTGGATAAAAAACTCCTGAAGGGAGCATATGTAGCGCAAATTTTCCGTAATTGTTAATAATCGTGTGCCCCGCGTTGCTTCCGCCTTGATATCGCACAACATAAGACGATTTTGCAGAAAGGACATCCGTCATTTTACCCTTTCCTTCATCTCCCCAATTTGCACCTACGATAGCCGTAACCGTCAAATTTCTCGCCTCCGTCACTTGTATTGGTCTACTTCAATGATTATAATTGGCGGTAAGAACATTAGTAAAATTGATATAAATAATACTTATCATAAACTGAGGTAATGGCTATGGAATTCAATATGGAATGGTATCGAGTATTCTATTGGACGGCTAAATTCGGCAGTTTGACGAAAGCCGCAGAAAGGCTTCACATCACTCAACCAGCGGTTAGTCACACACTGAAGCAATTAGAAGCGAGCCTTGGCGGATTGCTTTTTTTTCGAACTACCAAAGGCGTAACGTTAACAACCGAAGGTGAAGTGCTATTCAAATTCGTAGAACAAGCAATCCATTTTATAGAAATTGGGGAGAAAAAAATAGCTGAAATGCAAGAACTTATGTACGGAGAGATTAACATAGGGGCAAGCGACACACTCTGCAAGCATTATCTGCTAAGCCATTTGGAACAATTCCACAAAGAGTTCCCTGACATTAAGATTCGCGTTACCAATCGAACAACACCAGAAACAATCACACTTCTAAAAGAGGGGAAAATTGACTTTGGCATCGTGAATCTACCTACAAGTGATCCGAACATCAACTTCCGTATAAGCTCACCCCAACAAGACTGTCTTGTCGGAAATCACGATTATGCAGCGCTAGCGGAAAAGCCATTCCATCTGGAGGATCTTCATCAATACCCTTTGTTGCTCCTTGAACCGGGAGGCAGTACACGAAATTTTCTTGATGAGTTTGCCTTATCTCACGGTGTACGTCTGAAGCCGGAATTTGAATTAGGCAGCCTTGATCTTCTTGTACAGTTTGCACAAAGCGGTTTTGGCCTTACTTTTATTGTGCGCAATTATGTAACGGAGGAATTATCTTCAGGCAAACTGGTTGAAATACCTCTGACCCCTCCAGTTCCGGAGCGCCACGTTGGAATTGCTACACTTAAGGGCGTGCCGCTTTCAGCAGCTTCAAAACGTCTTCTTGAATTTTTACCGTAAAACAAACTAATCTCTTAATAAACAAAGCAGGTCGCTATTGCGCCTGCTTTGTTCTGCGTTAACGCAATCTTTGTCTCTCTCCTCCATTACTTGCGCTGAAGCAGCAACCGCCAGCTGTCGGAACGACTCAAAGATCTGGTGTTATTGGCCATATTTACAGCGCTAATAAGCAAGAAGATCGTCACTTCCGATCCACTTGTATTGTTAACCAGCACTTTATTTGGACTTAAGTCGCCAGCCCCGCCTCTTGCGATAAATACGCCTGGAGAGGGCTCAGCCTCAATTTTGATAGCAAAGGCTTCGTTATTAAACAAAAAATTCAGGTTCTTCAAAATGAGCTTTTGGCGATTTTTTACTCGAATCACGATCTGCTGAAGGAGTACCGTTTTTCGGGCTCCCAATGCAATTGGAGCTTTTCCACCTACGATTCCGTTTAGTTGAATCAATATTTTCACCCCCAAGGAACTTGTACTTTAACATATTCAGTAAGTTCTCTTAAGGGAGGGCTTTTGACGGAACAACTTAAAAAAACAGTACCCAAGTAAGCCTCCAGAAGTATTCAGGATGATATCATCGACATCAAAATTCCCAATGGAAAAAAGACCTGTAGAAGTTCCAAGAGTAAGACAATAACAAAAGAAAGATCCCAAACGGCATGAATGCCAATATATTTCCAACCAAATTGATGACTTCATGACTTGTCGGACTTAGTGCGGTAATAAAATTTTCTTTAAGAGCAGATTCCGGCGCGGCAAGCTGATTTTTTATTTTTCAGTTCCGCATTCCTGGTCTTGTCATCACCCTCACGAAGTGATATTCTATAAACAACCAATCATCCTACGTTTAAGAGGAGCGGACATTATGTTGAATAAAACTAACCGCCTGTCACTTGCCGAGCAGGCATCCATGCAAATTGAACAATTAATTGAAAGTGGTGTGTGGCAGGTTGGGATGAAGATTCCTACTGAGCCTGAGCTCATGGAAGAGCTGCAGGTCAGTCGCAATACGTTAAGAGAAGCTATGCGCGCATTAACTCATGCAGGATTATTAAAGACAAGGCAAGGTGATGGAACTTACGTATCCTCATCAAGTGCTCTTGGCCCTGTTTTAAAGAAACGAATTCAAAGGAGTGATATATTGCAGACGCTAGAGGTTCGCCATGCGTTAGAGCGTGAAGCGGCCATTTTAGCTGCAACGCGGCGAACAGAACAAGATTTGGAGAAAATTCAGCAGCACATAGAGTCTTGCAAGCTTGCCGTACATAGCCGCGACCACGCAGCTTATGCCATAGCAGACATTGCATTCCACCGCTCGATCATCGCGGCTTCCCATAACCCTTTACTTATGGAACTTTATAACCATATGACCGAAGGCGTTCGCGAAACCATTTCGGATGTTATGGAATTAAGCTCTCATAGTTATTATTTGCAAAATCATGAAATGCTTTTATTTGCTATCCAACAAAATGACAGTTCACAAGCTGCGGAAACCGTACGAATCTACATCGAACATTCCAAAGAACATTTTCAGCAACAGAGAGGTTAAAACAAAATGAAACACTTACAAGCATCAACGCATATCAAGAATTCTACAAACTTGACACTAGGATGGTTAGTTGTCCTTGGCATTATTCTAGTCGCTGCCAATCAGCGGGCGCCAATTACTTCGGTTGGTCCTCTAATCAGCTATATTCGGGAATCAACGGGAATTTCAAATACGGTTGCGGGTATGCTGACGACAGTCCCTTTACTCGCATTTGCTTTCATGTCGCCTTTCGCTCCCAAACTCGCAAGGCGTTATGGCATGGAGCGTGTCGTTTTTAGTGCATTGGTCGTCCTGTTCCTAGGAACGGTATGCCGCTCACTTCACGGCGCCGGAACCTTATTTGCAGGAACAATCTTGATTGGACTTGCCATTTCCGTCTGCAATGTGCTTATACCCAGTCTCGTAAAAAGGGATTTCTCCCATCAAGTTGGGTTAATGACAGGCGTTTACTCCGTTTCTATGAATCTGTGCGGAGCACTGGCATCCGGAATCAGCATTCCCCTCGCACGTGATGCGGGCTTCGGCTGGCAAGGTGCTTTAATTTGTTGGTGCATGCTGACAATCCTGGCCATGATTAGCTGGTTCCCCCGACTGCGCAACACCAAACCAGCGATTGCTGAAGTTTCTACTGTTGCCAATGATAAAAGGCCGAGTTTGTGGCATTCTAAACTTGCATGGCAAGTAACAGCATTCATGGGTTTGCAATCGATCATTTTTTACATGTTAGCTGCTTGGCTTCCGGAAATATTGGTCAGCCGAGGGATGTCGGAAAGTGCAGGCGGTTGGATGCTCTCTCTTCTTCAATTTTCCATGCTGCCGTTCACGCTCCTTGTACCAATCATCGCAGGCCGCATGCGCAACCAGAGACCACTGGTCCTATTAACGGCTGTTCTTTATCTGCTTGGTATAGGTGGCATGTTTATGAACACCAATGCACTAGTACCACTGTGTGCGGTCATTATTGGCATTGCCGGTGCATTTTCATTTACCTTAGCTATGATTTTCTTCAGTCTACGAACTCGCACCGTTCAAGAAGCAGCGGAACTGTCTGGTATGGCTCAGACCGTTGGTTATATCATGGCCGCCATTGGCCCAATGCTGTTCGGTTTGCTGCATGACATGACCGGGACTTGGGATCTACCATTAACTTTACTAATTGCCGCAAGCTTTTTAGTATTTGTATTTGGTATGGGGGCAGCCCGTAACCGCTTTGTAAATTCACAGGAGTCTGAACAGGTACAAGTCTAAACAAAAATGGCAGCCGATCGAACGATCAGCTGCCATTTCCATATCTTGCGCTTTTTCCTCAAGCCACTATCAAAAAACAAGGGATTTCTATGTACTTTTGAAAAGCATCGGCCAAAGCGCCAGCCCCATCTATTGCCAGTGATCCACCCATGCCAGCAGCCGGAGACGCGCAGAAACCAGCATCACCGACTAGCGCTATCCTGCCTTTTGTCCAGGATGGCATTTTCATTTGGCACAGCTTGTCAAAGTAAAAAGTTTTTGAGTTCTTCACTTCTTCCAGCAATTCAGGTGTTCGCCAGCCTAGTCCAGAAAACTGATCCAAAATGATATTCCGCTGCTGTTCTTCATTTCTGTAGTCGTAAGGGATTTCTTTATCTGAAGAAAAGCAGAGAACAATATCGGTTTTATTGTTGTAGGCGTTCAGCATGATCGCCTTGCCAGGCTCGTTGTACATCTGAGTCGTATTCTCTCGGATCAACAAGCTATTCACGATCGTAATTGAGAAATAAGTTTTAAGGAAATGCGAAAATTCAGCCTCTTCTCCGAAGCACAATTTTCTAACGATCGAATGAATACCATCGCAGCCGAATATTAGGTCAAACGAGCGGTTTTGGCCCGATTTGAAAGCAACGTTGACCCCACCATTTTCTTCTTTCAACGACACAATACTATCGCTGAAAATAAACTCGACATCCTCTTTTACAGCCTCGAACATGATATTCAGCAAAACATCTCGCTCAATCTCATATTCATCTTCTGCATGCTCCTCACGTAATTCCTTTCTTTCAGTGACATCATCTGAATTTTTAAATTCCATCAATTCCATGTTTATATGATTCAACTTGATTTGGTCGAGCAGCCCCATTCGTTTTACAATATCGACGGTATTTTTGCCGATATTTACTGGCGTGCCGCCTTTTTTAAGACCTTTAGAAATCTCAACAACGGTGACCTTGTAACCCATTTTATTCATCCAATAGGCTGTGGAGAGGCCAGCGAAACTAGCTCCACTAACTAAGATCGTTTTTTCCATCATAGTTCCTCCTGTAATCCTCAATATGATTAATGACTTTTGTATAGAATAAATTAGCTTTATAAACTGAATATATACAACTACTCCAGAGCCAGCGTTGATAGTCAGGAAGGAACAAAAGGCAACCAATCCACTTGAACTGGCTGCCTTTTCATGTAGTTTATTAAATCCTCGTTCCTTGTTACGCAAAATTAAGGTTTTAATCTTGAGTAAGGTAGATTTAGAAGCGTAGGTACTTCTTCAGGAAAATTTGTAAGACTTAAATTGAAATTGTATTCATTTATTTTAAAATGAAGCAGACCATCTTCTTTGTTTTCATCAAAATGTATAGATTTTGTAGATAAGTTTGCTTTGACCTTATTCATAAAATCGGAGCTACTTACCCCGAAAACTACTTTCATCGTTGGGGGTAAGGCAGTCATTGCCATTGGAATCCATTTACGTTTTTTAGAAGGAATAATCACATGTGATGTTCCACCAATAGCAAAAGTAAAGTTATCAGATATCTTATCAAGTTTGAAATTAAAAATATCAACTAATAACTTCCTAAAATCAATTACACTATCAACGGGAAACCCGATCTCTCTAAGATACAAAATTTTCAACTCACCAAAAGGAGGTAGTATTCCTTCCTTAATGTAATGATGCGTAATTATTTCTAATAAATTGCCGTCTCCATCTCTGAAATAAACATTCATTCCCGTTTCGAATTCGTCTACAATTCTGCCATCCGGCCATTTCAAAAGGGTAACAGCCCCAGCACTTTGGAGCCAGTTTACTATGTTTTTGAATTCAGAAAAAGGTACTTCGAAGGCAAAATGGGCTGGAGCTAGAGATTCATCGGCTTCTATAAAAGACAAAGTAAAGTATTCCGTCGGTTGGAAACTTATTTCATGATCAGATTCGTAAACAATAGGGAAACGCAACTGGCCTTGATAAAATTGTTTAACGCCTTGCACAGAAACTGTATTTAATTGAAGTTGTGAGAAGTGAGTTATCATGGAATCGACCCCTCTTTCTGATTTGCAATTGAACCACATCTTGGCATCTATTGCTTGAATAATGTACTGGGAAGCAGCTCACTTACATTTTTTAAACCTGCCATCCCGAGATTCAAATCAAAATCGGCTACTAAATTTTCCATAACGTGTCGAACTCCAGTTTCGCCGCCCATAGTCAGACCATAAAGATATGGCCGTCCGATAAATACCATTTTGGCTCCTAAGGCCAGTGCTTTGAATATATCCGCACCGCACCGGATGCCGCTGTCGAACATAACAGGAACTTGTGCTCCAACAACGTCCACAATGTAAAGTAATACATCTAATGCCGCGATGGCTCCGTCCAAATGTCGTCCACCATGGTTGGATACGATAATTCCGTCTGCCCCGTAATTAATTAACATTTTTGCGTCTTCCGAATGGAGAACCCCTTTCACTATTATTGGAAGTTTCGTGATAGAGCGTAGATAGCGAAAATCCTCAGCAGATATATGGGGTTTGCTTGTCAAATAGCGCATTGTTTGAGGTGTCAGTGAAAGGCCATACTTTTGCTTCACGACCGGGTCTGAGATAAAGTTACCAACCCCGTATTGGAACATAAATGGAGAAACGCACAACGATAAATTCTGCGCTCTCCACCCTTCCACCGGCCGGTCAAGAGTTGGAACAATGGCGGTAAAACCAGCTCTTTCCGCGCGTAGTACTAAACTTTTTAATACGTCACGATCTTGCCCGAAAAACAAGTGGAACCAACTGCCCGGATGAGCGATGGCTACTTGTTCCAAGGAATACGTAGAAACCATGCTTTGAATAAAAGGAATGCCTAAAATCGCGGCCGCCCTTGCAGATGCCACTTCCCCCAACTGGTGAAACATCGCTTGCCTTCCGATAGGAGCAAAACCAATAGGGAAAGGAAAAAACTTCCCGAAAAGCTTTACCGAAAGGTCTCGATCGGCTACGTCCCTTAATACCCTTGGAACAATACGCCAACGTTGAAATGATTCCTGGTTTGCCCGAATTGTTGTCCCCTCACCGGCACCACTTGCCGCATATGAAAAAGACCGTGGGTCAAGAAACCTACGCGCTTCCTCTTCCCATTGCTCAAACGTAATAAGCATCCGCCGTGTTTGATTGCATTCTTGAATGCGTGCCGATTGAATGTAGGTTCCAAAATTCATGCAACCCCCTCCTCCTTCCTACTATATGAAGTAACGACAACGGGTATCCGATATTGGTGAGTTGAAGGGATACTAATTGTTTCAACGTTGACATCACATAGGGAACAATTCGGATTTAGATCCAGGGAGTGGAACCATGTTACTTCAACAAAAAAAGGAACAGTAGCCTGCCCGAGACAATCTGCTCCATATTTAAATCAACAATTAAAATTTAAAACATTAGCTATTTATTAGAGTGTTCTGCTGGTGAAAAAAAGACTAGAGTAGTTAGGTCCTCTGTTATATCATAGAATCTATGCTCTTTGTTTGCTTCTACGAATAAGACGTCCCCTTTGCTAATTGAACTATATGTATCTCCATTCTGAAACGAAGATTTACCTTCGATTATCACATATATCTCATCTTCTGTATGAGGCTTTTGGTTATCTTTTTCGCCTTTATTCAGTTTATAAAGCCCTACACTCATCGAAGGTACCTTCAGAAATTCATAATATGAGGTATTTTCTAAATTTTTAAGCTGGTTTAGATAATTAGTCAATTCAACTAAATGAAAGTTCAATGTATAAACTCCTCTCGTTGCCAAACCATTCATTTTGTGAAATTCAATTACTGCACTCCATAAGCCATGAAATAGCAAGATTTTCACTGATCCTACTGTCTTTATGGCTTTATCAACTCCTTCACGTTAATCATCTGCTTTCCTCTCTCGACGTAAAATATATAATAAGAATCCGAGACCAACCGTAGCAAAAACTGCGAATATACAACCAAATATTAGCATGAAATAGTCCATGTCCATGAATTTATTACCTCTTCTAGTTATTATTATCATGCTCAGCCTGTAAAATATCTGTTTGTCTTATCCTTGGTGTCCTTTGCTTGCGCGTAAAAATAAGATCGCTAAACAAATGTTCCCCGTTAACATTCTATCACTGATTTGATTTCGTCACCCAAACTTTATATATCACGATACCGACTATAGCAAGGATAATAATCCAACTAATCGGACGAGCAAAGTTAATGGTCCATCCTAGTCCTAACCGTTTAGGAACAAAAATTGACTTATTATCTGGGTTGAAGTAAAAAATCCCAAATTTATAATGTTTCCGGTCTTTATCATCCATTTTCTATGTCTCCAGTTTCTGTAAGTTCATTGACCCTATCATTTCCCAAGCGGTCGAAGAAAACTCGAAGCGGGTTTATCTCACTAGTTGCTGCTTGGAAACGTTCGGAGATAGCGCGAAAATCAGTGTTATCACTGATCTGGTCAATGCCGCCGAAACCAAAGGCAGCAAGCTTACGCAGCGTTGGGTCCTCAATTTTACTCACCAATGCTTCCGCAAAACGGCCTCCGCCAATGATAGAAAAGGGCCTATCATAAAAGAGTTTCACCGCCGTCTCAAGCGGTTCAGTCAACCGTATTTTGTTATGCATCTGCGCGACGACCTGGTAGGCTTTTGCTACCGCTTGCTCACGTTCTCTCCAGTCACTTGTATATTGTGCCTTTTGCAGATGAGGTAACAATCCGGATGAACAATTAAGCTGTAGGAAGGCAGTGCCGAACCATTTGGGATATGGGGCATATCGACGCTCAATCAGGAAACAAAGACTCATTACGTCCCTTACTAGACGGGATGCAATCAGAGAAGACCCCAGTTCATCTCCTACGAAGCCTGCTCTTGGCATCAAATGCTCCTCCTGCCCAATCCTGTTCCAGACCGATGCCATCAAGAAAAGCCATACATCCTTGGGGTAATATCGTAAACTCTCTTGAGCATTCGTTAACTCAACGATATCATCTCGGAAGATGGCTCCTCCCGATAACTCCGCAAGAGTCTGGGAAGAAATAGTCAGCCAGTCGACCAAATCAAGTCCTTCAAACCATTTAGAAGGGCTGACACCAAGTCTTTTACTGTAGTAACTCGATACGGTCGTTACAATTGTCTGATTGATTGCGACGGGATAGTTATAAAATGATACCGGAACCTCATGCTGAAGTGCTGCGAGAATTGCTTCTCCTTGAGAAATATCGGACTCACGGATGAAAATTAGTACACGAGGTCCCCAGTCATGATCGCATGACATCGATGTATCGAATCCAAGCACTTCGCTGCCAGGACCAACAAGCGCTGAAGCGTATGAAAGAGCTGGCATCACAGACGATAGGCGCGGCGCGATATAACTCTCATGGAATAAGCGGCTTAACTGAATCCCGGGGATGTGGTCATTCACTTTGTGTTTCTCCTTCCTCTACGCAAATACTCAAGTGGTTAAAATTCATCAAAATGGAAAGTTCGCTTGACATCATTTGCGCTGCACAATATACTTTCCTTATGGAAAGCCAGCTTTCCACAAGGGGGTATACACTCTGAAGAACCGTTTAGAAGAAATCCGCAAGCAACGCGGAATTAAGCAAGAAGAATTAGCATTAGCTCTTGAAGTGTCGAGACAAACGATCGGTTCGTTGGAAAATGGACGTTATAACCCATCGATCCTTTTAGCGTTCAAAATTGCTCGCTATTTCGGTATGAGTATTGAAGAAATCTTTATTTATGAGGAGGATGAAAGTTTATGAAAAATCCGATCTCGTATTATTTTCTTTCCTTTGTAGGCGTAGCACTACTGTCAATTGGTATAGTCTTCATCAAAACGATTGAAGATCCACAAGGTATACTGCGAGCATTGCCTTATATCTGTGTCGGGCTTGGCTGTGGGATTTTCGGTCACGGTATGGGAGAAGTAATCAACCGACACCTTATGAAGAATAATCCTACAGCAGCAAAGCAGATGGAAATTGAAAAAAATGATGAGCGTAATTTGGCAATTGCAAATCGGGCAAAAGCTAAAGCCTATGATATGATTGTTTTTCTATTTGGAGCTTTACTATTAGCATTTGCCTTGATGGGCATAGATAAAATAACGGTATTTATATTGGCTTTTGCCTATATGTTTATCCTCGGATATAACGTTTATTACCGTGTTAAGTACTACAAAGAGATGTGAGAATATATATGAAAAATGGGGCCTCCGATGAGCCCCTTTTTTTATTTCTACTCTCTCGATTCAAAGTAGTCGATTGGACGAATCTCAATTCCCCATCCGAATTGCTCACCCGAAGCAACCTGTACGGTAGGATGTAAGGAAGCAATTCGGATGGCTTCCTCCATATCTTGTGCTTCTATGAGAAAAGCGCTACCAATCATCTCCTTCGTTTCGATAAAAGGACCATCGGTTATTTTCACTTTCCCATTCGCTCTCCGCAAGCATTTCGTTTCAGATGAGAGACCAGCATCGATAACTACTTGGCCGCTAGTATAAAAATTTTCCAGATGAACCGAACATTCATTCATAATAGCATCAATCTCATGCTTTGGTCGGGCATCCATTTTCTCGGGTTCCAAGTAACCTAAACATAGAAATTTCATGATCAAAGTCTCCTCTACCATTAAATTGAAGCGTTCTTTCTAGCCTCTAATTAGTCGACGAGCGGTATACATAAAAATCGACATATCCCAATAATATTTTAAAAAATGTTAAATGGGACTCGCTGTTTAGCTAATTCAAGCATGGGCAAGGTGATGATATCAAATTTTTCAAGCTCGGCAAGAGGTATCCATGCAACTTCAATGATATCCAGGTTATCTTGATTATCGGTATCGAGGAATAGATTTCCTCCAACTACCTCACCAATGAAACTATACTTTTTGTTTCTTTCCTTCAATAAACCTATCAGCTGAATATCAAATCCCGTCTCTTCTCTCACTTCTCTCATACACGCTTGCTCAGGACTTTCCCCTTCTTGCATGCCACCTCCGGGAAAATTCCAAACAATATCTCCGCGTTCAACGTATTGCTTTACCATTAGTACACAGTCATTTTGTATAATAATTGCTTCGGCAATCAATCTTATAACCACCTTTTTTACCAGTGTCTTATTTCAATTTGGCCATTAGTGAATCAATCTTCATGAGCAAGTATGTTGATAAGCTTACCAAATGGATCGCGAACATAGAATCGTCTTACACCCCAAGGTTCATCAACAGGCCCGTATTCAATCGGAAATCCAGCTTTCTTCATGCCTTCTAATGCAGCATCGACATCATCGACTTCAATCGATAGATCAGGCGTAGGTGTTTCTGAGCCACCCTGTGAGGCAAAGCTAATTTGAATGCTCATCTCCTCGTCTAAACCATAAGTTCTAATCCAACCATGATCCATCATGATCTCAAGGCCGAGTACATCCTGGTAAAAGCATTTAGCTGCCGAGATATCCTGCGCATTTATATTGGCGACGATTCGTTTGACCTTCATTTCAGACCTCCCAGTCATAAAAAGCTTGTCCATCCATATAATATAGTTCGACGTATAACAGTTAAATCTTTCCTCATGTTAACAAAATTCTCTCTTATAACTGCAAACACAAAGACCATCCTTGCCGGATGGCCTTGTCTGTTCAACTTCAACGATCGTTCACCAACCATAAAATTAAAACGTATTATAAACATTTTCACATTCTTTGGCTGTTGGTTCATAAAAACAGTGCTTTTTCCATCGTCCTGCCAATGGTTGATTATACCAAGTTGCCGGACAAGGACCTGGATTTTCGAATGAACCTGGGCGGAAATACCATAAGGAGAATTTACCCGGCCAATTTCGCTCCCCATTTACGGAACGTTGCGCCAGACGGCGTTCTCTCTCTCTGGCGTTTTGATAATACAAACCATGTTGCAGCGCTTCGAACGCATGCGGCTGGTTAATCATTTGAGGAATGGTCCGGATTCCTTTAAAATCGGAGCAATTCGCTCTTATTCGGTTAATGCCAACATTTCCAACAAGAAGCATGCCCATTTCGCCTTCAGTCTCAGCTTCCGCACGCAGCAACCTTGCCAACATATCAATATCCTGTTTCCTGGCTTTTACAACTGCCATTAGATCACCTCTTTATCTTTCTAAACTCATCATATTGTAGGCAAAGCGGAAGTGTTACGCCCGCACAATATTTAGAAAGCCACATCTCGATATCAAAGCGAAAAACCCGCAGGAGCGGGTTTTTATACTTTCAATCATATGGTTTGTGACAAGGATTGAATTTGCACCACCAGTTTTACCGTATGAATGGTATCCTCCATGTTAGGCTCGGGAGCCATCTGCCTCTGAATACTGTCGATGAATTCATACAGTTGTTGCTCAAAACCATAATAGGAATAATTGCTCAAGTTGCCGTGATTCAGATTCCACATCAATGTATCTCCGCCATCCGCTAACTTGGCAAATTGAAAGCCTTCCCGCTTGGGAGCAGGCCGGTTATACGCAAGATGCCGAATATTGTCCACAACAATGTTCGTGCCGACTCCAGTGATTTCCACCCGCTCCATCGGGTATTCGATCTTTTGCAGAGAGCCTGATTGGATGACACCAATAGCGCCGGACTCCGCGACGAATGAAATATTGTATCCGACTCTGTGTGCGTCGAGGTTGATTTGATCGACATGCAGCGATTTTATCTCGCCGAGCAGAAATCTAGCCAAATCAAGATGATGACTCACATGATTGAACAGGAACAGCTCATTCGATGCGCTTTCCGAGCCTTGGAATTTGGACAGAAACATCGTAACCCTGCCAAATTCCTCCCTTTGGATGATTTCCTTCGCCATCATATATGCTGTAGTAAACCGTTTGTTATAGCGTGACACCACATATTTTCCCGTACGCCGCTGCAGCTCAAGGAGACGTTCAGCCTGTTCGATGGAAAAGCAAGCCGGCCTTTCCATAAACACATGAACATTAGCTTGCAGGCATTCTTCAGCTATTTGAAAATGAGCGTATTCGTCCTCCGTGAAACAAATAACAGCATCCAGTTGCTCCTGTTCCAGCATTTCCCGGTAATCCGTATACGCCTTCGGAACCCGGTACCGGTTCGTAAACCGGGTCAGTTCCCCTTCATCTTCATGACTGGCAGCGATTAAGTTGAACGGAATCCGTTTCAGGCAATCGTAAACAAATTGATACATCAAGCTTCCGCATCCGATTATAGCTATTTTTACTAATGAGTCCATCATGCAAGTTCCTCTCATTCGTTGATCATCGTTAGGCTCATACCTATAAACGCAGCTAAATCGAAATCATCTTGATGCATACCGGCATCGGCACCTTAATGCTGTGACCTACCGGACACAGTTTGCCGGTCTGACGGTCCAGGCTGAATGCGACGACATTGTCCGTATCTTGGTGCGCCGCATACAAGTATTGACCGGTCGGGTCGATGATAAAGCTTCGCGGTGCTCTCCCCAGAGTCGGTTCATGGCCAACAAGCTGGAGCCTTCCCGTCTCAGGCTCAACCTCATAAATGACAATGCTGTTATGCCCGCGGTTCGAACCGTAGACATAAGTGCCGTCCGGATGAACATGAACATCGGCGCAAAAACTCGGTTCGGCAAACCCTTCCGGCAGCGTGGCATGCGTATCCCTAAGATGAAGGATGCCTTGGCTCGGATTATAATCGTAGCTCATCAACGTATTACCCAGCTCATTGATAACGTATGCCCAACGTCCATTGGGATGAAAGGCGGCATGACGAGGCCCCGAACCCGCTGCAACGGAAATGGACGGGACAGCTGCAGGAAGCAGCTTCCCGCGTTCCGCATCCAGCCGATAAACCAGCAGCTGATCGGCTCCGTATTCAGCGGCAACCGCATATCGTCCGGCTGGGTCGAGCGTGACCGAATGAACGCGAGGTCCCTGCTGACGCGTCGGATGGACGCTGGAGCCGGAATGACGGATGATATCCGTCATCGCTCCAAGGCTGCCGTCCGCTTGGATCGGCAGAACACACACGCTGCCGTCGCCGAAATTCCCGGCAAGCACAAATTTGCCCGTTCCATCTACAGTCAAATGAACAGGTTTAGAGCCCCCGGAGGGCTGACTGTTCATGAACGTCAGCCTCCCCGTTAGGGGATCAATGGAGAAGGCGCTGATCAGGCCCTCTCCTTCAATAGTATTGGCTGCATAAAGATATTGTTTCGATGGGTGAATCGCCAAGTAAGTAGGATTTATCCCCGCTGCAGCCGTGCTCGAATAGAGCAATTCACCAGTAGACGGATTCATGCTATAAACATATATCCCTTCACTGCTGCTGCCGTCCGTTTGCGTGCCGATATATGCAAAAATTGCTGCCTGCTTATTCATAGATATTCTCCCTATATCTGCTCATTTATTTGGAGCAGGCAAGGCCGAGACCTTCCTCAAGCGGCTCGGAAACACTATCCGCCAGCTGAGCGGTCAGGCCGCCGTCTACGACCAGAGCATGGCCCGTGACGAAGGACGAATCGTCCGATGCCAGGAACAGTGCGGCCAGTGCGGCTTCGCGCATGGTTCCTGGCCGCCCTAGCAGGTAAACCGCTTGCTGCCGGCGAACCTCCTCTGGATATTTCTCCAGGAAATCAATCTTCCCTTCCGTCACAATGCGGCCCGGACAAATGGAATTAAACCGAATGCCGTGTTTCCCGTAATCAACCGCCATCTGGCGGGTCAAATTAATGATTGCCGCTTTGGCAGCATCATAGGAGGAATGCCTTCTTCCCCCAAGCAACCCGTGGACCGAAGCGGTATTAATAATGGAACCGCCTCCTGCATTTATCATACCAGGCAGTGCATATTTACTGCCGAGAAATACGGCTTTAACCGAAGAAGCGAATACCCTGTCCCAATCCGCTTCTTCTTGGTCTAATACGGAATTGGTGTGCCCTCTATAGGCATTGTTCATCAAAATATCCAATTTGCCGAACTTTTCATAAGCATAATCAATGAGCCGCTTTAATTCTTCGCTTTTGAATACGTCCGCCTGAACATAAACGGCCGAACCTCCTTGCGCATTGATGCCATCAGCGACCTGCTGCCCCAAACCTTCTCGTCCGCCATCGTCATTGACAATGACATGCGCTCCTTCCTCCGCGAACACCTCGGCGCTCGCTCTTCCGATGCCTGATGATGAGCCTGTAATAACCGCTACCTTGCCCTGTAATCTTGTTCCCATGTCGATAGGCCTCCCGAGATCTCTTATTTTTTTGCTGTTTTTTCCTTGTACAAGTCATTAAGTTCCTTTAAATGCTTCTGATACGACGGGTCGTCTTTAAAGCTTTGGACAAATTTATCAAAATCTTCAAAGCTGTTTTTGCCTATAATGACATTCGTCATCATATCGTTGATTTTTTTATTCCAATCCGCACTTTTCTCCAAGGCCGTGGGAGTGACAAGCCCAAGGCCCGGGTTCGGGACGGATACGGTTGAGATGGTGTCTACCAGCTTGTGGTTGTAAGCCTTTGTTTCCGGCGTCATTCCCGGCAAATCCGCTTTTACGTATTTATCGTAATAGCTTGAGACCCATTGCGCCGAAGTATCGAAAGCATAGCCCTTCTTTTTACCCTCGTCTGTCTGGGTGATGTCCCCTGCTTCGTTCTCGTTGTAGTCAACACCCTTTATACCGTAAGCAACCAGATTGTACGTTTCTCTCGTTGCCGTATAGTTGTAAACCTCGAGAATTTTTTTCATTTTTTGTTCACTGACTTTTTTATTGATCATGAAAATACCGAACGAGCCGGGTGCCGCCTCCATATAAACCTTGCCGTCTGGCGCCGCCGGGAACAAGTAAGGTTTGATTATCGCGTTAGGATTGACCTTCTTCAAGTCATCGGTATACAAATGGCCGTCATACACGTTGCTAAAGCCCATCCCGACTTTGCCCTGCGTCATGAAATCGCGGGTTTGGCTCGTTTGCAACAAAGGAAGATCCGGCACCATAATGCCCGCTTTGTTTACTTTATTCCAAAAGGCCATGGCATCTTTGATTTTGGGATTGAAGAAGCTAGGCTGCACTTGGCCGTTTTCATCCACATAATGCTGCAGACCCGCACCAAACATCGATAAGAAATAATTCGATAGCGTTGGTGTACCTTGACCGACAAATCCGTACGTATCGTTTTTGCCGTTACCGTCAGGATCATTTTTTGTAAAGGCTTCCATAACACTATAAAACTCATCCATCGTCGTTGGCGCTTTCAATCCTAATTTATCCAGCCAATCCTGCCGGATGAGCAGCGACTGATGCCCGTCAATGGGACGAACACGCGGAATGCCCATGGTTTTCCCTTTAAAAGAGACATTTTTGTAAATTTGCTCAGGATAAGCTGCCAAATTCGGATAATCCTTGATGTACGGCGTTAAATCCCAGAAAGCCCCTTGATTTGTCGCGTTGGCAAATGCCTGCGTATTAATGTCCCAAACCAGGCTCACATCGGGTAGATCGCCCGAGGCCAGCATGACGTTCAATTTGTCCTGGTAATTATTAGCCGGAACGTAGGTCACATTCATTTTCACATTAAATTTCTCGTTGATTTGCTTCAAACTGTCCAGATCATTACCGGGAGCCGAGTTATAGGTTGTGGTCAGTATATTGATCTCCGTCGGTTCCTGATTTCCCGCAGCACTGCCCGCCGAATTGGAAGCTCCATCCGGAGAGCTGCAGCCAGCAAGCAGGACAACCGTCGAAGCGGCACCAAGGTACGCTCTTTTTAACCATCTGTTCATCTGTTTGACCTCCTTCAAATTTAACTTAACCCTTCACAGAGCCGACCATCATGCCTTTGGCAAAATATTTTTGCAGAAATGGATATACGATGATAATTGGTAAGGAAGCCACAACGACCGCCGACATTTTGATCGTCTCCGGTGGCAGCATCTGATCGCTCTGCAGCATTTGCGCAACAGACGGATCGCCTACCTGTGTTGATGCTTGAATGAGCAGCACTTGCAGCACGACCTGCATAGGGCGAAGTGTATCTTTGTTAATGTACAGCACCGCATTGAAATACGTATTCCAATAAGCGACGGCGAAAAATAAGCCGAAAGCGACAAGCGCCGTTACAGAAACAGGCAGCATAATCCGGAAAAATACGCCGATGTCCGTACATCCGTCCATTTTAGCCGACTCTTCCAGTTCCTCAGGAATTTCCTGATAAAAGCTTTTCATCAGAATGACATACCAGGCGCTGCTCAGTACCGGAAGAATAAGCGACCATATGGTATTGACCAGCCCCAACTCCTTGACCAGCAAATAGTTCGGAATCATCCCCGGATTGAACAACATGGTGAACAAAATACCTATCATGAACACCCGCTTCAGTCTGAACTTTTTGCGAGATAAGGTGTACGCAAGTCCGCTTGTCAATATAAGACTGCAAGCCGTACCGACAATCGCCAGAATTGCGCTTACACTTAGCGAGTTCAAAAAGGTCCGTGTTGACAGAATGAACTCATACGAAGCCAAGCTCCAATGTTTGGGAAAGATGACAATCGGACTGGTCTGATACTCGACAGGATCGGTAAACGAAACGAGAATAACATAAATAAATGGCAGCAAAGTCGATAACCCAATCAGTCCAAGAATCACATAATTAAAAATATCAAACACACGCGAGCCCCAGCGCAGTTTCATCAGTACACGCCCTCCTCTCCCAGCTTCTTAGCTGCCCGGTCTGCCAATAGAACAAGGATCAAGCCGACCACCGATTTGAAAATGCCGACAGCGGTGGCAAAGCTGAATCGCCCGTTTTGAATCCCTACCCGGTATGCGTAAGTGTCGAAGACATCCGCAACCTCCGTCACGGCCGAGCTGGACATCAAGTAAATATGCTCGAATCCAATATCCAATACTTGACCCAAACGGAGTATTAATAAAATAATTACCGTTCCTTTAATACCCGGAGTCGTCACATAGAGCATTTGCTTCCATCGGTTCGCCCCGTCAATCTTTGCCGCTTCGTATAGCTCGGGATTAATACTGGCTAAAGCAGCCAAAAATATAATCGTTCCCCAGCCGGTTTCTTTCCAGATCGTTTGAGCCGTCAGCATGCCCCAAAAGGTTTCGGGATTCGTTAAAAAATTAATAGCCTGCCCTCCCGATTCGACGACCAGCTTATTAATAATCCCGCTGCCGCTCAAGGTCAGAAAGCAGATACCCACGATAACGACCCAAGATAAAAAATGAGGCAAATAAATCGAGGTTTGCACCCATTTTTTGAAGGTAACGTTTTTCAGCTCGTTCAGGAGCAATGCAATAATGATGGGCATCGGAAAAAATAAAATGATATTTAGGAAGCTGATTGCTAGGGTATTGCGGAATAGCAGCCAAAAATCAGGATTGGCAAAAAAACTTTGGAAATGCTTAAATCCGACCCACTCGCTTTTGAACAGTCCTAAGTAAGGTGAGTATTCGGTAAAGGCAAGTGACAGCCCCCACAACGGGATGTACTTGAAAATAAGGAAATACAACAGTCCGGGCAGCGCGAGAACATACAGATACTTTTCTTGCTTCCATGTCGGCTTCCAACTTTTCAGCCAATTTAGAAAACGGTTGCTTGCCTGTTTCGTCTGAAGTGGTCTCTTTAAATCATCGGCGGATACCGCGCTTCTAGATTGATCTGGCAATACGCTCATCCTTTCTCCATAAATTTGAATGTCACCCTACTATCGCTTGCTCCATGCTTGCTGAATTTCCATGCCGGCAATCTGTATTCTAGGGATGGCTCCGGTAATTCTCAATAAGCCATTTGTGCATGCTCATTTTGTGACAGCCCAGACCCGAGTCACACAACGAGCATCCGCTAAAAGTAAGCAAAAACCCCCTATAAAGCAGGAGTTTTTCTGCTCTCCAGCTGCATAGAGGGTCGTGCAACACGGCAGCTATGCTACCCGCGTTCCTCACGGAATTGTCCGGGAGTGATCCCTTCCATCTTTTTAAAAACACGGATAAAGTTCTGCGTATGGAGATAACCAACCTTCTCAGAAATGTCAGCGACGGGAATATCGGTTTCACAAAGCAGCTCTTTGGCCTTCTCAATCCGAACGTGCGTTAAATAATCGCTAAAGGCAATCTGTTTGAATTTTTTGAAAAGCTTGCTGAGATGGGTACGGCTAACTCCGAAATTGCGCGCGCACTGATCCTGAGAAATATCCTGATGATAGTTCTCATGGATATAAGCGGTCACCTTGATGATAATTTGCTCATGTTCTATATTCGTTTTATTTCGTACGAACTGCACGATTGGTGTAATCAAATGTTGAAGAAACCAACGGTTTAAATCATCCATGTTTTGAAACTTACGTAAGTAGTCGTAGGGCTCTTCTCCTTTGAAGACAGTATCGGGTTCAATGCCAAGCAAATACATGGTGCGTATCGTCGTGCCCAGGAGCTGCGTATACGACATTTGAATCACCTTGGCAACATGGGTCGCACCGATGACATATTTCGAAAACTCGTGAAGCATCCGTTCCGCTTCTTGGAGATCTCCCTGCTTCAAAGACTCCTCATAGTGACGCTCCAACTCAATGGGATAACGGTAACCTTCATTCGATTTCAGGAAGTCGTTATCCGGAGCAATAACTTGCTCTCCTCCAACGACGAGACGCGAAGTAAGAGCTGATTGCGCTTGCCGGTACACCAATGGGAGATTGCCGATCTCGCTCGTTCCTACTCCGAGCCCTGCCGTTACCGGCAGCCGTAAGTAATTGGTTAATACATTTCGGAGCTCCTCAACGAACGCCTTCACAGAATTCTCCCATGTCTCTAACGTTTCATGAGCGATTTGATGATCTGCTTCCGTATGCTGCCAGAGCAGCACAGCCAGCTGATCGTTTAGACAATTGACAGTAACCCCAAGAATCGGGTGAACATTCGTTTGTACCATATCCATAATAATATTTTTCATAGCAAAAATGACAAGGTCCCGGTCCTGATCCAAAAACCTCCCATTAACTGGACCGCTTCTGTCATAAGTCATAATAAAAACCGCGAATCGGGTTTGGTGGGGAAGCCCGTACCGCATGAACAACTGTTCCAGCTCGCTTTGCGAGTAATGCAAATAATGCCCGAGCAGCATCTGCATGACAAATGATTCCCGCAGCATAGGCAGTTGCATAGATAGCTGGTGCTGGAGTTGACTCGTCTCATGCTTTAAAGCCTGCCAACTTTGTTTCATATAACCTATCTCGTCTTCTCCTACATCATTACCTGAGGAAGTTTCCCGCTTTAGGAAATTCATAAGATTGGCAATGGGCCGGTAAATCCATTGCGTACCAAGAAGCGTGAGAACAAACGCCAACAAAAGCACGACAACCAGGACAATTGCTGTGATAACACCGATTCCCGCCGATTTGGCATTTAATTCTTGCGTTGGGATCAAATCAATATACTGCCAGCCGGTATAGCGTGACGTTAACGTTGTGACCAGATAATTACGGTTGTTCCAATTATAATTGAGCTTATGATCAGATATATTCCTATGACGAATCGTATTGAGCAGTTCGGAAGGAAGCGTAAAAGCGGAAGAGGCGGCAACGGTTTTTCCTTCTTGATCGACAATTACTGTCATCTGGCCTGGATACACGGTCGAGCGCTGAAGCGAATCCTGAAACACCTTCTGATCCATACGGACAAGCATGAGACCGATTGGATTAGGTGCTTGAAGAGGCAGCTTGCATATAAAGGTAACGCCACTAGCTTCATCGTTCTCCCGAATGCGAAAGACGGAATTGGTCCACTCCAGCTCCTTCGGGGAAACCATCGCATCATTTAGCCTGTTGTGGTCGTACACCGGGGCAATTTTAAATAAACCGTAAGAGGAAGAAAGCAGATAGTTGTCTTTAATGTACATGGATATATCAAGAATTTGCTTATGGTTATACTGAAAAGTTGAAAAAAACTGCGAGACCTGCAAGTTAAACTCAAATTCATTTCCCTTGATGCCCCGCTGCAAAGCTTCATTCGCGAAAAGAGGATGAAATAACATCTGCAATGTGCTATCTTGCATATTTTGTAAATCCCGATCAATGGTTGCCGAAGTATTCTCCAGCAGTTGAACATGGGCGCGGTTGACTTCATTTTGCAGCGTCGAAGTCGAGAATAGATAACTGCTGATGCCTACAAGTAAAGTCGGCAGAATAGAAGCAGCCAAGGTCAGCATAATCATGCGATGAAGCAATGCTGCCCGGCTGCTGAATACTCGCCTCCCGGAGAGGTTAAATCCCATGTTCCTCCTCCTTTTTAGGCATACAGAACAACATGTTCCTCTTCTACAGAAACCGGGAAGGTTTCAAGACTATCTTCTAACGGCTCTACAGCCACATCGTATTTTTTGACCAAGCACTGATGGGGATTGAATAGCGATTTGCCCGTCGTGACATCAAACTCCCATCCGTGCCAAGGGCAGGCCAGTATTTCGCCTTCCCTACCGTATCGGTGGCTGCCAGGCATTGACGGCAGCGTCGTCCCCGTCAATCTGCCCACACACAAAGGCGCTCCTTGATGCGGACAGCTGTTGCGCAAGGCGTAATACTCCCCGTTTGCGTTAAATACGCCAATAGACCTTCCGCCAACTTGAACGATTTTCCGCTCTCCCGGCTGCATTTCGGCCGTTTTACATACTACGAATCGCTCCATGTTCAGCAGCCTCCTGTTTAAAGGTTGTAAAACTCCTTCGCATTCTCATAAAAGATTCGCCGATGAAGCTCGGCCGGAAGCTTCGGAAACGCTCTTCTCGGCGAGTCGAAGTCCCAATGCGGGTAGTCGCTGGCAAACATGAGAAGATGTTCGGCATCCATCGCTTCCAACATCGTCAACAAATATTTGTCGTCATCTGGCCGCTCGATTGGCTGGCTCGTAATACGCACGTGGTCTCGCAAAAATTCGCTCGGCCGCTTTTCAAGCCAAGGCACTTCATAGCGGAGTCCCTTATATTCCGCATCCAACCGCCACATTAAAGGCGCAAGCCAGGAAACGCCACCCTCGACAAGCGCAATTTTGAATTTAGGATACTTCACGAAAACCCCTTCGGTCAGAAAACTGACCAGATGTGCCTGGAAGGCAAGCGACAAGCACGTATGAAACTCAATGTAGCGGGTAGGATGACCTGGTGTGGGCTGATGGTTAATGCCCATCCCATCCGTACCAGGATGAATCGCCAGAGGAAAACCATATTTTTCACAGGCTTCATAAATTGGATGATACTGCCGCTGACCGAAGGGCGCTGTTGCACCGGAATCGGTCATCACCTGCACAAAATGAGGATGGCCGGCCCATCGCTCTATTTCTTTGGCCGCTCCGATAGGGTCTTGGGTAGCGATATACAGTGAGCCTTTGAACACGCCGTCATGATTATATTTATCCAGCCATGTATCGGCAAGCCAATCGTTATAGGCAGCGGCTACTGCGGAAGCCATATCGGGATCCGGCAAATTGTTCAGCATCGCGCGGGGCAACAGAATCGCGTAATCGATTCCGTATTCGTTGATCAATTGCTCCCGCAAAAAATCGGGATCGGTTCCCGCCCCACCACCGTTTGGCGGCTTGGCATCCACACGATTTCCCTGAATGTTGCCGTAAGCTCGGTTCAACGGACGATACCAGTCTCGCCAGGGCTGAGGCAAATATTTGTTCAGCTCTTCCCTGGATTTAAGGTAGACGTGGACATCGCAATCAATAATGCCGTTTTTTCCAGTCGTTTGCTTTGAACTCACCTGAATCCCTCCCATTATGCGTTAAAGTGGCGCATGGATTGTGATGGAAAGCTTCGCAGCACCTTCCTGCTGCGAAGCTTGGAAACATGAATTAGCGGCTTTGGACGAAATAATAAGGCTGATTCGAAATGTCCTCGTTCAAACCAGGATATAGCCGGGCTCCGCTGTCGCTTTCAACAACCTCAAAGAAGTACAGGATGCCGAAAGGCGACATGGTGTACGCTGCCGGAATTTCGGCAGCAAAGCTCGCACCGTCCCGACTCATTTCGGTGACAACGTAATGCTCGCTTTGGTTGGCGTGCCGATAGTGCAGCACCACTTTCAGGCCATCGGATGCGCCAGGCAGCTCGAGCTGTAGATCAAGCTTCTCACCTTTGGTGAAATGCGACGGCGCCTCATGCTCGAAAAGCTGCCTGCGGTCCACAGGAGAAGCGGTCAGCACTTTCATGGCTGCCTGCAGTTTTCCGGTATCTACCGTCCGGCTGGCGTCTGTTCGGGCTGTCTGCAGTTGGCTTTCCATAGCTTGCATATCCGCTTCGATTGCTGGCAGCCGATCCGCCCAGTGACCTCTAACCGCCCCTGAATTGCCAAATGCGATATCCGCCTTATATGTATCCTGCGAAATCTCAATGACCTTGACCCAATGCTCTTTGGCCAACTTATAGAAATCCAACGCTCTTTCCAGCTCAACCGTATCCCCGGTCCGTTCGGACAAAGCATAGCTTAACGCCGCCCGGAACTTATTCGCGAAGAACTGGCCGATATGGACCAACATTCGGGTATCCGTTACAAACCGCTGAAAATTCGCAGCTTGTGTATCTACGGCCAGCTCTTCGGCTTTTGACAAATGTTGAGCGGCCGATGTCGCCATGGACTCCAGACGATCCGCTGTTTCAAGCGGAGAATACTTACCGTGACGGAAACCTTGAATAATATCGTCGGCAAAATCATCGATTCGATAAAATAAGGCAGTGTCCAGAGGGCTAGCTGCCCCGAAAGTTCCCGGCTTTGGCGTATCGAAGCCAAACGGCGACGGCAATTCGGAATCGGCAATCGGCTGGTTGGTATGCATTTCTGGCCAATAAACAAAGTTTGCAGCGGAAGGACAGTAGGCTGCAGTTACCAAAGGCAGGATGCGGCTTGCATGTGCAAGCGCCGATTCATAACTGTCTGCCGCCTCACCGAATTCGTAGCGCAAATATCTGCGCCATACGTCAGGAGTCGCTTCCGGGTTATAGAGCAGCCGTCCCCACAGCCGGTACGTATATTTATATTTCTGCCAATCGCGGTTCGGCAGTTTCAGCGCTTCGGCGAGATAAGGCTCCCTTCCGCCGTCCGTACCCGAACCTTTGCGTCCCTTAAAGGTCAGCGGCTCGCACAGCTCGATACCTTGCGTCCCGCTGAAATGGGAATGCCGTCCATAGCCTGCTGCCAACGCGGGGTCTCCCCACATGAGAAGTTTCTGCGTTCCGGGCCACAACCGGAATAAAATGCCTATTTTGCGATCATCCTGCAAGTAATCGGCATATCCGTACCGTGTAAACCGGCGCGACCATGCAGTAATCGCCTGCATATCCATCGTCTGGTTTTTCGGCAGAGAGAATTCGTTATCCCGGATTGCCGCCTGATGGTAGCTTGGTCCCATATGCTCCGCCCAATATTTCGGCGAAATAAATATCGGCTGACGGGTGTCAAGCGCAATCTGAATCAACTCGTCATTAATGCCCTTCGCATGCATATCGATTTCTACCCTGCGACCGATGTCCTTCGTTCCTGCCAGCGCAACGCGCCAAAATTCATAAGCAGGCTCTGGAATACCGCCTTCATAATGCACACGGAATGTTAAGCCGTCGATCTCCGTAAACTCGTTCAGCAGCTGGCTGATCGCATCACGGCAATAGGAAGCATGATTCTTATCGTCAATACCGGCAATCGTATAGTCCATATTCGGACTTTCCGTAAACATGTAGGAGTGATTCCAAAGTCCAAGCTGAAAATGCATCCCCCGCCGTTTGGTTTCCTGACCGATGTAATGAAGCGTTTCGAAATTTAGCCTTCTCTCCTCTTCCGACAGTTCAAGCACTTTTACTTCGTAGTCCGGCACATCAAACAAAAACGGGTATGCAAAGCAAAAGTAGTTATCCCGTACATTCAGATCGTGGCCGTAATCGTACCCCATTCCTAAAGACAGGGTGAACCGGTTGAACCGCTGTGTCGCCAGTTCTGTCAAATACTCATCCCAAAATGACCTATCATAAAACCAAGGCTTATCTTCCGGTTCGCAAGCGAATAAGCGAGTGACGCTCCGAATCTCGTTGGCCGGCTTGTCGATGAGCGTTCTAACGTCTAGCAATTCCCCAGTTATATCTCCGGAAGCGTGCTGTATACGATCCGTCAGTTCAAGGAGCGCGTATACAAGCCCACGTCCATCAGGTGCGGTGAGTACGATTTTTCCTTGTGTGGCAAGAATTGCAAGCGATTCCGCTTCCTCCGGTAAAGCAACGCCTAGATCCTTTCCCGCAGCGACGGCTGCCGGGGAATCGTTACCGGAAATAATAATTTGCACCTTGGCAGATTGCTCGGCACTCAACTGTTCAAGTGCAACAACCATTCCGCGACTTTCCAGCGTGCCAATCAAGGTTTGCTTCGCCCACTGGACGGAAGGCTCTGAATTTAGCGCTGTTTGATGATCTTGTACAATAATGATGTCAGGCAACTTATTCGATTGATTTGCTTGTGACACGGACAATCTCCTCCAATTCGGTATATATAGCTATAGTTGTTTATCCCTTTAAACCTGCCGTAGCAATTCCTTCAATAAAATATTTTTGCAGGCTCAAAAAGATAACAAAGATCGGCAGCAGCGACAAGACGGATGCCGCCATGATGGCGCCGTAATTCGTCTGCTCCTCGGTTTGAAACTGCAGCAGGCCAAGCGGAATGGTGAACTTATCCTTGTTGCTTAAAAAAACCAACGCATTTTCGTAATTGTTCCACGAACCGACGAACGAAAAAATAACAAGCGTGGAAACAACCGGCATAGATAACGGGAGTATGATTTTTGTAAACGTTTTAAAATGATTGCAGCCATCTAATTTAGCCGCTTCCATCAATTCATCTGGTATCGTGGTGAAAAACTGTCGAAATAAGAAGGTACCGAAAGCACTGAAAATGCCGGGAAGCATTAATGCCCACAAGCTGTTGTACAAGCCCATCAAACGATACAAAACGAATCTTGGAACCAATAACATCTGGTGTGGAAACATCAGGGTGGCGATATACATCACGAAAGCAGGCTCTCTGCCTTTAAACTTGATTTTCGCAAAAGCATACCCCGCTAGTGCGCTTGTAATCACCTCTCCGATGACACTGACCACGGAAACCTTAACCGAGTTTAAAAAATAGGTTTGAAAACGAGCGAACCATACGGTTACATAGTTATCCCAAATAAACGTTTTCGGGATCCATCGGATCGGAAATTCAAATACTTCCGCAGTTGGCTTGAAGGATGCCGATAACATCCAGAAGAAAGGCATGACGGATAGGAGCGATAGTAAGAGCATAACTACGGTTAAAACCGTTTTTTGCGTTAATTTAAAAGACCTCGCACTCATCTGGATCCTCCTCTCCTTCTAGTTTACATGCGAGTCTTTATTGGAAAATTTCCACTGTAGCGTCGTAAAAATGAAGACCAAGATGAACAATACCCATCCAATCGCGTTGGCGTATCCAATCTTATTGTACGTAAAGGCAGCTTTATAAATATAGTAGACCAGCACTGACGTCGAAGTGCCTGGCCCTCCCTGCGTCATGACGTTCACCTGCGTGAACACCTGAAACGAACCTATAATGGAGATCACTGTTACGAAAAACAAAGTTGGCGACAGCATGGGAATCGTAATCTGAAAAAATTTGCGCAGCGGGCCGGCTCCGTCGATTTCCGCCGATTCGTACAATGTTCCAGGGACACTCTGCAGTCCAGCCAGCAAAATAACGGCATTGTACCCAACGGCTTGCCAAACGCTCATGATGATAATCGAGATCAGCGCCCATTGGGATGAAGACAGCCAGCCCGGGGGGTGTTCGATCCCAATTGAAATCAAGAACTGATTGATTGGACCGAAGGTGGGCATGTACAAAATACTCCACACCACGGAAATCGCAACCATGGAAGCAATATTGGGTAAATAAAATCCTAAACGGACTAAGCTTTTAAAGAAGATTTTATCGTTTAGTACTACTGCAAGAATCAAGGCAAGAAACACAGAACACGGAACCGTAATAGCTGCATAAACAATGGTATTTACCAAGGACTTAATGAATACGTCGTCCGTCAACAAATTGATATAATTTTTTAATCCGACAAATTTAATTCCTTTTAAACCGGATACCAAGTTCCAATCACACAAGCTGAAAATCAGCGAAAGGATAATCGGAATTAATTTGAAAATAATGTACCCGATTAAATTAAGGGAAAGAAACAACCATCCCGCTATATTTTCATGCAGGATATCCTTACGAATCTTCTTTTTGCGTTTAGGTGCTATGAGTGAGTTCTTCTTTGCCAGTTCCATCTAGCATTCCTCCGCACATCTCCTATTTTCCTGCTTTTTTAATCAAATCGTCGGACTGCTTTTTCAATTTGGCTATGGTCTCCGCTGGAGTTTGATTGCCCATTAAACACGAAGTAATTTCCGATTTTACCATATCCATCATTTCAGCTTTTGCCGTTGTGATCGTCGTCAAATATGGCGTGAGCTTCATCTTATTCGTAATAAATGTTTTCATACCTGTTGGCTGATCAAAATGCGGGTAATCGAAAATGATTTTACCTACCTTCTCATTGACGGAAGCATCCATAGATGAAAGATTGGCAGGCGTCATCGCTTTGGATTGAGCGAAAATTTCCGGTGCTTCCAAGCAGTAAAACTTGAGGAACGTCCAGGCTGCTTCTTTATTAGGTGCACTCGCTGGAATGCTGAAATCGCTTATATAATATACATTGCTCAAGCTGTCTTCTTTCTTCACTTTGGGCAGATTGACAACGCCGTACTCAAAATTGGTAAAGCCATAGGACTCCTGCGAGCTGTACTTGACAATGAATGATGGCTGAATGTACATCGCAGCTTTCCCCTGCATAAAAATGGTATGCGGATTGGTATCGATTTTGAGCGCCTTGTATTCCGAAATCGGCCACGCTGATTTATCTTTCATTTCCATATCGTAAAAAAATTGCAAGGCGTTCAAGAAGGCAGGATTGTCCCAATTCGATTCCTGTCCGTTATTTTTATAGACATAGTTGAGACCAAGCTGCTGAATAGCGGGGAAAGCCCATTGGCCTGTGTAGTCCGGTAAAAAGCCATAGATTTTATTAGCTCCGCTGCCTGAAGTCAATTTGAGCGCTGCCGCCCTGAGATCGTCCCATGTCCAGTCGTCGGTTGGATACGGTACACCTGCTTTATCAAACATGGCTTTATTGTAGTAAAGACCGTAGGTCGCCATACTGTATGGAAGTGCATAATGATTGCCATTCACCGTTTCCAATTCATTAATGGAATCTCCGAAAATTTGCTTGTAGTCCATTTTGTCTTTTTTCAGGTACTCATCCAAAGGCTCGTACATCCCGCTTGTGGCCCTGACACGCATATCATCTACCGAGGCTTGCGGGATAACGTCGATGGCTTCGCCTGAGGTCAGCAGCGAATTCGCCGTCGTCGGATTGGAATCCGCCATTTTCGTATATTTCACTTTGATATTCGGATATTTCTTCTCAAAAGCTTCGAAAAATGGCTTCATGCTATCCTCAACCGTCCAGCTGTAGACATTTAGCACAGTCTGACCCGGCGCTGCATCGGCTGACTTGGCGGCCGTGCCCGCACTTTGACTTTGGCAACCCATTGCTGCAATCGTGCTTCCGATAAGCATCAGAGGTACCAAATAACGCTTCACTCTTCTAAAAGCTGAATTTCTCAACATGCTCACTCCCCTATTCGTAAAGTTATGTGTTCATGTCTTCATTATAGAAAGCCGAAAAGCATGTTGAAATGTAATATCTAAAGGCATCCATTGTTTTATATTACTAAATTGGCCGTCCAGTTAAGCTGAATCCAAAGGTGACTATTAAGCAAATTCCGGATATTGTCTTTATTCACGATCCATTGTTTTATTTAACGCATGACATGCATTCATTATAAAAAAACAACCCGCAAGGGGCTGTTTCACTTCTAACAATTTCTATATTCCTGAGGCGTTAAACCCGTCACTTTTTTGAAAATTTTACTGAAATAATAGGCATCCGGATAGCCGACTTTTATACCGATTTCATAGATCTTGCTACTGCTGTTTTTAAGCAAATACTGAGCTTGCTCAATCCGAACATGAATGAGAAAATCAATAAAGTTTTCATTCGTTGTTCTTTTGAACAGAGAGCTCAAGTAATTCGGGGAAATGTTATGATACTGGGAAACTGTCTTTAAGGAGATATCCTCATCGTAATGTTTCAACATATATTTTTTGGCGCGGGCTACGATACTTCTCCCGTCATCGATTGGTTTAAACTCCTCTTCAAAGCTAACCGTATGGCCGGTATCTAAGTGCCGCTGATAATGATGAATGGTACGCTTCAGCTCCGAAAAGCCTTGATCAAGCGCTGATCTTGCCTCGCGATAGGCTGACTTCAGTTTTCCAAGGCGGCTGCATGATTCGCTAATTCCAATTCGGCATTTGAAGTTAAAACACGTTTTTAAAGCGCTTTCCACATGAACGGCTAATTTCTCGGCAGCAGATTTCGGTTCAGTCTCTGAATCGGCCTTAATTGAATGAATAATGGCAAACTCCATGGAATTGGTTGAGGTGACGTAAGCTGGAGGATAATTTTGCAAAATCTCTTCAATCATATTCGTGACGCCATAGGTTAGCACATACCTGTCGTCTACACCGTATTTTTCATATAGCTCCCTGTTCTCCACTCGAACTAACAAACATATCAGATTTTCGGCATGCAGCTTGATATCCAGATAATTGAATTGCTCTTGGATCTCATCTTCATTGATATAGTAGCTGAATAACAGATTCTGGAACAATTTTTCCCGTAACGCAGGTAAGTTCCGCCTTTTGTTCCATTCATCTGCGCGCTCCTCCTTATGCCTGCTTCGCTCGGCTTCAATCTTCCCTTTAACTTTGTTAAGCAGCTCGGCAAAAGGTTCCGGTTCCATTTCCAGCTTCAATATGTAGTCCTCGGCACCGATCTGCATCGCTTCTTTCACATAATCAAAGTCGCCGTAAGAGCTCAGAACGATAAATTTCGTATCCTTTAACTGCTCACGTAAAGCAGAGATAAGCTCAACTCCATTTAATAGCGGCATCTTGATATCGGTGATGATAATATCCGGCTTTAATTGCAGGGCTAAATCCATGGCTACTTTGCCATTCTCAGCCTCCGCCACTAAATGAAACCCGTATTTCTCCCAGGGAATCATTGTTTTCAATCCAACTCTAGCCAACGTTTCGTCATCTGCAATCATCACACTGATCATTGGAGTCCTCCTGCCTCGAAATCTGCATCCACAGGAAATCGGATCTTTACGGACGTAAATTGCTCTTTTACACTTTGGATGGTTACACCGTATGTTTCCCCATATGTCAATCGCAGCCGTTCGTCAACATTCTTAATCCCGATGCCATTGAAGCGTTTACCGTTACCCTTGTCGTGTCCCTCACACATGATTTGCTCTACATCCATCCCCACTCCGTCGTCATAAACGGTTATTTCCGCCACATGGCCACTCAGCTGCAACTGAATACGAATACAGCCGGTACCGCTTTTTGGCTCTATCCCATGGAAAATTGCGTTTTCTATAAATGGCTGTAAAATAAATTTCACGCATTTGACCTTAAGCAGTTTCGGATCGATGTCAAAATCAACGCGAAACTTATCCGAGTATTTGACCTCTTGGATTTTGATGTAATCCTTGACGATCGCCAGTTCCTCTTCAATTGTAATCATGGCTTCGCTTTTGCTGGTGCTATTCGCGAGCAGCCTGCCCAGCGCCTCCACCATCTCTTTAATGTTGTCCGCCTTTTGAATCATTGCCATCCAGCGGATGGAATTAAGCGTGTTATATAGAAAATGGGGGTTAATTTGGGCTTGCAGCGATTGGTACTCCATATCCTTTTTCTTGGCTTGCTCCTCAACCATCCTGGAAATCAGCTCTTGAATTTTCTCAATCATATAATTAAAACTCGAACTTAACAGGCCAATTTCGTCCTTGCCCGTATATTCGGATTTAACGGCCAATCCGTCTTCTTTCACGCTTCGCATGACAAATGCCAGCTTCTTGATCGGGTGGACAATGCCGGACGCCACGAAATACCAAATAATTCCTGAAAGTACGAAACAAATCAATACAACGGCAATCGTAATATTAAAAATAATTTTATTGTCTTTCAGAAGCTCGCTGAGAGGGATGCTGTCTGTTAACCACCAACCGTAGCGTTCAATGTGGTAATACACCATTAATTGACCGTCCCGGGTAATAAATGAACCGTGGTCTCCCTGCTGCTCTCTCAATTTATCCACGCCTGGAAACGCCTTCAGCAGCATACTTTTGTCGGGATGGTACACGACTTGCCCGTTATCATCAAGGATTACAAATTTCCCGGCTTTCTTCATATTGCTGTCTTCAAACAAGTTGTCGAACAAATCTCTTCTGATTTTAATGTAAATTACGCCAAGCTTCTCTAATGTGGCGCTATTGCGAAAGGTCTTGATCATGGAAGGACTGTACATATTCCCTGATCCAGCCGGTCCGTCAGACTCTTCGTTCAACGTACCGAATCTAAACTGGGGCTGATCTGTCTGAACCGCTTGCTGGTACCAGATCTTCTCCTTGAACTTCTTATCGTCCGGATAAATATCGCTTGAAGCTCCGGTAAAAAGAATGATGCCGTTATCGCCAAAAATCTGGATAGAGGCCACATTGGAAACAGCAAATGCCTGCATAGTAAAATTATTGAGCGATTGCTGCGCGCTTTGCAGATCATAATAGCCCTGTATGGAAGGCGATTTGAAACCGGGAGAAAGCACCTTTTGAATATCCGAATTATAGGGAATATAATCAGCGATTTGTTCGAATTGCTTAAACTCCATACCGATGATGTTCTTGTTGTAAGCAAGATTATCCAGAAAGGACTCGCTGACTTTGCGCTTCAGCAAATCGATGGAGAAATAATAGGTACTTACACTAATTAACGTCGTCGGCAATAACATAACTAACATAAAAGAGATAAAAATTTTACGATGGATGCTGCTTTTTATCCCTAGCCAATCTATTGATTTCATGCGAATCACCGAATTTCTGCGCAATAAGATCTGAGAGCGCATTCATAAAAGGCTAATTTTACTGCTGATTTTTGGAAGCAATCCATGCGTCGGATCTCTGTTTCATATCCTTTAATGCCTCATCGACACTCCATTCTCCGAGAAATGCCTTGGTGACATCTTTACTGACCACCTGCAATATCTCTTTCTTGGCGACAGTAATGGTTGTCTCCGGAGTCACATAACGCGTATTCGGATCTTCGAACACTTGCTTGGCTTCTTGCTCATCAACCCCGGGCGCACTATAAATTAACTGATTGACCGATTGGATGACTTGGGGGTCAGAGAGTGCAGCCGCAGGCATCATTCCTTTCGGAGCCACCGTTTCATCAGGGCGCGTCAAACAATAAAATTGAATGAACGCAAATGCTTCCTTCGGATGCTTGCTGCTTCTCGGAATACTCATGTCACTAAAGGTGATTGGGGAAACCGTAGGAGCATTAGCATCAATTCTTGGCATCTGCACGACCCCCATTTGGAAATCATGTCTATATTCCGGAAGACGACTTCTCCAAATATTATAAATAGGCTCAATAAACATCGCGAACTTCCCTTTGAAAAATAAACTCGTCCGATTCGTCCCTATGTCCAGCTTTTGCCCCGGAAATTCGGTGAGTGGCATAATGGATTGATCTCTATTTTGCATATCGATAAATAACTGAAGACTTTGCTTGTAACTGGGATGATCGAAATTCGTTTCTTGATCGTTTTTATACATACCGTTTAAGCCAAGTGTTTGAATAGCTAGCGTACTCCAGCCGATGTTATTGTCGAGCGGATAGATGACGGAACCATATATTTTATCCGCACCCTCTCCTTTCGTTAAAAGCTTGGCTGTTTTCATGAAATCCTGCCACGTCCAATCCGCTTTAGGGTAAGGAACATGCGCTTCATCGAACAATTGTTTATTATAAAACACGGCAAATTTATTGACCCCGTAAGGAACACTATAATAATGCCCATTGATCTTGGTTAAATCGTTTATAGCTTTGCCGAAGGTTTGTTCATAATCGATATGGTTTTCTGCTAGAAATTCGTCGAGAGGTAAATACAAATTATTTTTCACCCTCTCCCTGAGGTCATCCGGGCTGAACTGGGCAGTGACATCAATGGATTCGCCGGAAATCAGAAAAGAATTAATTTGGGATGGAATGTTCGAGGTGCTTGGAAACTGATGGAAGATAGCTTCAATATTGGCCTGTGACTTATTAAACGCATCAAATGCCGGTTTCATTCCAGGCTCTGCTGTCCAATGCCAAATATCTATTTTAACCTTTTGGCGAGCAGCTGACGTATCCTGCTTGTCAGCCAGCTGCTCGTCCGAGGAGCATGCGGTTTCGAAAAGGAACATTGTCAGAACACTTGCTGCCAGAATCATGACTGGTTTAAGGTTCATGGTCATAAACTCCCTTCCATTTCTAAAAATGCTACGTACAACTTTATCGGCCGCTGCTTTTATTCTTCATCCTTATAGATTCGAATGATTTGATATTTAGAATCGTCAAGCGCCGGCCCTACTCCGGGATCTTGCGGTACAGTCAAAATCCCGTTCACAGGTTCCGGTGCATAGGTAAAATAACGATTTCGATCGGGAATGACCTGATATAAATATTCCGTAAACGGAGATAAGGCCTCAGACTGCGCTGCTATAATTTGCGACGCTGCCAAAATCATATGACCGTGCGGTACTACACGGACATTCGGGTAAGAGGTTTCAACCATTTTGCAGATCGCGATCGCTTCGGAGATGCCGCCGCACCATTCCGGATCACATTGCACATAATCCAGCAGTCCTTTATCCAGATATGGTTTCAAGCTCCAACGCGTATAAAGATGCTCTCCGCCAGCCAGCAATGCCGCTGGATTGGCTTGTTTGATCATCATGTATCCCTCAATGTCATCTGGAGAAACAGGCTCTTCGATCCAAACCGGGCGGTAGTTCTGCATTTCTTTGACCATCTCATTAACCCAATTCAGCCTTTGGCTCCTGGTGGATGAATCGTCCAGTTGATCGCTTAAACGGCTCAGGTCATACATCACCTGCGCATCCTGCGGCAACGTTTGATGAAGCGTTTCCATAATGTGAAGATTGTTCCTGACTCCTGCAGCTTCAACTGGTCTGTGGGGAAGGAAGCATTTATGGCGTTTGAAACCTTTGTCATACCAATTGGTCGCCTTTTCCACCGCTTCTTGCGGTGTTTTGCTGCCCATGCAGCTGACGTAAGCCTCAAGTTCGGTGCGTCCGCCATGCAGTAGCTGATGTACAGGTTTGGCACTCGCCTTTCCCCGCAAATCCCAAATGGCAATATCGATTGCGCTGAATGCCGTAATGATTTCCCCTGTTGCGGAATGTCTCGATGTACGGTGCGAACGCCAGATATTGTCACCGTTTAACGGATCTTTTCCATCCTCATACGATGAAAGTGGATATTCCGGATAGACAGCCTCCCATAGGGATGCAAACTCAATTTCGGGATCAAAAATATCGCGTTTCGCAAGAAATTTGTTAAAAACATGAAGCCTATTTTTGACGGCAAGAAACTGATATTGCCCGTCCAACGGTCCGGCATGCCCCGTTAATCCTCCATAGCAAACAATTTCCACGTACCTATGCTCATTTTGCAGGTTATGATCGGCTATTTCGATGATTCTGACTTCCTGAATGGTCGATTCAGCTTCTAATCTCATATGAAAGCGCCTCCGTTTATCCTTCAAATTTGTTCGTCATTTTGAACCAAGTTTATCAAATTGAACTGTATTGTCAATAGTTAATTGGAATCATCATTGGGAAATAAAAAAAGAAGCCTGCTTACAAAACGTAGCAGATCTTCTTCAGAATATTACAACTTCTACTTCAAGTTGATTTTTTTGATTTTTTCCATCTCAATCTTGGGTTCACGCTGAATCGTTAATAACCCATTCACCTCTTGCTGCACATCGGTCAGCTGTGTGTAACAGAAGCCGCTAACGTAATCCAAGTTTTTGATAGCCTGGGTAATACTTTCATAACGCGCCAAAAACTCTTCTTCATTCTTGACTTGGTTGCCGTAGCCCCAACCTTCCTCACTCTTGAATGCGATGCCGCCATATTCACTGATAATCACCGGCTGCCCCTTATAGCTGTATCCATTAGCAAAAGGATATCGATGTTTGTCATGCGGTACTTTATTGCTAAGCAATACTTCTTGATCCTTATACCGATCTTCGAATACTGAGCCTAGCTCCTCGTAGTCATGCAGCGTTATAATATCCGAAACCGTGTGCTCCCAACCGTCATTCACAATAACAGGACGCATTTGGTCATACGATTTGGTCAAATGATAGATCGATTCCGTAAACTGCTGCTGCTTCCGGTCCGTAGAAATGCTCGAAACTCCCCACGATTCATTGAACGGAACCCATGTGACAATGCTCGGATGATTGTAATGCTGGCGCACAACTTCGATCCATTCCTTCGTGAACCGATGTACCGCATCATCTCCAAACTCATACGTGGATCCGAATTCCGACCATACCAAAAGCCCTTTGCGGTCCGCCCAGTATAAGAACCTGGGATCTTCCAGCTTCTGATGCTTACGAACACCGTTAAATCCGAGGGCTAAAGTTTTCTCGATATCTTCAATAAGAGCTTCTTCAGATGGTGGCGTCAAATGAGTATCTTCCCAATACCCTTGGTCGAGCAGCAGACGTTGATAATACGGATGATTATTAAGTAGTACCTTATTGCCCTTAATCTGAATGCGGCGCATGCCGAAATAGGTGTAGACCGTGTCAACCGGTTGGCCGTCCTTCTTCAGAACAACTTCCACATCGTACAAATTCGGATGATTCGGATGCCAAGCGTAGACCTTCCATTCACCGACATCGTTCATGACGTTTAAATCCACCTTCACGAACTTCCTATCTACATTCGTTTCGGTCGAGCGAATCAGCTTACCATTGTAACGAATAATCGTCTGGAGCGATAATCCATCGAAAGTTCGAACGGTGCTTCCCAGCTCGTATTCGAACGAAACGGACGCTTCCTCCAGCTTCGGCGTAATTTTCGCATGGCTTACATAGTAAGCATCGACGTATTCCAGCCATACAGACTGCCAGATGCCTGTCGTCTGCACATACCAGCAGCCATAGTTCTTGTCAGTCCAACGCTGCTTGCCGCGCGGCTGCATCGTACTGTTTCCATCCTCAATCCGGACGGAAATGCGGTTATTACTGCCTTGCTCCACAGCATCCGTAATATCAAATGAAAACGCGGAATATCCCCCCTCATGCGAGCCGATATAAACGCCATTCACCCACAGCTTAGTTAAATAGTCCACGGCTTGAAAATGAAGTATTACTCGCTTATCTTTCGTTTCTTCCGGAATTGCTACGATCCGTTCGTACCAAACGCACGGATGGAACTTCTCCTCGCCGATTCCGCTTGCCTTAGTCTCATATGTAAAAGGAACTTGAATGGTGCGATCCGCATGGAGATCGCTGTACCAGTTGTTACGCTCTCCTTCGAACGAATCATCAAAGCGGAAGTTCCATTCTCCATTTAACAATTGCCATTCGTCGCGAATCCATTGTGGGCGCGGGTAATTTTTAACATACTTATGCGTGCTGGTCATTTTCTGGCAACTCTCCTTTAGGTTAACTTATTAATTAACTAAATAATATTTAAAAGAACCATTGGTCACATTATGCTAAATTGCTAGCACATTGTCAATAATAAGTTTATTAGTTAACTAATAGGTTACGAATAAAGGAGTGGCTGGTTATTGAAACAGCGTTTTCATAACTCGGTACCTCTCCCCGTTCCAATATTTCAAAAGTCAATCTGTTTACAAGATAACTAGCCAATCCCAAGTTACGATAATCGGGTAATACTTCAATACCAATTTGCCATAGTTTTGAACAGGTTTTACTTGCCCCTGCCACGCCGACAATTTCCCCATCTTTTTTTGCAAGCATAGCCAGATCTGTCTGCCAAGGAAGATTCGAATCATATATGATAGCTTCATTAAATCTTGTAACATCAAATAAACGGATCACCTCTTCTCGCTTCATCAATTCAAATGAGAAAAAATCCGGTGGTGATATAGGCTTTATTCTTTTTACATCAGGCAGAAAATGCAAGTACAAACCTCTGATAAACGGTAAGGAAAATACGGCATCCCTGCTTTTGCCCTGCATCTGTTCTTTGGCAATGAGCAACCGTTCCGGTGTAGCTGAGACTACAATTGGCTTTCCCATTGATAGGATTTCGAAATAACGTGCTTTCCGCGGAAATGGCCTGCGTCCAGGATTTTCTTTGGCTTCTACAAAAATAATGCTGTCCTTCTCACCGTTCAGGTCATCGATTGAGCAATTTAAATCAATGGCAAGCTGTGATTGTACGATGAACATCATTTCTTTTTGGATCATACTCATCGTTACCCTTCCTTTCTCTTATCAACGAAAATGCTCAGCAGAAGCCTATTACCAATATGAGCCACTGCGTAGATTACGGCGGTGATAAAATAGCCTGACCAAATTAATCCATAGGCTGCAGCTCCGACAAGTAAAAATTCGATGAAGACAATTAAGGGTGTTGGTAGAGAGAACCTGGCTTTTGGAGAAATAAATAGTCCCCATATGAATGCGGCTGCTAATGGAAGCCCACCCGTAAGGATAAATCTCGCAAAAGTTCCACCTCCAAGATGATATCCCCAGACACCCAAAGAACCGAGAAGGAACAGTTCCAGCAAGAAACGGATTACTAGATTGAAAGCTACAAACATGATTGGTACTCCTTTATAAATATCTTTTCAATTACACTCAAGTTCGCAATTCACCCTCATATTCTCTCTTAAGCAACGCATATATGACAGTATCAACAAACCGATTCCTCCAATAAAAATGTTCCTTCAGAATCCCTTCCTCTCTAAACCCAATTTTCTCAAGTACTTTTCTTGATCTCATATTCTCTGGTTCAACAAATGCATCAATTCTGTTTAATTGAAGTTTGTGAAGTCCAAATTCTATTATTTTCGGAACCACCTCGGTCATAATTCCATGTTTCCAATATTCAGGTGATAATTCATATCCAAGTTCAATTTTATGATGATTTTTCGCCCACGCATGAAAACCACATGTTCCAATTACTTTTTTTTCGGAGCGCAAAGTAATTCCCCAACGAATTCCTTGATTATTTTCAAATCGCTGATTCCATCTGCGAATTAATTCTTCGGCTTGTTCAATTTTCACAAAACTCTCCAAATCATAGAATTTCGTAACTTCATTCATAGAGAAGTATTGAAATATTTCTTTAGAATCATCGAGTTTAATCTGTCTGAGTACGAACCTCTCTGTTTCTAATACAGGGAATTGAGACATGTATTTCTCCTTCCATGATTCAAGTATTCAGCGTAAATTTATCAAGTATTATAAATTTATCATTTGAAACTCTATAAATCCATAAATTCCCATGCATAAAGAAACAAAAGAGTACCCCACAATCCGCCAAAAATAAGATAAGGTTCTTGTCATTTTGCTTTTGACAAGAACCTTACTGGATAAACTAATATTTATGTTTTGACTTATTTATAGTTCGAGGCAATCGTCTCCAAATATTGCTCGATTGGAACGGAGTTGCGAAGGGCCATCAAGCCTTTCCCTGCATCACCAACCAGCGTACGGAATTGATTGCTTTCCCCGGTTGCTTGAGCAGCAATAGCATCCACTATCGTTTGCGGATCATCGAGTTGATCTTCAGGCCTACTTGCCATCATATGGCCTACTTTATTTTCTAAATCATTATAAGCATCGATGTTTTCGTTTTTATTCCAAATGACGCTATGCACGAAATTATTTCCCTTAGAACCGCCTTGCTCGATAAGACGAAGTTCGATGTTAAGCTGCTTAAGCTCGTAATAAAGACCTTCCGTCAAACCTTCCAAAGCAAACTTGGACATATTGTACAGTGAACCTAGCGGTACTGCCGTAGTTACACCCATGAAAGAACTAATATTGATAAACATCCCGCCGCCAACCTCTCTGAAATGAGGCAGGAATTTACGAATAACGTTAATCGGGCCGCGAACATTCACGGCAAACTGCCAATCGATGGTGCTCTCTTCGGCTAATTCAAGCGCCCCATACGACCCCATCCCCGCATTGTTAACTACAACGTCGATTTTTCCGAAGGTTGCTATCGCATCGTTAACTGCAGAATTGACTTGGTCCACATTCGTAACGTCCAACTTAAAGATTTTAATATTATCGTATGCGGTAAGCTCAGTTTCCTTCTCTGGCGTACGCATCGTCGCGGCCACATTCCAACCAAGCTTCGCAAAATGAATCGCCGTCAGTTTTCCCAATCCTGAGCTTGTTCCTGTAATAAAAATAGTCTTCTTATTCATAATTGAATCTCCTCCAAATATTATTTGTACAAATGATTTTTTTCAGTCATTGATGACCAATTTTGTATCGAACGTTCAATCAATAAATGAAAAGGCAATGGGAGGCCTCATAACCACCTACGCTCTTCCTTAGATCGAATGTTCATTCTAATCTTATCTTAAGACACAACTGCTGTCAATCCATTATTGGATTTGCACACACCGGGAATTCTTGTTAATGCATTCCCTTATATTCAGCTGATTTATGGGGAGAAATCAGAAAAACGTTAATTACAGACTACACAGTCCAAAATAATAAAAATTATTAGTTTAAATTACACATCATTATGGACACAATACCTTCTAAGTAGGAGACTTCAGGCTTGACACAAAAAAGACCCTGTCGTAATGACAAGGTCTTTCCTGATACGGTAGCCTTAAACAACATTACCTTTCAAAATCCGATGCATCATGAAAGTTCCTCAGCACCTTTTTAGCTTCGTGACGGTCTTGAACTTGAAGCTTGTTTAGTATATTGGTGACATGGTTGGCGACCGTTTTCGCGCTCAATTGTAAGCGGCTTGCAATCTGTCCATTGGAGTATCCGTCCGCGATCAGCTCAAGCACCTCCGTCTCTCGGCCCGTCAGTTCGGAAAGCGCCGGATTTAACGGCTGTGATGGCTTCGGCATCGTAAAATAATGCATCATGCGTGAAGCGATGTCTGAGCTGAATACAGCACCACCTCCACCCACAATTCGAATGGACTGCAGCAGCTCCATCTCCCCCGCATCTTTAAGTACATAACCTCGTGCTCCCATTTGCATGGCCATAAAAACGGACTTGTCGTCTTTTAACATCGTTACGATGAGTATTTTTTGTTCAGGCTGCTTCTCCCTAATCATTCTCGTCGCTTCAATCCCATTAATACCCGGCATTCGAATGTCCATAACAATGACGTCAGGTGATAAGGAGAGAGCCAACTGCACCGCTTCTTCCCCGTTCGATGCTTCCCCTATGACATGTAGATCTTCTGTAGTACCAATTAAGTTGCGCACGCCTCCGCGAAATAGCGGATGATCGTCTGCGAGCAAAATTCTCACTTTATTTCCTCCCCACGCAATAGCGGCAGCAGCGCCATTACACGCGTACCGCCTGCTTCCAATCTTTCAAATAGGCAATGACCGCCAATTTCTCCCGCTCTCTCGCGAATTGAGGTTAGCCCGATGCCTCCATTTATGGTTGGCTTTATAGGAATTGGAATGCCCTTCCCGTTATCGATAACTTCAACTTGCAGCTCTTGCGCCGCAGTCAACCGTATATGTACATCGCAAATTGTTGCCTCCGCATGCCTTATGACGTTAACTAAAGACTCTGTTACGATGCGATACACCGCTACCTCCACCGCTGCCGGTAAAATTGGAAGCTCTTCCAGCACGTGTAGTTTCACACGAATTACGTCATGATTCCGTGTAGCTGCCATTTGAGCGGACGTCTTCAAGATTTCGTCAATTCGTGCCTCAATTGAGCCAAGCAGGCCGAATTCATCCAACGTTGGTGGACGCAAATCGTGTACCATTGTACGGATATCGTTAACCGTCGTACGGATGACCTGCCTTAACTCTCCCAGCAGTTCGATAGCGGTATCCGGACTTTTGCGAATATACTGCTCCGCAGCCGCTACGTTAAACGCCAGCGACATCAAGCGCGGAGCAAGCTCATCGTGAAGATTTCTACGGATTTGCCTTCTCTCCTCCTCACGAGCAAGCACCAGACGTTCGCGCGATTCCTGCAAATCTTTGGCCAGTAGCTTCATACCAGCGGTCATTTTTATGTTTTTAGCGATTGGCACAGCTTGACGAAGCAGTACATCCAACAACCTGCTATCTTCCGAGCTGAACGCCTCTCCTGGCGAACGACTCGACAACCAGAGCGTACCGAGCTCTTCACCGCTGTGAATAAGAGGAAAAGCATGCAACTCATATTTCTTTTCACCGATGGATATCACCATCGTTTCCTGACCGTTTATTCCAATCGAGATACTAACATGGGGAAGGCGAAGCGCATCTTGAATGGTTCGAGCGACGGCATCTAGCACCTTTTCTGGCGCCATCGGTTTTATCAGACTATCTCCCAATTCGACAAGCACAGCAAACGGATCATCGTGCCTGCCTTTCATCAAGCGATTCACGATACGCTGAAGCCATTGCTTAAGCGGTGCGAAAAGAATAGCGACGATGGAAGTTGCGATCAGGGAGATAATATAGCTTTTATCCGTTCGGAACACACTGCTTAAATATAGAACAGAGGCAGAATAAACGATCACAATGGCAAGGGACAAGACACCATAGACAATGGTCCGATTAACGAGCGGATCGATATCCCATAAGCGATGGCGAAGGGTAGCAAATGCAAGCGTCAAGGGAATGATAGACACAAAAACATGTAAAGCGATCGTCAAATAAATATAAGAGACCGGACTGAACGCCGCATCAGCAACAAAAAAGGCACCTATTCCAAAAAAACCAAGAAACGAAATGGTAACGCCGTAGACAACCCATTTTGTCTGCTGCTTCTGCTCGGCATTAGAAACCTTCCTATATCGATAAATTTGCGAATAAATCATACTGCCGATGGCAGATAAATAATACAAAATCCTCGCTGTTGGGGACCATTGTTGCAAATCTATAACGGTTTCCGGAAGTAAAAAGCTCGAAATCTGTACCAAGCTAAACGGGATCCAAACAAAGAGTGTCCAATAGGGCGTTAGCTTTCCGCTCGGAAATAATAAAAAAAACAAAAATAGCGTTATCCAACCAATTGTACTGATGCCATCCGGCCATCTCTGAAATGTCTTGCTCCCTTCAGAAGCAATATAGACGAGCGAGGGAAACGTAGTCCCATACGCAACGAGCGCGAGCATGGCAAGCTTTCCCATCTTCTCTCGCTTGCTCTTCCAGAGGATGATACCGGCACCCGTATAGAAAAAAAATGCAAGCCCGCTGTCAATCGCGACTAAAGCCGCCGCATACGAATCAACCGTTAAACTGTGCTGATTCAGTGTCTCAAGCGTGGTCGGCGGAACTGGAGCCGATGAACCGCATGACTGCAAGATGCATTGATCGCGCAGCGTTTCATAATAACCTGAAATACTGCTTATGAAGAAAATAACCATAATTGAGCTGATTGCAATCATAAGCACCTGCAATAGCCACTCCATTTGACTACTCAGTTTCATTCTTAAGAGCCTCATCTCTCCTCCTAATTAGCCAATGAAAGCTATATGAAAATTATAACTGCTGCCCCTGAATCTGTATATGACTTGCGGATTGCTTCCCGGATCTACCCATAAATCTTCCTGTCTTCACTAGGTAGGGGATACTCTCGTTGACAGGAACTATCCGTTGGTACAATTAGTAACATGGAAGTCAATAAATATTGGAGGTTATTCAAAATGACTCTAGACAAAGTTGTGAAATCGCTTGGATTTATCTGTTTCTTAGCTGGAATCGTTCGAATAGGAATGACACCATCGTCGCTCATCTGGGGAGATGACAGTTCGCCGGAAGTGATATGCGGGTTTATCGCTTGTATCCTGATGGCGATCAGTTCTATTGCGCTATATATGGCACAGTCGAAGGAGACCGGCGTATTGGGCTTCATTTCTACACTGCTTATCATGATTGGCAATTTGCTTGTTGCCTCTAATTTTTACGGTTTGTTTGCATACGGCGATTATGCGAAAAAAGGGCAGCTGTTCGTTGATCTCACCGGAGCTGTCTCCGGTATGGGGATGCTGCTTGGAACTATTATTTTAATGATTGTTACTTTTAGAGGTAAAGTATTTCCACGGTGGACGATTATTTTGTTTATTCTCATGCTCATATCGTTCGGTATGCCGGGGCTTGAGAAATGGTTTGCCTTCTTCTGGGGCTTGGTGTATGTGGGAATGGGCTATATGATATGGACGGGAAATTTTTTCACGAAGGTAAAAAATTCAAAAGAATTAACCGCATAAGTTGCAGCAAGGAACTCCGGCCGTAAGGTCGGTTTTTTTTCGTATAGGAAGGTTTAAATATACAGCAGGCAAAAAGACTGCCATTCGGCAGTCTAATCGCTTGTTGTTTGAATGTCGATTTAAGGTATTTTAACGTTAAGTTCTGCGAGATAATTAGTTGTAGATACGCCTACAGGAGGACCGAATTCAAATTCGACAGTAGCTGCATATTTGCCGGTTGAGTCACTAATCTGTAAGGAAATTGGCGCATGCCCCTCTGGCACCCATCTGGCGGTAGCCTTGTAACGGCCAATCGGTATTTGATCAATGCCCGCTCCATTTGAAATCGGACCTCCGCGTTTCGTTATCGTACGACCGGCACTACCATCGAGCAGTGGGCCGGCGGGAGTCAGCGTGATTTCCAGATCGCTCATATCGAACTCCGGCAGTGAATCGTCCGATGACGTAAAATTCGGATATATATAAATCATTCCTTCAAATTTGCTCCAAGTAAAATTGCGGACGGCTCCAGTGCTTCCCGAAAACGGTAGATCCTTATCAACGTTTAAATGGAAGGTGTAATCCATTTCGTTAAATGATTTCGTTATATCAGCGCCCATATGCCATGATGTAGCTATCAGAGGCAGCTCGATCCGATAGTGTCCCGATTCATCGGTAACGCCAAGAATATTGCTGTCGTAAAGCATTGTGTTATCGGCGAAAACAACAATATCAGGGAGAGGCTGGCCTTTTGCATCCCGCACATAACCTTTAACGACATACGGCTCAGCCACCTCTATTACCGGATCCGGGATTGGAGCAGGAGAAGGAGAAGGGGTTGGTGATGGTGTGTTTGGAACTTCATCAGCTGCATCAATTCGAACTGTCATCTCGTTACCATTTCTGGAGTACGACACCTTGTATCCGCTGTTTTCCGCTACAAAGCGAAGTGGGACTAAGGTGCTCCCATTCAGGATTTGGGCAGGGACATCCAAGCTCACGTTTTTACCATTCACAATTGCGGTGGTACTGTTAATTGTCAATTCAATCTTGAGTCCATCTTTAATTCCGATCGCTTTCTGGGACCCGTCAGTCTCCTTCCACTGAACCTCGAAACCCAGCGTTTCAAATAATTTACGGAACGGTACAAGTGTTGAACCATCTTTCAGTACGGGACTGACTTGATCGAACTGAAGCTCTTGACCATTAAAAAGCACATGAATTAGCGGATTATCCGAAGTTGGAACAGGGGTTGGGGTCTGAGGTGTTGGTATAGGTTGCGGTGGCGGGCTTGAAGAGCCCGTGCTCTCCCCTGTTGTCATCGGACTTTTATACTTTATCGGTTTGGAAACTACGGTCCCTTGAGGAGTTAAAATTTCTAAGACATAATATTGCGTTTCCTTGATCGTGCCGTTATCGCTGGCGTAGAGGTCTAAGTTAAGCTCTCCCTCAAATTCACCGACAGGCTCTTTCACATCCTTTCGAAACCCTTGGTTAATGATGATGCTTTCATGTGATGTACCACTTGACGATGTAACCGTTTTATCTTGCACAATGCCGAGGAGCCACCCCGTTGTTACATGGTTGGTTCTCCATACCCCTTGGTAGTTATCCTTACCATAAGCATCCGTGGAACGTAATACGACGGAATTGATAACCGTATTCTGAGCTAGACTTAGCCGTAGCTTGAAGTGACCGTCCTTGTTGCCCTCAGGTGTAAAATCAGCTGCACCTACGATGTCAGATGACGTATCTAGCAAGCTAAACTCCTTGATTTGCACGCTTGCAGGGGGCGTCTCGCCAAAAGCACCGGCAATACTGCCGAACCCCAAACACCCCGCCAATAAAAATGTAATGGCTGAGGTTTGTTTACGTTTGTTGAACTTCAATGTCATAGATTCCATTCTCTCCCTTTGTCAAATGAATTGTATTTACTTGCTGGAATTAGCATACAACACGTGCAATTCACTTTTCTTGAGACACCACTGGGAAATGTTTGGGATAAAACCGGGAAGTTTTCGGGAGTATAAAATAAGTTGCGTTTCGTCACTATCTCCGCCCCCAGCCTGCTAAAAAGCGTTCACCCAGTTGAGTGAACGCTGTGGAAACTTTATTTAGCTCACATTTTGCCGGGCGTTACCTTGGAAAGAGTAACCTGGTTCCCTTGTAGGGTGAGCGACGCTTGATAATACCCCCTCCCGCATGATGAACTGTTGCATCGACAATTATAGGAACCGGAACAGCCGCAAACATAGAACCTTGTTTCATTAAATCCCGTGTAGATGGTTGAGGTATTTTCAAAGAACGTGTGCGCATGATGCGTAAAAATGCCGAGCACTTTATCCCGGACGCTTACCGGAATCGACTTGAAGAAATGCCCCGTCTCCTCTGCGCTCAGCACATGCGAGGAGTCCACCGTAATGCCGTTCACACGTAGCGGCCAGTGGCAATCGATAATATAGTAGTAGTTAGCGCTGAGCGATTTCAGTAGGGATATGCTGTCATAGCTGAACTTGCCCGGTGCGTTATCAAGCCAGACATACTTCACCCTGCCACCTGTCCCCGGAAAATTCATCATACCAAGCACCGGATTCAAATATTTCCGGAATTGCTCCCGCGTATCGTCCTCCCAATTTCCGATGGACGCTTTGTATGGAATACTGGTCCCGAGCACGCTCGTCACAGCATCCTTGAACGCCTGATAATCGCTATCCGCCTGCGCGCCTTTCGACCCATGTTTATTATCACCGCCAAAAATAACAAAACTTGTACTCCCAAGACGAACGGCCTTGGGCAGTATGCTTTTAAAAATACTCAAGCTGTTCGAATAGCCGACATGACAATCGCCTATGATCGAAAAATTGACGGTCTGGGCAGCTGTTGTATTGTGGTTCTGCCAAAGCACCTGGTTGGGAAACGGATACAAGCGGGGCTTAGACTTGCGGACTTCCCCTGCTCTCATAAGTAATCACCCTTTCGGAAACGCCGTTTACAAAACAATATGGCTATAGACTTCTTTTTTGAGTAAGGCATATAATACAATTTATGAGTTATTAGTCGAAAGGATGTGTCATACAATTGGCCTCATCAAGCAGTTCAATTCAACAAATCCCCTATTATAAGAACTATTGGGTATCACGAATGTTATCCTCAATTGCCTTCCAGATGCTTTCTGTAGCGATCGGTTGGCAAATGTATGAGCTGACCCATGATGCCTTCAGTCTCGGTCTTGTTGGACTAGCCCAATTTCTCCCCATGGTTCTGCTGACCTTGGTCGTTGGGCATTTCGCAGACCGCTATGATCGGCGATATATCGTCTTTCTCTGCCAAATCGTAGAGGGCGTTATCGCCTTATTGCTTTTATCGGGTAGTCTTACAAATTCGTTAGGTCAGAATCATATCCTAGTAATGGCGGCCATTTTAGGAGCATGCCGAGCATTCGAAGGTCCTTCCTCTTCAGCTTTGCTGCCTCAATTGGTACCCAAGGAATTCCTTCAACAGGCGATATCGTGGAACACCTCGGTCGGACAATTATCGCAGATACTTGGACCCTCCATGGGGGGATTACTTTATTGGGCAGGCTCATCTTTTGTTTATACAGCCGCCTCGCTCGCCCTTTTAACCGCGGGCATCCTAACCTTCTTCATCCGTTCAACGCCTATTGTGCGCAAATCTGAGCCGGTGTCTCTACGTTCCCTCTTCTCTGGCATCATGTTCGTTTACCGCCAACCCATCATCCTGGGGACGATATCACTTGACCTTTTTGCTGTATTGTTGGGTGGTGCAACCGCTTTATTGCCAATTTTTTCACAGGATATTCTTCATACAGGACCATGGGGACTAGGTTTAATGAGGACCGCACCGGCTATCGGCGCCTTGTTAATGTCAATTGTCTTGGTCTATTATCCACTGAAAAAAGCTGTTGGCTACATTCTGTTTGCAGCGCTCGCCGTCTTTGGATTAGCGACTATGCTCTTCGCCGTTTCGAGCCATTTATTCATTTCCCTTGTGGCATTATTCTTCATTGGTGCTTCAGATGTGATTAGTGTCATCATTCGGTCATCTCTCGTACAACTGCAAACTCCGGATGAAATGCGGGGGCGGGTCAATGCCGTTAACTCCCTCTTTATCGGTACCTCTAATCAGTTGGGAGAGTTTGAGTCGGGGACTTTAGCCGGATTTATTGGAGCAGTTCCTGCGGTATTCGTCGGTGGTCTTGGTACGCTTGCAATCGCGGGGCTTTGGATGTATCTATTCCCATCACTTCGAAAAATGCGAACCCTATCTGAGCCGTCGTAAATGATGAATTCGCTTCTGCGGCCTGAAATAGCGTATAGTTGAAGCAGTTGAAAATATATTCCAGGAGGCTATAGCCATGTCACAAGAGATTTGGATTAACTTGCCGGTCAAAGATGTTGAGAGGTCAACCGCCTTTTTTAATGAGATTGGATTCCAAGCAGTGAGTATGGGTAACGAGAGAGCCAAGCTTGCCATAGGCCAAACAACGATTTTGCTGTTCCCGGATACGGTGTTTGAGAAATTTACAGGTTCAAAAATCGCAGATACTTCCCATAGCGCAGAAGTCATATTCTCCATTGGCGCTAAGAGCAGAGAAGAAGTAAATACCTTTATTCAAAAAGTAGAGTTTGCCGGAGGAAGCATCTTTGGCAAGCCGAGTGAAACGGATGGTTGGATGTACGGTGCAGGTTTTGCCGACTTGGATGGTCACCGCTGGAACCTGTTATACATGGATGAGAGCAAAATGCCTAAACGCTAATAGAAAACACCGGTCACCTGCTTAAGGTAACCGGTGTTTATTTCATTTTAAACTTGTTATACAATTCATTCCTCAGAAAGCTGTTATCCTCCTATTACTAATAATGAGACTCTCCTCGCTATTTCCTCTTGATTCATTTCAACTTTTCCAGAAGCCCATTGAAGTGCACCTTCATTAATGATATTTGCAAATATAGGCACATAAAGATTCCTTTCAGTTTCTGTTTGCATATTCTCTAAACTTTTCATCAAATAGATCTTCAACTCATTTATCATTTTTTCTTTCAGTTGTGGTACGACTAAACCTATATAGCTGCTGCGGCATTTCATTTTCGGTTGTTGATAAAAATAACATGCTCCTAGGACGAGCTGAAAGATGCTATTCTGATCGAATGTCACAGTTCCTGAAGTAAATTCCACAATTGCAGCAGAAGCGGAGTCTCCAATCATGTAGTCCAATAACTCGTACTTATCATTGAAATGAGCATAAAAAGTAGCCCTGTTCACATGTGCTCTTTGAGAAATATCCGCTATTCTTATTTTTTCAAAATCTTTTTCAGAAACTAACTGCAAAAATGCGTTGATTAGTAACTGTTTTGTTTGTGTATTTCGTATGTTCAATACTTTTGTGCCCATTTCCATCATACCTTCCCCGACAATTTATCTGCTTTATCGCTATAGCAACATTCCTGCAATGATTGTTGGTTGTTTCCATTCATGCAACGGTTGTATATTTCTCATTAAGGCAACATCTGTTACTTTAATATACCATACCTAATGGAGGCTGAAAGATGCGGATTGCAGATGGTATTGAAATGTTGGAGCTAAATTGGGGGATGATGACGATCTGCCCGACTGTTTTATTCGACAAACAGGAGTCGATACTGATTGACACAGGGATGCCTGGCTCTGCCCCAGCAATTTTGGAGCTTATTCAGCGAGCGGGCATTAAACAACGCCTTAGCACCATCCTTTTAACCCATCAAGATATTGATCATATCGGGGGCCTTCCAACCTTTATAGCAGATAATTCGGGACTACTTGTTTATGCTCATGAAAAGGATCAGGCAGTTATTAATGGGAAACAGCCGATGCTTAAAATACCATTGGAAAGACTATTCGGTCTGTTGGCTACACTTCCGAAGAAGATACAAAGCGATTTTGAAGCAGCTTTCGTTAAGCCCGCGAGTGCAAATGTTAATCGTACATTGGTAGACGGCGAAACACTGCCATTTGCTGGCGGGATCAAAGTGATTCACACGCCTGGCCATACACCTGGACATGTCTGTTTCTATCATCAGCCCACCAAGACGTTAATTGCGGGAGATGCTATGGTAATCGAAAATGGAGAACTCAAAGGCCCAATTGAAGCCTTAACACCTAATTTGAGAACTGCGCTTCAATCATTGAAGAAGCTCAACATGTATGACATTGAAACTGTCATCTGCTATCATGGCGGGCGATTATGTGGCAATATGAATGAGAGGATTGCCGCGTTGACGGACAGGACTTCATAATTAAAATTTGGAGCTTCAAATTGCATGGTTAAATGCTACTGACACACTGTTGTCAGTAGCGTTTTTATATAATCGGAGTAAGTAAATGAAAGGAGTGGGAATTAAATGCGAAGAATTTTGGCCCAAAATGATATGCTACTGAGTGGTATCATCTATTATAGGAAGGATGGTATCTCATGAATTTTGCATCTGTACGCATCATTACCGACGACGTGGATCGTCTCGTCGATTTCTATGAGAAAGTCATGGGAGTCTCAGCGGAACGCCTCGCGCCCGTCTTTGCCGAACTTGTTGTGCCATCGTGCACCCTGGCGATCGGCCACTCCCAGACGGTACAATTGTTCGGCGCTGGTTCCGCTGAGGCGGCTAACAATCGGACAGTCATCATCGAGTTTCACGTCCAAGATGTCGATGCCGAATACGAGCGCTTGAAGCCGTTTGTCGACGAGTGGGTAAACGAACCAACCACGATGCCGTGGGGTAACCGTGCTGTGCTGTTTCGCGATCCGGACGGTAACCTGATTAACCTCTTCACACCGGTGACCGAGGAAGCGATCAAACGGTTCAGCGGTAGATCTTGACTGTTTGACTGACCGCTTCGATGGTCATTTCCCCCTCATGGTAACATTCCCTATCTACCCCATCAATTGAGCAAAGGCAGCCTACCGGCTGCCTTTGCTTATTTTCAAACAAGCAATCATCTTCTAATTGGTGTCCTACTCAAATAAGAACCAAATCAAAAGCAATACAAAAACTAAGACCAAATGATAAAGTGGTATGGCCGAAATCAGTAAAAATCCTTGCTTCCGCTTGACGATCGCGAGAATCAAACATACCAAATACGTAATCAAATACAAGCTGGACACGATCACGAATGCGTATACGATAAATAATAACAGGGCGCTATCGCCTTCCGATCGAACCCCGGCAATCTGCATGATGTTTGCAATCATCAAGAAAGGATATGGCAGCAACGCAAGCCCGCCTATGATAAGGAATATAATGCTTAACGCTTTTTTATTGATGATGATGCACCTCACTTTTTATTCAAAAATTATTATATCACAGTACAACACGACGAAATGAAAAAATCTGTCAATGCTGAGCGATGAACGTATCCAGGCATAAATCATCTTATGAATGGTGATATTTTCACTTAAATAATATATTAGTACAATGAAGCAGGACTTTTAGCCCAAAGCTAGTAATTATATGAATATTATTATTACTTTAGAGGGTGTAACATGGATTTTTTGTCGTTTACTGACTTGACCTTGTTTTTACTTTTGTTTGCATTATTTGTCTATGTATTTGCTTCCGTAACCATCACGATTCTGCACAAAGTTTATTTAACATTCCATTTTTGCATGATGTTCTGGCCAATCTGCCAATTTGCCATTAAAGCGGTGGACACGCCCAAAGTTCAATTATTTTATTTAAAACTATCTTTTATTGACATGTGCCTGATAGCCGTCGGTTGGCTTCTTTTCACCATATTTCTCACTGGACATACACGATTCCTGAGAAAAAAAGTGCCAATATTGCTTTTTGTTCCAGCTATATTTGTAGCAATTTGCGCGATTGTGAATCCAAATGGTAAGTTCGTTCTACCTTTGCAGGGTAATTACATCCACAGGACTTATGGACCCCTTTTTTGGGTTCTCATTACTGTTTTGATCGGCTATGTTATAGTTTCGCTTTATCTGATGAGTCGGGCTTTAATATCCGACAAGGCACCACGTATCAAAACGCAGGTCAAGCAAGTGTTTAAAGGAATTACGGTAATGACCGTATTCGTATGTTTAGATATATTCTTAAATGTTGTCCTTCATTTACCTTTACCCGCGATTCCAGGGTTGACATCCTTAGGCATATTACTTTCTGCTATTTTCTTTGTCATAGCCATTCATCGCGATAAAGCATTTGATATTGTAAAAATAGCTCATCAAGATATTATAGACACTATCGATCATGGTATTCTGGTACTCAATGATAATGAAGTAGTTGTAGAAATAAATCGCACTCTACTTCCTCATATTAGTTTTCGTATAGGTTCCCGTTTTGATATGGCCAATCTTCTCTCAAAAGGGCAATCTAAGAGCAATATTCACTCGTTCCTTCAAACGTATCAAATGCACCCTTTGAAGCGAACTCAAATCGAAATACAGTTCCCTAATGAACGGTATGTGAATATTCAAACAGCACCTATCCGTGTGGATAGTGAAATGGTGGGACGTGTTATCACTTTTCAAGATGTGAGTGAATTTTATCGCCTCATTCATGAAACGAATTCTCAGAACGAGATCCTGCATGAACGCAACCAATCGTTAATTATTAAACAAGATGAACTCTCACTAACAAACCGGAAACTCGAAAAGATGGCTATAACCGATGGGCTAACAGGTATTTATAACCGTCGTTACCTGACACAAAAGTTAGAGTATGAAGTAATGAATAATATCAAACACCAAATCCCATTCTCAGTCATTTTATTAGATATCGACTATTTTAAGTTAATCAACGACAGTTACGGCCATTTAGTCGGTGATCAAATGATACTTAGCACGGTGGCAGCAATTCGACAAACCCTGCGTCAAACAGACCTTTTGGCTCGTTATGGCGGGGAGGAGTTTATAATCTATTTACCGCGAACGGGTCAATTACAGGCGAACCTCTTAGCTGAGCGAGTCAAAAATACCGTTGAATCCAATAAGATGATCGTTAAAAATGTACCTCATTCCTTATCGATTACGATAAGTATTGGTTTACTAACGATTAATAATTTCACCATGGAAAGTCTAAGAAGTCCCCATTCCTATTTAAACGAATTGCTTGAATCTGCAGATAAAGCTTTGTATAGAGCAAAAGAAGAAGGCCGAAATCGAATTGTCAGTGTCGTAAAATAAAAAAGATTGAACTAACGTTCACCCGTTAGTACAATCTTTTTTGCTTTCATATCGTTCCGCTCCAAACTCGCGCACGTTCTTTCATTTCCTCTACAAAAGAGCGCTTATAGTTCTGATATCCCAGTAAGCTATTGGGTGATGTTTGCGCCGCTGCTTTCTTAATTGCAGCATAGCGACAGACTTCATCCGGATGCTCGCGTAAATAATCACGAAATACGATATTATCTCTCCACAAGTCGCCATCAAATGGTACGAAACTTACGTTAAAGTTATTCCCCCTCTTTTCCGGAAAAAAAATCGACCAGGTCTTCGCCCATCTTCCCTTAAAAATTCATAGTCTAACTCTTCGAGAGCTTCAATATGAACTTCCATCAGACTAACATCTGATTGTATCCCAACCAGAATATCTACAATAGGTTTAGCATCTAGCCCTTCAACGGAAGTGCTGCCGAAATGTTCAATTGAATGAACGATATCGTTAATTACATTTCTTAAGCTGCGTGCTTCCTCGGTAAATAATACGAACCAATTAGGGTCAAAAGGAACTACGCTAACTTCGTTTTCTTCGACCTCGTACCGTTTTTTTGACATCTCGTATCAGCACCTTCCATAATAGCACATACATCTTCCCCTACAGTTACTCCCCATCATTGTCATTTAGAATCTTTTCCCTGTATTGCCCCGGTGTTAATCCAGTCGTTTTCTTGAAATAGCGAATAAAGTTTTGCGCATTATTATATTGAAGCTTTTGCGACATATCGGCTATTTTCATATCTGTTTCCAGCAGCCATTTTTTGGCGATTTCCATCCGGTATGAAAGCAAATAGTCGGTAAAATTAATATTCAAACTTTTTTTCAATGCACGCCGGATATAGCTGGAGTGATAATTAAGTCGCGAAGCGCACTCCTCGAGCGTTAATTCCCGGTCATATTCACTTTGAATAATCCGGATGACCTCATTTGATATTTTTTGATGCGGCGCTTCCTTGTTCTGATCCTCCGTATGGATAATCGGCATAATAATTTGCACCATAAACCAATCCTCAATCTCCTGAATCGTGTTAAAACGCTTCAATTGTTCATACAACGGTGTCGCATTTGTATCCAGCGAGAAAGAAGGCCGTTCCTGCCGCTCCGGGATGTACAACAAATCCAGCAGAAGCTTCATAAGCCAGTTATACATCTGGTTATGTTTGAGCTCGCGATTCGACAATATTTGCAGAAACTCCTTTAATAAGGCATGGGCTCGCTTCTCATCCGTGAACTTCACGGCCTCCACCAGCTGCTTTTCCAGATGATCAGGAAAAAACACCATTTGCTTTTCCGGTTCTTCATTTTCGATAAAAAGGATCGTCTCGGTAACTTTCGTTATGCGATACTTCAGCGCATCAAGCCCCTCTTCATAGGCTTTAGGAGTATCCTTATACATTTGGAAAGGTCGGCTGATGCCTGCACTGATAGGAAGATCAAGAAATGTTAGCACGTTAGCCTGGACTTGCTTGATCGTTTCATATAGAAACTCCTTAAATGCTTCCGGTGAATCGTGATTACCATGGATGACGGTAACCTGTGATTGCTTGATAACTACAGGATTCAGACGATACTCGGTTGGCACCAGCTCCTCTACAATGTTGCTGACCGCAAACAATAACAGGTCACGGTCGCTTTCTTGATAGCGAGTAGGTTCAAGTGTTTCCATCTGAATCACCACGACGGCGAGCCATCGGAATTCCGGGTTATAACCAAACAGCCTGATCTGCTCTTCAATCTCTTTGGCCGATAGTTCCCCCTGCACTAATTTATATATCATAAAAGGTTTTAATTGATTCCTTAAACTTTGTACATGGCTAGTCATATGCCTATAATTTTGCGTCATTTTTTCTATTCGGCTTTCGATTACCTTGAACTCATCCTTTGGATCCTGAGATTCAGAAGCTTCCCCCGGTTGTGCGGTGCTCTGATATAAGCCTCTGACAGGCAAATACAGCTTATTTGCTCCCTTCAGCGAGAGAACTGAAATCAAAACAATGATGATGAAACAGGCCCATATTGTAGCCCAACCGATGGATTGTGATTCCCGTGTGAGGCTGTCCAGCGACACGACAGACAGGTACGTCCATCCATTATAGGACGATTTGCGGTAAGTGAAACCGTACTCTTCTTTCCCCATTTTTTGAATACGGTAACCGTTTGGGTCGGAAGCTTCGGTCATCTCCTTCAACAGCGGCGTATTTCGAACGAGCGCATCCAATGAGGACGCCATGTCGGTCGCGATAATATTACTTTTGTCGTCTAGAATGATCAACGATCCCAGTTCACTGCTTTTGGGAAGTACTTTGAACAGCTCCTGATTTGACATTTGGGTTACCAGAAAAGCACTGGGATTCGCCGAAAGATTCGGAAATTGTTTGAACAAAAAGACATTCGTTTGTGATGGCTTTCCTGCTTTTCCCTCCACCGTTTGTGTCATCCATTTGAACTGCCTGTTGAGTGGAGAAGATGAACGAAACAGCTGAAGATCCTCCGATTCTTTCAACTTTGAGTAACCCTTATCATTTATCTCCCACTGCTGATCAATATTAATCAGTCGAATATCGAGAATTCCCAGCTCGTAAATTTGTATGCGCTGCATCGTTTCTAACAATCTGTCTACCAGCGGGAAATCGTTAGCCTTTATTTGTATAGGAAGAAGATCTGTAACCGCTTGCGAATTGCCAAGTTGAAAGATGGAGAAATCGATAATTTTTAGCGTGTTTTCAATTTGGATCTGCGTCTGCTGAAGAAGCTGCTCATTTCCTTTCAGCACTTTGCTTTCAATGATGCTCGATGATTTCATATACGAAAAAATGCCTAGCACCATAACAGGTATGGCGCCAAGCAGTAGGCATAATGCAAATAGTTTCACTTGATAACGGGGCAAATTCAGCTTCATGACAATCTCACTTTCTTTATGCCATTTATAAGATTCGATTGCGTACATTATCGCATGAAGTGGGTGCCATCGCACCCATTATTTTTTCATTGTTTTCTCATACTCGCTTTTGTACTCGGACATGACTTGGTCTCCGCCTAGCTTTTGCCAGTTAGCAATGGCTTGTTGAAAGCCATTTTCGTCCAGTTCACCCAAGATAAATTTGGTTCTAGCATCCGTAATGACCTGATCCAGCTGTTTTCCTTTTTCCATATAGGTTTTGGAAAGAAGCGGCAAGGCCGGGTTCGGAACTGCGTATTGTTCGTTGTTCTGAATAAGCTTGGTATACTTATCAACGCTAGGATCCTGCTTACCGGGAAGTGCCTTGCTGCCATCAAACACCATTAATTGGAACAAGTTATTATAGATTTCGTCGGTGAATACTTGCTCGTCAATCCGCACTGCTTGGCCATTCTCCACCTTATAGTGTTTGCCTTCAATCCCCCACGCCATTAGGTTCTGCACCTTTTCATCACCGAGCTTATCGATATAGGTAAGAACTTTTTTGAGTTCATCCTCGGTTTTTACACTAGTTTTCGGAATCATATATACGCTGTTGTAGCCGGTACCTCCCTGCACTTTCATTCCCCCAGGTCCGCTCAAAGTAGCAACAGTATCCAATTCAGCCTTTGGATTCGCTTTCAATAAGTCAGTGAACCGGGAGTTCAAATCATCATAAGCCCCAATGTATACGCCTGCTTTACCTTGATTCACCAATACAGTTCGGTCTTTGACCACTGGAAAGTCACTGTTAAACAATTTATCCTTGAACATTTGCTGCAGTAATTTCATCGTATCCATATAAGGCTTCGTCATGAAATCCGGCGACATTTTACCATCTTTGTATTCCCACGTATTCGGAGCGCCCATCATAGCAAGGAGGTGAAAAATTTGCGCGCTGCTTGAATCAAATGAAATGCCGTACGTGTCATTTTTACCATTTTTGTCAGGGTCGTTATAGGTAAAAGCTTTAAAAATATTCATCAAGTCGTCGAGGTTTTTTGGTTCCTGAAGCCCCAAATTATTTAACCAGTCTTTGCGAATAATGACACCGTTACGCGCCATCGGTCTCCAACGGAAAATGCTGTACACTTTACCGTCAATTGACGTATTGGTTAGACGTGTAGCATCCAATGTTTTCAGATTCGGATAATCCTTCAGATATGGCCCCAGTTCCCAGAACAAGCCTGCTCGTGCAGCTTCGATAATCGCAGGGTTGCGGTCGTCCTTCACGAGAAGGATTTGTGGCAGATCCCCGGCGACAGCGATCGATGCGGTTACTTTCTCGCTATAACTTGAACTTGGGACCCAAGTTATGTTTAATTTCGTGTTGGTGTACTCTTGAAGCAGTTTCATCGCTTCGCTATCCATTTTTGGAGGCTCTGGCGTCAAATATAAGTTCATCATGGTAAGTTCCGCTGGCTTCGTAGATTCCGATGCACTAGGTTTGGTTCCCTCGCCATTGGAACATGCCGAAGCAAGAATAATTGATAATGCTCCTGTAACAAGTAGTCCCCGCTTAAAAATATGATTCGTTTTCATGGATACGCTAGCCCCCTAATTACGAACTTTTAATAGTCAAAACAATCTTATCGAATAACTTCAAGTGTAGCTTCCATTAGTTCCTCATCCAATTCGATCCCCAACCCTGGTCCATGCGGTACCAGGACATGTCCATCTTTCACTTCGAAAGGCTGTTTCAAATAACGTTCTCTGGTACTGTTTGTTTCGATATTGTATTCGTAAAAGCTGCTGCATTCCGGCGAGCTCGCTGCCAAATGAATGGCTGCTGCGAAGCCGATTCCCTTAGTGGTGTTGTGCGGAACATAGTGAATGCCGAACGCACGGCATAAAGCAGCAGCGCGCTTCGCGCTAGATATTCCCCCACATTTGACAGGATCGGCTGCGTACAGATGACAAGCGCCCTTGCTAATAAAGTCACGGAAAGTGAATATATTCCAATCCTGTTCGCCCACATGGATAGGGACAGGCAGCGTGTTCGACAGCTTCACGTAAGTGTCTACATCGTAATACGGGCAAGGCTCTTCAAAATGATGAATGTTGTATTCCTTAATACGGTCGAAAAGTTGTACGGCTTGAATGTAAGTATAAGAGCTGTTGCCGTCAATCATCAGCTTGCAATCAGGTCCAATCGCTTCTCGAGCCGCCTTGACCTTGAGCACATCATCGTGCAAATCAACCGGGAGCCCTGTCCCGAAACGAGGTCCTACCTTGATTTTGACGGCTTTGACCTTAAGACGATCGATCGCATCTCGAATTTTATCCGCTTCTTCCGCATGGGTTAGATCGCGACTCATACTGGATGCATAAAGCGGAATGTGATCACGATAGAGACCTCCGATTAAATTATACACCGGCTGGTTTAAATAGCGACCCTTCAGATCCCATAACGCGATTTCGAGACCGCTGTACGCCGAGGCAAGCAATTGACCTGATATTTTGTAATTTCTCCGCAGCACCACCTCTTCGATCAATTCCGTTTGAAAAGGGTCCATCCCAATGACAGCAGGCTTGATCACCGTGTTCATAATTTGCATCAGCACATCCGGCCGCATCGGGCTTGATTCGCCGAAACCATAAACTCCTTCGTCGGTTTCTACTTTTACATAAAACAATCCCATCGTTTGCTTGTAACAAGTAATGCTCGTAATTTTCATGTTAGCCTCCTAGTGTCGTTACAAAAATAATCGGTTCGTAATCAGCAGCCTGCTGTATAACTAGCCTTTCACGGAACCGAGCAAAACCCCTTTGGCAAAATGCTTTTGCAAAAACGGATAAACAAGTAGAATCGGCACGGTCGATACAACAATAACCGCCATCTTGATCACTTCGCCGGGAGGCGCTACATAATCGCTCCCCATCTGTTGTGAATCCCCTACCCCCCCTTGTGATAAGATGACAATTTGGCGAAGCCATACTTGAATCGGCCATTTCGTCGTATCATTGATATATAGAATGGCATTAAAAAACGTGTTCCAGTGACCCACCGCATAAAATAAGGCAAAGGTTGCCATGGCCGGAAGGGATAGTGGCAGCACAATGCGGATCAAAATTTGAAAATCGTTACATCCGTCGATTTTCGCAGACTCCTCCAGCCCGTCGGGCAGCTGTTGGAAGAAATTCCTTATAATAATCAAGTTAAATGCACTGATGGCGCCTGGAATAAGCAATGATCCATAACTGTTAAGCAGTCCAAGCGATTTCACAACCAGAAATGTTGGAATCATCCCTCCACTGAACAACATCGTGAACAAAATGAGCAGCATAATCGGACGTCGTCCCATAAACTCGTTTCTCGCGAGCGGATAAGCTGTCAGCGTGGTAAAAAACAGGTTGATTAACGTGCCTGCAATGGTTATGAAAGCGGTTACACATAAACTCCATAAAATCGTTTTCGTCGAAAAAATATATTTGTAACCATCAAGCGATAATTTCGTTGGAATCAGGACGACACCGCGGCGAATCAGCTCTTCAGAAGCCGTTAACGAGCCTGACAATACAAACACGAACGGAATCAAAGTAATTAAGGCAACGGCAATTAACACGACGACATTTACAAAATCAAAAATACGTGAGCCGAGTGATTGACGAATCATGGCAGCAGCTCCTTTCAACTTTAATAAACACCTTGTTCCCCGAACTTCTTTGCAATCTTGTTAGCCGCTAATACCAAGCATAAGCCTACTAATGATTTGAACAAACCAACAGCCGTGCTGAAGCTGAACTGTCCCTGTTGAACGCCGTTAGAATAGACATAAGTGTCGAACACTTCTCCTACCTCACGGTTGGTCGAATTGAGCATGAGAAAGATTTGTTCAAAGCCAGTATCCAAAAAGTTACCTAGCCTCAATATGAACAAAATGACAATTGTACTACGAATTGCCGGCAACGTGATGTGCCACATCTGTTTGAAGCGTCCTGCACCATCGATTTTTGCTGCCTCGTATAACGTAGGATCAACACCTGACAACGCGGCCAGGAAGATGATTGTCCCCCATCCGGATTCCTTCCAAATGACTTCCAGAATGATCATCGGCCGGAACCATGTATTTGACATGAGAAAATTGGTTTTTTCCATGCCCGCTTGGACAAGCATGTTCGTAAAGATACCGTTCTCCAATGAGAAGAAGGTGTAAGCCATTCCAACAACGACAACCCAGGATACAAAGTGCGGAATATAGATGGCCGTCTGTACTGTACGTTTAAACCATTCCAGACGCAGTTCGTTGAGCATCAACGCAATGAGTATCGGGATTGGGAAGAAAAAGACGATATTGTAGATAGCCAACACGAACGTGTTTTTAAACAACAGCCAAAACACAGGATCGTGGAAAAAGCGATCAAAGTGCTTGAAACCGACCCAAGGACTGTTCCAAAAACCGCGAAATGGTAAGTAGTCCTTAAAGGCAATCAGTACTCCCCACATCGGCCAATATTTAAAAAGGCCAAAATAAAGCAGTCCCGGTGTAACCATGATATACAAATAACGGCTTTTAACGAGTCTTCTCCAGAAAAGACTCCCGCTGCGCCCCCAGCCAACCGTTGACTTCCTCACGGACACATCCGTTTTCAAGGCTAACGCCTCCTTTCTGCTGCGTGTAATTAAGTCAAAGTAAGTACATCCTTGATACGGATAGGCCGGTTCTCTTTAACGGAGATCCAAACAGCTTCGCCGGTCCCTACGGAATTAGCGCCGTCGATCGAGCCTGATAATATATCATAGGGCCGAGTCGGATCCGGACCGAGAAAAATATCTTCTAAAAGCGCAGGATCGCCGCCACCGTGTCCGCCTTGTCGATGAACAACATGAATTGTTTCCTTGGAGCCGAAGAGCGGGAAGTATTCGATCGTCTGCTCGGGTACCGGGAACGGAACCCTGCTGGGAGAATGGTATTCCATGGTTTCGATGCGGCCTTTCGTGCCGTTGATCGCAAGCCGATAACCCTCGTAAGGAAGGGAAAAGTTAACGGAATACGTTAGTAATGCACCGCCGTCATATTTAACGGTAGCGGAATACGTATCTTCGATATTGATGTCAGAATCGAATATGCAAGCATCGGCCCGGTAAGCGCTGTACGGCGCCTGGACATCAGCTGATCCCACGTCGACATGGTCATCTTTCACATGCACTTCCTTGCTCCGCGATGACCAACGCATGAAATAATGGCAATCTCCTTTATCCGCGCAAGTTCCGCAGTAACGTCCTTCCTCCTTCTTCGGATTCAGCTCGCCATCGGGGCCGTAGTAGTTTAGCGCGCCATAGGCGAAGACTTCCAGTGGACTCTGACCGATCCACCAGTTGACCAAATCGAAGTGATGGGAGCTTTTATGAATGGAAAGTCCTCCGGAATGCTCACGAATACGATTCCAACGTTTAAAATAACTAGCTCCATGGTAGGTATCAATGTACCAATTCAGGTCAACGGAAGTCACTCTGCCAACCTTTCCTTCCAATACCATTTCTTTAATCCGGCTGTGAATGGGCGTGTACCGGTAATTAAAGGTTACCGTCACTTTGCCGTTGCTTTTTTTCTCTGCATCGATAATACGGCGGCAATCCGCCCCTGTCGTTGCCATGGGTTTCTCGGACAACACATCCAAGTCATGTTCCAGCGCTCTAATGATATACGTCACGTGCGTATCATCACGCCCTGTTACAATAATCACATCCGGCTTTGTTTGTTCGACCATTTTATCGAAATCATCAGCCCCATATTCCGGAACGTCGGAAAGCTCTGGATATTTGGACTTACATACGTCAAACCGCCTTGTGTCGACATCGAGTAATCCGACAATCTCAGCCTGCTTCGAAAAAGTTTGCAGCATCGGACCGATATACATTTTCACGCTTCGATTGCTGACACCGCATATCGCGTATCTTCGTCGTTTCATGATGCACCTCTTTTTGTGATTAAGTTTTCGTCATGCAGTAAAACTTATCTCATTATTTCTTAGAACCGAATAAATGGATACAATCTTTAAAGCGACTTTTTCTCAAATCGTTTATCAACGGGGCTTTCCGTGTGCTAGGAGTCCATTTTTATTAACGAATAATCATTAGCATCCCGTTTAATAATCTTTATAGATACACGAACGGTTTGCGATAATGGATTTTGAAACGCAAAAAACCAGCAAACTAGTGTTTGCTGGTTTCTTCACTATCCTGTCATGATCCGTTCGACGGGATAACGATATTTGGCGTCGTCTTGCTTGCCTCGAAGGAAGAAGAAGCAGGTGGTTAAGCCGATTCTTCCGAGAAACATGAGCACCATAAGAATGCATTGAGAGAACACGCCAAGATCCGGTGTTACACCGAGAGATAAGCCCACAGTGCCGAAGGCAGAGCATACCTCCAGTATAATCGCGATTAGTGGCAGTTGATAATTGGCTTTACAGATGGCTATAACCGATATCACGCATAAAATAGTGGCAAGTAGAAAAATAGCAAGAGATTTCAGAATATCTTCCTGATGCACCTCTCTTCGAAATATCTTGATTGAGCGGTAGCCTCTCGAAAACTGATAGATGAAAAGCATATTTAATGCAAACGTTGTAGTACGAATTCCTCCACCTACGGAATTGGGAGATCCGCCGATAAACATATAAAAGCTCATTAAGAGAAGGCTTGGTACGGATAAATGATTAATGTCCATCGTTGTAAGCCCTGCGCTTCTCGTTGTTGCGGTTTGGAAAAAGGCATAGAAAAACCTATCCATCAAGGGCATGTCTTTTAAAAAATGATCGCTCTCAAACAGCAGCATAAGGATCGTCCCGAGTACAAGAAGAAATCCATAAGTAACCGTCGTTATTTTTGTAAAAAGCGAAAAGCGAAAGATCTCTTTAGACCGTTTTCTTAGATGAGTTAGAAACGCCTTGCCTTCAATTAACACGGGAAAACCAATAGCTCCGAAAATGATTAAGGCAACTGTAAGCAACTGTACAAAGTAATCGTTCGCATACGGAATCAGAGATTGTCCGGTAATATCCATTCCGGCATTCGTCGTTGCACTAATGGAGGCAAATAATCCCTGAAGAAAGGCATCCTGCCAACGATCATAATACGCTAAGAAGCGAATTCCGAAAATAAGTCCTCCAATAAGCTCTGTAAGAAGGGTAATCACTAATATTTCTCTCATCATATGTACGAGACCTGACATTTCAAACTGATTATTATCTGCCATGATGAGACGGCGTTGGGTTAAGCCTATTCGTCGGTCAAGAAGAAGCCAAAAAAACGTGCTCATCGCCATAATACCGATTCCCCCAAATTGCAAAACCAGCATGATGACGAAATAACCGAAGACGCTGTAGGTTTCTGCAACATTAAAAACGGCAAGTCCCGTGTCGCTTGCAACACTTACAGCGGTAAAGATGGTATGGAAGAAAGAAACATGGATGCCAGGCTTATGCACAGCCGGGATACTAAATAATGCCACGGAAATTATCATTGCCAAAAAGTAATAACCCGTAATCACTTGGGCGGGTGATCGTTTTTCTATCCAATTTCTTAATCTGGACCGTCCGGAGCGCATGTTCCTCCTCCTTAATCACTTGTTGACGCAGCATATTACTACCATTTTTTGCCCATATATCGGTTGTATTATTCTTATCATCAACAATTAACCGTGGAGTCCGCTCCCTTTCGTCATAAATGCACCAGCGCCCCCATATTCATGCTATAGTTTTCTATCCGCAAAATCCATAAAGCACATCCAGTCATAGCGGGTAATGTCGTGCTTTCCTTCTCTGAGATGATAACCCACTCTCTCGCTGCTCACAGGAGAATTCACAGGCGGCATATGGTGTGCATCTAGAGCGTTGAATCCATAAAGCGTATAGACCGGTTGCGCCAGAAGTAAACCTAAAAACTCAGATTTAGGATCGGCCCAATTGTCCTCTGATGCACTGGCTACATAAAGATGCCGGGGAGCAATGAGCGATAACAATAGATGTTGATCGATCGGCAGCTCATCCTCCCGTTCATTAAACTTCTTATAGTTATCGTTAAACCAGTGCGGATTTCCACGGTTAATGTTTATGAGCCTCTCCCCTGCCTTGCCTCGCGAAATGGCTGCTCCCGAACAACCGGAATCATTACTGACAACTAAGGCAAAACGTTCGTCCAAAGCACCAGCCCACAAACAGGCTTTACCGCTTCTGGAAAAACCAACAATACCTACCCGATTTGAATCAATTCGGGAATCCGTCTCCAAATAGTCCATCACACGGCTTGCACCCCATGCCCATGCAGACATAGCTCCCCAGGCATCCGGCGATCGTGATTGATCTGGCGGATCGAATACACCGTGGACGCCATTCCGGTAGCCTTCATCATAGAAATCCGGGTCCAAATCTTCCACATGATAAGAAACAGCCGCATAACCTCGGGAAACGATATCCTCCACCGGCCAATAAGACGAACACTCCTCTAATTCCACTTCGGACACACGTTGACCTTTGATTGCCGCGTAGATAAAAGTAGGTACGCGAGACCCGGTTATTGGGGTATAGAGCTGCAAACGAATACGCCCTTCGCCGCCTCGCCCTGTAAAATTGATGTCGACCTGTTTATGTACAGCTGTTCCCTGCAAAACCACTCTTTCCATCACAACATGAAATCGTAAGGAATCAGGACGGCCAACCGGTTCTCTTCCATAAACATATTCACGATATAATTCTATAATTTCAGGATGTCTAAAACTTCTCCAATCCTCAACGGTCTTGACTCGACGGCCACTGCTGCTTTCCAAAAGCTCTGGCAGTGATCTCTTTCTCTCCTCCATCCTGTCCCTCTCCCCGCCTATTTATTTCTTTGCTTCAGCAGCCGCTTCCGTGTTCGCTTTCGCAGCTTTGGCAGTTGCAATTGCTTTCGTCGATTGTTCCTCGATCATACGTAGTGCCGTAACGGTGTCTTTCGATTCTTTGAAAATGAGAGGCGCAAAAACGTTCTGCATCGGAACGTCATACCACATTAAACCATTGGCACGTGCAGCAGGCGGCATGGCTGTTTTACCATAAAAGATAGCGCTTGTGTTTTTGCCCCTCATTTGTGACAAGTTTTGTCCGAACGCCGCTTGCACGGCTTTGGACTCCGTCGGCACGATAACGCCCTCTTTCGCAAGATCGACTTGATGCTCCTCGGATAGCAGTGCCGCCATTGCTTGAAATGCAAGATCCTTCTTCTGTGATTGTTTCGTAATATACATGGAATACACATTAGGCTGATACCTCGTATCCATAGCCTCTTTAAAAGAAGGAACGGATACAATATCAAAGTTCAAATTCTTATTTTGCTCATAGTACGTAACTAAATGATCAACTGTCGCTACAGCCATTGCAATATTAGCTTTCGTCGCAAAAGTCTCAACCGTGTCAAACTGGTTAGCTGGAATATCATAGAACCGTCGTAAGTTATCTACGATATTTTTCCACTCGGGAGAGTTCAGGCTCGCCTTGTCCTCCGTTAAGCTTAGAGGAGACAATGAAAGCTGATTATAATTCATATAATGACCCGGATTTTGAGAAAATCCTTTGTAGGTGATTTCGCCATCTACGCGGGTTAGCTTCTTTGCGATTTCATAGATCTCATCATAAGTCATCCCGTTCTTCGGATAATCGACACCGAACTTGTCAAAGATGTCCTTGTTATAAAAAAGTACAAAATCGTTATTGTTATAAGGCAAACCATAGATGCTGCCATCCGTTTTCAGATTGGTCATCTGAGCCATCAGGGACGGATTTAATTGGGTTGTATCAAAATTATACTTTTTAATAAGATCCCGGATATCATACTGCAGATCATTGTCAAAGATCCAACGTTGAACATTCATGCGCGTATTATCAATGATAAGGTCTGGAATTGTTCCGGCTGCAATAAGATCCTTGTACTGTCTACCAGGGTTATCCCAATGAACATGCTTAATCTTCACGTCTGGGAATTTCTTTTTGAGGAAATCGCCGATTTGTTTATCAAAATTTTCTTCCTTGGCGAAATAAGGCGGATTGACGGTATAGATAAACAACTCATTACTCGGTGTGGCAGATGTTGTTTTGTTTGTTCCGTCTCCTCCCCCTGCAATCGGAGCTGAACTCCCGCCCTGTTCACAGCCTGCAATAAACGTTAGTACAGCAACTACGGCCAAAAACTTTTTCATGAATTATATCCCTCCGCATTTGGAATTCATCCAATATTGTAAACGCTTTACTATCTTGAATTAACCATAATACGAATCCACTTCGTATGAATTAGGGGGCTATTTCATTTTTATAGGTTATTAATTCCATCTTTATTTGCTAGACGGGCTTTATTCTGTGCCAAATAGCAAAAGGACCCGCCGCGGCGGATCCTTCGTTCTAGCTAATTCATGGTTTATTAAAGTATGCCTTTGCGATTGAAATCAATCAAATCAGGATCTAGCTCCTCAAGCTTATCCTCAAACTTATCCCACCCATTTAACTTTATAAAATTTGCTTCACCAGATGTAATTGGAACTAACCATAACATTACAATTGAAACATTTTCGGAATCATCAAATGTATGGAACGAACCTGGAAAATAAACAGGGACTGTAACATACAGCGCTTCTAAACTTGAATTATCAAATAAAGAACCGTATGGACCAATTACATCCCCTCTTAAGTACGCCATTTTGTTGTGAAACGCCTTTAAACCTACTCCTTGTAGGATGCCAGGAATATTTTTATCTCCAAAAGTTGAATCCGACACAAAAACTAATTCCTGGAGAATCTGTTTTCCTGAAACAGGTGAAATTAACGAGTCATTACTCAAACCTAAAGTTGAATATGTCGTAGTTCCAGAAAACGGATGACCATTACTGTATTTCACAATTTGAAATGGTAGTTTATTTCCATCTCCATCCTTACTCCAACCATATTGGATTGTACCTAGATGCCTTTCTAAAAATCGTATGAAGTCGTTCATGTTCCCTCCAATTTCCTTATATCAGCGTCTAACATGATAAGTGGGCAATGTTTGCAAACTCATATAAATAAAATGCTTTACCATCACAACTAATTCTAGTTATAGAGCATTCTGCAATCAAATTGTTTTGTTCATTTATGAAATTTGAGCGCGTATTATTAAGTTCATCATGAGAAAATTCATTTAACATAAAGTCTGTTATCAATCCGCCGTGAGTAACAATAACAATACTTTCATTTGGATATAGAACTGATAATTCTATCAAGCATGAAGATAATCGCTCACCAGCCCTTCTTGCAGAATCTCCAATAGGCGGCAAAAAGTCTCTTTCCCTCGTACATTGGTTCCACATAGCTACAAATTCTTCAAAGGTTTGTCCCGGCAGGTCCCCCCAATTGGCACGCTCACGCAAACGAATATCCTCAACAATTGGTATTTTGGCTGCTTTTCCGATGATCTGTGCTGTTAGTTTTGCTCTTTTCAGCGGACTGCTGAATATTCTTGATATGGTAAAATTTTGAAGAAATTTTGCTGTTACATTTGCTTGCTCTAAGCCTTCAACTGAGATGGAGACATCACCAACATCTTTTTCTTTCATCGCGTGCCTAACAAGGTAAAAATCAGTGCTCATTTTATCACTCCCCAAAATAACTTTGGCAGATATCTAATTAGTCTAACGTCTAATTAGATGATACAACATTTCTAGATCATCATAAAGATACAAAAGACAGCCATTAGTTGGCTGTCTACTATGATTGAAATATTCAAGATGTAATTAAACTCTCCTTCCCGTTAACCATAAAAGCTCAATTATCCATATATTGCTCGTCTGGCTCATTTAGGGCTGCAATCAAAATTCTCTTTGCGACCATTTCAGGAGTATCTTTTGGAGAAGAAGATCCTTGGGGTTGTTGCTCATGAGCCCCTAGAGCGTTTTTGCCAAAATCCGTCGCGGTTGAGCGCGGATAAACGGTTATCACACGGATATGATCTGAGGCTAACTCATCTCGTGCCGTATCGGAAATCATGTTCAAAGCGGCTTTGGTTGCAGCATAAGCACCCAATCCAGCAATATGCATCTTAGATACCACAGAGCTTATATTGATGATCAGACCTCCCCCTTGCCTTCGCATGACAGGGATCGCAGATTGCATTGCCGCTATCGCTCCTAGTACATTGAGTTCGAAGATCTTGCGGAAGTCAACTAGAGTTAGATCAGCGACCTTGCCAACTACAGCTTGTCCTACATTATTGATGATCACATCCAGACGGCCAAAGTGGAGCACCGTTTCCTCGATGGCCCGTTGTACTTGCCTGGGATCACTCACGTCAGCAGAAATAGCGAAAGCATCAATACCCTGGTTCTGTAATTCCTTGGCGAGATGATTTAATACATCGGCAGATCGGGCTACTAGTGCTAATTTAGCACCAGCGGCAGCAAACTCACGTACTGTAGCTAAGCCGATACCAGCGGATGCTCCAGTTATAAAAACAACCTTGTCACGAATTTCCATAATAAATGTTCCTTTCTTGGAGGGGATTAGCCAAAGTTCTTTGCTCTTTCCATCTCTAATGTTACAGTTGGAGAACTTGATACGGAAGTTCAAATAAGTTAGCATGGTATCAACTATTGGTTTATGCAACAGGGGGTCAAAGAATGCTAGAACAATTGAATACTTTTATTCAAGTCGTAGAGTCCGGTAGCTTTTCAAAAGCAGCTGAAAAACTATTCATTTCTCCTACCGCGGTGATGAAGCAAATGAATCTATTGGAAAAACATGTAGGCATGCCTCTTTTGATCCGCACTAACCATGGAATTGAAATGACCAAAGCGGGAAAATCCTTTGTCAAGGATGCGACATTTATGGTGCAATTTTTCGAAGAAGCTCTGCTGCGCATGCGTCAATTCGCACAGGCAAATCAACTCGTAATTCGCGTGGGAACTTCTATGCTTAATCCCTGCAAGGTTTTGCTGGATATGTGGAATGAAGTCAGCAACCAATTTCCGCAATTCAAAATCAATATCGTGCATTTTGAGGATGATTCACATACACTCCCAACCACTTATCGTACAATTGGCAAAAACTATGATTTTATTGTAGGACCAATCCTTACAGAAAATTTAAAGGAGTATTTCCAAGTGCTTGAGTTGGGAAGTAATCGTTTCTGCTTTGCTTTATCTCGCAACCATCGGCTGGCATCTAAAAAAACTATTTCTGTGAAAGATTTGTATGGAGAGGAATTGGCTGTAGTAAATGGCGGAGGTAGCGCAGTAATTGATGAGATTCGTAATTTTATGATAAAGAACCACCCTAAAATCCGAATCAAAGATATTCCGCGTCTTTATGATATTGATATATTCAATCGATGTGAGGAGAGTGGTGTTGTCTTACTAACATTGGATGTATGGGCAGATATTCATCCGTCCCTAGTAACAATTCCTAGTGACTTGGACTTCGCAATCCCCTATGGTTTGCTATATCCGATACATCCTTCTGAAGATGCCTATCAGTTTCTAGAAATCATTAAGAAAATACGATCTCAGCAGAGTCCATAGATGAAAAAAGACTGCCAAATGGCAGCCTCAAATAAGAATTACCCTTGAGTAGGGCTTCTCTAATGACAACGAATTGGGGGATAGTTGGGATCCCTATTCTTTTCAGATATCATTTAGACCCGTTTCTTCTTTGGAACAGTAGTCGTCACATAATTCTCATCTTTCAATATCTTCGCTATATATAAAATCTGGCCCATGTGTTCCGAGAAATGAGTTGCACTCTGAATAAAAATCTCTAAATTTGTTTGTTCACGATTACCCGTTTTTTGAGTTTCCAATAATCCATCGTTATTCATGGCCATTAATGTCACTTTAACTTCACGAAGTGATGTTTTAATAATCTCGATTAAATCATTCTTCTTTATAACATGCACTTCAAATTCCTCATCACGGTCTCTCGTGAATGGTTTCTTATTCATTCCTTTGCCAATACGATCGTTAATATTACCGCTAATGTGAACGATTAAATTCGATATACTATTACTTGTGTCATTAGGACGCCAATTTACTTGTTCATCATCTAACTGTTCCAAAACTAAAACGATCCTACGCTCAATGGCTTCAAATCTGTCATTTAACATGTTTTTTATCTCGTTCATAAAAGCACCTCATCTTGAGATTATAGTTGGATTCACTACTTAAATGTTCACATAAGACATGTTTGCCTTCGTATACCGATCGCTAGCGGTGATGCCTATTGGCGCAACTTCGATAATTTTCGTTAACTCATCTTGTGTCAGTACAATATCAACAGCTGCGACGTTTTCCTCCAAATAAGAAATTCGACGAGTTCCGGGAATCGGGACACACCTTTGAGCGATCGTCCAAGCCAATGCCAGCTGTGAAGGTTTGACTCCTCTAGCATCAGCAATCTGATTAAAGCTTCAACGATACGCATAATAGATGCCAGGTTATCGCCGCTAAGTCGAGGATCCGTATTGCGAAAATCTGTTTGATGAAGTTGGTCCGTCTTAAACTGACCTGTCAAGAATCCACGTCCTAATGGGGAGTACGGTACAAATCCGATGCCTAATTCTCGGACAGTATCAAGCACACCATTAGCTTCAACCCCACGCTCGAACAATGAATACTCCGTCTGAACAGCCTTTATCGGATGAACAGCGAGCGCGGCGGATTGTACCTGCTGCAGCTTCGGACAATCCGATATGGCCAATTTTACCTTCGGCTACTAGCTTACTCATCGCCATGATTGTCTCTTCAATGGGCACTGTTGGATCGATACGGTGAAGGTAAACAAGGTCGATATAATCCATTTGCAGACGACGTAGTGATCCTTCTATTGCTCTAACAACATTTTGGGGACTGCCATCTACGACACGTTTGCCATCGACGACTTGGATCTGGCCTTCGTCCGTGAAACCAAATCCGACCTTGGTTGCGACAACAACATGCTCACGTATCCCTGTGAGAGCTTTGCCAACCAATTCTTCGTTATGACCCATCCCAAAGGTCTCCGCGGTGTCGAAGAACGTAATACCAAGTTCGACTGCCCGCCGAAGTGTCGCCATGCTTTCTATATCGTCGCTAGGACCATAAATATAAGTACTCATTCCCATACAACCCAGACCTTCTTGGCTGTCCTTCAATTCAATCCCTGCGTTCCTAACGCAACAATTTTCATCGTAATTTCCTTCCTCTCAAGTTTTTTCGAACCATGAAACTATTAAAAGGTAGGATATCTATTTATACGCAAGCACAATTAATTATCTTATGTTGTAAAGCATTCTTATACTATACATTGAAACTAGAAATCATTCATAATACAGATTTGAGATCTTATACATCTAAAAAAATGATAGCTAGAATTTCATCTTGCCCTATTTCGAGTTTCAGGTAAAAAATAATGTGCCAAGCATCGTAATTACAGCGAGTACTAAGACCCCCCAATAGACACTGTGAAGTGCAATTGTCAAACCTTGTTGAAAGATATGCAGTTCCCTTGCCGAGACTGGTTCATTTTTTCAATCTTCCTATCCATATCATCTGAAAGCTAGCTTATACAGGCATGATTTTTGTGCCAGTGAGCTGCTCACTAAGCTTCCATAGTCGGCCAGCGGCAACTGGATCGATCGCGCGAGGGCGTACGCCAAATCTTTCCATAGACTCATCGTTCGGTAACAATGGAGCAATCTCGCAATTTACACAATAAACGCCTCCGATACCTTCCAATTGAGGACTAGTCGCACACCATACGCTTGTTGCCGCACCCTGCTGTGGAGTTTTCCTATCTGCACCTTCAGGATCGATAATTGGCTTCCCGTTTTCATCAAAAAGCTTAACAGCATCCAATTCCGTCTGTGACAAATGTCTCTGCAAATCCGTTGCAATGCCACCTGGATGAACCGAGAAAGCTCGTACACCTTGACTTTGCCCTATCGAGTCTAGTGTGACAGCGAACAAGGCGTTTGCGCTTTTCGCCTGACCATAAGCAACCCAAGGATGGTATTCGCGGTGTTGGAAATGAGGATCATTAAAGTCGACTTCACCTCTTATATAGCCATAAGAAGATAGGGCTACAACACGCGCTCCTTCCGCGCGAACCAACGCTGGCCAGAGACGTACGGCAAGCTGAAAATGTCCAAGATGGTTAGCTGCGAACTGCGATTCATATCCCCGCTCGTCACGAACTAGCGGCGCAGCCATGACGCCGGCATTGTTGACAAGAATGTGCAGCTTGTCAAATTGTCTAAGAAAACGATCTGCAAAAGCATCTATAGATGCTGGTTGAAGCAAATCCATGAATTCTATAAGCACATCCGGCATTTCAGCGAGAGCAGCCTTAGCCTTATTTATATCGCGAGCGGGCACGATGACTTTGGCCCCTGCGGAGTGGAATGCACGAACGGTTTCTAACCCGATGCCGGAATAGCCGCCAGTAACCACAATGATTTTATCAGTCAAATCGATCCCTTGGATGACCTCGGCTGCTGTTGATGTAGCTCCAAAACCAGAGCCAATAGGAGTTTGTGTAGTTGTCATAAGGATATCTCCTCCGTTTGTTGATTTAGCATGAAAGCCTTGGCTTCAGCTTCTACATTATGCAACGGATATAAGACCCATCGGTATAACATTTATCTCAATTGATTGCCTATTCCTATCACATCCATTACCGTTGCTAGTGACTGTATATTATGATTGGAACAACTATTGGGTATGTTAAGGAGGATAACATGATGGATCGCCAACTCGAACTACGTGAACATATAGCTAATTTAATAGAACGACATTCACGCCAAAGTAATGGCTCGCACCCCACTTTAATTCTATCTTTGTTTCTCTTTCGCCAGAATAAAATGACGGATCCCACTCACGGGGTACATGATCGTTCAATCTGTTTTGTTTTTCAAGGCCAGAAGGAAGTCATGCTTGCGTCGGAGCTTTATCGCTACGAATCAGCTGAATATATTGCCGCCTCTGTGGTTTGAAAAACCATTGCGTATTGATGATCTTGCGGAAATAGCCAATATGAGCGTTCCGTCATTGTATCGGCATTTTAAAGATGTAACCGCTATGAACCCTATTCAATTTCAAAAACACCTGCGATTGCAAGCAGCTCGAAGTCTTTTATTATCCGAACCTGCTGAGGCCGCTGAAGCCGCGTTCCGGGTAGGTTACGAGAGCCCTTCTCAATTTAGCCGAGAATATACGAGAATGTTCGGTCTTTCACCCATTCAAGATATCAAACGTTTGCGAGCTCTGAATGCGTGACGACCTTGTCGACCTTGTCACCCGACGCTTATTGACATTATAATGAGTTCATTATGTATTCATTTACCCAGTGTCAGTAAACGCCGAAAGGACGGTTGATTTGTTTCATGAAATCTCGCATTGAACAACTAGTTGCATATATGGACCAGAGAGAGATTGATGCTGTGCTGATCACGATGCCGAAACATGTGTACTATTTAACCGGGTTTGCGAGCGACCCACATGAACGTTTTCTAGGGTTGTTAATTCCGCGCGGAGCTGAACCGCTGCTAATCGTACCAGCTTTGGACCTTGAAGCCGCACAAGCCGCATCGACCGTAAAAGCAATCCATACTCATACGGACACCGATAATCCCTACGAAATTCTCCGTAAGCTTCTGCCATCCGGCATCCGGACGCTGGGGCTGGAGAAAGACTATATGACGGTTAGCCGGTTTGAAGCAATCAGCCAAGCTGTAGGTGCAGCCGTCTATGCGGATATTGACGAACCGCTGCGTGAGATGCGCGTCATTAAGACTCCGGATGAAGTTATTCGCATGAAGCATGCGGTTCGCATCATCGAAGACGTGCTCCAAGCCGGTATCGCGCAAGTAAAACCAGGCGTTACGGAGATTGAGCTTGTGGCGGAGCTGGAGTACCAGATGAAAAAACTTGGTTCAAGCGGACCTTCCTTCGCGACAATGGTACTAGCGGGCGAGAAATCTGCGATGCCGCACGGTGTTCCAGGCTCACGGGCCATCCGTGAAGGAGAGCTGCTCTTGTTCGACCTCGGCGTTTATGCAGACGGATATGCATCCGATATTACGCGAACGTTCGCGGTAGGCGATATTTCGGAAGAACAAGCGAAAATTTATCAGACTGTGCTGCAGGCGAACTTGTTGGCCATTGAAGCAACTCGCCCTGGCGCTACGCTTGCCAGCCTGGACTACGCGGCGCGCGAGCACATCACAAGCGCTGGTTACGGAGCGTATTTCATGCACCGGCTCGGTCATGGTCTTGGCATGGATGTGCACGAATATCCATCCGTGCACGGCCAAAACCAAGAGCTGTTGCGCAGCGGCATGGTCTTCACGATCGAGCCGGGCATTTACGTTCCGGGCGTCGGCGGTGTCCGGATCGAAGATGATGTGCTCGTCACGGACAGCGGCGTCGAGGTGTTGACCTCGTTCCCGAAGGAACTTACTGTCATCGGATAATGACACAAACATAGCCAGTTGTGTTTCTCGAAAGCAAAAAACTCTTGTCCGCCATATAAAGGCGGCAAGAGTTTTTTCTTTCAATTGCTAAGGCTTACCAAGCGTAAACACCCTTCTCATCCAAAAATTCGGCGTTATGGCGTTTGCCGTCTGTCGCATAACCCACAATAATCGCTGCTGCGGCTTCTTTCGATTTACCACCTGCTGCATTGCCGTTAAGATCTGTTGATGTGAATCCAGGCGTTACCGCGAATACTTGCGCTTTACTGTTTCTGACTTCATAGGCCATTGAAAGTGTCATGGCATTGTTGGCCGTTTTCGATGAGTTATAATCGAATGCATTTAATGTAAGCTCAGCATTTTGCATATGGTCCAGCGAAGCCATATCGGTCGAAACATTGACGACTGTACCTTCGTTATCTTTGATTAAAGGGAATAATCGTTGGTTCAAACGGAAGGTCCCGAAAAAGTTAACTTCGAACGCATTCCGCAAATCTTCCTCTTTGGTATCCATAAAGGAGCGTGAGAAAGCGCCAGGCATACCAGCGTTATTAATTAGAAGCTTCAAGTCCGGATAACGCTTGGTGATCGTTTCGGCTGCCTGTTCGATGGTTTTCAGATCACCCATGTCAATTTGTATAAATTCTATGTCAAACCCCTTGGAAGTTAACTCGGAAACGGCAGCTTCACCGCGTTCGACATTTCGTGCACCAAGAATGACTTTCCAACCTGCTTCGCCTAATTGCTTAACGATTTCAATTCCAATTCCTTTATTTGCTCCAGTCACGAAAGCGATCTTTTGCATGCGAATCCTTCTTTCCTATATTTGAATTTTATTAACTATTTAAAAGTTACTATGCTACACTTAATGTAGGTCAACAATTAATTTTCCATTAAAAGAGGGGTCGTATGTTAACGATTGGAGAAGTAGCGAAAAAAGTCGGAATCAATATTGGAGCCATCCGGTTTTACGAAAGAAAGGGACTGTTGGAACCTGCTGCCCGAAACGAGCAAAATAACCGTCTCTATACAAATAATGACCTGAACTGGCTAATTTTTATCAAATGCCTTCGCGAAACCGGGATGAGTGTGGAGGACATCAAAACGTATTATGATAAAGTAAACGAAGGAACCTCCACCCTGCCGGAGCGAATCCAACTAATTGAAGGCCAAAAGGAAAAGTTGTTGCAAGATATTGCGGAGAAAGAAGCGCAGCTCGTTCATTTGGAAGAAAAGCTGAAGCGCTATTATCGCGGGGAAAATTATTAATTGCAAATTCAACTGTTCACCTGTAAAAAAATAAAGACAGCCGACTTGTGCCGGCTGCCTTCATCGCTTCATTCAACAATGTTTCATGAGAATCGATACGTCCAAAAGCGTTCCGTCCCGAAACGCGCCTGAATTTCCGGATCTGATAATTTCTTGCTACCCAATAATTCAGCGGCTTGGAATTGAGACTTATGGGACTGAATAGATGCCATCTTCTGTTTCAAGAAACTTTTAACGTCATTAACGATATCGGGTTTGCCGATTTCTTGTTCATGATTTTTGGCGAATGCCATGCAATGCACAGTCGGCCTTCGGTCAGCAGGCATTCTGCCAATGGTTCGGATTACCGCCGCTCCACATGCTTCGTGATCGGGATGAACACTTAGTGTGGGGTGGAAAGTAAGGACTAACGAAGGATTAAGCTCTTTGATAAGTTCTTCGATGCTTCCATCCAATTTGGCTTTATCCTCGAACTCGATCATTTTATCGTGAAAGCCGAGCAACCTAAGATCCCGAATGCCGATAGCGCGGCACGAAGCTTCAAGTTCCTGTTTGCGAATGACAGGCAATGTGACCCGATTGGCGAATGGCGGAATGCCCATGTTGCGGCCCATTTCACCTAAAGTTAAACAAGCGTAAGTGACTTCTGTTCCTTGGCTGAGATGCATGGCAAGCGTTCCTGACGCGCTGAATGCCTCATCGTCCGGATGTGGAAGCACAACTAGAATGTGTCGTTCCATATATGTTGATCCTCCTTTACCTTAGAACGGTTCCCGGCTCAATTGCAGTGCCACGACAAGTTTACCCGCCGTATCATGCCCTGCAAGGATAAGCCTTTCGGAATCCGTCTCTTCATAATGAGTTAGCCCCTCGGAATATACCCAACCTTGCTCCGTTTTCAAGCCGACGCGATAAGGGCCATTGCCCGAAATCGAGCCGTGAGAATAACGAATAACGGCATTCGAAATAAAGGTCGCAGCCGGATGTTTCGTAGAATCCAGATGCGCTGCATAAGCCCCCGTTGTCATCTCGAGATGAATATATAAATCCTGATCAATAAGGATATCGATAAACTGCTGAACTATGGCTTTGTCGATAAGCTGCATGTATTTTCCTCCAATTGCCTTCATAATATCGTTCTTCAAAAAGAGATTTAACCGATATGTCATTATTTTAGCATATCTTGCCTGCGAATCCATATCGACATGAAAATGAAAACATAAAAAAAATGCCACATCCTATGCGGCATTCATTGAGATTAAAACCTCGCTTACAGTTTAATCAATACTTCCGTGCCGTCCTGAGCTTTGACATCGACCAGAACCATCCCTTTGTAACGCTGCAACTCCTTAATGAGTTGCCTAATCGCTTGCTTCGTGCTTCGGCTTTGGAGAATCGACAGGACCAGCTCGATCCCGAATCGACTGCTGTCCGAATCGAAATAATGCTTCCGGTTCAAATGCCCCTCCGACTTTCCGTCGAATTTGTTCAACCAATCCTTCAATATGCGGTGAATGAAATTGGAAGTCAGGATACCGCTCCCCATGTGCAGTACGGTATAAGGGACAGGAATCGTAAAAGCGTGCTCCTTACTCTTAACCTTCACAATCATCATGACTGTCACTCAATCACGACGATGACTGTGTCCGATACACCTGAGCGGATGTCAATGATTTGCCCGTCGAGCTCGTTCTCTATGGCATCGATTAGAAGGTCGATATCGATATCCTTCACATATTTCGCAGCCTGCGGAATATTGGATGCAATGCTGTGTCCAGCTGCGAGTACAGCTTTCACAAGTTTAATCGGCAAATTAATGTTCACATTATCATTTTCGTGGGAGGTGACCCGTATTTTCAATGTTTTATCTAAATAACCACCGGATGCTGAAGACGGTTTCTTCGAGAAGTTAGGTTTCCCCAGCATCTGTACGGCATGCGAAGCAGGAGCTGTTTGTTTCTCCTTAAGTGCGTCAATTAACTCTGATGCCTTGACGGAATCAATTTTACCCTCCTGCATCATGGACAATACTTTGCTGATTTCTTCTTTCATCGTGATACCTCCTATTCATCCTTCAGCATTTTGACAGCTTCATCTGCTGTGATTTCGCCGTTCTCCAGCATGGAAATGACCTTCTTCTCATCGACTTCTGGCTTCTTCCGCGTATCGTATCCGAGGGCCGATATGATATCATTCAGCTTACCGCGCACCGTCGGGTAAGATATTCCAAGCTCTTTCTCCACTTCCTTGATGTTGCCCCTGTTCACTAGAAAGGTAATCACAAAATGGAGTTGTTCGGGCGAGAGTAGAGCCAGATTGGATAATTCAAATGTGTTCTCAATCGTTGTTCGGCAATGTCCGCACTCCAGCTTGACAGCGTGCAAATGATGGTCGCATACAGGACACTGTGTGATGATGGGATATTTCATACTCCGCCCCTTTCTTTTCCTACATTATAATCCACTATTATTAAAATGTAAATCAATAATAATCAATTTATTCAATCTAAAAATTAATTTATTTAATATAATCATTAATTTATTGAATATAATGGAAATCAATTAAAAACAAATAATCCGGATATTGCACATAGCAATACCCGGATTCAAAGATTATTTACATATAAGATTTCTAGGATGCTTCCTCAGAAGCCGGCCGTCCAACCTGCGTCCGCAGCGATCACTGCGCCATTAACAAAACTTGATTCGTCGGATGCCAGGAATAGAGCTACTTGCGCAATTTCTTCCGGTTGGCCAGCACGCGGAATCACACCTTGGGTAACCTTGGTTCGAGAAGCGCCGAACTCGTTCACGTTAGTCATGGTTGATGCGATATTCGTAATCGTCGCCCCTGGCGCAATCGCGTTGCAACGAATGCCTTTTTGAGCGTACATAAAACCGGTATTTTTCGTGATCCCGATAACAGCATGCTTAGATGCCGTATACGCAACGCCTGCATGAGCACCGCTAAATCCGCCTGTTGAAGCTGTATTTATGATGACACCTTTTCCTTTTTCGAGGAAAATGGGAAGAGCTTTTCTAATCGCTCGCATAACGCCCTTCGTATTAATTTCGAAAATTTGATCCCATTTTTCATCGGTTACGTCGCCGACAGGTGCCATGTTATCCATAATGCCGGCATTGTTCACTAAAATATCTAGCGTTCCGTATTCATTCACAGCCGTATCTATCATCATATTGATATCATCCAAGTTGGCAACATTAGTTTGGACAGCGATGGCCTCGCCACCAGTGGCTTTAATGCTTTCGGCAACCGCATTCGAGCCTTCCAAATTCAAGTCTGAGATGACGACCTTAGCGCCCTCTTGGGCAAATAACATAGCAATGGCTTTGCCCATGCCCGATGCAGCACCGGTAACGACTGCAACTTTACCTTCCAAACGCATGACAGATTCCTCCAAATTGTTTTTGTACACTTGGGTTTCAGAAAAACATTCGAGCTTTTGCTAATTTCTCCGTATATACTTGCCAATACTTAATGTTTTATCCAAGTGTAGGAATAAATAAATCATCATGATTTAATGTGGAAGACGCCCTATCTGCTTTCAAAAAGTATTCATAATTACCGAATCTGGCTTTTGCTTCTTGGTCGGGCAGCCATACCCATTCGTCTATTTCAGTCTGGCACCGGTGATCACGAAACGCGGCAAGCTTGGCGTCCAAGTGAGCATGCACATCGATTTTGACGACATCTTTACGGGAATACCCGTATCGCTCAGGACGCTCCATCGCATCGCCAAACGTAATAAAATACAGGGCTCCTCGTTGACCTAATTGTTGAAAAGCAGCTGTCGTCGCCTTCCCTATAGCACAATGATCGGGATGGCCACCCAGTTTTTCGTGAAAAGTCAGCACGACATCAGGGTCAATTTCTTGGATAATACCCGCAATGCGAGTTGTCAAGCTATTCTTATCGACAAACTCAACGGTTTTATCACGGATATCCAAAAATTGCAACTGCCGGATTCCCAAGCTCTCGCAGGCATTCCTTAGCTCCATTTCACGAGCATCTGCCATCGTTTCACGATTGAGGTAAGGCGGATTGCCCATACGTCGTCCCATTTCTCCGCGCGTTGCGCTCACTAGAGTAATGTCGACCTGTTCACTGGCGTATTTGGCGAGCGTACCACCACAAATAAACGACTCATCGTCGGGGTGTGCAAACACCGCTAACAACTTTTTCGATGATGTATGTTGTGTCATATTCATTCTGGAAACGGCTCCTTTCCTACATGCAGCGCAACATTCATCCGACCTCTGTCATCATAACCGGCCAATAAAAGACGGCCATTTGCATCCATCTCATAATGCGTGAGCGCTTCCATTCGGAGCCAGCCATGCCCGTCAAATCGGAGAGCGGCACGAAATGGACCTTCCCCCGCTATAAACGCATGGGTAACCTTGACCTTGAAATTGCGTACAAATACAAAGGACGTTGCTTCACTGTGAATATAAACATCATTACCAATGAAGGCTTGAAGCTCATCTTCTACTTTTGATCGGTTTATTGTGATCATTGCTTAGACTCTCTTTTCTGAAGGAATTTATAATCTATTCTATATCATCGTATCACAGCTCATTATTTAAATAAAATGCCAGCAAGCACGCCAGTCTTTTATCTCAGGCAGACACTTCCATTTCCAGTTTCTCGCCATCATTTGGCCGATAATAATACCAAAATAAAGCCACTGCTGCGATACAAATGATAGAGCTGACCATAAATCCTGAGCGGATACCGAACCAACCGGCGTACAGTCCGCCTAACAGCGAGCCTAATGTACGGCTTATGGCGTTCATCGTTAATGAATTCATCATTTGTCCGCTTGCTTTCAACTCTTTGGGCACATGTGTACTCACATACTCAGCCAGACATAAGTAAAAGAGCATGAAGGTCCCGCCATGCAGCACCCACGTCGCCAAATAGACGGCCGGGCTAAGTGAACCGCTGAACAGCAACCATCGTACGGCGAGAATAATTCCGGAGCAGAGCAATATTTTAAAAATCCCGAATCTCCGATAAAGCGGTTGAAAAAACAGCATGAATGGAAACTGGCTGATCGAACCGATACTGACCCCAATGCCAATCAGCGCTGTGCTCATTCCCTGCTCTTTACTATAAACGGCTTGAAATGTCGTAAAAAAGCCCAGCGTACAATTGACCACAAGTGTGTATAAGTAAATCAGAACAAGTTTCCTGCTGGTGAACAGCTGTTTCAGTTGGACCTTCGCCTTGTGTTGATGGCCTTCCACCTTAGGGATGCCCCAAGCCAGCAGGAAGGCGACGAATACGAGCCCGGAGAACAACGGGAACATATAGTGCAGATTACGGTCCAGCAGCCAGCCGGCAATAACCGCCATCAAAGCATAACCGACGGATCCCGCTGTGCGAATACGCGAAAAGTTAAATCCCGACTTGCGGGAAATCTCCAGTGTAATCGTGTCACCCAGCGGGTTAATCACGCATTGGACGGCCCCGAACACAACTGTGCACGCAAATAACACCCAGAATTGGCTGCCTGCCGCCGGTAACGTCCAGACGAGAATTGAGGTGAGCAGCAGCGCTATAAGCAGCAGACGGTTTTTCGATGCCGCTCTGTCGGCGGCCAATCCCCATCGCGGTTGAGCGATCATTGCGGTAATCGCTCCCGCTGTCGAGAGCAAACCAATCTGAAAATGATCAAGATTGATGTCGTTGTAATAAATAGGAATATAATTGCTGAAAGCGCCTAGCGCCATAAAAACAAGTGAGTAATACATAGACATGTATACATAGGTTGTTTTTCTTGCCATCTGATTTTCGCCTTCCTCATATGTAGTCGAAATTGCCGTTACACGGTAGTTACCGTGCTTTTATAGTAACATCTCACAGATTCAAATGCGTGCCAGGCAGCTGCTTCATAGATCATTTTATTTGGCAATTCTTGTTCCTGGAATACTAGATTCATATGATTTTCCAGTGTGTCCCTAATGCCACAAATCGTTTTATGAATGGAATCTATGTAAGGCAAATAATCTTTTAACAACTCTTGCGCTTTTTCATTACCCTCATGAATGACTAACATCGCCTCGTATTCAGTAACTTGATAGCATTCCTTCAAAATATCTTTAATTCCATCCAGTAACTCGGTGTATTCGTCCTCCTTAAGAGTCGATAAAGGGAAAGTCATTCTATGTCCACCTCCGTAGGTTATTGAGTCATAATCTTTGCAAGCCTCATTGCCACAAATAATGGCTACAACGTATAATTAGATGGTCTCGACATTCCTATCATAGCTTATTTTTTGGCTAAAATAGTTATCTTCTTCCGTCACAAAATAGCACTCAAATGATAATTTTGAAAAGCGGGTTGGATGGTGATCATCTTTGAAAAACACAAAACATGTGGATGAACGTGCACAAGTATTTCATGTACTTAACAACCGGGGGGTAAGGCTTAAATATAGGGCCGTATCCTATGAATATCCCCCTATTACTTACCATTATCATAAAGGGATTGAGGTCTTGTTTGTCCATCAAGGAAAGGGAACCTTGACCCTTAACCGCAAGATTTACAATTTAGAGGCCGGCTGTGTCGTGATATTACAACCCTTCCAGCTGCATCGCATTCAATTTGATGCCACTCCTCAAAATCCGTATGTACGAACCGTTCTAACCTTTGAACCCTCAATCGTTGCCCCTCATCTCAAAAACTTTACTGTACTGTCTCGTTTTTTTGATCAGGTATGGAAAGGACAAATGACCAATCAGGTATTTCGTGAGGATCGGGATTCGACTTATATGATGGGCATTCTGGAAAGATTCAACGATCTGGTTACGGGGTGGAACGAAAAAGATGAAGACCACGAGACAGCGTCGATGTTGATTCTCAACATTTTAGACTATCTTAGCTCCTTGCACATTGGAGGATTTGGGGGCGTCGCACGTCCGGAAAGCCATGCTGAAAAAATAATGAATTGGGTCGAAGAGCATTATACAGAGCCTTTTGACTTGATTGAATTAGCAAAGGAACTCCATCTCTCCAAGAATCATGTATCGCGGTTATTTCGGACCGAAACAGGGGGAAGCATCACTGAATACGTCATTGCACGTAGAGTAAGACAGGCTTGCTGGTTGTTGAAAACGGAATCAAAATCTATTGAACAAATTGGTTCATTGGTTGGCATACCTAATTTCCCTTATTTTTGTCGGATATTTAAAAAGATCACAGGCTTTACGCCCATTCAGTATCGTAAAAGCCAGTTAAATTAAAAACAACAGGGAGCAGCTGCCATTTCGGCAATCTACTCCCTGCTTTCATTTCGACCATAAAATCAATTAACATTCATTGGATTGCTTCTCCAGAAAAGCTTGAATGGATGGATCCATGCACAGCCCGATAGCGCGGCCGTAAAAGGCACGGGCTTCCTCGTATCTCTTCATCCTTTTGAACAAATGAGCGCGCAGCGCCCAATAAGGCTGATAACTCTTAACCGCTTCTGCCGGTATAGCATCCAACAGCGCCTTTCCCGCTTCTGCGCCGAACGCTTCAGCAACCGCTGCCGCGCGACCTACGTGTGCGCCAATCGTTGGAGCAATGCTAACCAGCCCCTCGTACAGCAGCGCAATCTCTCCCCATTCCGTGCGGTTCGTCCACGCTCGCTGGGCATGCACGGATTGAATTGCCGCCTCAAGCTGAAATCGTCCGATACGGCTCCCATTGGCGGCAGTTCGGAGGCAGTGCTCAGCCTCCTCGATCATTTCGAACGACCAGCCTGAATGATCCTGATCGGATATTGGCACATAGCCGCCTGCCTCATCGCGGCGCGTATAACGGCGCGCTTCGCAGTGCAACATGAAAGCCAGCAATCCCAGTGCTTCGGGTTCTCCTGGCATGAATCGTACAATCAGCCTTCCCAGAAATATCGCTTCTCCGGCAAGCCCCTTCCTACGAGAATCAACGCCGGCAATATCCTCCCACCCACTACCATAGGCTGCATAAACAGCCTCAAGCACGGCTCCAAGGCGCTCCGGCCATTCATCCTCACCGGGCAAATCGAATTTGATCTCATCGCTCTTTATTTTTGCTTTAGCACGAGTGAGCCGCTGACCCATCGTTGCCGGTTTAACGATGAAAGCAGATGCAATGCGGGCCGCGTCAAGGCCAAGCACAGACTGGAGCATAAGCGGCGTGCGCACAGCAGGATCGATTTCGGGATGTGCGCAAATAAACAGCATCTTCAGCCGTTCGTCAGGGAAAGGCATCTCGTTTTCGACTCGCCGCCTAGCATCTTCTGCTAGGGATAGCAAAGCATGCTCGGCGCCGGCTTGCACGCGGGCATGTCGGCTGCCATCGATCAACCGACGTCTCGCAGCCGTAAGCAGCCATGCTTCAGGCTTGTCCGGCACTCCGCTCGCCGGCCATTTCACCAACGCGGACAGAAATGCGTCCGCAAGCGCATCCTCCGCTGCCGCCAGGTCACGAGAGCGGACTGCAAGGAAGGCGACCAGACGGCCGTAGGATTCTCTGGCCGTCTGTTCAATTATTTGATGAGCTTGCCTATCGATCATTCTGTAATCGGTTTGAGGTTGGGACGAACCTCAACGGAGCTGCCTGGACAACGTGCCGCCCATTCCAATGCATGGTCCATATCCGGCACGTCTATGATGATCAGACCGCCGATTTGCTCCTTCGTTTCCGTGATCGGGCCATCCTGAACAAGCAATTCGCCGCCGTTACGGCTTAACGTGGTCCCCGTCTCAGGGGATTGGAGACCTGCGCTGCTTACAACAATGCCGGATTCACGCAAAGCTGTGACATAATGAGCCCAGCTTGCTGTATAAGCCTCCTTGTGTATCGGGTCGGTACGTTTAGCGAAATCCTCTGTTGTTTCATACATGATCAGTGTGTAATTCATCGTTACTGCTCCTTTCAACGTTCATATTGGAATTGCTTCTTGCCGTCTTCACCATAATGACGAGCCAGATCACACAATTTCTACATCAAATGAAAAAAAATTATTATTTCGGGCTATCTTATCCCTGCCTCCGCCAGTTTCTTGTCCAGTATTTCTTTTTGCCGCAGATGATGCCTGCTGTGCATCCCAACCAACTCAAACCAATCACGTGCGTTTAGCCAGCCAAACCAGCCGTGGCGAATCTTGCATGCTGGATTCGCTTCCTCTATGCGGCATGCCCAGTAGGCCAACATCACTAGCACTTGCTCTAGTCCAGTTACGATTTCATCTTTCGTCTCGGGATTTCTTGTCTCATTTGGCGGTTGGTCAAGTTTCACACGGATGTTTGGCCACTCTTTTTCTGCAAACGCTTTCATTCCATCCCCTGTCCTGCCCTCAGCTTCTTCCGTAGTTGCCTTCGTGCACGTTGCAATATGCCCGATATATTCTTTCGCCACTTCGATCACATGGATATACATTTGTCCGATTGACCACACGTTTTCCTCACTTTTATATCGCAACTGCTCTATCGAATATTTGTCCAAATTCTCCATGTATTGTTGGATAATAGCCGCACAATTGTTCAACATCAGATCCTCTCCCCGTTAGTTATTAACCGCAACAATTCCATAACTTAAAACGCATGCGCTCTACTATTCACATTTTTTTACAATCTACTTGGATCATACGAACAGACCGTTCCGTTGTCAATGGCTTTTAAAATAGAAAAAAGACCCAACCAAGTTCATAGAAACCTTGATTGAGTCTTTTTTACACTGACGTTATTTTTGAGTATTAGCTAGCTCATAACGATCTGCATTCATTACTTTTACCCAAGCTGCAATAAATTCACGTACAAACTTCTCTTTGTTATCATCTTGAGCGTAAACTTCAGCAATGGCACGTAGAATAGAGTTTGATCCGAATACAAGATCAACGATCGTCGCCGTACGCACGACTTTACCTGTCTGACGATCAGATCCTTCATAAATCCCTCCACTAACAGGTTTCCATTGTACTCTCATGTCAAGCAAATTAACGAAGAAGTCGTTCGTCAGTTTACCTATATGCTCGGTGAATACGCCATGTTTTGTCCCATCGAAGTTTGTACCAAGAACACGCATACCGCCTACAAGCGCAGTCATTTCTGGCGCAGTAAGGTTAAGCAGATGCGCCTTGTCGATTAAGAGCTCAGCAGCATTTACACTGTAATTCTTCTTCTGATAGTTGCGGAAACCATCGGCCGCCGGCTCTAGTACGGCGAAGCTTTCTACATCCGTTTGTTCTTGAGTGGCATCGCCGCGGCCAGGTGTGAAAGGAACCGTTACATCATAACCTGCATCACGTGCAGCTTTTTCAACGGCAGCGCTACCACCTAATACAATCAAGTCAGCCAAGCTTACTTTCTTATCGAGTTCAATCTGGATTGTTTCCAGGATAGCAAGTACTTTATTAAGTTGTGTAGGCTGATTCACTTCCCAATCCTTCTGAGGAGCAAGTCGGATACGGGAACCATTCGCACCGCCGCGCATATCCGTCCCCCGGAAAGTGCTTGCCGAAGCCCACGCCGTTGTTACCAGTTCGCTGATTGTAAGACCGGAGTTTAGGATCTTTGTTTTAAGATCTTGAACTTCCGCATCCGTTAATTCGATGTTGGCTGCATCTACAGGATCCTGCCAGAGCAGTACTTCTTCAGGAACTTCCGGACCTAGGTATCTTACACGAGGACCCATGTCTCTGTGAGTGAGTTTGAACCACGCGCGAGCAAAAGCATCTGCAAATTCTTCCGGATTCTCATGGTAACGGCGAGAAATCTTCTCATATGCCGGATCTTCGCGCAATGCTAAATCCGCTGTCGTCATGATCGTCGGAACGCGAATGGACGAATCTTCCGCATCCGGTGCGAGGTGCTCTTTATCTGGATTTACCGGAGCCCACTGATAGGCGCCTGCCGGGCTTTTCGTAAGCTGCCATTCATATCCAAAGAGCATATCGAAGAAGCCATTATCCCACTGCGTCGGATTCGCAGTCCAAGCACCTTCAATACCGCTGGTAATAGTGTCACGACCTCTACCGGAGCCATGCGTATTGATCCAACCTAAGCCAAGAGCTTCAACTGGAGCCCCTTCCGGTTCTGCCCCCACTTTCGCAGCATCTCCTGCACCGTGTGCTTTGCCGAATGTATGGCCGCCCGCTACGAGTGCGACGGTTTCTTCATCATTCATTCCCATGCGTTTGAACGTTTCGCGAATGTCGCGTGCACTTGCAACTGGATCTGGTTTGCCGTTCGGGCCCTCTGGATTCACATAGATCAGACCCATCTGAACAGCGGCAAGCGGATTCTCAAGCTCACGATCGCCCGTGTAACGTTTGTCCCCCAACCATTCTGTCTCAACACCCCAGTAAATATCTTCTTCAGGATGCCAAACGTCTACTCGGCCGCCACCGAAACCAAAGGTTTTTCCCCCCATAGATTCTATTGCGACATTACCTGTTAAAACGAATAAATCCGCCCACGAGATCTTATTGCCATACTTTTGCTTAATCGGCCAAAGCAATCGACGGGCTTTATCGAGGTTTCCATTATCTGGCCAGCTATTCAGAGGAGCAAAACGCTGGTTTCCGGTTCCGGCACCGCCGCGACCGTCACCCGTACGGTAAGTACCTGCAGCATGCCAAGCCATACGTATGAAAAATGGACCATAATGTCCATAGTCAGCAGGCCACCAATCTTGACTGTCTGTCATTAAATTCTTAAGATCCTGTTTAACCGCTTGGAAATCTAACTTTGCAAACTCTTCTGCGTAATTAAAATCCGCACCCATCGGGTTTGATTTCTGATCATGTTGATGAAGTATGTACAAATTGAGCTGATTGGGCCACCAGTTTCTATTCGTCGTACCGCTTGATTTGTGGCTAGTTGCGCTGCCGTGCGGAAACGGGCATTTGCCTTCGCTGCCGGAAGTCAGATCCATGATATCACCCCTACAATAATAAATTTTAAATAATAATTGTTCTAAATACAGTTATAAAGCTAATTGGAATAAAAATCAACTTTTTTTTGCTAATCGATCCCTATTCTTGTCCTAATTCATACATATGAAGCACGGGTGAAAATTAGTATCTCATCACCTATTCATCAGCTTTGAATTTGTCCTAATAGGCCTACGGCAACCCATTCCAGCCTCTGCGACCTTGTTTTGTAGCTTTGCGCATTCGATCGCCTTCTCCATCCAAGGTCACCATGTATCCGACATCGATAGGCTGACCATCCATGGGTTCAAAAATCTCAGCGAAGTCAGCACTGTATTCCTTCCGAATGAGAGGCCGTACCACTGGACGTTGTTAGTATCCCCTCTGCGTGGGAATTTAGTCCACTTGCTATCGTACCGGCACCTTCCGCATGCGCACTTATCCCACTTGCAGGTGGCGACTAGTGGAATTATCACAATCTCTTGCCTATCTTTCAAAAAATAATAGACCCACTGCAGTAGCTGAGGGCCTATCTAGAACGCACGGTGCTTTACACGCGGCATGGTATTTTATTCAAAAATTGCCACTGGCCTTGCCCATCCGGCACTTGCTCGCTCGATCTTCACTGGAAAACAGGAAACTTTGAAACCATATGGCTTCGGCAATTGATCCAGGTTTGCAAGTTTTTCGATCTGGCAATACTCCCGATCCTTACCTAAATAGTGGGCTGCCCACAGGACACCGTCTCTTGGTTGATTTCGGTAATCCTCGGCTTGCAGGTTCAATGGAATATCCCAGCCCCAGCCATCCGTCCCAACAACCTTAATTCCGCATTCGAGCAGCCAAAGTGTCGCTTCAGCTGAAACACCAGCATGCAGGAACGCATAATGCTCGTGGTACAATCGTTTATCTGCATCACTGCGAATGAGTACAATATCGAATGGTTTTAAATTATAGTTAATCCGCTTCAACTCTGTGATGAGATCATCTTTCGTGATTTCATAACCCGGCGGTTTACTGCTGAAATCAAGCAGCACGCCATCTGAGTAAAACCACTCCAAAGGAAGCTCGTCAATTGTTCTAGATGGTTTGCCTTCTGATGTGGGCCAGTAATGCCATGGCGCGTCCACATGCGTCCCCGAGTGCGTATTTAATGTTACTGTCTCTGTAGCCCATGCCTTCTTTTCTGGAAAATTCTCGGGTGCGAGCCCGAGCGCCGCAGCTGCTTGGATTGCTCCCTCTTCATGGGTGGAGTATTCAATTTTAGCTGGAAGTGGTTCACGAATTTTGGGACTGATAGGAACACTTAAATCATAAAGTTTCATTATACTTCACACCTCACTTTGTTCAATGAAATTAAATTATCAATCCTCAATGGCCTGATATACCGTGGTCCAGAAATCATGGATAACCATCGCTGAATCCGGAGTTGACATGCCCACCTGAGTGAGCAGGATTCCGGTGAGTTGGTTGACTGGATCAGCGTAAGTCGAGGTACCGCTTCCGCCGTCCCAGCCAAATTGGCCGATGGGCGCGTAGTCGCCACGATAAGTGCGTACCGCCATCCCAAATCCCCAACCGCCATGCTGCCCTTGCCCGAATGACAAATGGACATTGTTGGTCGCCATGGCGTTACGAACGGCTTGTTGCTCAGGTGTGAGCCGGTTGGTGGTCATCAACTGGACGGCAGGCCGGGATAGAATCCGTTCGGTCCCGTGTTTCCCTTGATTCAGCAGCATCCGGAAGTAGGCGTGAAAATCATCGACGGTTGAGGTCAATCCGCCACCGCCACCCTGGAACGCCGGATTCTGGCTGTAGCGTCCCCCTTTGGCTTCGTCCCACACATTGAACTCGCCAGTTTGCGGATTGGGCGCGTAGAGGGGCGGCATCCGATCGATTTTATCGGCAGGCACGTGGAAGCCGGTATCTTTCATGCCAAGCGGATCAAAAATGCGTTCGCGCAGGAATGACTCAAACGACTGCCCTGTAACCCTGGCGACGAGCACACCGAGCAGATCGTTGCTGATGTGGTACTGCCAGCGCTCTCCTGGCTGATACATCAACGGAAGTGTGCCGAGTCGGCGCATCCACTCATCCGGTTCGGGCATCGGCGTCGGCAGATCGGGCGTGAGTCCCTGCTCGAAGATCGCACTCAGAATCGGAGTGCCCAGCAGCGTAATATCCATGCCGAGCCCGAATGTGGAGGTCAACAGATCCCTTACTGTGATCGGCCGTCTCGCCGGCACCGTATCGTCCAGCGGGCCGTCGACTCGTTTCAGCACCTGCCGGTTGGCGAGTTCAGGCAGCCAGGCATCCACCGGATCATCCAGCCGGAGCCTGCACTCGTCGAGCAGGATCATCACAGGTGCGACTGCAACCGGCTTGGAAGTGGATGCCATCCGGAATATCGTGTCCCTGTTCATCGGTACTCCACCGTCATGGCGCATCGTACCGAGCGCTTCGACGTGTGTCTCACCATTCCGGCTGACGAGAGCGACAATCCCTGGAATCTTCCCGGAGTCAACATGCCGTGCCAGTACATCGTGCAATCTACTTAGCCCTGCTTTGGAGAAGCCGCTGTTACTCTGTCCCGTTATAATCCTGTTCATTTGGTTCCCTCCTTATCGAATAGTAACCTTGGATACATCCGCTCCCATACCTTTAAGCGCCGCATACGTCAGTTTATCCATCGTTGCGCCGTCGAAAATAACGGTTTTGATCATCCGATAGTATTTATTCGTGAGACTAAACCCGGGCTGGAATGAAACATTGTTAAATGTAGCGCCCCTGAATGAAACTTCGGTTAAAGCTGCTTTGTCAAACTTAACCCCGATAAACGTCTGACCGTCAAAACGCTGCCGGGTGAGATCGGTATATTTGAAATCAACTCCCTCAAACCGACAGCTTTCAAAAATCGTCTTTCGAAGATCGGTCATCGATAACGTCACATCGAGTAGTCTCACGCCTGTAAACTTGGCACCGTCAAGCCCTGACTTGCTAAAATTGGTTCGGACAAGAATCGTCTTATCAAAGCTTGCATTTGACAGGTCCAGCGCGTCCAAACTGCAATCCGTTAAATTGGCGCCGTCAAAATTGGCTTCGCGCACGTCACTGGCCTTAAACGAACTGCCCGTTAAATCGGCGCCGGAAAAGTCGGAACCGTGCAGTGAGCTACCTTTAAACTGTCCTTTATGCGCCTTAACGCCTGCAAAATCGCTTTCCGCCAAGTTGCTTCCATTAAAGTTTGTCAGTACTTGCCGTTCCAGCGAACGGGAGAGGTTGGCGACCTCCAGAATCGTTTGCTCGATGTCGCCGATACTTTCAATTGTCATCGTAAACGCTGTTTCATCGTCCTTGCCTTCCGCTTTGAGTTCACGGTATCGTTCTTGCAAATCGGTATGCAGGTCGTCTTTTAATTCGGAGACGCTTTTTACACCATCGTATGGCGTAAAAACGCTATTCAGATAATCCGTCAATTTGGGATTCATCATATCAAATCTCTCCTCATACTAAGTTTTCTAACACGCGTTTGGCATACTCCCAGTTGCTTTTGTTGCGATCATAAGTGCTCTTCCCTTTTTCCGTTATCCTAAAATATTTACGCCGTCCGCCCTGTGACTCATCGCCCCAATACCACTCGATGTCACCGTCTGCTTCTAACCGCCGGAAGCTGGAATACATCGTGGCTTCCTTCAGTTCATACTCGCCGCTCGAACGCTCGGCGATCAACTTGACAATCTCGTAACCGTAACGATCAGCTTCGGACAAGAGCCGTAAAATCATCGTATCCGTATGTCCGCGTAACAGGTCGGATGTGATCTTGTTCTCGCTCATACAATCACCTCCATGGCTGTATAATAAATCATATTACTGTGTCTGTCAAGGTACTACTTTGATTGCACTACAAATGTCCTTTCCTCCTACATGTCACATCACAAAAAAAAGGCCACCCGATAAATCACGGATGGACTTTTTATCACTTATAGACGTTACCAGTGTGGGTAACCAGAGACTCTATCAAATCTGTAAAGCTCTGCGCAGCAAGGCATTCACCGTCGCAACGTCCATACCGAGCCCGGGGCCTGTCGGCGCATAGATAACACCGTTTTTGGATTCCTTCGGCGGAGAGAACAGAAATCCGGTCGTCTTAACGCCTGATTTGTCTTCCTGGAACTTTCCGATGTTCGGAATGTATGACGCATAATGCAGCACGTACACATAGCCGAACCCGCCGGAAATATGCGGGGTAACCGGAATACCTTTCAGCGCTGCCATTCGAGCGATACGCGTATTGCGGATAAAGCCGCCGTTGTACTGCAAATCCGGCTGGATAACCTGAGCGGCATCGTTGTCGATGATCCAGCGGAAGCGACGCATGCTCGTCTCCTGCTCGCCAAAAGCTAGCGGAATCGCCAGATTGTCGGCGACTTCCTTCGTGTCCTCCAGATGCTCGAACGGACACGGTTCTTCATAGAAGAAGGCATTGATCTCTTCGAGCATCTTGCCGTATTCAATCGCGACCGGAGGGTCGTATGAGCCATTGCCGTCGGCATGGATGGCGATGTCATCGCCAAATTCACGGCGCGCCATATAGATCAGTCCCTCCGAGCGGCCTGCGAGGGAGTCGGCATTTTTGCTCATTCGGCCGCCAACCTTAAACTTGACCGCCTTCGCCCCTGTTTCGGCCATCCGTCGCTGCAGCACCTCGATCTCTTCTTCCGGCGTTGTGCCCCGGTTACCGCTAGCCACATAAATCGGCACTTCTGAGCGGATAACACCGCCCAGCAAATCTCCGATCGGCTTGTTGACAATGCGTCCCAACATATCAAGCAGACTCGCCTCCACCCAGGAGATACAGCACCATAACGCAAGACCCGATAGCTTGTAATTGCTCTCATAAACATAGACGCCGTCTAGCAACTTCTCTAAGTCGCGCGCATCCTTGCCGATAAAATACGGGATGATCAGCTGCTTCAGCAGCGGATACAAATAAGCCGCCCGCTCACTGGCTACCGCTACCCCCTCGGAACCGTCCTTGGAACGTGTACGCAGAAAATACAGCCCATTGTTAAACAGCAGCTCCAAGGATTCGATGATTACAGGACTTGTAATCTCATCCACATTTATTACCTTTGAATTTGCTGCTTCTTCCAGTTCCGCAGTGGAAACACGGCTTCCAGCCTGTCGCTTCGCGCTGTCGAGATACAAATATGATAAATCAAGATAGGGTTTGCCCATAAGAGATTACCTCCTGAATCGATTCTGAAAATGCGATTAAAAATTTTTATTAATCTTCGTCACTTTTTTAATCGGCGAATAATCTCCGATGTCACTTCTCGCGTAGTAGCCGCACCGCCGATATCCTTCGTTTTAATTCCGGCATCCGTTACGTTCTCGACTACATCCAGCAGATGCTGCCCAAGCTCCTGATAGCCGAAATGGTCCAGCATCATTTTGGCCGTCCAGATCTGACCGATCGGATTGGCAATGCCGAGTCCGTAAATGTCCGGCGCAGAACCATGAACGGGTTCGAACATCGACGGATATTTACCGTTCAGATTAATGTTGGCAGCCGGGGCAATGCCGATGCTCCCCATAATGGCGGCTCCAATATCGGTTAAAATGTCACCGAACAGATTACTCGCCACGACAACGTCAAACACCTGCGGCTTTGTAACGAAAAAAGCTGCCAACGCATCAATATGCGTTGAAGTTGTCTGAATGTCGGGATAATCTTTGCGCACATCCTTAAACACTTCGTCCCAGAATGGCATCGAGTAGACGATACCGTTAGACTTGGTGGCGCTGGTCACATGTCCTCGACGCTTACGGGCAAGTTCGAACGCATACCTCATCGCCCGCTCCGTGCCCTTACGTGTAAACACAGCGTTCTGGATGGCAATTTCATCATCGCCTTTGTGGATGCGACCACCGATTTCACTGTATTCTCCTTCACTATTTTCCCTTACGACGAGAAGATCAAATTCTTTTGGATGAAGCAACGGTGAAGAAAGACCGAGGAAATATTTGGCTGGACGGATGTTAATCACCTGCTGAAAGTCTCTGCGGATTTTAATGAGCAAGCCCCATAAAGAGATATGATCAGGCACTCGCGTTGGATCCCCAACAGCTCCGAGAAACACTGCTTCAAAGTTTTGAAGCGTTTGCAATCCATCGTCAGGCATCATTTTGCCATGCTGTTCATAATAATCGCAGCTCCAAGGGAAGGACTCAAACTGAAACGAGATTCCACCATGAACCTCCGCAACCGCAGTTAGTACCTCCAGAGCCGCGGGAACTACCTCCTTACCGATACCATCTCCCGGAATAACCGCAATTTCAAACCGTTTCATAGCTTAATCCCCTTCGCTGTTTATTGCTTGAATGTTCGATATTGCATATTAGTAAGCCGTTCCTCCCGGTAAGCACCCGGGGTGATCCCAACCAACTTGCGGAAGGATCGGATGAAGTTCTGAGAATTATTATATTGAAGTTTCAGGGCAATTTCCGATACTTTCATGTCAGTCTCTTCCAGCATTTCTTTTGCCTTCAACAGACGATATTGCAGCAGATAGTCGCTGAAGCTGATCCCAAGCTCCTGTCGCAGAACCTTGCTAATGTAGCTCGGGTGATAGTTAAGCAAGGTGGAACACGACTCCAAGCTGATTTCACTGTCGAAGTTGCTATGAATCAGCTGAGTGACCTCTTCGGAGATCGATTTATGCCTCGTCCGTCTCTGCTCGTCATAGACGAGAATCATCGGCTCGATCAACTTGTTTCTGAACCAATGCCGTACTTCATCCACGGATGATAGCGCATTCAACTGCTCAAGAAGCGGTGGCTCCCCTTCGGGAAGATCGATCGTCGCACCACCGCTCTCCTGCTGCAGCCAGATCAAGTTGACGAATAACCGCGTGACGGCAATTTGATAATCATTATAATTATGATACTGACGGGAAATTTCCTCGAAAAACTCGTTTAACAGTTCCTGTGCCTTGTCCCGATCCGCCATTTTGACGGAATCGCGAATTTGCCGCTCCAGATCCTTCGGATAAATTGTCGTCACATGATGGGCCGGTTGGACGTCATCGATGTGCAGGATCGTCTTTTGTCCATACATCACCCGGTATTTCAACGCATCTATCGCTTCCTTATAGGCTTGGTTGGCATACCTCAACCCGTCATAAGACCTGCTGATTCCAATGCTAATCCGCAGCTTTAAATATTGCTCGAGGGTATCCTGTACATGTTTAGCTAGCGAATAGATATAAGTTCGGAAATCCTCAGTCGAGCCCGGTTCCTCAAAAACAAGCGTTACTTGCGACGACTGCAACACAATCGGCAGTAACCTCTGAGCCGACGGGATTAGGTCGCTGACCATGTTGTTGATTGCAAATAACAGCAGCTCACTGTCCCGCTCCTCGTAACGTGTACCTTTAAGCGTATCCATCTGAATCGTTAGCACCGCCATGCGCCGACCTGCTACGTTCATGCCGCCAAGCTTTTCTTGAATTTCGGACGGTTTGAAATCTCCGCGAACAAGCTTTAACACGTAATATTCCTCAAGCTGGCGCGTATGGCTTCTGAGTTGATCGGCCATTTGCACTTGATCACTGCGCATTTTCATGAACCTTTCATTGATGATACGAAATTCATCTACGCGTTTACGTTCCGGATCCTGCTGTGAAAACAACGATAGGTAAAGCCTATGTATAGGCGCATACATCCGCTGTGAACCAGCCAATGAGATCAACACGGCAAGCATCAGCATCGTGAAGCAAGTAGCTAAGATAATCCATCCTGTCCTTCGCGACTCGAACTTGATCTGTTCAATTGGAATCAAGGAAATATAGATCCAACCGTTAAATGAAGATCGTTGAAACGCCACACCGACCTGGGCGCCTCCGACCAACGACTCAAACAGGCCGGACTTTTCCTGATTTCCACGCAGTTTCCCGACAATCGTCTGTAAAGTTGCCGTATCGACCTTACTATTTTCACTTTGAGTCGTCAGTACAGCGTAATCTTCATCCAGGATCATCACTTCACCGAGCGTATTATTGTTGGCCAGGAAATGGCGAAGCTGCCCGCCGTTGATTTCGACGATCAGCATCCCAAGCGGTTTTTCGATAAAAGCCGGAACCTTTTTGACCAAACTGAATGTCAAGGTATTATCCGCATTTCGACTGCGAAGCAAGCTTGTTTTTTCCACGTTCCAAAACTTATTTCGGTCGATGTGCAAATAATGGTCGATAATAGATGCCTTCTCGGGAGAGAGCGGATTATAGCCTTCCGAATTTAAAATCCATCCCCGGCTAACATCAACCAGGTGAACGTCCCTGACACCGACATCGAAAGTTTGCACTTGGGACATCGATCTTAACAAATTTTGGACAAGGGTAAATTGGGACGGAGTAATGCCAGTTTCCAGTGCCTCAGTCACAAAGGAGCTCTCTGAAAGTCGTTCGATTTGCAAATCCAGCGCACCAAGCACCTGCTCGATTCGCAGACGCGTCTGCTCTAGCACCAGCACATTACCGTCGTTGACTTTCTGTTGAATCGTACTAGACGTTTTCACATAAAAGAATAGTCCGAGCAGGATGATAGGCAGCGTGCTCACGCCTATTGAGAACACAATCATCTTTGTAAGGTACCGGTTGATTCTGAACATAATCCGCCCCCTCAGCCATCTTCTCTTGTTGCACGCCATCATTATACTACACCGGACCCCCTTATGGGCCGAGCCGGTGCAGCATAATTTCAGGGAGAAGTTAAACCGCCAGACCGTCTCTGCCTTTTTTGCCAACATCGAGTTGGTCCTTCAGCGTCTCTTCATCTATTGCTCCAGTAAAATAGCTGCTGGCGCTCATCAGATAGCCAAACCCCATTCGAACGGCATGGCCGTAGTGGCTTGTCGGTTCCGCCTCGAAGGCTTCATCGATCTCCTTCTGAGACGGTGCCGCACCTTTGCGCAGCTCCTCGCACAACCGCAAGATGGCATCTTCATTGCTGTAAAAGTTCGTATCTGTAATAAAACGTTGAGTCTTGGTGGATACCGGCGTAACAACCGCTTCGGCATAGCGGTCCAGATGGATGACTTGCTCCTGATGTTTGGCGTGCAGCTTGTTTAACCACCCGTCCCGATCCTTCGTCTGCGAAATAAACGTCTGGAGTCCCAACAGGGACTGCTGCCAGATCGAGCGGTAGGCATCCGTAACTCCACCTATATCGATCACACCTGCTGCGGACAAGCTCTCCAGCCCCTTCTCGAAATGAGCTGTCCGATAAGGGAATGGCGTATTCCCATTGCCGTCGTATAATTTGCGAAAAATAAATGCATCATGATAGATGCTGCAATCGGTCGGGAATTCGCGAGACTCAGGCTCCGCTTCGCGAAAAACGACTTTCATTTGCCGATCAGCTGCGCGATGGCACAGCCAACCAAGTACAAACGCGAGCTTATATCCGAGGCGGTCATTTTCATTACGATTGCGAGCAGGCCAGATCGTTCGGTATTTATCCAACAGGTTGACTGTAAATTTATCACCTGAACGCGTTACGCTGCCGAATTGGATAAATCGGATATGGTCCTTGCCGGCCTCCTTAAAAGCGCTGCAAATACGTTCCGATGCGAGCATAAGGTTAAAGCAATCTTCCACGACTGCGGTATGGGTTACATTCTCCGACATCGCTCATCCTCCGTATATTGGTTTATTTCCCTTTGTTAGGGTCAGCCTGATATTCCTTGTTTAACTCTTCCAGCACTTTATCGCCTCCGGACTTACGCCAATTATCAAGCGCAGCCTTCCAGCCAGCTATGTCGATCTCACCCATAATGTACTTAACACGGGCATCGTTAATAATTTTATCAAGCTGCGTGCGCTTCGAATCGAATGTCGGCGAATTATAAGCTGCTGCCGGGTTTGTTACAAATATACCCGGTACGGCGCTTGCTTCTTTTTTGGCTGCTTTATATTTGCCTGTATATTTATCGTACGTTCCTTCCATAGCGAGCGATCCGTCAGAGACCTGCATAGCTTGCTGCAGCTGAATAACCTCGGCTGCATACTTGGCCGATTGTTCCGGCGTCCGGTCTGCTTTGCTATCTTTCACGGTATAATGAATGCCTTCCGCACCCCATTCAAAAATGTTCTGGCCTTCCGGAGTGGACAACTTATCAAAATATTGCAGAATCCGCTTCAAATCGGCCTCGCTTTTCACCGTCTGCTTCGGAATGACGAAACTGCCCGATAGTCCGCTGTCCATCAGCAGCTTGGTGCCGTTTACTCCTTTCAGAATACTGGAGGTATCCATTTCAGCCTTTGGATTGATCTTGAATAGCTCCGAGTGACGGGAAATAAAGTCATTGTCTCCGAGGCGGAAGCCGAACAATCCTTTGTTGCCATTATCAATGTTCTGCACCCGCTCGGCGATGGCGAAGTCTTGATTGATCAACTTCTCCTGATAGAGACGTTTGTACCAGTTCATTGCATCTACAAAAGCTTGGCTTTCATGTGCGGGGACAACCTGGTCGTTTTTAATCTCCCACACGTTACCTCCGCCAGTCGCTGCCAAGATGAGCTTGAATCCGCGTATGCTCTTCTCTTCAGCGAGGCCAATCGTATCATTTTTTCCATTGCCGTCCGGATCCTTTGTAGCAAACGCCTTGATGACTTCATACATCTCATCTAGGTTTGTCGGAGGTTTCATACCAAGCTTATCCAGCCAATCCGTGCGATAGATCATGCCGTCCCCGACCAGGGAACGAGCCCGGTTAATTTGATAGTATTTTCCGCCAACCGCTGTGCTCTTAAGCACTTCCGGATTTAACGCCTTTTGCAAGTTCGGGTAGTCTTTGAGATAAGGTCCGATTTCCCAGAACTGGCCGGCTCTCATGGCATTTTTGATATTGGATTGCACCGGAGTACCGATTAGCAGGACCATCGGCAGCTGCCCGGAAGCGATCGTGGCGTTAACCTTCTCTTCGTACGTACCGTTCGGCACCCACTGAATCTGCAGATCCGTATTGGTCAGCTTCTCAACCGCTGTAATAATGGGGTCATTCTCTTTCGGCGGCTCAGACAGGACGGACAGATTCATCATCGTAATGACAAAAGGCTTTTCCTCCTGTGCCGGTGTCGTGCTCTCAGCAGTGCCCTGCTGGCTCGTTTCTGACGCCTTCGGAGGAGTGCTGCTGCAGCCGGTAAGAGCGGCAGTAACGAACAAACTCCCTACAATCCCCATAATGCTGGATTTCCTGATAAGATTAGCCATGAAAGATCCCCCTTAGCTTATTGTGGTTTATTTTTAAACAGCCAGGAATTCGTCGAACGACCTTAAATCGCTGGAACCGGTAAAAAATGCGTCTGCACGGCGCAGACTGTTGATCGCCTGATTCAAACCTCGTGCATACTTGCTCCGTGGTTCGGCGGAAAGCGCCGCTTCAATTTCGCCCTGAGAAGGCCGCACACCTCTGCGAATAGATTCAGCCAACCGGATCAACGCATCCTCTTCGTCATAGATTTTCAATGTATCGACATTCCGCTGTACTTTCTCTGAATCGGGAGCGACTACCGCGCTAGCCAACTGCGCCATGTGCCCCTCCCATTCACGCATCATCTCGTCCAGCCGATCAAACCATCCCTCGATGTCATCAACATCCGGGACGAATGTGTGCATCTCAATAAAAAAGCGCTGCTGCATGACGCTGAACAACTCGGTGAGCTCCTCACGACTGATGCCTGTGCCGCCTACATATCGCTTGCGGAACATCTCAGCGTCCTGATACAACCCTGCCTCCGCTGATTCCGGAGTCAAATGCGCCCTCGCTGTACGATGAGCGATCCATCCAAGCGCTAAAGCAAGGGAAGACTCAGCCTCTGTCTTGGGGACAAGCGGCGCCGAGCGGAAGCCAACCTCCTCCTTCACGGTGCGATGGGACTTCCAATCGTCCCTAAAACGAGCCAGAAGTTCGATTGCAATCCGATCATCCGAACGTGTCAGGCTGCCAAATTGGGCAAACGTTCGGTGCGTCGTACTCACTTCTTTAAAGGCTTCGCAAATATCCTCCGAAGCGTTCATAATATTCAAACAATCATCCACAAAGGCAGTCCGGATTAAGCTCTCTAGCATGATTCATCCTCCATTACTTCATATTGGAATTCGTGTTTATGGCAACAAGTCCCCATCAGGGGGGTGAGCGTTCCAGCACCCGTCCATTCAGCATGAGCCCCTCCTTGGATTTAGCCTTTGACCGATCCGATTAACGCCCCTTTGGCAAAATGCTTTTGCAAAAATGGATACACACAGAGAATTGGGACCGTGGAGATGACAATTACAGCCATTTTGATAATTTGTCCTGGCGGTACAATGTAATTGGAGTCGAACGTCGCAGAATCACCGAGGCCTCCTGATGAAAGAATGACGATCTGCCGCAGCCATACCTGGATCGGCCATTTGTAGTTATCGTTAATATACAGAATGGCTGAGAAAAACGAATTCCAATGATTAACCGCATAGAACAGCGAGAACGTTGCGATAGCCGGCAATGACAGCGGCAGTACGATTTGCCATAGAATGCGTAGATCGTTGCAGCCATCTATTTTGGCGGCTTCCTCAAGACCGTCCGGCATCTGCTGGAAGAAATTTTTGATCACGATCAGATTGAACGCACTGATGGCTCCGGGGAGCAGCAGCGACCAGAAGGAATCGATCATACCCAGCGACTTCACAACAAGAAATGTCGGAATCATGCCCCCGCTGAACAGCATCGAGAAAACGACGCCCAGCAAAATAACTTTGCGTCCGTCCAAATCTTTGCGTGACAACGGATACGCCATCAGGCATGTGAAAATCAAATTGATCAACGTACCGGCAATCGTAATAAAGATCGTAACACTCAAGCTCGTCAGCAGCACCGGCGTAGAGAAGATGTATTTGAATCCCTCCAGGGATAACGTATGGGGAAACAAGACCAGCTTTCTGCTGATATATTCCTGTGGCGAGGTAAACGCTCCGCCGACCACATAAATGAATGGCAGAATGGTCACTAAGCCGAACAAGCCCAGAAAAGTGTAATTGAAGAAGTCAAACAATTTGCCGCCTAGCGATTCCTTCATATCGATTCCTCCTTCTTCCTAATAGATGCCTTCCTCGCCTGCTTTTTTGGCAAAATGGTTGGCGCCAACCACCAATACAATGCCGATGACCGATTTGAACAAGTTCACCGCCGTTGAGTAGCTGAAGTCCCCCTGCTGTATGCCTCGCTCGTACACATAAGTCTCGAAGACTTCGCCAACCTCGCGGTTCATCGGGTTTAACATGAGGAATATTTGCTCGAAGCCAACATCCAGAAATGAACCAAGCCTCAGAATCAGCAGGACAACAATTGTGCTGCGGATGGCCGGTAGCGTTACGTGGATCATCTGTTTCCACCTTCCGGCGCCATCGATTTTTGCAGCTTCATACAGCTGCGTGTCGACGCCCGCAAGTGCTGCAAGAAACAGAATCGTTCCCCAACCGGTTTCTTTCCATATCATTTCGCCAATGATAAACGGCCTAAACCAGTTTTTATCCAACAGCATGTTCAACTTCTCTCCACCAAACGATGCGATCATTTCGTTAAGAATACCGCCTTCTGTTGTAAACAAAATATGGACCAATCCAACCACGACGACCCAAGAAATGAAATGCGGGATATAGATGAGACTTTGTACGGTTCGCTTGAACACTTCCTTACGAATCTCATTGAGCATAAGGGCAATAATGATCGGTAACGGGAAAAAGAAAAAGATGTTGTAGATGGCGAGAATAAACGTATTCTTGAATAACAGCGCAAACTCGGGCTCGCTGAAAAAAGTCCGAAAGTGCTCGAAACCGATCCAATCACTCCCCCAGAACCCGGTGAAAGGCGAATAATCCTGAAATGCGATCAGCACCCCCCACATCGGCGCGTATTTAAAGATAAGGAAATACAGGACACCCGGAGTAAGCATGTAATAGAGCCAGCGATTTTTGAGCAGTCTTTTTTTTAGCACGTTCGAGGTTACAAGAGATTCTCGTTTGGTGCCGGCGTCCACTGTCGTTGCCTTCATGAGAGACGACCTTCCTTTCTGCATGGTGCGTTGGAATAAAATGATCATAGCATCGTATGGAGTAACCGGATACAATCATCAGAAAGCCATTTGTATACGCTTACAATATAGGTGTTTTTAGCAGCCAATAATCATTAGATAACATCGGATAATCATTATAAGGCATTTTTTATTAGCAAAAAAAGACCCCCAGCACTTGGCTGCGGATCCACATTTCTAATTTCTATTGGGTTTAACAATCCTTAAGAGGAATAGAGAATTCGACATAAAAAGGATGATGTTCTTCATTCAAGCAATAGTCAATTCGTTGTCTGAAATTCCCCCACGTTACCATCTCTAATGCTGTTTCAATTGGAAAAAATCCCACTTCTAAAGACTCGGCTGTAGTGGTTAATTCTCCTCCGGTTGGTCTTCCTAAAAATAACGTGTTACAAATACTAGCATTCACATTTTGAAAAACGCCGCAAAATTTGGTTATCTCAATATCGATTCCGCTCTCTTCTTTGGTTTCCCTTATTGCCGCATCCTTCAGTGATTCACCCTCTTCAACTTGGCCTCCCGGCATTTCCCATCCTCGTCTAGGTCCTTTTATCAATAGAATTTCGTTGCGTTCATTTATGACAATGGTTGCTGCTGATACGATATGTTTTGGAACCATATGATTAACCTCCTCAGTCAAGTTTCATGAAATCGTTTCGCTCCAACACAAGTACATAGCCGCGAGTCCCGTCCAAGCGAATTCGGTCTCCATCGCGAATGAGGGTCGTCGCTCCGTCGATGCCAACAACCGCCGGCAGCCCATATTCCCTGGCTACTACGGCGCCATGTGTCATCAAACCGCCGACCTCCATAACCAGCCCGACGGCGGAATGGAATTGAGGCGTCCAGCCTGGGTCCGTAAATGGGGCGATCATAATCTCACCCTTGTTCAGCTTCGCCTCCTCAGGCCGCAGCACCACACGAGCGATGCCCTCTATGACACCGGCGGATACCGGTGTACCGACGAAGGCTCCCTCGGGAGCATCCTGCAATTTACGCCGGCCTATAACGATTTCTCCTTCGCTCGTCATCAACCTTGGTGGCGTCATGCCGCGGAATCGCTTCAGTTCCTCCGTCCGCTGCTCGAGCAGCGCCGCAACTCCGGAGGGATGTTCGCCTTCGGCCAGTTTCAGCAGCTCGTCTAGAGACAAATAAAACACATCATCCGCCCGCTTTAGCACACCCTTCTTGACCAACGAGTTGCCTTCATCAAGCAACCCTTTGCGCACGAGGTAGAAATGCTGCATCATTAAATATTTCGGATGCTCCCGCAGCCCCATCAATCCTCTGAACACGCTCACAAGCCGTGACATGAGCTTCGCCTTCAATCTGCCAAATGGTTGAGCACGCAGCCGCTTTAACAAGTCTGTTGCCGCGGCCTCCGCTTGCAGCGTGCCTTCGGCGAACTTGGCGCGATGCTCCCCAGGTGCCATGCTCCGCATATGGCTGCCAATCGATGGCAGCAGTGTGCTTGGATCCTCACGCCACCGGGGGCGCGTAATATCGATTTCGCCTGGGCACCTCATGCCGTAAAGCTCCATGAACCGATCCCATTGCTGCCCGAATACACTGCCTCCCTCCACCTGCTCCAGCTTTTCCCTAAAATGAAGCGGATCGCCGTGCAGGATCAGATCTGTTACCTGCGGGTAGGGTCTAGCCGTATCCGCTAAATCACCGATCATGAGCCCCATCTCACTCGTAATATTACCTGGCAGTCCTCGGTTCAGCACATGCACGACATCGGTATCGCCTAACCATTTTATTGACAGTGCATTCACCAGCCGAGACGAAATAATTCCAGCCAGCGGATAGGGGAGCAACTGTGGGAATATGGTCAAAAGCAGCGAGCCTATATGCTCCTGAATTCGGACAATCCGCTCTGGGCCATAGACTCCGGAAAGCTGACTTTCTCCCTTATGAATCGATGCCTCGATGTACGCATTAACCTCAGGATGTGCATTGGTAACAGGAGCATAGAGCAGCTTGCGCATCACTCTCAGCAGTATGGGACGAATAAAGCGGATAACGCCTTTTCTCACACCAGGTGATGAAGGCAGATGTCGAACGAACGCTTCCTGCTTCACCATCTCCGCCACGCCAAGGCCAATCATTTCGTCGATGTTGGTCAATACCTTCGGCAAAATAACACGTGCCTGCTTCAGCGTCAACAGCTTTGTAATATCGATATAGACCCTTCCGCCAACCGCCGCCGTATGCTCGTTCATCTCCCGAATGCCTGTTTTCCCGAAAGGAAAGAGCGTTCGAAGCACGGACAAGCCCATTGGCTTCATTGCATCCGTCATCATCTGCTGATGGCCGAAGGATAAGAGCAAATGCGGACTTTCCCCTGGTGGAATGCTCAACTCCAGCAGCGGATACAACGAGGTGATCGGTCGGCTCTGAACGATGTAGAAGTTTCCTTGCGCAAAGCACCATTCGATGTCCTGCTCTGAGCCGTAATACCGCTTAATCTTCTCGCCGATGGCAGCTAGCTCCAGGATCTGCGAATCCTCCAATGATTGCACGACTTGCTCTGCCTCCGGCAGTTCCTTCGTCACGGTGCCACCCTCCGAGAGTGCGAAAATAGCGAGCTTCTTGCGGGAGACCGTCTTCGTGAGCAGCTTCCCAGACCGCACCTGATACAGGTCGGCGGAGACCAGCCCAGACACAAGCGCCTCCCCTAAGCCGAAGCTGGCGTCAATTGACACCGTGTTTCTGTTGCCCGTGATCGGATCGGCGGTGAACATGATGCCGGACACCTCCGGGAAAACCATGCATTGCACGACGACGGACAGATGCACAGCACGATGATCGAAGCCGTTGCGAGCCCTGTACGATATCGCCCGATCGGTGAATAATGACGCCCAGCACTTGCGTACGGCATGGAGTAGCGCTTCTTCCCCGCGTACATTCAGATACGTATCCTGCTGACCGGCGAATGAAGCTGACGGCAAATCCTCCGCCGTGGCACTCGATCGCACCGCATAGGCCTGATCCGCTCCGGAATGCTGCCAAGCCTGAACAATAGAGGTCCGAATGTTATCAGGAACCGCCATGCTTACCAGATGCTCACGAATGGACTTCCCCAGCACCGTAATTTCCCCTAGCTGATCCGCCTCAACTTTATTCAATCGCTGGAAAAATTCGTCCATCACCTCACTCTGCTTCAGAAAAGACAAGAAAGCTTCCGTCGTGACACTAAAGCCTGGGGGGACGGGAAACCCCGCCTTCGTCATTTCGCCTAAATTAGCGCCCTTGCCTCCTACGAGTGGAAGGCTGTTTTTATCCAATTGGCTAAAATCAAGCACATAATCGTTCATGGGTACTTGCTCCTCCCTTAGCATGAGTCCGTGCGAAGACCGTGCATAAACAGGCCGAACAATGTTTCGCCCATCTCTACCATCGTAACTCCGTACTTGGCAGCCACGTCCGGGCGGACCATGCGTTCAATGCTTTCCAGCATGATCGCGGTTAACAGTTTGGGATTAATGTTTCGAATATGCCCCTCCTGCATGGCTCGCTTGAGCAGCTGTTCGATGAATGTGAGCTGAGCACTGCGAAATGCCTCCAGTTTCGCCCATAAATCGGGGATATAGGTCTGGATATCGTTTAAAAATAACGGATGCAGCTTGGCGATTTCTCCCCTAATCCCCATAAAGACACGTTCAAAAATATCTAGCGGATGATCGGAAGACTGCATTTGCTCCTTCACAAGAATTGTAATCGCTTTCAAAATAGTTTCCAGCACAGCTTCGGCAATCTCTTCTTTTCCGCTAAAATACAAATACAGCGTCTTCTTGCTCATCCCAAGACGTGTCGCCAGCTCGCTTAGCGTTACGCCGCGATAACCATTGGCATTAAACAGATCCGCTGCCTCCTGAACGATGCGCAACCGGATCGAATCCTTCATACGCACGATTCCTCCCATCCACAATGGAAACCAATTTTGTTTTTATGGTTTCCATTGTACCTAACGGGATTACAAATCGCAAGCAGAAAAGCTCCGCTCAGAAGCTGCCTGACCAATAGATCAGCACAGGCAGATACAGAAAGCTGGCTGCCGTCGTCATCGCTACATTGACAGAAACAAGTTCCTTATCGCCCCCGTATTTCTCCATAAGCACGACAGAATTAATAGCGGAAGGCATGGAGGATTGTACGAATAAAACGGAAGCTTCAAGACCATGAAGTCCAAGCAATTTAATGGTCAGCAAAGATAAAAGCGGCACACCCACAATTCGCATGAGGATAGAAATCCACAGTTCGCGTCGCATGCTCGCGCGCCAGTTTGTTTTTTTGAGCTGCATCCCTAGCATAAGCAAAACGATGGCAGCGTAAGCCCCGCCAATCAGCTCCAAACCGGCATGCAAGCTTTTGGGCAGCGGAATTTTGAATATATACAGGACTAGTCCTACAACAGCCGCATAAATCAGTGGGTTCTGCAGCATTTTGGCACCGGCTTGCCGCGGACTAAAGGAACTCCGCGAGGCAATGTACATACCAAGAGTATTCACTAGTACGATATGTAGGATGACATTCGTGACGCCAATGGCGAAGCCGGCATTTCCAAATGCAAGAAGCAGCAAGGGCAACCCGTAATTATTCGAATTGGCAAAGATCGTCGTCAGTTCCATGGCCCGTAAGGAGGGCGCATTAAATCGAAATAATTTTCCAACAACAAGGGAAGCCGCCCAACAGAGAACAGTCTGAATAACGGTAAATATGGCGATATGGGCAAAAGAGGAGCTATTTAACTCGCTGCTCGATACGGCACTTACAATCAGACATGGTGAAAGCACAAACAAGCTTAAGTCTGCCAGCACCTTCGTATCGGGTGACTTAAACTTCTGATACAGATAACCAAGTAAGCAAGCTAGCAGAATCGGTACACTGACCGTTCCAAACAAAGATACATAGCTGTTAATGACAATTCCCTCCTTTAGTCTGGTCGAATTCAATTACGGAATAGCTGTTTCTCCAGTTCATTTATCATATATGCCATTTACTTATTGGTCCAATATATAATTGAAATTATCTTTATAGGTAAAGTTAATAATCGGAACGCAGCAATGTTTAATACCGCATTGTCTGCAGATACGAAAAAAATAGTTCCAAGAATTTCTTTCGCAGGTGTTTCAAATATATCCCAAATTGTTTACAGATGAATTATAGCGTTGAAATAAATTATACCGTTGGGAGAGTGCACATTATGCGTATGCGTTCATTCAAAACAAAATTGATTTTACTTGTTGCAAGTTCGAGTTTAATGCTTCCAAGTGCCATTAGTGCAGCAACTGAGACTGAGAATACGCCAGCCTATATTAACAATAATGGCTTTATCCAGACTTATGTACATGGTACTTATGTTCCCGGCTATTATTTAAATGTAGATGATAATACTGTAGCAGCCTTTATCCCCGGAGGGGTAGGATTAGTTGCCGTTGATAAGGATGCTGTTTTACCGGAAGGTTCCAGATTCATCGAATAGGATATTCCAGTGAAAAATAAAAACAAAGGGGCGAACCCCTTTGTTTTTTTATTTAACCTTTTTCATTTAACCGGCCATGTTATTGACCGAATGTTTGGTATCAAACACGGAAATATGGTCTACTTTCCCGCTTGATTTAGGAATAATAAATTTTAATTGAAACATATCCGATGCTTTATAAATATAAATCGTGTCATCCCCGTTTACTTTCGTATCCGATGGCTTTCCTAGCGCTTGTTCAATTTGTTTCAACGTTAATGTTTGCAGCTTTGGATCACTGGAACGAATATCGATAATTTGATCGCCTTTATTGTAGCCAATAACGGCATTTTTCTTAGCGTAGGTTGCATATATATTGCTCGCCACAACATCGGTATGATCCGCTTTCCCCCAAGCTTTCTCCACATCGTCAATTAATTTAGTTTCTGCAGCAAACTCAATACCAGCTACTTTGCCTGACTTCGCCAATTCTAGCATATCTTTTATTTGCTTAGTAACGGATGTCGTTTCTGACGAAACCGGCGTTACATTCACGTTACCACTTGGCGTAGATGCCGGCTTGGAAGAAACAGCCGGTGTTGCGCTAGGTGCAGTTGAAGGTGTTGATGAAGGTTCTACAACTGGGCTAGGAGATGAGCTGGCTATTGGATCAACAGCACTCGCTGCTGGTTTTTCATTGGATGTGCATGCCGTGAACATCAGCATACTCGCTATTAACATTGGATAAACCGCCGCTTTTTTACTATAAATTTTCATAAGTTGCCTTCTCTCTTGAAAGTTTGAATCACTACAAATAATCAGACGCTAAAAGGATTAAAAATGTTGCAAAAAAATATGGCAGCCGAAATACGGCTGCCGATGTCTAATTCACCTTATGAAGCTTTTCTTAGTCCATCGTAACTCTTGTAGCATGCCATATTGCTTCAGTAGCTTTGTCGATATCATCTCGTGACATGCCTAATCGAGCGACAGCGCTGCCCTATCAGATTTCCTGTTTGCCTTCTTTCAAGCCTTCGAAAATTCTATCAGCAAAAAGCATGTAGCGGTTCCGCGGGAGGTGCAACCTCAATAATGTCAATTGACGTATCCGACAATAGTTGTCTCGAGCTCAGACCACATTTTTGTATTTTCACCCTAAGTGGGGAATATTAGATATCATCATTTGAAATGTGGGGGTTTAGAAGTGGAGAACCGTGTAGCGATAACTGAAAAAAGCATGCAAGTGGCTTTGCATCAATTTATCTTCCCCTTTTCCATCCATCTAAACTCTCAAAATCGCTTTAAGGAACAATTGCTCCAAGATGAATTTATTCCTTTTTTAATAGGCGAGACAAAGCAAGAAGATACGTATTATGGACGCGAACACCGTGTGTCCCACCGGGAAATGGAGCATTATTATCTTCCTTTCACTAGCAGCTTCTTATTTCCTCACGAGAATGATGAGAAAGGTTTTAGACGTTATTCCAAACAGATGAGTATAGCCTGCTCCCTTCATTCGCCGTATTACAACTTAGCGTTTACGATTCATTCGGTTGACGTTATTCTTTGTCCCTTTGATCTTGGATTCATTACGATTCGTACAGAACTAAAATGCGAGGAGATCAACTATTCCCTGGCGCTGGAATTCGCAAAGCGATTTAGGGTCCTTCAAAATATGAACAAGCAGGATGACGAATCGTACATTCAATATAACGAGAAAACTTTCAAACAAAGTGAATCGTTTATTTATCATATTTTAGGGCCAAATACATCGGCGTTTTTAGATCATGGGCGGTTGGATGGCGTCTACTTTGAGAAGCTGCCTTTCTTTTTGGATGAATGCATGTATGTCGCATGTTTTTATTCCCTGGTTGAAGGCTCCGATATTTCGTTAGTGGACATTTATCGAGCTGCTCGCATTGACGGGTTGGATAAAGAAGGCAAACCTTTCATTGGTGCAACAAATTTGAACTATATAAAATCCTATAGCGAGCTGCACTCTTATGACAGGTGGGGTCCGGATACTTACTTTATTACGGATGACAATGCCTTTTCTTGTATCACAAAACAATCTCATGCTGTCGCGGTCAAAATAGCCAATAAAATGTACGGTGAGTATTATTATGGACTGCTGCTTAATTTGTTTCACAAAATCGTACTTCTCAAAATTTCCAACCAATACTCACAAGTCCGTTTGGAGCAGAACCAGGGAAAAATTGATGAACTGATTCGTTCCATTACTGATTTTTCCGCCAAATATTATTTTATTGAAGTTGTATCCCAATCCCAAGGAAAAGAAATCTTCCTTCAGCTGCGCAAGTTCTATGGGAACGATGAGCTGTTTGTTGAAGTTAAACGGACACTAACCGATCTGTTTGAATATCAATCCAATTATACGAATAAACGGGCCAGTTATTTGCTGCGCATTTTGACGATCTATACGGTGATAAGCGGCATATACGGAATGAATCAGGTCATTGAAGATTTAAAAGGACCTATTAACTGGAGAAACATGCTGGATTATTCGGTTTTTCAGTATTTTGCTCTCTTAGTCGCTATCTCAGGAATCCTCATCGGAATAAGTTTGGCCTTTGATTCTCTGCGGCAATTAATTAAAAAACGTAAATATTAAAACAGCGGCACTCCCTACAGTTAACGCTCTATTGTTTTAAAATAATCATAGACTTTCTCTAACTTCTGCTGCTGTTTGCCTTGTGGACTCTCCATGCTGCCAAATTCAAAAAACTTCACCTTTTTGATCCCTACATAGTTAAAAAGTGCTTTTTTCATTAAAACTTTATGCGCGTTATTAAGCCAATACAACGGATATAAGACCGGTCCCTTCATACTTGAAATACACACCACCGACTTCCCTTTCAGAAGCCCCTCCGGCAACATCCCTCCCTTATCCTTATAAGCAAATCCCGATGAAAACATCTGGTCGATATAACCCATAAGCATGGCTGGAGGCCGCCCCCACCAAATCGGATAGACAAAGACAATTTTATCGGCCCAACTGAGTTGCTCCCTGTAGATGGCAAGATCAGGGTCGGCGTGCATATCCCTCCTACGCTTATGTTCATTAAAAACCAGGACTGGATTAAATCCCTCTTCATATAGATCCAAAACCCTCACATCACTGATTTTCGGATTCTCATTGCTACCCTGGACGACCTTCTGCAAAAAGGCGTAACTTAAACTTTGATGATTGGGATGCGTGTAAATAATCAATGTTTTCATTTCAGCACTCCTTTACTTATCTTTTGATAAGTAAATCGTAGCATACTCCGTTTTTTGTTGTCAAATGATAATTGTTTATTGATAATTATTTTGTTATTATTTTTTATACGAGGTGATCATGTGGAGAACAATGTCCTATTTCAGAAATTCGTGTCCTTCACGGCCGCAGTCCACCAAGTAACGCATGAGATGACCAAAGATGTGAGATCAGAGTCGCTTACTCCCGTTCAATATAAGATTCTAGAATACATTTCCGTCAGCCAGCCCGTTACACTCAGCGAAATCAGTGACTGCATGCATATGTCCATGCCCAACACGAGCCGTGAGCTTAGAAAACTAAGTGAAAAACAATTGTGCGAGAAGGTTACCGATGCCGAAGACCGTCGTAAACAATCGATCCGGCTCTCGCAAGAAGGAAGTGCGATGATGGGCGACATTTTTCAGCGAGTTGAAGCTCAGTTCGTCCAGAAAATTGGAAACGTATCCAAAGAAGAATTGAAAGAGATCGAACATGCGCTGGATGTTTTAATGAGTAAAGTATTTTCTTAAATGAATTGCGCAAAAAAGCCGCTTACTGGAAATTAATTTCCGTAAGCGGCTTTTTGTTTTGAATTTTTCAGTGCGTTTTCGTATCCTGGACGTCATTCGTTTTGTTTATAAAATCGATGTGGTGAAACCCCCACCCGCACATATCAGTCAGAATAGCGCTTAATGTTTTGCCATGGTCCGAAAGTGAATATTCGACTTTTGGAGGAATCGTCTGAAACACCTGCCGAACGATGAGCTTATCTTTCTCCAATTCACGGAGCTGATTCGTAAGCATCCCTTGCGTGACTTCGGGGAGCAAACGTCTCAATTCACCGAAGCGTTTGGTCCCGCCTTTCATCAAAATAAACAATATTAAAGGCTTCCACTTCCCACCTATCATTTGTAAAGTGGTCACGATCCCCTGTGTTCGATACGATTGATCTACGTCCATGACTTCAACTCCTTTTACCGCAACATCTAAAGCTCCTGCTTCGACTTTACCAAAGTATCCTGAATTTCGTAAGTACTATCTTATTTCGTACTTAGTATGGTTAAACGTACTATTACCAAGTCCTTTAGATTCAAATTGTACGATTTTCAAGACTTAGTATGAAAAAAGAGCGTACTTTTCAAATTTTTCATTCGACTCAATAATGGAGGTGTAGTAAAAACTAACTTGTTGGATCCAGGAGGATTAGAAATGAAAACTATGGTGATCGTAGCCCACCCGAATTTAGAGACATCCCGTGCCAATCGAGCATTCCTGCTTGAACTTAGTAAACACCCCAACTTAGATGTTCGAAACTTATATCAAGCATATTCAAATTGGAAGTTTGACATCGAGAAGGAGCAACAATTACTTTTGGCCTATGATCGGATTGTTTTACAATTTCCATTGTACTGGTACAGTTGTCCGCCCCTTTTAAAAAAATGGTTCGATGATGTATTTACGTATGGTTGGGCTTATGGACCGGGTGGTGATAATTTGCTGGGTAAAGAATTTATTGTTGCAACAACAACAGGGGGTACGGAGAACTGCTACCGAGCAGGTGGAGACAATTGGTTCACAATCAGCGAGTTTTTAAAACCTATCCAACGAACGATTACTAAATGTAATGGAACTTATCTCCCTGCTTTTGTAACCTATGGAGCAACTGCTCAGGATAATGATGCCTACCTCTCTCAGGAAGCTAAAAGATATATTGAACATATTCAAACTTATTCAAACTTGCTTATGCATTAAACGGCTATAGCCGTTTCACCTGCGATATTCATGGATTGTATTATATTTGCTTCCCATTGACATAAGCGGCGATATCGGTGGAAACCACCTCACCAACCCGATCGCCAACAGAACTGGCCTTCGCCAACGACCGTCCCTCCCAGATTACGAAGCAGCAAGCCAATAACATCACAGCAACCTTGCGATTTCTCATGTTCTTTGCCTCCATCTTCTCCATCATTCTAAGACATTAGACTATAGGAATCGGAAAAGGTTGCTTCTTTTTCCAATCTTAGCCAAGGACCTTGGTCATGATCAAATCGATTTGCTCATCATCACCCATATAAAAGGAGTGGGCTCCTGTTTTTACAAAATCCATTTTTTGATAAAAAGCTATTGCATTCTCATTGTGTTCCCAAACTCCTAGCCAGATCTTCTCTTTATTCCGTTGCTTCGCAATTTCAATGGCTTTATTTAATAAATATTTACCAAGCCCTTGTTTGTGAAAATTTTTGCGTATATAAATCCTTTCGACTTCCAGAGCATCATTTCCCATGAATTCCGTCTGTGCATCATGGAAGTTTACCTTTAAATAGCCTGCCATTTCCTCATTGAAATATATAAAATAAAACTCCGAAGAGATATTTGACAATTCTTTTTCTAATTGGTTCAAATTAAATGCTTTCTCGAGGTAGGCTCTCATTTTTTCAGATGAATTCTGATGCTTGAAAGTCTCAGTAAATGTTTCAATGCTAATCTCTTGCAGTAATCCTAGTTCCTCGAGAGTACACTGCTTTATATGCGTAGTCATGATAGTAATCCTCCAATTTTCCAAATCAATATATTCGCTTGTTTCCTTTTTTTACAAACTCCCAGTCTTTTTCAACATTTTTTCTGACTCTTTGCAGCAGGTTAAAAATCGTTTCAATTTCACCATCAGAGAATCCGGCGAGTGCGACGTTATTGGAATAATCGTTTTCGCTTTTTATATACGGGTAAACCGTTCTCCCTTTCTCTGTAGGAAAAAGCTTTTTGATTTTTTGGTTATTTTGATCATCTGTCTTTTCAATAAATCCATTTATCTCCAGCTTTTGAATCGCACGGGCAGCTGTTGTTCGGTCAACTTTTATCATTTCAGCTAACTTTTCTTGAATAATCCCCGGATTTTCACAGATACGGACAAGATACAAATATTGCCCTTTTGTAAGATCATATTTTTTAAACTCAATATTACTGATAGAATCTAACGCCCGAGCAATCATTCCAACTTCTCGTAAAATTTCTTTCATATTCACAACTCCACTAATCATGTATTTTTCTCAGACGGTGTAAAAATAGTACATTATTTTTGTTGTATTTGCAACATAATGCAAATTATTAGTTCAAATAAAAAAACACCGCCAGTTTTGAAGGCGATGTTTGTGCATTGCTGTTTGTATCTAGTTCATTGAGATTCACGAATCTGGTCAAGGTGCTCTTGCGCGCTCAGCTCGTGCATCGAAAGTTTGGCCCCTATGGACCTGAAGCTGCCAATAACATCTTCGTAGCCGCGCTCGATATGCTCAACGCCGGTCATATACGTATAACCCTCTGCCGCAAGACCCGCCATCAGCAAACAAGTGCCTGCACGCACATCAGAGGCATGCACCCATCCGCCTTGCAGGGGGCGTCCACCAGTAATAAAGGCACTTTCCTGCCGCAACTCGATCTCGGCGCCGAGCCGTCGTAGCTGCGCAACATGAGCTAGCCGCTTAGGATAGATACGATCTGTTACTATACTCTTACCCTTGGCTTGCAGTAGAAGCGCGGTCATAGGCTGCTGTAAATCCGTAGCGAAACTCGGATACATACCCGTACGAATACGTGTCGCTTTCAGCGAATTCGTTCCATATGCCGTAATATGATTATCGCCGCATTCCACGTGCATCCCTATTTCCTGCAACTTGGCTAAACACGAACCCAGATGCTCCGGAATGACGTCCATGACCGTAACCTGTCCCCCATGGAGTCCGGCTGCCATCAGAAAAGCCCCGGCAATCAGCCTGTCTGGAATAACCGTGTGTGTTCCCCCATCCAAATAGGAGACACCCTCAATTCGGATATGTTCCGTTCCCGCACCATAGATGCGAGCGCCTAATCGATTCAAGAAATTTGCCGTATCGCAAACTTCAGGGTCCATAGCTGCGTTATGCAGATTTGTCCGTCCCTTGGCCAGCACAGCGGCTAACATGGCATTAATCGTAGCACCGGAAGTAATGGTATCGAAAAAAATGTCGGCCCCTTTCAGCTCGGCAGCTTCGACGACGTAATAATCTTTGAAAAGATGGACTTGCGCCCCAAGCGCTTTGAAGACCTTAATGTGCTGGTCAATGGGCCGTGAAACGAAGTCATCCCCGCCAGGCAACCCGATGGTGACTTTGCCGAATTTGGATAATAGAGATCCTGCAAAATAATAAGAAGCCCGATAGCTCGAAGCTTTGCCTGGATCAATCACAGAACTGTGAATCCAACGCGGGTCAATAATAACTTGTCCGCCCTCCTGCTGCAGCTTCAATCCGATATCACGGCCAATCTCCGCAATGATTCTGACATCATCGATGAATGGAATGCCCTCTAATGTGACGATATTGTCTGCCAGACAAGCAGCAGCAAGTAAAGCAAGGGAGCTGTTCTTCGCTCCTGGGATATGTACGGTTCCGTTAAGTGGGCCAGAATACTCAGCCTGTATATATTTCAAGAAGTGTCCCTTCTTTCCTTATGACGATTTCAGTTCCGTTTCGAGCATGTAGCCGCTTCCGCGCACTGCGCTAATCAAGAAGGTAGCTTTCCCGTATTTTTTTCGCACCCGATAGATCAGGGCATTCAGTTCGTCCAGTGTCACATCGGAGAAGCCTTCTGCACCCGTTGACCTCTCCGGCCATACCTTGGATTTAATTTCCTCCAGCGGAACGAGCCGGTTGGCATGATCATGCAGTACGCGAATCAGTAAATATTCTTTCTCGGACATGAGGATTCGCTTGCCCTCCACGACACATTCTCTTCTTTCCCAATGAATCGTAAGCGGCAGTTCAGGAACTTCCAGATGACTGGTGATGCTGAGCGGTTCGAATTCTAAGGTTTGATCGGCAAACATATAAGAAAAGTGGATGACGGTCATCCCCTTAGAGAGCTTAATGATATCGAAATTTTTCAGCGTATATGGCGTGTGTGGCGTTAGCAGTACGCCGTTGATCTCCGTTCCGTGGCGACTCCCTAAATCATATAACACGGCCTTGTCCTGCTCCTTACGGATGACAAAATGCTCACGAGAAATAAATGCATTCGTAAAGGCTAAATCCGGAGTTAACTGATTGGACACCCTGCCGACCAGTGTTTCGTCATCACTTAGATTCACGCAGGTGCCCGGTCGATAAGGTTCGCCGCGTACGATGTATAAGCATGCAAAGTTTTCCAGTGTACTTCCCTCCATTTGCTAATGCAGCTTTACTTCTTCTAGTGAAAAATAACCCAATAATTATCGTAACTCAAAATGAGACGGATTAAAACCTCTTGACACTGACGCCTCGCTCACATTTCAGTAACATAAACTAACCTCCGAATAAAATATCCATAATGGTTCCTAACTTACCTGACTTATGTCCTTTTAACACATCCGGGTTATAGATTTCTACAAAGCCGCAGTTCAAGCAAGAAACAAATAAAAAGTGATTGTATTCGATATCAAATATCTTGCTGAGACCCGTGCCGTTCATCGCAACTTCTTTAATAGAACATTCCTGCGTTCCACACTTGATGCATTTATATTTATTCCTAATCGCATCCTCAACGCTAAGCTCTTCAAGATCAACACTCTTGCTCTCCTTTATAGAACCCAGTTCATCTTCTATATGCTCAGGAAGAACTTCTTGCATACAATTCGGACAAACATTATCTCTCAAGTGAACCAGTTGATTACACCAAGGGCATTCAATCATCATCCATCATCCCTTCAAAGGTTTCACTTGCAACTTTACATGCAACATCATTTTAACACAAATTGGAAAACAACTTACTGTTCTCTTTGATTCCCAAATAGAAAAAAAACGCAATGGTTTCCCATGCGCCCTTTTTATTAAAGTATCATTACCAAAGTAAAATCGATTACTCCTGAAGAACCGCCTGCTGCGGCTTATTACGCTTCTCTTTCAAAACGAAAGTAAGCGGAATTGCCACGATACAAATAAATACGGCAATCAGGAACACATCCTGAACCGCCAGCGTCATGCTCTGATCAGGGATGAACGAAGCGTTGGCCGACGAAGCTCCACTCAGCTCTTTCTGGTGAACGAGCGACCTCGCAGCAAGCAAGGAGCTGAACACGCCAATTGAAAGCGCCCCTGTTGCTTGCCTGACCCAGTTCGTCACAGACGAGGCATGCCCCGACCTCTCTTTTGGAATGGACGACATCCCCGCATTCATAACCGGCATGAAGGCCAGCGAAATCCCGACATAACGAAGGGTCATCCAGCCCGCGACATACACGTGCGAAGCTTGCAAACTGATATGGCTCAACTCCCAATTGGAAGCGATAAGCAGCAATACACCGCCCATGATGAGCGGAAAAGGCCCTGTTCGGCTGTAGAGCTTGCCAACTACAGGGGAACAAAGCGCCATGACGAGCGAACCGGGCAGCAGTACAATAGCAGTAACCAGCGGGGTCGAATGCTGGACGTCCTGCACAAATACGGGAATCAATAGAGTACCCGAGTATAGCGAAGCCGTAATGATACAGTTAATGATCAAACTGTACGTAAAACGGCTCGTTCGAAACACGCTAAGATTAAGCAGCGGATTAGCCAATCCCAGCTCCCTGCGGATAAAATAAATTAGCGTTGCTATCCCGATAAGCAAACAGATGAGCGTTTTCCAATTGGTCCATCCCCAGCCGTTCCCTTCGGTAAACGAAAGAATAATAAAAGAGCTGCTGAGCAGCACGGTAATAAATCCAGGAAAATCAAACGTCTTCGACGTGTTGATACTCTGATAAGGCAGACATTTGATCGCCACGATGACAGCTGCAATTCCGAGAGGCAAATTCAGCAGAAATAACGACTGCCAGCCGAAATATTCTGTTAGCAAACCTCCCAAGGTCGGTCCGAATGCCGGCGCCAGCATGGAGGATAAGCTCCATAAGCTCATCGCGAACGGTTGTCTGTCTTTTTCGATAAATTGATAAATCATCGTTAGCGTCGTTGGAATAATTAAACCGCTGAATACACCTTGCAGGATTCGAAAAAGTATGAGTGTATCAATGCTCCAGGCTACCGTGCAAAGTGCGGAAAACAGCGTAAACCCCGACAAGGCGAAAATATACAACCGTTTATAGCTGAACCGGTCACCGAAATACCCCACAATTGGAGCGACTACCCCCGTAGCGAGCAAAAAACCGGTAATCATCCACTGCACCTTGCCCAGCTCAGCGCCAAAGTCTTTCATAAATATCGGGAATGCCACGTTGATTGTGGTCGAGCTGAGAATAGACATAAAGTTCCCGAAAAAGATAGCTAAAATAATGAACCAGAACGCCGATTTGCCGGATGAGCTGCTCGTCACTTCGTCTCCCCTTTTCACTGTTTACGAATGGTTATTTTGGATATGATTGTATCAGGCAATCCTTGTTAATATATGTATTATACAACTACATACCCATTAGTCAATATATGTATGAGGTCAGTATTTCCTTTTGCCGACCTCTTCCAAAGCCATCGTCTCCGTAAACACGCTCTCAGGGGTTACAATTCTTTTCGGCAAGCTCCGTCCTTGCATAAGTTCGTTGACAGCTTGCATCAAGTTAGGACCTAGCAAAGGGTTGCATTCCACGACACTGTTAATTTTGCCCTCAGCCATTTTCTCAAATGCTTTGTTCGTCCCGTCTACAGAAATAATGATAATATCCTTTCCGGGACGAAGTCCAAACTCCTCGATCGCCTCGATGGCACCTAAAGCCATATCGTCATTATGTGAATACAAAACATTTATTTCATGACTCATCGTATTAAGAATGGACTTCATGACTTGCTTCCCCTGCGCAAACGTAAAATCGGCCGATTCACTTTTTAAAATCTTAAAGTTCTCATGTTCCTTGATGACATCGCGAAATCCTTTCCCTCTGGCAATGGAGGGGGTCGACCCTTCCGTTCCCACAAGCTCAACGATGCCGACGGTATCTTTTCGGTTGTTCATTTTATCAATCACGTATTTCCCGGCTTTGCGGCCCTCTTCGTAAAAATCTGAGCCGATATATGTCACATATAAGGATGGATCACTGACATTCACTAATCGGTCCAGAATAATCAGCGGGATGCCAGCTTGTTTGATCTCTTTCAAGATCGGTTCCCAGCCTGACTCGATCACCGGTGCGATCGCGATCACATCTACTTTTTGTTTGATAAAAGTCCGAATCGCTTCAAATTGCTTGGATTGTGATTGATCCGCATCCTCAAAATGCAGCTCGATGCCTGCTTCCTCCGCTGCCTCTCGAATGGATATCGTGTTCGCATCCCGCCATGCACTTTCCGACCCCAACTGTGAGAATCCCAATACGATCGGACGAACGAGACCTTGATCTTGATCATTGTGATTTACCACGTTTTTAGCAGCGGCTTTCTCCTCGCTAGATGGTAAACCAGTGGAGGAATTATGCACAGAATCAAACATATATAGAATTGAAATCATGCCCAAAAACAGGATAATCAACAATTTACTTTTCATTAATGAGCGGAATGATCTTCCCAGCATCGGCGTCCCCTTTTAACAAAAATTTCCTTTCAATTCCTTAGTTTGTATTATAAAACGCTTTCAATAAAGGTACAATATGCAGGCAAAAAGACTTTGCTAGACAATTGTTCATTGCCCTTCAAAGCCTTCGGGTTAAACCGATTACATGCTTTTTCTGGTAAACCAGTTCCGTTCACTTAATGCCTTCTGAAGTAAAATAAATAAACAAAGGAGCATGCCGATCGCAATTTTCGTCCACCACGAGCTAAGTGTTCCCTCGAAACTTACGATGGTCTGAATCACCCCTTGGATCAGAACCCCAAAGAAAGTGCCAGCCATATAACCAACTCCGCCCGTCAGAAGCGTACCGCCGATCACAACAGCAGCGATGGTATCCAGCTCCATTCCCATGGCGTGCAAGCCATAGCCAGAAAGCATGTAGAACGTGAATACAACACCCGCTAGCGCTGAACAGAAACCACTGAACGCATACACACCCATTTTCGTTCTAGCAACAGGCAATCCCATCAGGATCGTCGACTGCTCACTTCCTCCAATGGCATACGCATTGCGTCCGAAGCGCGTATAATGGGCCATATACATGCCTACTGCAACAACAACCAAAGCAATGATGACGCTAATCGAAATGAAGTTGCCGCCAGGCAGCGGAATTTTAGTCTGGGCTATGCTCGTGTATATTGGATTATCGATGGTAATCGTGTTTATGCTGATCACATAACATAACCCTCGCGCTAGGAACATGCCGGCCAACGTGACGATGAAAGGTTGGATTTTGAAATAGTAAATGATAGCTCCCATTCCCCACCCGAATAGCGCGCCTAAAATGAGAACGAGCGGAATAACAAGGAAGGGCGACCAGCCTGCCTGCACCAGCGAAGCCGAGATCATAGTCGTTAAGGCGATCACAGAACCGACCGAGAGATCGATCCCGCCGGAGACAATGACGAAGGTCATCCCCACAGCCGTTATCAACAAGAAGGCGTTATCGATAAGCAGATTCAGCAGAACCTGCAAGGAGAAAAAGCCCGCGTAACGGAAAGAACCTGCGATAAACATTAAGGCGAATAAACAGATCGTCACATAGATCGGAATATATTTACGATTAAGCAACATGGCGTTTGACCTCCCGTTCGGCTGGATAATGGCGACTCTTCCAGCGGGTAACGATGGATTGGCGGAGAGCCTCGGATTGAATCAAGCAGACAGCCAGCACGACAAAAGCTTTTACGACCAGCGTAATTTCAGGCGGAACTCCGATCATGTATATCGTAGTAGTCAGTGTTTGAATAATGAGGGCGCCGATCAGCGTGCCGGTTAAGTAAAATCTTCCCCCATTGAGCGAGGTACCACCGATAACGACGGCAAGAATCGCGTCCAGCTCGTACCACAAACCGGCGTTGTTGCCGTCAGCGCTCGATACGTTCGAGCTCAAGATCAAACCGGCTATTCCTGCACATACGCCGCAGAACATATAGACAGCGAGCATAACTGTACGAGAACTAATGCCCGCTAAACGGCTCGCTGTCGGTTTGCAGCCGACCGATTCAATGAACAAGCCAAGCGCAGTTTTACGCGTCAGTAAAGCTGCTGCAGCAAACACGATTGCGACCAGAAAGATGGAGAACGGCAAAGTGGCTAGCGAACCTGCGCCGATATATTTGTATGTCGAGCTCGTGATGGTAATGATTTGCCCTCCCGTGATTAGCTGGGCAATCCCTCGTCCAGCGACCATGAGAATCAAAGTCGCAATGATCGGTTGAATGCCCGCATTGGCAACCAGGAAGCCGTTCCACAAACCGAGCAGCAGCGACAACACAAGTGAAATCGCAATCGATAGCAGAAGTGCGCCTACGGCGTTCTGATCACTGCTTTTGCTAATCGTTAGACAAGATAGCGCGCCGGAAATGGCCACCACCGAGCCAACGGATAGATCAATCCCTTTCGTTGCAATGACCAAGGTCATACCAATAGCCACGAGAATGAGCGGAGATCCGAAATTCAAAATATCAATTAAACTGCCATATAAGTGCCCATCCTTCATTTGAATGGAGAAGAAACTGGGCGAATAAATGAAATTGAACACCAGCAGTACAGCTAACATGCTTACCGGCCAAAACAAATGATGCTTAACCATGTTCCTCATCCCCCCGCTATCGCTTTCATGACATTACGCTGACTTATTTCTTCGCCGGACATCTCCATCACTTTCTTACGATCCCGCAGTACGGCAATGCGCTCACTAACCCGAAGTACTTCTTCAAGCTCGGACGAAATGAAGAGCACCGACATGCCCTTTTGAGACAGCGAGAGGACAAGCTTTTGAATTTCCGCTTTGGCCCCGATATCGATCCCCCGAGTTGGCTCATCTAAGATTAGCAGCTTAGGTTCCATGAGCAGCCATCTCGCCAGGAGCACTTTCTGCTGATTGCCTCCGCTTAAATTTTTGATAAGATGCTCCGGATTCGGCGGGTTAATATTCAAAGCGCGGATATATTCATCCGCAATTTCATTCTGCCGTTTGCGGGGAATCGCATTGAACCAGCCACGTGTTGCCTGCAGAGCGAGGATAATATTCTCCCGAATAGTCAGATCATCAATGATGCCTTCCGTTTTGCGGTTCTCGGAGCAGAAGGCGATGCCCTGGTCAATCGCTTGTCTCGGTGAGTGGATTGGTTCATCCGAATCCGTGAACTTCAGCTTACCGGAATCTGCCCGATCCGCTGCAAAGAGCAACCTCGCAAACTCGGTTCTTCCGGATCCCAGAAGCCCTGCCAAACCAATAATTTCCCCCTTATGAATGGTCAAATCGGTGGCTTCAATGGAACCCTTTTTTCCCAGTGAATAGGCTTCTAGTAATGCTTCCGCTTTCATTCTTTGAACGTTTGCGCTCTTCGGAAGTTCTTCCAACAGATGCAGGTCTTTGCCGATCATCTTGGAAACCAAATCTATGCGAGAGAGCTTCTCAGCCATATACTCTCCAACAAATTCTCCATTACGAAGAATGGTTATTCGATCTGAAATTTCATACACTTGATCAATAAAATGTGTCACAAACAGAATCGCTAAGCCTTCCTTTTTCAGTCTCGTCATGACGGTAAACAGCTGCATGACTTCTCCTCGGTCCAGACTGGACGTAGGCTCATCCAAGATAAGCACTTTAGCGGAAATACTGACAGCTCTCGCAATCGCAATTAATTGCTGTACAGCAACCGAATAATGATGCAAAGGCAGTGTCACATCAATTTCCAAGTTCATTCTTTTCTTCAACAGTTCCGCAGCTTCCAGATTCATTTTTTTCCATAAAATACGACCGAAGCGCCGTGGCTCGCGGCCGATAAACATATTCTCCGCTACAGAAAGGTTCGGACACAAGTTGACCTCCTGGTACACCGTGCTGATTCCAGCTTGCTGGGCATCCAAAGGACTATTGATCTTAATTGGATTCTGATCCATTTCTACGTAACCTTGGTCAATGGCATATACACCGGTGAGAACCTTAATCAAGGTTGATTTTCCAGCCCCGTTCTCACCCATCAGAGCGTGAACTTCACCAGGGAACAACTGGAAGTTAACACCTGACAACGCTTTGACACCCGGAAATTGTTTGTGAATATTTTTCATTTGCAAGATCGGCTGACGTTCACTCATCGAATGACTCCTCTCCATATAGAGAAAAGCCACTCCACCTGCTACTTGTATGGAGTGGCTTTCTTCTTTTCTCTTTAGTTATTAATACTGGCGGTCTGCTAGAACCTTCTTCGCGTCTTCCGAAGTAAACACGCCTTCTTTCGTTACAATCCGTTTCTCAATTTGCTTGCCGGCAATCACATCATTGACAGCTTGCATCAATTGAGGTCCAAGCAATGGATTACACTCTACGATAAAGTTGATTTTACCTTCGCTTGCAGCTGTCATACCATCTTTAACCGCATCTACGGAAATAATGGTGATGTCTTGACCTGGTTTCAGGCCAGCTGCTTCAATCGCTTGAATGGCTCCAAGCGCCATATCGTCATTATGGGCATACAGCACATCGATATCTTTATGAGCTTTCAGGAACGCCTGCATCACTTCTTTCCCCTTTGCCCGAGTGAAATCGCCTGTTTGAGAGGCAATGACCTTCAAGTGTGAGTTACCTTTGATCTCTTCAGCAAAACCGGCTTTGCGATCGTTAGCCGGAGCGGAACCTGTTGTTCCTTGAAGCTCAACAATGTTCACATCTTCCTTCGCATCTTTGTACTTATCCGCAACCCATTTGCCTGCTTTCTTGCCTTCTTCTACGAAATCAGAACCAATAAAAGTTACATACAAAGAGGTATCCTTGGAATCAACCGCACGGTCTGTCAAAATGACCGGGATTTTCGCATCTTTCGCTTCTTTCAGTACCGTATCCCAACCGGACTCAACAACCGGCGAGAAAGCAATAACGTCCACTTTTTGTTGAATGTAAGTACGAATTGCTTTGATTTGATTCTCTTGTTTTTGCTGGGCATCGGAGAATTTCAAATCAAAACCGGCGTCTTTGGCTGAATCCTGAATCGACTTCGTATTCGCTGTTCGCCATCCGCTTTCCGCTCCAACCTGAGCAAAACCAAGCGAGATCTTCTTCCCTGCTGCCGGTGCTGCTGGTGCTGCCGTAGCTCCCGCGTTTGTTGTTGGAGCCGTTGTGCTTGATCCTGTGGTAGCGCTGTTCCCACAAGCTGCCGAGAGCAGCATCAGACAGGAAGCCACAACGAGAACCCCCATTTTTTTCGTAATAATCATGTTTTTTCCTCCCCATCGTTCACCTCTTGTTCGGTGTGACCTCATTATAAAACGCTTTCACTTGCCTTTTATACGGAGTTTCACGCTCATTTCTTGTAAATTTTTTAGTGATTTCCCATGACTTTTTCGAGAAAAGTTTGTTTTTATAAGAGTAAATTGTTATTTGTGGTTGTATGTATACGTTACCATTCCCGCATGCAGCACAATTTGTTATAGTAAGATGGAGGCAACTATCTCCGCATTCGAAAGGTTACTTAACCATTTATGAGATTAATCCAATGGATTTCCTCGAGCTTGCAAACCAAATTGCTCACCATGTTTATTATTCTGACATGCATTCCTCTAATTGCGGTTGGACTCATCTCCTACCAGAAATCATTTAAAACGGTTTTCAATAACAGCAAAGCAGCAGCCATGCTTTCTGCAGATCAGCTTGCCCGTGATCTGGATACACAATTTATTGATACGAGAAAGCTGCTTGAGATTAGCAAGAACACACAAGTGCTTCGATTCTTATTCTCCCAAGAAGATACTTATGAGGATACCAAACAAATCCTAAGAACCATGGACTCTTACAGACAAACGTACCAATATGATAGCGTTCTCAATATCACCATGGTTAACTTGTATGGCCGAGGCATTAGTGAAAGAAAGGGTTTGTTTCAGCTTGAGAAAAATCCACTGCGCAACCTGCACTTGACTCATTTGACCAAAAATCCGGATGAGGTTTTCATTGTCCCTCCTTCCGAGGCCTCAGCGCTCGACAGAATCGACGGTTTTCAGTATAACAACACGAATGTCATCTCCATTATGGCCGCCGTGAAACAACAAATTACACACGAAGTCATTGGATTTATCGTCATCGACGTCGATGATAAAGTGGTCACTCAATTTTGCGATAACGTTAAAATTGGTCAGACAGGGTTCTACTTTGTTGTCGATTCATCCGGCACCCCTATCTTTAAGCCATCAACGTTAAAAGCAACTGTCAAACTCCCGCTCCCCTCAGATTTAACACACATTCTTAACGGAACTGACACGAATTACATCGACTCAACCGAAGGCAAGCCAAAATTCGTCTACGTAGCTCCTTCGGTGATGACAGGCTGGAGTATCGTAGGCTACGTGCCGCTACAAGAAATTGTTGAAGAAGCGAATTCCATTCGACAGCTCATCATCATTACCGTTGTGTTAAGTTTTATCTTTGCCGTATCCCTTCATTTTTTCATTTCAAACCGCTTGATACACCCTCTTCACCTTTTAAAAAGTAAAATGCAGCTTGCCGCTTCCGGATACTTGGAAGCCAAAGTGATTCCAAAAGGCAATGATGAGGTTGCCTTATTGGGCAAAAGTTTTAACATCATGCTTAGTAAAATCCGCAAACTGCTCGAACAAAGCATTAAGGAGCAAGAAGAAATTAAAAAGGCGGAATTACGGGCTTTGCAAGCGCAAATTAATCCCCACTTCTTGTACAACACACTGGATTCCATCGTCTGGATGGCAGAAGCGGGCAAAAATAATCAAGTCATTCAGTTGGTTCAATCGCTATCCAAACTGTTCCGAATCTCTTTAAGCAAAGGCCGTGACTGGATTATCATTACTAAAGAAGTCGAGCATGTGCATAGTTATTTAGTCATTCAACAAATGCGCTACCGCGATATTTTGGATTATGAGATTCAGATTGATTCCCGCTTAAATCCGTATCCGATCTTGAAAATGATTCTGCAGCCCATCGTAGAAAACGCTTTATATCACGGTTTAAAAAACAAGCGAAGAAAAGGCATGATTCGAATCACTGGCCTGATCGAGAACGAAGAAGACATTGTACTGACGGTGGAAGATGACGGGATCGGAGTGTCGCCGGAGAAGCTTGAGCAGATGCGTGAGTATTTAGCGAACGATCAACTTCCTGAGCAAACCGGCAATGAAGTATCCGGGGGGTTCGGCCTGCATAATGTACAACAAAGAATTAAACTTTATTACGGGGACAAATACGGTGTAAGCATTGACAGCATTCAAAACGAGGGAACGAAAGTTTCCATTCGAATCCCTATGACTGGAGGTAACATGCCATGAAAAAAGTGCTGCTAGTTGACGATGAAATTTTAATTCGCGAAACGATTCGTGATACGATCCATTGGGAAAAAGAAGGATTTATTTATTGTGGAGATGCTTCCGATGGTGAAGTTGCGCTGCCGATGATTGAACAGTATCAACCTGATATTCTCATTACCGACATTAAGATGCCCTTCATGGATGGCTTGGAACTCAGTTCCTTTGTTAGGAAAAATTCACCGGATATCAAGATTGTCATCTTGAGCGGGCATGGGGATTTCGAATATGCGCGAACAGCCCTTCGTCTGGGTGTAGAGGAATATTGCACAAAGCCGATCAGCTCAGCGGATTTGCTCCAAACCCTACGTCAAGTTAGCGGCAAGATCGATGCAGCGCGTCTGGAGAAATTGGAGATCGAGCAATTAAAACAGGAAGAAAAAAGGCAATCCGGTTTCACGCAAAGTAAGCTGCTTAATGATTTATGCAGTGGATTTATAACAACGTCGGAAGCCGTTCATTTGAGTTCTAAACTGAACTTAAACCTTCTCTCTCGTTACTATGTTGTTGTAACCGCCGACTTCCGCAAATTAGCTTCTTCCGATTCTGTTCCAGATGACTCCTCAGAGGATATGAAGCATGCCGAACACCTGCTGAATCTTAAGCTTGATGGGAACAACCACTTGGTGTTCAAGCGTAGTAAGACGGAATGCGTATGGATACTGAAGTATGAAACGCAAGAACAAATCAAACAAGCACTAGAAACGGTTCAACAGGTGCAAAATCAGTCCATGGAACATCTCTCCTACTCGATTTCCGTTGGCATCGGAAGTGTTCAAGACCGGATGCAGGGCATTCATGTTTCTTTCCTGGAAGCGATGGAAGACATGCACTGGCGCCGTTTATCGCGTCAGAATCGCCATGCGATGCTGGAATCGAGAAACGGTTCTTTCGAACAATCTGTTTTTTTAGACCGGGCAATGTTTGTTGAATTTCTGAAGATCGGCTCACCTGCCCATGCAGAAACCTTTATCCATTCTTTCGCTTCCATTCTTCAGCATACGGATTGGCAATCTTCGCTTATTGGATACTATATATTAAACGATTTGACGTTGGAAGTATTTCGATCAGCGAGGGACTCTTACCCCAACATAGCTAACTTCGACATGACCCTTCAGGAATTGCAGAAAGCTATAGAATTAATAAGAACTTTGAATGAGTCTCGTGCCTATTTGATTAGACTGGCTGAACAATATTGGCAGTGGCGTTCCGAAGCTTCCGATAAGCATGGGGATATGCTGATTAAAGTGAAAAAATACATTCACGAGCATTATGATAAAGATTACTTTTCTCTGCAAGACGCTGCTGACCATGTTAATTTAAGCTCAGGTCATTTAAGTAAAGTGTTCAGCCAAGAAAATGGCCAAACTTTCATCGAATACTTAACGCAAACCAGAATTCGCAAAGCGATGGAACTGCTTCAGACGACGCAGGCCAAATCCTATGAGATTGCTTTCCTCGTTGGCTATAACGATGCTCATTACTTTTCAAACCTTTTTAAGCGAGTAACGGGTATGACAACAAGAGAATTTCGCAAAAGCGGCCAGTTGAACAAAGACCTGCTTACATCTGAGAGAGAGGAGCATAAGGGCTTTGTCAGTTACTATTAAGAAATCGCTTCTCTTATTCGTGTTTTTCTCACTATTTACAACTGTGGGCTGTTCGGATGCTCATTCTTCACCTGGTTCCTTATTCGCTACCGTAACCCCTTCTCCACAAAAAAGCGAGCGTCCTCCCGCCTATACATTCGGGATTATATATCCAATGGCGCATTCTTTTTATGAAGTCATTACGCAGCTTGCCGAGAAAACGGCAGCCTCCAATTCCGTTCAGTTAATTGTCAAGGCGCCGGAAGAGGTTAGTTTAGAACAACAGATACGTATGATGGAAACCATGATTAAACAAAAGGTAGACGGCATTGCAATTGCTCCTATCGATCCAGATGCCCTTGTCCCTGCTATCAATAAAGCTGTGGAAGCCGGTATACCGGTTGTTTGCTTCGAAACCGACGCACCTTTAAGCCGCCGGCTCTCCTACATCGGTCCAGATCACTACAAAGGCGGGGCTTTAATGGGGGAAGTCGTCAGCAAACTCATGAAAGGCAAAGGCATGGTGCTTGTTGAATCAGGTATGTCTAAAACACCTATTCAAAAAAACCGGCTTTCCGGCATGCTCGACTACTTGTCTCGTAATACGGCTATTCAAGTGCTTGAAGTCGGATATAACGAGGGCTCCTCCGATAAGGCACTGTCTGATATGGAGCGTATGATCGATGACCACCCACACTTTGACACGCTCATCACGCTTGATATTTTATCCAGCTCGGCTTCGATCCTGTTATGGAAAGCCAAAGGTTTGAAGCGGAATGCCCTGTCCTTTGGGATGATGCCCAATGTGAAAGAAGCCCTTATCAACGGTCAAATTACCTCCGTTATCTCCCAGAATGAACAAGTATGGGGCGATAATATTATCGGACAATTGCTGCGCGCAGCACGTGGTGAAACGATTCCTGTCTATATGGATACCGGCAATAAAGAAATGACGAAAGATTCTCTTGCATTGAAATAAAAGAACCCTTCCCGCGCTTCAATGCACGGCGGAAAGGGTTCTTTTCTGTACGAACGGGGTGGCTCGTTCGTACAAAGAAGAACTGCCCCAGCCTACATTACCGCTGGGGCAGTCTCTTATTATTGCTTATTCTTCCGTAAGCCACTCATCAATAATCATTCTAGCAACTGCTGCCAGATCTTGAATGTCAATCGAATTGGAATTATTAATATCTGCTTTTTCAATCAGACTCCAGTTCGCGTCATTAGAAGTAGTTCCGTAGTACTTAGCGATCAGAGACAAGTCATTAATCGTAATTTTCGTTGCGCCAGGCACCAACGTAATGATGCTGTTCGAGAACACCTGCAGCGCTGAAGCCAATTCATCTTTCGCAGCATCCACTTGCGCTTGGGTTGCGGAAGCGTTATCGAATACAGCTTTTGCACGTGTAACCGCTGCCTGTAACGTGGCTTTGGATTCGCTTGCATATTGGCCAACCTTCGTACCAACGACAACAGCATCCAGCTTGCTCTGAGCGCTGACCAGCAATGCGCCAAGGGCTTCTTTGTCTGCGTGACCTGGTTCAGGATCGGTTGTAGTGATTACCGAGTTAATAAATGTTCTTAATGCAGCGTCTAAGCTGCTAAGAGCTGATTGCACTTCCGCTTCTGTTGCTGCTGCATTGTCACGAACAACTTTCGCATCGTTGATAGCAAGCTGCAACGTTTGTTTGGAACCGCTTGGATATTGACCGATGTGAGTACCCTCAACAGCCGCATCATGTTGGCTTTGAGCCGATGCAATCAGGGTGCTCAACGCTTCTTTATCCAAAGTATGGATTTGAAGCGACAAGGAAGCTCCATCCAGCTCTACTTTAACACCGTTTGAAGATACGGCGGCATCAGAGACATAAACATTCGTAGTGACGGATGTGGCTACTTGATTAGCCTTCGCATGCAAGCTAAGCAAATCACCGCCAGCTACCTCGTTCCCTGAACCAATACTGGACATCAGGATTAAAACTTGACCTTTTTCCGGCTTAACTCCAGTGACTAGTACCTTGAAGTTTTCTTTCAACGAGCCGATTGACGTCTCCGCCAAGGAGACAAGCCCATTATCCGTCACCGTATCAAAATGCAATAGATTGGGATCATAATTCAATACGACATTCAAAATAGAGAAAGTAGAGGATTGATTGCTTACTCCCAGCTTTAAGTCGACAGGCTGACCGCCTAGGACAGAAGAAGGTCCTGTCAATGTTGCCGACGGTGATCCCGTACTTGCAAGTTGGAAGCTTCCGGCATATGGAACCGCTACGCCTTCGCCGCCGATTTTGAACGTATACGTTCCCCCTAACCAACCGTTTGGCGAGTACGAAAAAGAGAAATGTCCACCCTCTCCACTGTTGGTTTGGTTCAAATACTCGAGTTGTCCCTGAGGATTGTTGACCATCATCGTGACATCCTTGCCCATGCCAAGACTGATTTCTCCATGAAAAGTGACCTTTTGTGTTGTTTGATCTATCGCAGTTTCTACGTGATTGATCTCAGCTGTTGTTCCAGCTGCTGCTGCTTTGGGCGCAGGAACAATTGCCAGCATACAGATGAGCATAGCCAAAGTTGCGACAACAGAAATGATTCTTTTAGACACACGTTCCCCTCCTTCTCGATAACTCATTACTGATTAAGTTTGAAATAAGCATGATAGGCAAAATTATAAGCGGTGTACATTGGCACTAACGTAACTCCGTTCGTTGTAAAATTCAGTGGTGTGCCTGCGACTGGCGTTATAGATTGGGAAAGATCGGATTCGTTCAAACTCAAGTTGATAAATTTCGTGCTGCTGCTTTTGCCAACCATGAGAAGCGGACCATAGAATATGCTGCCCATCGCAGGATCGTCCGGCGTTTTTTCCACACGTAAGCTATACGGCATGGAAATCTCAATTTTGTCGTTGTTTGCCCATACTTTGCTGAGCGTGACATACGTGCTTGGTGTTGCCGTCACATTTTGCTCAACTCCATTTACCTTGACTGTAAAGCCCTTAACAGCCCAGTAAGGAACGCGAAGCTTAATATCCAGCTGACCGCTGCCTTTTACGGTAAGCGTGCTGCCTTCTTCACTCGGGAAGTTCGTTGTTTGCACAACGGATATTCCTTTTTCAGCCCAATTCAAAGTGGAAGGCATATACAAGTTGACGTATAAAGATTTCTTATCGCTGGAGCGGAAATAAATGGAGTCTTGGTATTTTGTTTGGCTTTCCAGACCCGTTCCTGCACAGCAGGTAAAGCTGGTACGGCCGTATCCCTTCGTGCTGCCAGGACCTAATGGCATGAAGTAAACAACACCACTGTTGGAAGCGCTTTGATCTTTGGAAGCAAGTATACCGTTATACAGACCTCTCTCATAATAGTCCATATATTTGGCATCCGGATTGTGGAAGAATAACTCTCTGGTTAGTTTCAGCATGTTATACGTTGCGCAATCTTCGGCCTGACTGTTTTTGCTGGTTCCACCCTCCAGAATATAGGAGGCAATTTTGTCCGATTCCTTGAACAACTCGCCTACGCCACTGCCGCCGTTACTGAATTGGCGATGATTCGTCACCATGCCCCAGAAATTTTGAGCTACTTTATAATAGGAAGCGTCATTCGTTTGATCATATACTTTCAAAGCTCCAATAATTTGTGGAATATGCTGGTTGGCGTGAATACCGTTTAAGGTGTCTTGATTATTCGCTGTTGGCGTAAATAACTTCGAATTATCAAATAGTTTGGCTGTTGCTAAATATTTGCTATTACCTGTAATTGCACTAATCTCCGCTAACGTTTCGTTCATACCGCCAAACTCGCCGGCAATGTATCTGCCCCACATACTGTTTAATGTGGATTGCGGCAATTTGCTCAAACGGCCATCCACCCAATCCGACATTTTCACAAGAATGCTCAAAGCTTTTGCATTTCCAGTCGCTTTATAGCTGTCCAGTAAGCCCGCCATGATTTTATGTAGAGTATAGTAAGGAGCCCAGATAGTATTAAAATCAGTCTCTGTACCGTTGTACACAGCACCATTCTCTAATAAAATGAATTGCCATTCCCCATAGGCACTAAGAAAACCTGGAGAGTTATTCCCCACGAGCGCAGGATTATTTTTCCCGAGATTCGATTTCTCCATGCCATTAGGTTGTGTTGCCAATGCATCCTGAACTTTCGCTAATTCGTCGATCATGTAGTCAATCTTCGTTTTCCATTTCGCCTCGCCGCTGCTGGCATAAGCCTGAGCAAAAGCCGACAAGAAGTGTCCTGTCGAATGGCCTCTTAATTTCCCCGCTGCGGAATCCCATCCGCCCATCGCTGTGGCTCCTTTGGTATCAAGCCCCGCAGCTGCCCGGAAGGCAAACAGCAATTTATCCAAATTGTAACCATCCAAATACAAATATTCACTGTCTCTTAGTTTAGTAAAGATACTGTCTTGCAAAGTCACATCACTTAAGCCAAACGGCTGTACAACAAGGTTGGCCTCGCCTGGCGTTGATGTCACGTCTGCGCTGATGGATTTACTCCATGCACTGACGCCTGACGTGTTCTTAGCTCGCACAGCATAGGTATGCTTGGAACCATACAACAATCCCTGATGGATAAATGGACTTGTGATATTACTAATGGTTGTGCCGTCCACTTCCAGATCATAGCTTGCTGCCTCGGTTGAAGTCTGCCAAGCAATCTCAATTTGAGGAATGCTCGTCGACGGTGTGGCGGTAATGCCACCAGGAATTCCAGGTGTGCTTGTCAATTCCGCTACGCCGCTCAGGGGCTGCAAATGCGAAGTCTGCAAATCCGTGCCATCCCAAACAAGTACTTTAGCTGTATAACCTGTTACATCAGCAGGTAAAGTAAGGTTTGCGGATAGGGTAACAGGAGCTCCTTGCGTCACACTTTTGCTCAATTGTGATTTGTCGACCATTTTACCGGCAGCATCATAAAGCGCTAGTGTTACCAATGAAGAAACAGCTGCACTGCCCTTATTCGTTCCGGTTACAGTCGCCGTAAGCGTTTGATTGCCCTGCAAGCTGCTCATATTAAACTCTGAATGAAAGCTCAGTGTTCTCACTTTAATGTGGGCAGCAGCTTTGATGCTCGTTCCTTCAACCGTTCCTTGCACAATGAAAGAACCTTCAGACGCATAATTCGACGGGTTCACATCATCCCATTTTACGCTGAGCTGCCTGGACGTTTCTTCGTCATTGTAGACCGCAATGACACTACTCGGCAGGACCGGCGCCGTTCCAATTACCGTATCAACATTTACGTCATCAATGCTGCTTAATGTCAATACGAAGGGCTCTTCCAACACCGTCACCGCGAAGGTTTTCGTATCACTAGCGTTTCCGTTTTTGATCGTGGCTGTCAAATTCACGACAGCATTGCCAGACCGAGCCGCCGGTCGAGTGACCGTTCCATCATGACCGATCACGCTGGTATTGCTGGATTGCCAAGTGATCACGGAACCGTTGCGTCCTTCCGTAGGCAAATCCAAATTCTTGGTCACTGCGCTAATACTTCCCAGACTAATAGCATCCTTATCTAGTTGCAGTTTCTGTTGGTCCGATAATTGAGCGAGAACAACAGCTTCGAAAACTTTAGAATCATGCGCTGCTCCTTTTGTCACGGTCGCCGTTAACGTAACGGCTGCGTCAGACTGGCCTGGAGCAGGACGAGTGACTTTGCCATTTGTCGCAATCACATTCGTATTGCTGGATTGCCATGTAATATCGGAACCGTACGGCCCCTTGGTTATTAATGAAAGGTCTGTGTCTACTGTTCTAAGGTTCACACCTGCAAGTAGTGCGGCCATATCAGCTGCCACGAGTTCGCTGTCCGGCTTATTGATTAACCCGGCAACCTCGGAAGCATCCAGCGCTCTATTATAAATACGAAAATCGGAGAACAAAGCATTGATTGTAGGATCAGCAAACTGACCTTTCCCGATATAGTTCGCCGTCGTTGCGCCCAGACTTGATGGATTCAAAGTCAACGAGGTGTTTTCCCCGACTTTCAACCCATTTTCATAAAGAGTAACCGTATGACCATTTAAAACAACGGTCACATGTTTCCAAACATTTGTCGTTAATGCTGTGCCTTTTTGCGCCTTCTCTTCATTGGACCAGCCGCTCGTCGTAATACCGAAAGCCAGGCCTTTGGCTCCGTCATTATTCCCGGTAGGCGTCAAATACATGTAGCTGGTCGTGTTGCCGGAACCGAAATCGAAAATACGCATGTAACTCGTTGTCGCACGCATATTTACCCAAGTCGATATTGTAAAATTGGTAACGCCATTTAATATCCCGTTTGGCAGCTTGACATTAGCACCCGCTGCACTCGTTCCACCGCTCAAGCTAATCGCTTTCCCCTGATCCCAATCCGTAAAGCTGTACGTTTCTCCTGCTGCTGTTGCATTGTTGCCTTTACCTGAAGCATCTTTAATCACATTTCCGCTCACATCATCAAACTTATACCACGCAATTAATCCATCCGTAGTTCCAGCAGCATGGGCAGTAGGCGTAATATCCGTAAAACCCAGCAGCAAATTCACAGCAAAAATAACAAGAATATTAACAATAGAAACCGTTCGCTTCAATGAGTAGGTTATCATTGTTGTTTAGCTTCCTCCTTTTGGGGAAATCATTTGGATCCCCGGTAACGAAATCGCAATATTCGCTTTGGACCGGAGTTCTTCAAACCAGGGCTCCATGAGATCAAGAATTTCTTTATTCACCAATTCATCTCGAATTTCAGCAATAACTTGCGCCTCGCTTTTGGTATTGGACGCCGGATCATGCGACATGTGCTCTGCATAATGCGCTTTCACTTCATTGTCATCGACCGTTACGCGAGGCTCAAGAATCTTACGAATATACAACTGAGTTCTCAGCTCCGTACGCATCGATTGCTCCGTATAACCGTCCTTCTTCAGATTTTCCAGAAATTCTTCTTGTGTAGCATAAGAAGTTCTGACTTTATCGAAGGAAGCTTGAAACTCGCTTTCGGTCACAACCACCCCCGCCGCTTTGGACTCCTTCATGATTAAATCCTCTAGAATGAGTTTCTCCAGTATTTTCGGACCTTCGTAATCGACAAGCGCTTTATATAGCTGGTCCTGGCTAATTTTTACACCATCTACAGTGGCAACAGGTATGTCGCGCCCTTTATAGAGAAAGACAATCAATAACGTCGTAATAAACAGAACAAACGATACGATCGATAAACCTTTCCACAGGGCCACATGTTGATTTTCTTTCCTGGTCGCAGCCAAAGTAATTTCCCCCTTCTCGAGAGCAGAACCTCCTCTCCTGTAGTAATCATTTAACCTTATTCTAGAAAATATCTTAAAAATTACCTTCATTATTGTGATCGATAAGATTTGGGCTTAGCTGAATTTTTACATAGCAAACCTCCCATCTCTTGCTACCCGTAGTATATAGAATGCGCTTACATTAAAACATTCAAAAGTTTTTGGTTTTGTGGACTTTTCTTGTCTTACCTTTAAATAGTCCACTCAACTAAAAAATGTCCACCTTACTTGTCCCCGTTAATCGTCTACAAGCAATCGTGCAAGCATTGGAATAACCACGCTCCCTTCTGCTTTTTCGCAACGTATGGCGTCTGTTTTAACCAATTCTAGGAAAAATGAGTTTAAAACTCAATGGAATATTTTATTTCGAAAATTGATTTTTTTTAGAACAAAAAAAGCCGCAACGGTGCGACTTTTACGTTAATACGCTATAGGGAAAATCATTCGTTCCTGGTAATTATAAACTTTTACTTTTTCAGTTTGTTTTTATGTGGCTACTCTTCATACTGCATCGTTACGATGCCAGCGAATTGAGCAAGGTTTTCCTTTGATACCTGCAATGTCTTCACTTCTGTCCTGCGCGTTCCCGCAGCCTCAATGAACTTATCCACCTTTGCAAAAACAATTCTTCCGAGAATGCCTAATGCCTTTGTCCGATAATGCATCGGGATTGCAACAGTTGCCTGCAATTGGTGCATGACGTGAACAGCCTCGGCGCCATCAAGCGTCATTTTTCCTCCTACAGGGACGATGAGAATGTCCACTTTGCCGATTTCCCGTACCTGTTCCTCGGTAAGTAGATGTCCCAGATCACCGCAATGACAAACCGTTAGCCCATCTATTTTGAATCGAAAAATAATATTGGGCCCGCGTTTCTTACCATTCACCTTGTCGTGGAACGTCTTGAACCCGTCGATACTTACATCGCCACGGTCATATGATTCCGGCTCATTCACGAGCAAGTAATCGCCAGATGCGGCTTGCACCTTATTGTGATCAGCATGATTGTGTGTAACGACGACGATATCGGATTCAATCGGAACCGGCATGCGATAGCCAAGAAATTTATAGTACGGATCAATGAGAATTCTCGTTCCCGCTTCCGACGTTAGTAAGAATGAAGAATGACCATACCATTTTAGTTTCATAAGCGCGCCCCTCTTTTGTTTACTGAATGATAGTCAGCGTCCTTTTGGACTGGATTTTTTTATACACGTTAAAATAAACCCAACCCGCATTGATCAGCAGCAGCGCACCCGTGACGAGAAATACATATCTGCTGCCGAACCAAGCCGCTACCTGTCCGCCTAAAATAGCACCTGCAAAAACGCCTAAATAACCGGCCGACATCGTAAAACCGAAAACTCTTCCGGTTATGGCTGACGGTGTGATTTTCTTGATCAATATATTGACCGTAGGGGTCAAACCAGCAGCCGTGAGCCCTAACAAAAAGCGAAGAATCATCAGCTCCCAAGGATTGGTTACGAAAGCTTGAGGAATGAATATGATGCCTGCCGCAAGAAGCGAAATCAACATCACTTTGTGCGCCCCTATGCGATCCGACAGCTTTCCCAGTCTTGGAGCCGCAAAGATATTAGCCAAACCCGATGCTGAAAATGTAAGCCCTGCAATTAAAGCTACATGGTTAAGATGGTCGGTCAGCTGGGTAATATAGACGGTGAGAATGGGTTCAACGGAATAAAGCGCCACGGTTAAAATAAAAAAGGTGACGAACATCGTGATCGTCAAGCTCTTCTCAGGAATAAGCGTCCAAATTTCCTTGGCGCTTTGCACATGTCGGTCTTCGCGCGTGAATGTTTCCTTCACGAACATGGCCGTCGTAATGAAAGCCAGCAGCATCAACCCGCCTGTGATAAAAAAGACATTTTGCATCCCGAAATTCTCTACCAGAAATCCGCCAATAAGCGGTCCTAGCAATGAACCTGCGATGCTTGCCGTTGACAAGGTAGCTAATGCGTAACCTGCATGGTCCTTCTCTGTTTGCGTAGCAATTAACGTGGTGCAAGCCGTCCCATACCCTGTTATGATGCCCTGCAATAATCGCAGCCCGATCAACACATACACATTGGGGGCAAAACCCATGCTGCCAATCACGAGAGCCATCCCTAGACTTGCCCGCAATAACATGGGTTTCCGACCAAATCTGTCCGCCGCTGCCCCCCAAATAGGAGAAAAAATAGCAGATACAATAAAGGTAATCCCAAAGGCAATGCCCGAATATTGGGCGATTAAACTCGATTGACACACACCTAGATGTTGGATAAAAAGCGGCAAAACTGGCGCGATCTGACTCATACCCACGCCGGTTACAAACATGCCAAACCAGCAAACGATTAAATTTCTTTTCCAAATTGGCATCGTAACAAGCCTTCTTTCCATCTTCTTGCTGCAGTGTTTGTTCCTTAGTGTTAGTGTGCTCCTAAAGAATGGATCCAAGCCTCTGTTGTCAGAACCTCTGCTTGACGAGGGAAAACCTTCTCCATGAGAACCCGATGAACCTCGGGATCAGCATCCAGGCAAGCATCTGCAAGTACCTTCAGCTTATAATCTCGATCCGCCGCTTCCCGCAATGTCGACAGAACGACACCACTGGTTGCAATTCCAGTAAGAATCAAGGTGTCGATTTGAAGGGATCGAAGGATGATCTCCAAATCGCTGCCGGAGAATGCGCTGACGCGCAGCTTCGTAACGATGGGCTCACCCGGCTCGGGCTTTACAGATTCATGGATCTGCGTCGCAACATCTACGGTGCTCATGCCGCCGTATTGCGAAATTCTAGCCGCCATACTGTTGCGCGGGTTAAGCTCCGGGTAACCTTCGCGAAACGCAATTCGCACATAGATAACCGGGATGTCGTTTTTGCGTGCAGCTTCGATCGCTTTTTGAAACGGGATCAGATCCTGTTCTGCGAAACGAGAGGCGATACCATTCTGTAAATCCATGATCAACAAAGAGCTTTTGTCGTTATTCGGCATGTATTGAACACTCCTATTCCTTATGATACTATTAAGCGGAGACCTCTCCATTTATGATAAACGGAGACCTCTCCACTTGTCAATATGACGAATACAATCACAATAGGAAGTGATGATGATCATGTTTGATTCAGAGACACCCCCTCGTACGGAACGCCGCGACGCCGCGGAGAATCGCCAGCGCATCTTGGATGCGGCTTATCGCTTATTCGATCAGAATGGCGTTGAACAAGTTAGTATGAACCAAATTGCCGCAGAAGCACAGATCGGTCCAGGTACGCTTTATCGCCGCTATCGCAACAAGGGTGAGCTGTGTCTGGATTTAATGAAAGAGAACATCGTTCTCCTCTTCGAAAATATTGAAGCGTACATGCAGGAAAACCGCTCCGCTCCGCCAAGCCAAAGATTAAATGGTCTTCTCGAGCTGTTTATGGCTTTCAGGGAGAAAAAATCGCAATTACTTAAAGGCGTTGAGGACTCCGCTTCAACGAATCGAACTCGGGCTCGAACGCAGAGTCCTCTGTATCTCGAGCTGCAGCAATTATTGGTCGAGCTTTTCGACGAAATTGCATTATCCAGCGGGGAGCAGCCCCAGCCTAACCATATTTTCAAGGCGGATATGCTTCTCATGGCCTTAAGCAGCGATTCTTACTCGTTTCAAAAAGAAGAGCGCGGCTACTCATCGGAGTCGTTCTTGGAACAGATCCGATTAACGTTCCATTTGCTTCCATGAGCTGGACCAAGCAAACGAAAAACCCTCACCAGTATTTGGCGAGGGTTTCTCTAACAATCAGGTCAAGAGCTTGATCAACCGGTCCACTTCTTGTTGCCAATACCCTTTACCCGCATGAGTCTCTTGTATCATTAACCCGGTGACAACGGAAAAATAAAGGAAGAGCATTTGTCGTGGATCTCCTTCTCCGAATTCACCGAGTTCCTGCCCTTTTTCAAAAATAGGAACTAACAAATCCATCGTATCCTGGGGATGATACCGCGAGATTGCTAACTTAGCTTGCTCCGGCACGCCTTCGGCAGTTTGAGCTTGCTGAATAAGTAAGAAGTAGTGCTTGTTGGTGTCGTCTAGCATGTTCCATGTCAACGCTTTGAACTGTTCTAGTGGAGTTCCGGGAAGCAATGGGACATTACGTATTGATGTTTGCGCCTCTTCTACAGCTTCCTGAACTAGGAGTGTGAATAGTTCTTCTTTCGACTGAAAATAACGGTAAGTAAGACCTTGGCTGATTCGGGCTTCCTCAGCAATCATGCTGATCTTCGTGCCGGCAATTCCTCTGCTTGCGAACACTTTGAGTGCAGCCTTTTTAATTTGCTCTCTTCTTTCATCGTTCTTGCGATCCGTTGTCTGATTCGTTTCCGACATCCTGGTGACTCTCCTTTATCCTAATTTCAATTGCTGAGTTTGACGCTCGCTGACTTCCCATAGTTTACGCGCAATTTCCTCACTTTGGGCAGCAACCGTAGGAGTCGCTTCCTTCATATCGACATAGTACTTTCCGCTCTCTCTACTAATTTCACTCGAATCCGCAAGCCAGACGAGCGTCTCTGCTCCTTTTTCCACTGGCCGGGAGAATCGTTTCATGACCGCCATCGTCATTCGGGCCAGCAAGCCATTATCCTGATTAAAATTGGTAGCGACAAGCCCCGGATCAAAGCAGTTCGCGACAACGCCAGTTCCTTCAAGGAGACGGGCTAACTCTGTCGTGAACAAAATATTCGCTAACTTCGTTTCTCCGTACCGAAAATTAGCCCCTCCCATTAGAACTTGGGGGAAACTATAGCGCTTCTCAGCGGTTAAATCATCAAAAACAATGCCTGTTTTCGCCATCTTATGCCCATGGGAAGACGTGGTAATGATTCGCGCTTGACCGCTCATCTTGAGCCGATCAAGGAGTAACGTCGTTAGCAGGAAGGGTGCGAGATGGTTGACCGCCCAAGTTTGCTCCATACCGTCTCGAGTAAGGATCCGCTTCACGAACATAGCACCCGCATTGTTAATCAGCACGTCAATGCGGGGACATTGCGTCAAAATTTCGGAAGCAACGCTGCGAATAGACCTCTGATCAGTCAGGTCTGCCAGAAAAACGTCTACTTTCGTTTTGCCTCCAGTCAACATCCGGATCTGTTCGACAGTTTCATCCGCCCTAACCTGACTCCGCGCCACGATTCCCAAATCTGCTCCTCGAACCGCAAGTTCCTTGGCTGCCGCAAGCCCGATACCGCTTGTTGCTCCTGTAATAAGCACATACTTCCCTGACACACTCCACGGCTTAGTTTTCAATGGCTCCATCACGATCTGACTCCTTTTAGATGAATGAATGGTTCATTCATTTTTTATTTATCATATTCCCATAATCAGGAAATGTCAATCGGCGACTAGTATGATTCTAAATAAAAAGAGCAATCCTGCTGCTGCAGAACTGCTCCCTATTGCGCTACTCTCACACTACCTACTAGATTGAAGTAAGCACGTTTCTATTCAATTTTTTATCCAACATAGCCCTAATGTCTCTAACAAGTTGAACAGAAGCCTCTATCTCAACTTTCCTTGTGGAGACACTTTCCACACTACATCCAATCGGAATCCCTTTTTCCAGTGCAAAATCCAAAATCTCTTCAAAAATGCCCAGAGACAATTTTAATGATTTATCGAGCACATCTTGCGAATATTTTAAGTCATTTTCTAGCCATGTCGGAATACTGATTCCTAACCATTTCATGAATTCTAACGTTTTTTCAGAACCGCACGGCGCAAGATTGAACAAAATGGGCACCATTTCCAACCCATTATTTGTATAGTAATAGAAGTAATCGGATAAGAAATTTTTCGAGGCCTCAACATTATAAGTGGCTTGCGAGACGAAAAAGGAACAGCCATTTTGCGTCTTATGATTCACTCGTAAGTGCTCATCATTTTTTTTCATGTGTCTTTCAGGGATAACAACCCCCCCAAAAGTTAAATTGTTATTTAATCTCTTGCTTAGATCATAAGCATCAGATAGTTCTAAATTAATCTCTTGTTTACTGGAAGAAGCACCTACATAAACGGAGTATCGATCCTGTTCCCTATCGGCTTTTACCCAATTTACGAATTGCTCTTCACTATACCTTCCAACACAACGATAGATGATTTTGGGGACTCGCAATTGATTTAAATACTCATCGCTATAGGTTGCCGGATCCATCGTTGGCAAATACGGGAATGGTCTTTCTTGTTCAACTCGATCCGTCTCTTCCTGAACATCATACAAAATTAATGCATCTATATCGATGTCATTTATTCTTTCAACCTGTTTGCGTGCAATCTCAGCTACCTTATCTGAGGTATTTGTTATCTTCGGAGGCGTCATGCCATAGGTCAAAATGCCCGCCTCTTTATTTTCTATTTTCTCTTTTAGCATATTTAACATTACCCTCCAGAACTATGATACCCCATGCCTCATTTTCATTATAATTGTAATGATAGCATTGACTATCCACGAAAAGGTAACTTTTTATTCCTATATCCTGTTATAGCTTTAAGCTATAACAAGATGCACGCAAATCCCTACCGACCTTTTACCCTCCCACTTTCAGCAAAAGTTTACCTACTGTGTTCTTCTCCTCTAAAAGCTCATGAGCTTCGGAAACTTTCTCCAAAGGGAAGACACCGAATATTTCCGCCCTGATCTGGCCTTTTGCCAACAGAGTTAGCGCCTCTTTCGCCGAATTACCGACTTCAGCAGGAGCGGACTGGCTATATGCTCCGATATTGAACCCTTTTATGGATTTGTTCGATAACCAAATATCGTTGGAAGATTGCGGGACATCGTCTTTGCCGCTGGCATTTCCCAGCATGATGATTTGTCCCATTGGACGCAGCAGCTCTTGGCTAAGAATACGCATATCGCCGCCTACCGGGTCCAGAACGATATCAACTTTGCGTGGACCTAGCATCTGATTGATTGGCTCAATGAAATCAGATCGAAGCAACAGCTCATCGTACCTTAAAGATGCGGCTAACTTTGTTTTTTCGATACTCCCGACTGTGCCGATGACCTTGCCTGCTCCGAAAACTTTGGCCATTTGTCCCAAAAAGCTGCCAAGCCCCCCTGCTGCCGCGTGAACTAACACGGTTTCTCCTGCTCGCATCCTGGCTACGTTCTTGATTGTCATGTAAGCCGTCGTCAAGTTGACGATTGCTGCGGCCGCCGATGCCAGATCAAGTTCCCCTCCCAATTGATCCAAAGGGACGGTCAACTCCGGCCTTACCTGGGCTACCGATGCATATCCGCCCATATCCATTAGTGTCATCGCCGCTACCGGCTGCCCGATATAGAAATCTTTCACGCCATCTCCTATTGCTTTCACATACCCCGATACCTCGAGTCCCGGTACAACCGGCATTGGGATTATAGACCCAAATTCCCCTCGGCGCAGCAGGACATCCACATATCCAACTCCTACATAGGCAACATCTATAGTGAGCATGCCTGGTGCCGGTTGGAGGTCCGGCAGTTCCCTCACGACAAGGTCTGCAGCCTCGCATGGCCGATCGATCACAATTGCTTTCATATAAAAAACCTCCTTCGGTTGACTGTGAACTCAGTATAGTCAACGCAAAAGGAGGTAGCCACAGTATGTTTATAAGGGTAACCAGATTACTAGGATAATTTGATTTTATAAAACCTTATCAAGAAAATCCTTTAATCTCTTCTCTGTTGGCGTACCCGTTATCGGTGTAAAAATGCAGAAATGAAGATCTGAGTCGGCATCCATGCTGACGAAGGAATTGATTTCGAAGGCCAGCTCGCCCGCTCCAGGGTGGTTTAGATGGAATTGGCTCGTCTTTTTCAACTGGATATCATGCATTCGCCAAAGCGAGTCAAACTCAGAACTCTCCGTTGCCAAGCGATCAGCCGTTTCTTTAAACCAAACATCACCATCATTCCGTTCAAAATACGATCGAAAGACCGCTACGGAGTACCGCGCAAATTCGTCCCAATTCATCATCTGATTGCGAAAATAGGGGTCTATGAAAAAAATCCTCATAAGGACACGTTCTGGATTGGACATCGAAGAAAAATCGGTGATGATCTCGCATGCCGCTTGGTTCCAGGCGATGACTTCTGTTCTGTCATTCGCGATATAAGCGGGGAAAGCCATTTGGTCGATAATGCTTTGCCATTCAGGCTTTATACGCTCTTGTCTCTGAGGTGCAGCCGTGTTTTCTGGACTCCACAAACGCAGCAAATGCAGCCTCTCATCCGAAGACAATTGCAGTGCTCTTCCAATGCTTTCTATAACTTCCCTGGAAGCCGTCACCTCTCGTCCTTGCTCCAACCATGTGTAATAGGTTACGCTAACTCCTGCCAATATAGCGACCTCTTCCCTCCGAAGTCCTGGTGTTCTCCTGCGTCCATATGAATGCTGAATCCCCGCTTGCTCGGGATGCAATCGCTCCCTTCTTGACTTCAGGTAGTCTCCCAGAACCTTCAGCTTGTTATGATCAGCAGCCACGCGATCCCTCCTCGATAGTTAGAAGCATTCGGATCGGATGTTCATCTCTCCTTTTTGCTCCAAGCATCTTTTAATGATACGACACGGTTAAAGACAAGTCGATCACTGGTTCCACGGTTTTTGGGGTCTAACGAAAAATAACCATGCCGCAGAAACTGGAATTTTTGTTCGGGTTGTGCTTTTTGAATATAAGGTTCCATCCATGCATCCTGAATAGTAACCATCGAGTTGGGGTTTATCAATTCCGTCCAATCTTCGCTGTCCTTCCCAACTTCCTGATCAAGCAGCAGCTTCTCATAGAGATGGATATCAGCCTTAACAGCGTGCTCGCTTGAAACCCAGTGAATCGTCCCTTTTACCTTACGCCCAGTAAACCCCGTACCGCTTTTGGTCTCCGGATCATAGGCACAACGAAGTTCTGTAATTTCTCCCGAAGCATGATCCCTTATAACTTCTTCGCAGCGTATGAAATAGGCTCCCTTCAACCTTACTTCAGCATGAAGACTAAGCCGGTGAAAACCCTTAGAGGGTACTTCCATGAAATCTTCGCGTTCGATATAAATGTTTTTAGAGAAAGGAACCTCTCTTTTTCCAAGCGCCTCGTTTTCACTGTTATTTTCAATCAACAACATTTCTTCGACATCATCCGGATAGTTGGTGATGACCACCTTCAGGGGTTGCAGAACAGCCATAACCGTGACGGTCTTTTCTTTTAAATCCCGTCTCAGACAATGGTCCAATAGGGAAATGTCCACCGTGCTCTGAGTTCGAATGCTGCCAATTTCCTCAATAAATGTGCGAATACTTTCTGGTGTAAAGCCTCTTCTGCGCAATCCTCGAAGGGTGGGAAGTCTGGGATCATCCCAACCATCCACATATCCCCCTTCTACCAGCTGCCTCAAAAACCGTTTACTCGTCACGACACCAGTTAAATTCAACCGACCGAACTCCCTTTGCCGCGGAGGCTCAGAGATCTCCAACTCATTTAAGATCCACTCATATAAGGGCCTGTGATCTTTGAATTCAATAGAACACAAAGAATAAGTGATACCTTCAATGGCATCTTGAATAGGATGAGCAAAATCATACATCGGATAGATGCACCAGTCATCTCCCGTTCTATAATGTTTCGCATGAATGATACGATAAAGGACAGGATCCCTTAAATTCAAATTGGATGAACGCATATCGATTTTGGCGCGAAGCACCCTTGATGAAGTCGGATATTCCCCATTTTTCATTTTCACAAAAAGCTCTAGATTTTCCTCTATGGTCCGGTTCCTGTAAGGGCTATCTATGCCTGGTTCCGTCAAAGTGCCTCGATACGCGGTTACTTCCTCTGGCGTTAAATCACAGACATAGGCCTTCCCACGTTTTATCAAGGTGATAGCGGCGGCGTAGATCTGGTTCGAATAGTCCGAACCATAGTAGATATGTTCCCCCGGATCGTAACCAAGCCACTTGATGTCCTCTATGATTGCATTCACATACTTGATATCCTCCTTTAGAGGATTCGTGTCGTCAAAGCGTAAATAAAATGTCCCGTTAAACTTATGGGCTACTGTATAATTCGTGTTTATCGCATAGGCGCTTCCAATATGAAGATAGCCGTTAGGCTCAGGGGGAAATCTTGTGCACATCTCCCTGCCGAATGCTTTTTCATCAATTTCTTCATGAATTAACTTTAAAATAAAATTTTCCGCCAACTGTTCCTGCTTATTGTTCAATACAGTCTCCTCCTAATCAACGCAAAGTGGTTTAAAAATAAAAAAAACTTCACCTCCAAGACCTTCAGTCTTGAGGACGAAATTTTCGTGGTACCACCCCAGGTTCATTAATATGTCGCCATATTAACCTCTTCAAGTACGGCATTGCAGGCAATGCTTATACTCTAGCTCTATAACGGGAGCTCCCGTCATGCCACCCCCCTTGCAGGTTCCGACATGCTGCTCATAGACTTGTTTCGTGGAAAAGCTCTTTACTCCTTCTCAGCTGCCGGAGCTCTCTGTGCAAGATCATTTTCCATTACTCTTCTAATCATCGCGTTCAATATTGACCTTATGATATCAAATGATTCCCTTTTTTGTAAACCGGCATTCTACTTGTGAAATCCACTAAACATATGTCTGTCACCGCAGAACCCTAAAGTTTCTTAGCATGCATCCCCGCGGCAAAGTCCACCATAAAGTTTCCGATCGCTTCCTCATTACGTCTATAGTAAGTCCATTGCCCATAACGGCGCGATTCCAACAATCCGATTTTTTGCATAGATGACAAGTAAGTGGATATAACGGACTGTGCTAAACCGGCTTTTTCTTGAATGTCCGCCACACAAACTCCCCCAGGAAATTCAACTTGAATTTCGCTGGGCAAATTCTTGTGCAGCTTGTCCGGTTCACTCAGCCAGCAGAGGATATTGAGCCGGGTTTCATTCGATAAAGCTTTTAGCACGGCGAGCATATTCTCATTGTTCATGACACGACACTCTTTTCTGATTTGCTTAATCTTGTACCGCTTGTCTCTTTCTCAACTGCCGGTATGCCGCAGAAATATACATCAACACGCCTGTTGTCGCAAAAACACCTACTGGAAACCCCCAAGTCCCCCATGCCGGGAAGATGAGCGGCATCAGTGAGACACCAAAGGCAACTGGAACAGGTGCTTTAAACCATTTACAGAGAATGAGTGTAATTACAACATTGATAACACCAACCCAAATAATAGAGCCAGCCAGTAAATGTAAGACCCCGACGGAAAGAATCGCGGTTGCCGTCAATACAGCTAAACGAGGCGGGATTAATTTCCAATTAAAACCATCTGTATGAAACACCTCAAAAATGAGCGCAAATACCGGTGGAACCACAATCACTGGTAGATTCGTTGCGAAAGCTAGTCCAATCCAGAGCGCTAAAATAATGGTGATGATGACCGTATCTGTTTTTTTACGAAACTTTTGAGGGCCATCAGGCAGCTTTTGCAATTTTCTCATTCTAAAAGCGGCTAACATAATCACAAACGTAAATACAGCTGTTGTTGTTGCAAAAACATAATCATGCAAGCCTAAAAAAATCGGCAGCAGTGTTGCAGGTATCGTCGGTCCAAAATTGACGCGAAATAGGTGCATTAAAATGACAATAATCACAAGACCAAGCAATATTTTGAGCTGCGTATTTAGCGTCAAACCGTTCAATGCAGTGCCAATGAAAGCTCCTATGGTTGGAGCAAGCCACAGATGAACAGGCTTCTTAATCCAGTGAGCGACAGGAAAAACCATGACCCCCATCGCCATACCGGCAATTTCCGGGAACAGTATATCTCTCTGCTTCAGCACTACGGCAGCAACAAGCATAAGAATAACTAACAGGTATGCTGACAAAAATCCTTTTGATCGTAGGGTATTCCAGATCATTTCTATCGTTCTCCTTTCGACAAATCCGATCAATGACATTTTTATTATTAGCCTTTTAGTAAATTCCCATTAAATAAAGCCTTCAGTGTGCGAATAAATAATACGAGCAGTACGATATTTAGCACGACCAGAATTACGGCGGAAACGGCAATCAACAGCCAGGAATTTACAAACATGGCATATTGTAAAGCGGCATTGCTGAGTGCTGCAAGCGGAAAGCTTACGCCCCACCAAGAAGCTCCAAATGGGATCGATTTTTTGAATACTTTGAAGAACAAAACGATGAACAGAAATAAACCAAAGTAATATAAAATGGACGCGAATTGATCAATCCGTTGCTCGAAGTTCACATAACCGAGAAAACCAACCTCGAACGGCGCAATCATAATAAGCATCGAGGGCGTTAATCCTGTATGCATAGGAGCATGGTGGATCAATCTGGATAAGATCATGGTAAGAAAAATAAGGGCAACTATTCCGCCTATCGCCAGCGAAATCAAATTAACTTCATGTGCCCATGGGAATGGCATTGACCCGCCGGCAACGGCAATATCAAGGGTCCCCACCCCAGGAATCAACCAAGCAGGCACCGCGTGACCATGCTCAATATTCCCGTTCAGCAAGCGTGTAACAATGATAAAACATAGCACTAATGTCGTTACGGTCCCGATTACCCAAACCACTTGCCCTACGATATGACTGTAAGTACCTATAACGGAAGATAACAATAGAATAGCAATTGTAATCGTACCGAAAAAATTGCCCATAATGGGGTGCGTGAATTCGGCTTTGACTTTGTGCGGGTATAGAACCCATTTCGAAATATAAGCTATACTTAATAGGATAAATGCTAGAACTGCAATGATCCCAATTATATCAGCGATAAGAAGTGAAGCTCCAAATAGCTTACTTGCCTGTCTCCAAGCCAATGCCAGTCCTGATATTCCCATAACCGACGCAAATAGATTAACGGGTAAAAATTGAACGGAACCGATGCCTTTTTGTTTTTGTACGGCAGTTATGGTTTGCATGTAGAATAGTCACTACTTTCTAAAATTTGATTTCATCTCTTATTTTTACCTATTAAAAGGTAGATGATTTGATCCCCATTACATTGATCTTGCATTTTAAGGGTATACGTTGTATAAATGAAAAAATCACTCCTTCCACCAACTTAAGTAACATTATTGATGAATTGATGAAAAGGATCAATATGCAATATTCTATTGTTATCATTCGTTAAATGAATCATTTTCACATCGTACATACTAATAATGTCCAGATGAACATCAAAGTGAGGTAACCTAGATGGAGTTTCGACAACTGGAATATTTCGCGGCCATTTGTGAAGAATTGCATTTCACAAGGGCTGCGGAGAAGCTGGGGATGAGCCAGCCGACCCTGAGTCATCAAATTAAGATGCTGGAAGATGAGCTCGGAGTCCCCTTATTTGACCGGATCGGCAAAAAAATTGCCATAACCGAAGCAGGTCACATTCTTTTAAACGAATGCAAAGTCATATTTTCATCCTTGAAAAATGTCAAAGTGCAAATTATGGAGCTCCAAAAGGTCACAAGAGGAACTTTATCCATAGGCGCACTCCCCGGAGAGCTCACGCAGCTCGTTTCATCTTTGTTGATCGATTTTCACCAGATCTATCCTGAAGTACAGATCAAAATCGTTAATTTTGATGATGTTGTGGAAAGAGTCATACAAAATCAAATTGATCTGGCCATCACCATTCTTCCTGTCGAAGATGATCGGGTTGTCAAATATCCTTTATACAAGGAAGATATTTATTTGACAGTTTCTAAGGATCATGTTCTGGCCGAGCAAGAAAGCATTAACTTTGACGAAATCAGTAAGCATCCCTTCATCATGTTTCCTCAAACGCACAAATGCCGCCAAATTATTGATCTAACGAGCAGCACTTCTGGCTTTCATATTGAACCCATCATCGAGACGACCGCTATTGAAACCATTATAAGCCTTGTCAAAGCTGATGCCGGAGTCACTGCCCTGTCCAGAACGTACTTGAATTTGTATAACGACACGCAGTTAAAAGCCATAAAAATCGAAAATCCAACGCTGAGCAGAGAAATTGCCATCATCCACCATAAGGATAAATACCTAAGTCAAGCTGCCCGGTTATTCATGGACCTATTAGCCAATCATATTGTTGAATTAAAGCTTGCGGAAGGTATGATCGTATCAAATTAATCGAAAAGGGACCGCCAAAGGTGGTTCCTTATTCAAGTTTTCTTGCGTAAGTATCACTAAATAGAGGCTTGAGGAGCCGTTGCTTCAATAAAGCTCGCATTTTCACGTTCATATAATTTGTTCCCTATTTGTATCTCAAAGTCATTATAGGCTTCAATAAGGCCTCCTCCGATCATTTTGCCCTCCTTCATAACCATGACATAGTGATAAAATAACCTAGCATTCTCAAACTCCGTATCATGTTGAAGTGTTTTCATGGTTGATCTACCTCCATTATCTGAGATGAACGGGCTGATGCTGTTTCAGGTAATTCAACAATTTGTATAACGTCGATGAGTTTATTTAGCTGCTTTTGTATTTGTTCAAACGTGTGATCATCCCCCGACGTCACAATGATCATACGTGACAATTCAGGATCTTCTGTTTGACCTACAGCGAGACTCTCAATGTTATAGCCGCGACGCCCGAATAATCCCGCAACTCTCTGTAGAACGCCCGGATGATTGTTTACAAGTACTGAAAGCGTGTGTCGTTTCATTTTTCGTCCCCCATGATCATTTCATCTATCGTACCGCCTGGGACAACCATCGGATAAACATTCTCTTCTTGATTCACCACAAAATCAATGAGTACAGGGCCTTGAATAGCCCTCGCTTTTTTCCACACTTCACGAGCCTCTTCTTTATTTGTTGCCCTGAGTCCTGTAACCCCATAGGCTTCCGCTAATTTCACGAAGTCCGGACTGCCAGAGAGCTCCATATGACTAAACCGATTATCGTAAATAATTTCTTGCCATTGCCTGATCATGCCTAGAACTTGATTATTCAGAATGACGATCTTCACGGGTATGTTATGAGTTGCACAAATCGCAAGTTCCTGTGTACACATCTGAATCCCTCCGTCACCGTTGACGGAAACCACGAGTCGCTCGGGGTTGCCCACTTGTGCCCCTATCGCGGACGGTAAGCCAAAACCCATTGTCCCTAAGCCACCTGAGGTAATCAGGGAACGCGGGTGTTTAAATTTATAAAATTGAGCGGCCCACATCTGATGCTGGCCGACATCCGTCGTAACAATTGCTTCACCATCGCTGGTTTCGCTGATCATTTCAATAACGAATTGCGGTTTTAGAGTTGCTTCTGAATCCGTATAGCGAAGCGGAAACTCTCTTTTGTTCTCCTGGATTTCTGTCAACCAAGCCTCTGATTTGCACGGTTTCGCCTGAATGTTTGCCTTTTGTAGTACAGATTTTACATCGCCGATACAAGGGATCGCCGTTTGCATGATTTTCCCGATTTCTGCTGGATCGATATCGATATGAGCAATTACCTTCGCCTTTGGAGCAAATCCGCTGGTTTTCATCGTGACTCTGTCGTCAAAACGTGCGCCAATGCTAATAAGCAGATCGCAATTTTGCAAGGCTTTATTCGCAGTGTATGTTCCATGCATACCCGGCATACCCATCCATAATTCATGTGCACTTGGGAAGCCTCCCAATCCAAGTAACGTTGTTGTAACGGGGATCCGGGTTTTCTCTACAAATTCGAGCAGCTCCTTGGAAGCATCCGAATAGATAACGCCTCCGCCGGCCAGAATAACAGGACGCTCCGCTTTTTCGATCGCCATGAGCAGCTTTTCGATTTGCGTTAAATTTGGCTGAACATATGGCTGGTAGCCGCGAATTTCAGGCATGTCTAATGGATATTGAAATTCCATTTGTTGACTCGTTACATCTTTCGGAATATCGATCAAGACCGGACCTTTTCTTCCAGTAGATGCAATATAAAAGGCTTCATGCATAATTTTCGGCAGCTCATTCACGTCACGAACTAAAAAGTTATGTTTTGAAATCGGCATGGTGATTCCCGTAATATCCGCTTCCTGAAATGCATCCGTACCAAGTAAAACTGTAGAAACATTACCTGTAATCACAACTAAAGGAATAGAATCCATATTCGCGGTGGCGATTCCCGTAACCAGATTCGTCGCCCCAGGTCCGGATGTTGCAAAACAAACCCCAACTTTTCCTGTAGCACGTGCATAACCGTCCGCCGCATGAATAGCCCCTTGCTCATGGCGGGTTAAAATATGTTTTAATTCCGGGAGATCGTGAAAGGCATCGTAAATGTTCAAGACGCTTCCTCCAGGAATCCCAAAGACACACTCCACACCTTCAATAAGCAAACTTCTGACAATCGCCTCTGAACCTGTCACCCTATCGTTCTTCAAAAGCTTGGCAAACCTTTCTTTCTCTGCATGCAGCCCCTCAATCGTCTTCATCCTATCTCCCTCCCATTTTGCCTCCAATAATAAAACTTGTAATCCGTTTGTTTTGCTTAGACGTTATGTTATCATAGGCTCATCTATTTCAGTTATGGAAAGATTCAATATCTGTTATTTCGAAACCTGATAACTAAGGAGAGGTCCACCTATGATTGACTTGCTAGAGGGGAGATTTTTCAAAACATTTATTGCTGTGATGGAGGAAAAAAGCTTTAATCGTGCCTCAGAGAAATTAGGATATGTGCAATCTACAGTTACCAACCATATTCAATTACTTGAGCGGGCATGTGGCCAGAAACTTTTTTACCGCTTATCTAGAGGAGTAAAGCCAACGGAAGCAGGCCTAAAACTGGCTAAGTTTGCCCATCAATTTGTACATTTAGGGCTGACATTAGAGGAAGCCATGAATGAATCGAATCAACCCAAAGGAACCATCCACCTAAGTATGCATGAATCTTTTTTTGTGACCAGAATGGCTTCGCTCATCGAGAGATTTCGCCTTGATTATCCAATGGTTAAATTTAAGCTGGAAACAGGCTACCATCAAGATGTGATTGACGATGTTTCTCAGTATGTCGTTGATTTTGGCATTGTACCTCGTGATCCTGGGCGGGATGACATTATTTATTATCCAATGCTGCAGGAAGAATTAATTTTTATTGCCTCGCATGAATTAACGGAAAAAGTGGAAGTTGACGGTTTAAACGTGCTAAACCATGAAGCCGTGATCAGCTTTGGTAACAGTTGCTTGTATCATACGCATGCCAATATGATTTTAGAGGAAACTGGGGTTGAGACAAGTGGGGCAATCCAATATCCTAGTATCGAAATGATTAAAAAAGCTGTGAAGTGTGGGATTGGTTTTGCCCTGATTCCAAAAATAGCAGCCGAAAAAGAGTTAGAACAAGGGGACTTCCAATCGTTGCCCTTGCCCACCGGGATTTTTTCAACCCATGGCATTATTGTAAATAAAGATAGGGAATTAAATTTCCCAGCCCAAATGTTCAAGTCTTTCGTGCTGGATAGTTATTCTAATGAGACCATTTCTGAAGCTTGATCATCTTTGACTGTGTAAGGAAAAGGCTGCCGGTCCTGTGCCGACAGCCTTTTTTAGGAGGTATATAGAACATTTCGTATCATAGTTACCAGCTTAGCAACTTGTTCTTCGGCCAATGCTCCCGATGAGATGGAACGAGCTGCAGCCGGTATGTACCAGGCTCGTATTTCTTGCTCAGTAAGCCCCGATAACTTACAGTACTCATCTATAAAAATGTTAAGGGCGACTTGTCGTGAAGTCTCAAAGAAGTCTTTGACTTCAACCGGGGTTTCTGGCGGTAATACGGCAAATTCAATCATTACACAAACTTCCGCGACATCCGCGGCGGGATTGCCGATGGAGGCATGCATCCAGTCGACCATATACATTTTATTGTTTTTTATGATGACATTTCCTGGGTTCGTATCGCCATGACAGAATTGCTGTTTTACAGGTAACTGGTCCATATAGGTATGGATTGCAAATAATTCGTCGTCAGTTAACACCGCAGGATGGCCAATTATTGATTTTAAGTGCTTAATTTGTTCGGTATCTATGCCTGTGACTGTGACCTGGTGAATATCATTCAGAACTGCCGCTAGTTTTCGCAGATCATGATTGGGTTCGTGAAAATCAAACGGTCGAAGAGCATACAGTTGCTCAAAAATACGATGCAAAAACGTTTCTCCTTCAATCTTTTCGAAAACGATACCGTGCCTTCCCTCCCAGCTTACTTGTTCAAAGGGACGGCCTGTTGAAAGTCCATTCTCCCAGGCAATGTAGCAGTTGCGAAATTCACGTTGAACGGCTCCCGATGGCGTGTCCGAATTAAAAAGTTTCACAACTTTATTGCTGTCCATCCATTCGTATACTTCACAACTCGAACCCAAACCAATACGTTTACCAAGCAATATCAAACACCTCTCTCAGCCTTTTATATACATCTATTGCTAGTTCATGATATTCTTGGGACATCGATAGAATGATCCAATAAGGAGTAACTAGTGAACCTTTCGAGAATCTCGCAACTGTTATTAACCAAATTCAATCGTTTTCACATGATGCTTATGGCCTTTGCAATTTTGCTTGTTTCATTCATTAGTTACTTTCAAACGGATTTCAATCTGCCCCATCATTATCATTATGAAAAGAAAAAAGCTTCTAACGGTGTCGTCTTACATACAATGCGAACTACTCCGGATAATATTCGACTTCAAGCCATCGATACGAATGTAACGAAAACTCCATTCTACGGTATTAACGGTGGATTTTTCTGGGAAGGAGCTTTGTTGAGCATCGCGGTTATTAACGATCAACCTCTGAAAGGATTACCAGGTGATTACGGCTCTGGCTGGTACAACACGGGCATTGACACGAATTTAAAACGTGGAACACTCGTTTGGGATGACATCACGAAACACTTCTCGATTCAAGTAGTCACACATGCCGGCGAGTTGTCCGTCACAGATAAGCGCCATTATTGGGCCCAAGGCGGCGTTAGTATGAGACTTAACGATCCTTTAGGTTGGGAGAACGATATGATTCTAGAAGAGATGCCAGCTTATGACGAAAGTCGTATGCGTTCGGCCATTGTTTATGACAGCCAAGAAAACGTGTACATGATTGTTACCCCTACCAATTGTACAATTGCAGAGTTCCGGGCAGCCATTCTCGAAAAATTAGGCGACCGAAGATTAGTAGACGGCATCTATTTGGATGGTGACGGTTCTTCTCAAATGCAGTGCCGCTATGTCCGGTTGAAAGGTGATCAACGTCAAGTTTATCAGATGCTTACGCTGCTTCAATGAGTTATCCTGTTCTATTCATCAATCTTGAATCTACTATACTCATCTCTTACACTTTCCATTTGAGCAATATGACGTTTGGCATGCTGACATAGGAAATAAATATACTCGTAAACATCAATCTTTCCGAGATTGTTTACCGACATTGTCGTTTTATATAAAATGCCTTCTCCAGGATACTGACTTATCGCCAACGGTTTCCATATGTTCGGGTCGTATCCATCTGTTTTTTCTGACGATTTTTTCTCATCCATATTGCACTAAATAGGTAGCAAATTGAAGTAACGAGGAACAATTTAAAGAAGCTGGGTGTCATAGCTACATATAGGCTTATAGGAAGTGACCAGATGAATGCTATGAACATTATAATTCGATTTCTAATTATTGAACCTATCAACGCTAAACATGCAGGGGCTAAAAGAAACAAGCCTGTTCTCAGTAAAACGTCATTACTTGCTTGCTCAGAATTGTACGGATTATAAAAGACAAAAATCAGCCAAAGCGCTAACGATACTAACGACGCGAGTATGCCCAAATGTGCCGCGTACTTCATCTTTGTCCTCCTCACAAAATAGGAGCTAATTACTCAACATATTACCACATAATGGAACTGAATGGGCTACATATATACGTGCTTTTACCCCCAATTTTCAAATGAAAGGGAACTGGCGTCCCCTATTTTACATAAAACGAGCTGTTTCCCCTTACGAGCGGAACTACAGGGACTTATTTGTGCTCCATGGCACGATTCCCCAGAGAAATCGGCAATTAGTGAACTGTAGTTCCCCTACAAAAAGAAAACGTACATTTTCACCTAAATAAGGGATCGTAGTTCCCCTCAAGTCCTAAATTGGCATAGTATCAAAAAAAGGACGGTCAAAATGACCGCCCTTCACTCCCCTATTGTATACAGCTATTACAATATTTCAATATACCCTTCTGTCCCATGCACACGGATGCGCTGCCCATCTTTTATCAATTTGGTCGCATCTTCTACGCCGACAACGGCCGGCAAGCCATATTCCCGCGCGATAACAGCGCCATGAGTCATCAGTCCCCCAACTTCGGTGACTAGTCCTTTTATCGATACAAACAAGGGTGTCCAGCCAGGATCAGTAAAAGAAGTGACCAGAATATCTCCCTCTTCAAGATTAGCCTCTTCCATGTTTAAAATGACACGCGCTCTGCCTTCGATAACTCCGGAAGAAACAGGTAGACCTACAATGGCATTGGTTGGCAGATTTTCACGTTTATACTCACCTGCAATGATTTCACCATCAGACGTCATGACACGCGGAGGAGTGAGTTTTTCAAAAAATTTGTAATCGTCCTTCCGTTTGTTGATGATCTGATAATCCAGTTCATTCGTACGGACGACCTCGTGAAGTTCTTGAAATGTGAGATAATAGATATCTTCTTTTTCTCGGATAAGGTTAGCTTGCACGAGTTGTTCAGCCTCTCTCAGTAAAGCCATCTTATATACGAAATAGCGGCTAATCATACCGTATTTGGGGTATTCACGATAACCGATGAAATTTCGGATCAGGCTGATCATTCGCTGGGTCTCTTCGACTTTTTCTTCCCCATCCGGTAATTGTTTCAGTCGATCTATTAGCTCTTTCTCTTTTTCCAAAGCTTCCTGTCGCCCTTGCTCAAATTTACGAGAGGCAGCATTCGGTTCAAAATTTTTGATATTCCCGAGAATCAAAGGGATAAGCATACTTGGCTTTTCACTCCAACGGGTTCTCGTCACATCGATTTCTCCGGCGCATCGCATTCCGTATTTATGAAGATAAGATGAGATGGCGTCTCGGACTTCCTGCCCACCATTAATTTTAACAAGCTCATCCAAAAAGTTATCCTCTTTTACCTGCTGTAAATAGTCAATGACTTCTGGATAAGGACGAATGACATCCGCGACATCCATGAGCGCCAAACCCATTTCCGAAGTAATATTGTTTGACACAGACTGCGAAAGCGTATCTGCAACATTCTTTTCGCCCAACCACTCGTTCATTTTTTCATTGATTCTTGATGAAGCATTCATAGCAGCCATAAAGACAGCCGAACTTTGTGGGTCAAATAAAACCTTCTTTAATTCCTGAAAATCTTCCAGAATAAAATCAAGTAAAGCCACGCCTGATTTCGATTGGATGTTTTCTTTTAAGGCGCTTATCGACGTTTGATTCTTTGTAATCAATTCTGAAACGATTGATGGTTCGAAATCGACTTGTGACGGTGATGGTATAACTTTGTTGCTGTTAGCAGGAGTCTGATTTTTTTCTTCATCAGGAGCCAATTTGATGAAATCACGGTTAATAATCGTCGTTAGTGCGTCTTTAATGAGCGGATCCGAGGGTCCGAGCACATTAATCAAGTGATCTCTTCGAGAAGGTGAAGCCAGATGATTGGTGACATCAATAAACAATCTCCCACCGGCTCTACGCATGGGTGCTGGCGTCGTTAGCAAGTAAAAAGACAATCCCAATGGTTTAATGGGATCGGTCATCATTTGTTGATGCCCGACGGATAAATAAACGTGATTTTCTTCATCATCCGCTTCTGGTATCGGGAATATGGTTGTGATTGGCCGACTCTGGACAATATAAAATGTACCCTCAGCCAAACACCACTCGATATCTTGTGGAGAACCGAAATAGGCTTCAATTTGTCTTCCGATGCGCGCCAATTGCAAAATTTGTGGTTCAGTAAGGGTTTGTGCCTTTTGCTGATCGGGATCGATTGTTCGTGTTTCTGTTCCGCCTTCTTTGCGACCATAGATAGCCAATTTTTTGGTTGAGATCAGCTTATCGACGATTTCGTCCTCTTTTACTTTATAACTATCGGCAGATACCAAGCCGGAGACCAACGCTTCGCCAAGCCCAAAACTGGCATCGATGGATAGCTGTTTTCGGTTAGAAGTTATTGGATCAGCCGTAAATAAAATTCCAGAAGCCTGCGGAAAGACCATCCGCTGAATGATAACAGATAAATAAACTTGGTTGTGATCAAATCCATTTTGCATACGGTAGATGACCGCACGGTCCGTAAATAAGGAGGCCCAACATTTACTGATATGCAGCAAGATGGCTTCCTTGCCGATAATATTTAAGTAGGTGTCTTGTTGACCGGCAAAAGAGGCATGTGGTAAATCTTCCGCAGTCGCACTGGAACGCACCGCATAGGCATGCTCTTCGCCAAACTTGGCAAGATAATGAGCGACTTCTTTCTCTACATCACTTGATATCTCCACTTCTATAATAAGTTGTCGGATCTTTCTGCTGATCTCACTTATTTGATCTCGATCTCCAACTTTCAGCGTGTTTAGGCGATCAACCAAAGCATGATAAGACTCGTTTTTCTCAATCGCTTGTTGATATCCCACAGTTGTCACGCAAAATCCTTCTGGTACTTGTATGCCTTGTATTTTGGATAGTTCCCCTAAATTTAAACCTTTTCCGCCAACAAGCGTAAGCTGCGTTTTCTCCATTTCCTGAAAACCGAGAACGAAAGAACTCATTCTACATCTCTCCTAACCATTAAATTGAGAAAACATTTGACAAGGGATTGACGCCATGGTACACTTAGAGTGTAAGATGAATTAACTATGACTTGTAAACAACAACAAAACATTCGTCTTCCGATTATAACATCGTGAGCGTCTATATGCAATACAAAAGAACCTGATATTTTATCAGGTTCTTTTTGATCTTCCTTAGCCGCTTAAAGACCCTCCATCTACTTCGAAGGTACAAATACTACCCGCTGCCCGGCATAAGCAGAGTCGTTCCATACGTCTTCAACTTTGGAAAGAGGCACAGATACCGAGTTCACCTTAAGCTTGCCTGCCGCAATAACGTCGATTAAAGCTGGCAGCTCGGCCACATAACCTGAGGTTGAGACTGAACCTTGCCCGCTACCCAGCAGAGAAAAGTTGGCTGATCGGAGCGCGGCGGAAGGTACAGCAGCCGTAGGTCCTGCAATGGACCCTATCTGAATCCATGACAATGCCCGGCTTCGATCCGATCTATTTTTAAGCAAGGGGTACATCGCAAGCTCTGCCGGCTTTCCCCACAAATAGTCGATGACGACGTCGACTTCGGAGGCGATCTCCCCTAGTCGCTCAGCAGCTTCCTCCGGATCGCCCGCAAGGGAAACTGTCGCGTCTGCTCCCAGATCCTTTAAACCATTAAGGCGATTCTCATCTCGCCCAGCACCGATCACCTCGCTGGCACCGAGAAGCTTTGCGATCTGAACAGCCATCTGTCCAGAATTCCCCGTTGCACCAAGAACAAGAACCTTTTGTCCCTGCTGAAAATCAATTCTACGACGCATGGCTACCCAAGATGACATGGCCGGATTCATTGCTGCAGCAATCAGGATCGGATCGACACCATCCTGCAAGGCTACACTTCGACGAGGGTCAATGACGGCCTTTTCTGCAAACGTCCCTAAGGCTGAGTCAGGTGCAACAAAATAGACTGATTGTCCATTAGCCATACGTCCAACGCCATCGATGCCAGGAACTACCGGCAGCTTATCGGAACTTGTATAATGGGAACCATTGGCCTGTGATCGCACGCGGGGGTGCAAACCTGCAGCAATCACATCTATAAGAACCTCATTTATTTCAGAAGGTACGGGAGTATCGAAAATTTCATATTTCGGAGCAGTATCGAACGAACGCACAACAGCAGCATGCATAGTAAAACCTCCATTCACGTTCACATAAATTTAGTTTGTCTCACAAACCAATATAGCTCGTCTGGCATGCAAAATCAATATCTTTTATGATAAAATACAAGATGAATTCACAGCCGCATCAGCTGATAGTCCTTATAATCTTGTACATTTTGGAGTGAAATAATAATGGATAACGACCCAACAACTCATACGATTGATTCATCGTTCCTTGATGGACTGGTACAACTCTCTTTCACCATTCACTCTATTCTTGGCCAAGCCGGAGCAGAGCATGATCTGTCAATCATTCAAATTCGCTTGCTTGGCATTCTGCGGGATCGAGAACCTAGCATGATGCAGCTAGCCCAGTACCTTAATCTTGATAAATCCAGCATTACTGGTCTAATCGATCGCGCTGAACGCCGAGGGCTCGTCCAACGGACAATTTCTCCGGTCGACCGACGTGGATTTCATGTGAGTGTGACTCCTGCCGGTAAGCAACTTATTCAAGTAGCGAGTCAGGAGATTAAGAATCAAATCCATGCCATCACCGCAAATCTAACCCAAGCTGAACGTTCGCAGCTTACCGCTCTTGCCAACAAAATTCTAAATCATTAATTTGTCATAAAAAATAGCCGCGATTCGCGGCTATTTTTGACATTCTATTTTAAAGAGAAGACCCCATTGTATTCACAAGTCATCCTTAGGAGAAACGGCATTCCAGCAGGAACAGATAGCATCGTTGATACTTTCATTCGTTAACTCGAATATCCCATACAATTGACCTTTTAACATATAGACGAACGATCCATAGTGCATTTGAACCATCATTTGCGCATCCATCGGCACAAACAACTTTTGTTTAATGGCTTCTTCATATAATTGATTCATGGGATCACACCAACCACCTGTATAAACCTCTCGCTTCACCTCATCATAGATGTAGGGTGAGAACGAATACTGCTCGATAAATTGAAACCCCTGCGGATATTTTTTACCCAAATCAATGACCCTTTTCCAGCCCAGCTCAAACTTCTCTCGGATCGTTGTACCCTGTTTTAAACCTTCGCGTACATAATGTCCATTAAAAGTGACGATTGCTTTATAGAGTTCGTTGACAATATCTTCCTTGCTTTTAAAGTAATGATAAATGTTCCCTGTCGATACACCGGATTCTTTGGCTATTAACGCCATGGAAGTCGCTTGTAGTTCCTTCTGAATGATGATATTAAGTGTTGTTTCCAGAACGGCCTGTTGCACCTTGTTGTATTCACCAAACATTCTGCTCCTCCTTTCCCATTCATGAATTGAACGATCAATCTATTTTAAAATACACTTCATCTTCCTATTAGTCAACTCTGCATCTATCCCCGTTAGCTATCAATAATTCTTAGCAATCTCTTGCTATTCATGTGCGAGCGAGCGGCCTCTTAAGAAGCTAATAAACAATAAAAGGATCGGCAAGCCCACAATGAAAATTGGGAAAATGTAAATGATCCATACCAACTTCGCGAAATCCAATAGACCTATGATATTCGCAGGTGTTAAGGAAATAACAAAAATGACAATCGCAACAAATCCGATGAGGATTCGCCAGTTCTTGACGCCTAGTAATTGCGCAGTTCCATAACTGTTAATAAACAAGTAAATGGCTAACTTGACGAAAACGCTGAAAATCCAAATAAACATGATCCAGACATCCATATTTTGAATGAACTCCAGATAATTAATAAATCGAACCATACTAAAGTACGGATAGATTAAGGTTGATCCGATCTTCGTTCCAAATGTCATAATAACAAAAATTGCCGTCAGAACAGCAACCAAGGATGAAACACAAATTGCTAGCAGTGCGGGTTTCAGCATCTTTTGCGAGTTCGCGATAAAAGGCGTTAACATCATGATCATCATAGACTCTCCAAGAAATGATGCGTTCACGAATGAACCCTTCAGAATTGGCACAGACCCTGAGTCTGCAAATACGGGTAAAATTAGTTCTGGATGTAAATTCGTTACATTTAATCCGAAAGTGATGAGAATGCCGATTAGCAGCAAGGGGCCGGCCATTTCACTGAAGCGAGCAATCGCTTCGATGTTACCCGCATAATTGATGTAGACCATAGCGGAGACCATCAAAATTGCAATGACCCAAATCGGTGTGTCGTGAAATAGAAACTGCTTAATAAATAAGGAGAATATTCGCAATATATCCGCAGATACTGAAAACCATACCATAATGTACAACGCAGCGATTAACTTTCCCACCCACTTTCCACACAGCTTCTGTGCAAACTCGACCAGTGTGTAAGCTGAATGCCGCTGGCTAATGAGGACTAGAATCAATGTCACAGCAATGCCAATTACGCCTGCCAATAGCAGTGATATCCAAGCATCCTGTCTGGCCGTCTCAATCGTAGGAGATACCGTGAGCCAAATACTCATTGAAATTTCTAATGTTGTGAACATCCAAAACAATTGCCAACGCGTAATTTTCACGTTCTATCTCCTATTCCCGGGATTCGCTTGCCAATATCCCCCGTATTCTGAATTTTCAACTTAACCGACACAGATACTTCAACAGTCGGGAATAGTTGATCCCATTTATCCCGAATTTCCTTCCATTGGTAAGGATGGTCTCTATGAATTTCCTCACCGAACCCAAACACATCTTGACCATGCTGTTGTTGCATTTTCTTAATTGTTGCTTCAACTTTCCTAGCTTTCATTTCATTGAGCTTACGCTCCAACGGAATACGCTCTGACGAAACGGAAATATCGATATCCGTATTGTTTTCAAGAACCCTCCCTGTTCCCTCCAGTTTCACGTAGGCTCTAATTTTATTGCCGTTGATTTCCGTACGAATGGATTTTTTTAGGTTAGATTCGTATAAAGATATACTGCCTTCCTCGGTTTCTTCGGTAAGAAATTGATCCTTTAACACGCCTTTCACCCAGAACAATTCCAGCGACTCTCTTCCGCTCACTTCTCCGACCATAGCCAAGTTTTTATTAAAAATGGCTACGGATTTCACTTCGATGATTTCATTTTTCTCTTGTTCATTGTTCGGCGAAATTTCAACCATCGGCATGGATGGCCGGATGCCATCCCTTCCAATATCAAGTAAGACGTCTCTTAATGCCGTGTCCCCTAACCGGCAAAACCGGTCTTGATCAACAGCCACAATCGCCGAGAACTGACTAAACGGACTATTGATTTTCAAAACGTCTTTTCCTTCTCCATTATTTACAACGAAAATATCCGTGCGCATTCGTGTATCGGTATTTCGTGTAAATTGATCCATAATATCAACCAAGCCTTTTTTTGCTAGCTTTTCGCCAATAAAAATAGACCTGCGGTGACCAAGAAAAACTTTCCTGGGAAGCTTGTCTTGAATTTGTTGTGTCAAATCTCCGATGGTAGTTCCGGAAGCTGTGAGGACAATGTTAGCCCTTTTTTCAGATCCCCCTCCGCCTTTACTGCTTTTAAAATCAGCAGGAACTGCAACCTGTGCGCTTTTGGTAAGTTTACCGTTCTCTGATAGATCTAGGGCAGTTCCTATCCAGAAAGCGTAATCATTAATTTCATTCCTATCCCAACAACCGGAGATGAATAGAGTTACTGTCAAAGACAGAATTAAACACAATTTCCTCATTGTTTTCGCGACGCTGATACGTATTTTCTATTCATGCGTATAAGCGTGTCCTTCCAGAATTTTTTTCCAAATGGCGTTACCGGGCTTAAATAAGGAACACCGAATGACTTCAGTGTCACCAGATGAATCATGACGAACATGATCCCGATGGCAACACCATACAAACCTAAGAATCCGCCCATTATGAGAAGTGGGAATCTAAGTATTCGATACGGCAATGCCAAACTATAGCTCGGAAAAGCAAACGATGCGATTCCTGTACCGGCAACGATCATGACAATCGGAGCTGAGATAAACCCCGCTTGCACGGCAGCTTCCCCGATAACTAGCGCCCCTACGATACTCACAGCGGAACCTATGGCTTTCGGCAAGCGGAGACCGGCTTCCCGCAATCCCTCAAACATCAGTTCCATTAATAATGTTTCAATCACGGTTGGAAACGGTATGCCTTCTCTAGATACCGATATACTAAGCATTAACGCTAGTGGAATCATTTGCGGATGAAACGTCGTAAGCGCAACATACACGGAAGGCAGTAAGCAAGACACAAGGGTTAGCAAGAAACGTATAATTCTGACTGCCGATACGTATAAGAAGCGTTCATAATGATCTTCTGCTGCTTGAAAGCCAGACCAAAATGTCATGGGCAGCAATAAAGCGTTCGGAGAACCGTCGACGATTATGGCTACTCTGCCTGCTAGCAGACTTGCGGATACGGTGTCTGGACGCTCTGTATTTTGGATTTGCGGAAAAAAAGATAAGGACTTATCTTCGATAAATTCTTCGATATAGCCAGAATCTAGCAGTTGATTCGTTTGAAAAGAATGAAGTCTTCGTCTGACTTCCTGAAGCAACTCCGGTTTCACTTGCTCTTCGATATAGGCCACGACAAAATCGGTATTGGTCAAATCTCCTGCTTGATGCATTTCGAACTTTAAGGTGGAATGGCTTATTTTTCTTCGAATCATACTCAAATTTGTTCTCAGATCTTCGGTAAATCCCTCACGCGGTCCACGAATCGATGCTTCATTCGATGGTTCATTAATTGCGCGTTGTTTGATGTCCGTCAGATCTGCCATATAAGCAAATGGCTCACCGTCTATAAAAATAGCCGTACAACCTTTCAAGACTTCTGCAACAATTTTTGATAATTGATAAACGGGTGTATACTGTGTCAGCCTAGTAAAATCGCGGCTCATCATACAGGCCGAAATAATCTGTTCCAATCGATCCGAGTCTGTCATTTCTTCAATATAAACGAGTAGAATATTCGAGTGATCCATCAGTTTTAACGGTCTAAATACGATATCCGAACAATTATGAAAAATATGCTGCAGCGCATCGTAATTCATCTGTACATTTTCGTGTACATCCGCAGGAATGCTCTCATCCATGCCACTTCCCCCCTTTCCTTAAGTCTCGGTTTATATCATGCGTGATTTCACGCCGTTTTATTCCATAAAATAGAAAAGAAGCCCTGCTCAGAATGACTGTAGCAGCGCTTCTTTCGTTCCGTTCTTAACTATCCGTAATCATCAAATTTAATGCTAAATTCTGCAAGCCGGCCAGGTAGTCCTCTCTCCAATTGCTCCTTAAGAGTTGAGGCAAATGTTCTTGCGGAATGTAGGCCGAGCTTCTAGCTGCAATCTTATCCAAAAGCGCTTCGTCTACTTCATCCTCACAGAAAACGACTGTCTGAGGGTTGATAATCGCAGTGAATGTGGCAATTAATCGTGCGATCGCATCAATCTGCCCCTCTTCAGCTAATAACATTCGATGGTTGCTGCCTCCATTTTTCAAGGCTTGCAGGAACGTCTTATTCTCATACTGGGGTACGAATGAAATTTCACCTGAGAAGAAGGTACTGCCCCGCACAACGTCGCCATTGATCATAATGCCGGACCCTGGTCCGTTCTGGCCGAAATATAGATAGATCAGCGATTCATTCTCTATCTCGTAGTTTGACGCATAGCCAAGCACCGATGCATTCATATCATTTTCAACCACGACCGGTATCTGAAATTTGGATTCGAACTCCCCTTTCAGATCATAGTTAAAGTACTGCTGATAGGGGGGGATAAAAATAATTTTGCCATTGTCGACCGCGCCTGGCACTCCAATCGCTATGGAACGAAGCCTTGGATATTTCTCAATCAACGTTTCAATAAGATCTCCCAGCAATTGAGCATCTTGTTGTATGACACTTGGTTTGGTCCCCTGCTCTTTGACCTCCCCAAGACAGTTGAATATCGAATAATTCGTTTCATTTTTCTCGATAAAAATGGCTAGTCCCAGCATGAACTCAGGATCATAGGTATACCGCTTTGCCCTCCTGCCTCCGCTGGAATCATCATCGCCGGAATAACGGATTTCTCCGTCCTTCTCCATTTGAGCAATAAATTTGCTAATCGTCGGAAAGCTGATCCCCAATCTCTGACTGAGCTCCGCTTTTGTTGCGCTTCCTAATAAGATGAGTCCTGCGCGAATACGGTAGATTAACGGTTCGTTTAGCTCTTTCGGCGTCTTGAAGACATTTGTCATATCGATCAGAACCTTTCCTATTAAAAACAATATCACTTATTAAATGTATTTAATAAGTTTAGGTTCATCTTATCAGAAGTTGCAAAAAAGGGCAATACGCCTCCTAACCTTTAATCCAGTCTTTTCCAAGCATGTTTAACCAATGAAATAGCTCCGCTAGCGGCAATCCTTCCGCGATGTGAAAGCGTTCTGTCTCTTTGTCATTTCCCCCCAATGCGACTAAGAATTGTGCCTCTTGAATATAACGGTGACGATAAAAATCACGTCCTTTAATTGCCACTTTATCCTTGTAGACCTCAACATACAGACCTTCGCTTTCTTCCGGGCCTAACGCCACTTCGCCGCCGTTGCCGTTGTTTGTCCATGGCTGTTGAACAGACGATGAATTGACCATGGTGAATCTATCCTTTACAAGTGTATCTGGGGATTTCAATTCCCAATGCGTGTGGCCGGAGAAGAAGATCACCTGCGGGTAACCCGACAATATTTTTTTCAATTCCTCATGCTGAACGATCGCTCTGTTATTCGTACAGCAGAAATGCGTGCCCGCCACACTATTGGGTAAAGGTTGGTGCAAAAAAACGAAAACCGGCTTACCGGCATCTACATCATCCCTCAACTTCGTGCTCAACCAGTCCAATTGCTTTTGGGATAAATAAGCATCTTCCAGATTCGCCTCATTGGATTGCCGATATTGCTCGGATCCAAGAAAAATGAAATGATACCCTTGAATGAACCTGTCATAGTAGACTTGTTTTTCACCTGTAAGCTGTAAGAATCGGGATATGGAAGCCTGCTCCGTCTCCTTATTTGGGAATAATTCTGCGCGCCATACTCGGTTTGGATCGAACCATGCTTGATAGAACTCATGATTCCCAATGGTCCAAGCCATGTTCTTCGGATGCGGATTTGACTTCACCAATTCATTTAATGCCTCATAGTCAGCTGACATTCCGTTTGTTAAATCTCCATTGATTACAAGCAAATCGGAACTCGGATTCAGAACGTTTAAGTCCTGCAGTGCGTCTGCAAACTTATCTTGAGACTGCTTATCCCATGACTGTACGTGTATATCGCTAATAACGGGGAAGGATAGTCTAGGCTTCTCCTCATCTTTAACATTGAGGGGAACAGTGAATAAAGCAAGCGATAACCCAACTTTCAATAGTCCTATTTTCACGCCTACCACACTCCATTTCCTTCCATGATGAATTCCGATATGAATTACCATAACGTTGGAATGTCAACAGGGAATTTGGTGCACCTTAAGGTTATATAAACAACCTGAGGTCTCTTTACAACATTTTCACACAACTCGATAAGATCCGACCTGAGCTACAGGGAAACATGACTCTGTATAAAAATAAAAAAAGCTTGATTTCTCAAGCTTTTTCCCGATGTTGTTATTTTTCATCCTTTCGTGGCTTGCAGCGAGAATGTGAGGGGAATATGGTTAGCGGTGTTTTTCCATCGCCACCATCCGTCCTCGCCTTGTGCCATGAAAGGGAATCGTTGGTTGTTCCCATACGGAAACTCATGAAGATAATCCAATCGCAGGTCAGCAGCAATCAAGGCATTCAGTATATTGCTGAAACTGTAGCTCCAGACATATTCAACACCCTGCTGATTGGCCGCTGGATCAGAATGTGGAACAATTCCCTCGATTCGAAGGGGCTCTTCCGTGTGAAAGTAAGGATAGCGTGTGAGCAATTCGGTCGCATCGGTAGCATCATCAAAGACATTGAGAAACGGATGCTCCTCCTGTAAGTACAAGATCCCGCCAATACCCGTTCATTTAGGAGGAAGCATTTATACCGCCTTGCGCCCAAGGCTGCGTTGTTGTCGTTAACTCTTCTCCCGACTCGATGGAAGCCTGCATCATAATAGACAAATAATGATCCTGCATGGCCTCTTCCAACCCATAGCATTCCGGCCCACCTTGCAGATAGTCCGCCATCTTATTTAAACTCGTAGCGATAGCAATCTCATCATCAGATAATCGGCTGGGAACAAATGGATTTTCATATACCCATTCATCATTAGCTGTAATGCCTCGGTGATAATAGCCTTCAAGGTTCCCGTTATGGCCAGTATCCATTCTTCGAAGATCACCGTATATCGGTGTTTTGAAATCCCGTAAATACCGGAACGTTTCGTCTGTTAGTTCTCCGCGGTTTCCACGAACGAGTATACGATTTTTGCGAACCCAAGAAAAGTACTGGTCTCCAGTAAAATCAAAAAGTGCCAGCTTATTTCCGAAGGAAAGAGTAACGATATCTTGGACAGAATCAGCCATGATTTCACTTTCGGGAGGTCCATTACGCCCAGGGCCTTTCACCAGATTCGACGTAAATCTCTGTCCCATGATGACGGCATTCTCGAAATCAATGCCCAGCAGCTTGCGTATCAAACTGATACCATGATAACCGTGCGCAGCTGAGACTTGCGCTTGAGAAATGTCGCCCAGTTTACCGGATCTCACAAAAGCAATTCGCGCAGCATGCATCGGCTGATACAAGTATTGTTCAGCTACCTGTACGCGTCCTTTCAGCTTTTTCAGCGATTCGTACAAGTCGATCATAGTAGGAATGTCCTTAGCTGGAGGCGTCTCTGACAATACGGGAATTCCCCGCTCGGCCAGTTCCAGTGTGCAGACGGGCGCTGCTTCCCATGGAACGCATACGACCGCGAACTGAAGTGACCCGCTTGAAGCGAAAGAATCCATATCCCGATAGGTTTTCACACCCCACTCCTTTTCAATCTCCTTGCCGCGTTCCTCGTCACGGACTAGCATCGCCCGGACGGCGAAATGCTTGGGCAGCGCTTTGGCAATCCGCAAATAAAAATCGGCTCTCCACCCTCTGCCGACAATACCGAATTCTATTAATGACATGGCCGTTCTCCTCTCTTTCGTTAAATGCCACTAAGATAATAGGAAAGTGACATGTTTTGCTAGATTTTATTTTACTAAAGGATCTGCCGTTCATACAAGTGCGCAGCCCACCCTTGCGCTTCATAGCGTCCACAAAACGCAAATCCCTCACGGGAATAATATCTATTGAGTGCCGCGTTATCTCCCATACAATCAAAGCGTATCCAAGATTTCCCTTGTTCTTTGATATAGCTTTCCGCCCAATTGAGCAGCCGCGTGCCAATGCCCATGCCTGGATAGTCCCGAGAGACCGCCAATCGGTGTACATAGCCAGCATTTTCATGGTGCTGTTCTCTCCAGATCTCTTCGTCCCTCCATTGAATGGAAAAGCAGCCGACGGGCTCTCCATCCATGTGCGCCACAAAAAACTCATCCTGTTGAATCAAATCGAACACATACGCTTGTGAAAACCTCTCCTCTCGCCACTGTATAAAGCCCTGCGTCCGCTCAATCCACCTTGCGGCATGTACCAAAAGCTCTCGCACTGACTCAGCATCTGCCAGTTCTGCTCTGCGAATGTCCAGTTTGCTCTGCCAGAGGTACTCCAACCGTGCTGCCGTTTCCATCGCCAATGCTTCTCCGAACAACCTGGCTACAACATGTAACGCTGCATCGAAACCTGTAGTTACACCGCCCGACATGACAATTTTTCCGTTATCCACATACCGTACATCCTTCACAACCGTCGTACCTGGAGAAAGCATGCCTTGTAAAAGGTCGTACGCCATCCGGTTCGTTGTCACGCGAAGCCCCTCCAATATATCCACTTTCGCCAGCAACAAGGCACCGGTACATATCGAAAGCACAATTTCAGCGTTGTTCGCCACCTCTCGCAACCAATTGATCAGACGTAAATTATTTATTTCTGTTCGGGCTCCCCACCCTCCAGGCACGATGAGAATATCAATGGCTGGGCAAGTATCAAAGCTAAAATGTGGCGTGATCGTGATGCCGCTAACGGTAGTCAGCGGAGTAGCCTTTTCGGCTACCGTAAAAACGTGAAAATGACTACCCAAGTACCCGGCTACCCCAAATACATCATGGGGACCGGTAAAATCCAACGTATCTACCTTATCGTACAGCACAACTCCGACATGCCTTGTCCTCTTCATCGACATCATCTCCTCAGAAATAAAAAGAGCACTTGACCCAATGGATCAAACGCTCTGCCCAGGCGATCGGCTATATGCCATATGCGCTCCCCCGTAGTCCTCTACGTTTCGCCAGTTACGCATACCATAATTTCCCTTTATTATACAAAGGAAAAATAAAGGCGTCTAGATGAAGAGGAAGATTATTTTCTGGGATTATTTAATTGGAACTTTGAATATGACTAATAATCCAATAGCGAATAGTATGGAAATCGCATACGTAAGGATTGGCCGACTAAAATGTAAACGAAGCATGGGGAACGTGATGATATTGAACACGACGGAATACTGCATGGTCCAGCCATGAAAATGTTTGATCGCTCCTGTAAACATGTAGATGACCTCAATGAGGGAATAAATGACGACCCATAATCCTATCCATAATGCTGCCTTCGCAATTCCTTTGGGGTATAAACCAAGAAATATCAGCGTTGTAGCTGCAAATGCAGCCAAACAGCATATTTCAGTCCCTATCGTACTATCAATTGGCGGCATGGGTTGGTGCTGCCATAGCGGGTAATCTTTTGTCAGCAGAACATAAAATACGTCTCCAAGCAAGAAATATAACATTGTTGCATGATATTTTTGCCAATTTCTCCAGTCTCCCCAACGCCATGCCGAAAGGACAGATAATACAGCCATAGCAATGAAAATCATCCGAATACCCCATACAATTGGATCGTTTTACTTTTTATAATCCCCTAATGCATGTATAGGTATTCAGATTTCCTGCACGTCCGATTATAATACGTTTCTCTCCCTTTCACGAATCCATGCAGTTGCAAGCAGAATAGCCCCTCTAGCTGCAGCTGTGTCCGCTAAGTCATTGAGCATAACGAAATCATGGATTGTACCTTGGAAGCGTACAGCTGTTACCCGAACCCCGGCTTCTCTCAGTTTATTCGCATAGGCTTCTCCTTCATCCCTTAGTACATCTGCTTCAGCCGTAATCACAAGTGCTTCCGGAAGTCCTTTCAGTTGTTCCATGGAAGCTCTTAATGGTGAAGCGGTTATTTCCGCTCTTTCCCCTGGATCAGTTGTATACTGGTCCCAGAACCATTTCATAGCATCCTGGCGAAGGAAATATCCTGTTGAAAAATCTTTATAAGATTCCGTCTCAAACGATGCATCAGTGACTGGATAAAAGAGAACCTGCTTGCGGATCCGAGGGCCGCCGCGCTCTTTGGCTATTAAGGTAATGGCAGCGCTCATGTTACCACCGACACTATCCCCTGCAACTGATATGTTGTCGGATTGCAGTCTCTTTTCATGACCATGCTCGGCAACCCATTTTAGAGCTGTAAAAACTTCTTCAATTGCAACCGGGTATTTTGCTTCGGGCGACAGGCTATAGTTTGTAAAAACAACCGCGGATTGAGACCCAACCGCTAATTCTCGAACTAATCGGTCATGCGTATGGACATTTCCGAAGACCCAGCCTGCGCCGTGGGTGTAGAGAATCACAGGTAGAGAAGCCGTGATGTTTTGTGGACGAAAAATGGTTAGGGAGATGTCCCCTTTGGGCCCTCCCGGGATTGTTACATTCTCGACGTCAACAGGCGGCTTTGTTATGGGGCCGTCTTGAACTTCGTCAACGGCTTCCCTTCCTTTCTTCGGTCCTAAATCAAAGAGAAATGGTGGATTAGCTGTAACTTCTACGAAATCTTGAGCGGCTTGTTCAAGTACGATTTTCTTTTTCATTTTGGAACCACCTTTCATTTGGTTTCATTTTGTGGTCCCAATTTATTAACCCATTTGAGGGGAATGTAATCTGTTTGTTTGTAAATCCTTAAGCGGGGAACTCATCGATTATTTCAATAACTTCAATTTTTCCATTAATCAAAAGCTCCGGAAGTTCGTTGCTCACATTCCCCTTCCAGTATTCTCTAGCTTGTTCAATTTTTAAGGAAAAAGGGATCGCATCCTCCTTAGGCAATAGATTTCCATCGCCCTCAAAGTAACTTCCATTAACCCGAAGCCTAACAATTTGCAAAACTTTCCGATGATAGGATTCAAAAATGTTTTTCCATTTCAAAGCGTCTTCATAACTTTTCGCAGCATATAAACATGTCAATCTTGAAGGATACTCAGGGTACTCTTGAAGTCTAACCAACTCAACTAGTGCTTCTCTAATAGCTCTAATTGTTTGCCCTACATACTTAACAGCTACTTCTGCATTTTCTTTATCAAGTTTCAAGCCATCATTAGTGTAATGATCATTGAAAATTTGAATAAAGTCTTCGCCTTTGGCATTTAATTGTTCTTTTTCAAAAAAGAAACGGTATACTGTGTTTTTCTGGTCACGATCAAAATTGATTACTTGCCCCAGAGCCATCTTATTCCCAGTAACAATGTGATAAACATCCGAATCATTCATTCTCCTATCCTCCGAATACTGCTGTTCTTATGTTTCAGAAGCCACGTATATAATTCTTGATTGTTATACGTCTCTTCCATAACTTTATGGCTGTGACCCAGTTCGGAGTAGTACGTCGCTCTGATGTTTCCACCTGTCTTTGTTATCGATCTAACCATATCTTCTGTCCCGGATACTCGAACAACATCATCGTCCACACAATGAAATGCCCAAATGGGTATATCCTTTAGTAGATTTACCTGTCCCGGCTCAAACCACCCTGAAATCGGCACTATGGCTGAAAAAAGTTCAGGTGCTCTTGAAGCAAAATCCCATGTTCCGTTCCCGCCCATACTAAATCCAGTTAAATAAACTCTCTCAGCATCTACAGGGTAATTCATGATCATTTCGTCTATCAGAGCTTTAACAGCATGGAATTCTTGTACCCAATTAGAGCCTGTAGGACACTGCGGGGTAACGATAATAAATGGAAAATCGCTTTTTCCTTCTGCTATCCAGGTAAGTCCATAGTTATTTAATAAACTAATATCTTCACCACGCTTCTTAACACCATGCAAAAACACGATTAAAGGGTATTTTGTGTCTCGGTTTATTCCATCATCATATGGAAGGTACAATTGATAATTCATATTCACTTTCAAGGGAATGTCTTCGCTAAAAGTATGATTGGATACAGACATTGTGAAACCTCCTACTTTAAAATCATTTACAATTAATTCCTTCATAATCGTCTATATCCTTCTGCGAATTTTTTTGTGAAATAAAAAAGCCGCAATATACGCGGCAGTTCTTAAAAATAATTTCAACTCTTACGTTTCCGTCATAATGCCGCCATTCACATGAAGCACCTGCCCCGTCACAAAGGACGAATCGTCTGAAGCCAAATAAATGTAGGTCGGTGCAAGCTCAAAAGGTTGCCCAGCACGTTTCATCGGTGTTTCCATACCGAAAGTTTTCACATACTCCGCAGAGTAGCTGGATACGATAAGCGGTGTCCAGATTGGGCCTGGAGCTACGGCATTTACACGAATTCCTTTACTCACTAATTGGAGAGATAACGATCTTGTAAAGGATACGATCGCACCTTTGGTTGATGAATAATCGACAAGCAGCGGAGCCCCGGCATAAGCAGTAACAGAAGCCGTAGAGATGATCGTACTTCCCGGCCCCAAGGAAGGAAGTGCGGCTTTCGCCATATAAAATAGCGGAAATATATTCGTACGGTATGTGTCTTCCAGTTGTTCATCCGAAATATCCAGAATGCTTTCCTGCGGGAATTGAACCCCTTGATTCAATACAAGCGTATCCAACCGGCCATAATGCTCTAAGGTCTGTTTCACAACCGCTTTAGCGGCCAGTGGCTGTCTTAAATCGCATTCAATCAACAAACATCGACCACCGTAATACTCAACCATTTGCTTAGTTGCATGCGCATCTTCTTTTTCATACAAATACACAATGACTACATCGGAACCTTCTTTTGCAAATCCGATTGCCACAGCACGGCCAATACCACTGTCGCCCCCTGTAATGATCGCAACTTTGCCGGCTAACTTACCGCTTCCTTTGTAAGAAGGGTTATCGGAAATTGGGATTGGGTTCATCAAATATTCTAATCCGGGCTGTACGTTTTGATGTTGAGGTGGAAAGGTTAACGGCTGCAGACGGCATCGTGTCTCATAACCGAAATAAGGATACATGGGTATCATGGCGAATCCTCCCTGCTCTTCTTTGTAAGATAGGGTATTCGCCTATTTAACCATTGGTGCCATTTCGAAAAATAGGACCGCAGTCAAGCGCCCCCGCTTTCCAATCTATCTTATTTTACGATTGAAGAGCTTGGTTCCACTGCACGTTTCAAACCTATCCATACCGCGCCAATGAAGACTAATCCTAGAAATGCTAAACCGCTGGTCAGGAACAAGGGTTTTAGATCCGTATCCGAATAAAGTCTAGCGCCAATCACAGGTCCTACCGCCATCCCCAAATAACGAACCAGATTGTATATGCCAATTGCAGTCGCGCGCTCCTCCGGAAATTGTTCAGCTAGAATGGTCACAGGAAGCGACACGGTCAACCCCATTGCGAAGCCAAATAAACAGACATCACCAATTAACATCGGCAGAGAAAAGTGTGCTGTTAAAGCAAACAAGATGACTGTACATGATTGTAACAAAAATGCGAATACTAAACTCGGTTTATTACCTAGCTGATTCCGCATCCAGCTTCCGATTTTAATACTAATAATGGTGGAAGCGGACATAGCCAATAGGATGACTCCAATTTTACCTGCGGCCACATGATAAAGATTCCCTAAGATATGCGGTAGAAATACGATATAAACTAAATACACAACGCTTTGTGCAAAACCATAGATCAAGACGACTGCACTAAGATGATTTTGAAAAATCACACCGAATGATTTCAAAGCAAAAGGCTTAGCTGTCGCTCCCTGAGGTTTTGTTTCAACCAATAGTTTCATGTTGGCTAGCAATAACAATCCTATGATAGCTGTTAAAAAGAGAAACACGCCTTGGTATCCATATTTCTCTCCGATCATACCACCGAGAAGCGGACCAACGGCAGGCGCTAGGAGCAGCATTAGCTGATAAGTCGCCATCCCTTTGGCTAATTCATTCCCACGGAACATATCGCCGATAACAGCAGCTCCAACCACTGGAATGGCTGCTGAACCAATACCCTGAAGGACGCGGAACACAAGAAATAGACCGATGGAATGGGAAAAAGCGCATCCTAAGGACGCTACCGCGTAAACAATTAATGCCGGTATGAGAATTTTTTTTCTGCCTCTTGTATCGGCTAATGAACCAAATATGACCTGCATGACAGCCAGAGCAACCAGAAATAAAGAAACAGTCAAGCTCATCATGTAACTGGTTGTGTGTAAGTTTTTCTGCATTTCGGCCAGTAATGGTGTATATAAATTTTGCCCAAGAGATCCGGCAAAGGCACTGAATCCGATCACGTACAAGATTAGTCTGAGTTTCATTAATATCATCTCCTCTTTATTATTTGACTGACAATCAGTCAGTTATCTTATTGCTTTCTCATTATATTGACTTGCAGTCAGTCAGTCAATACAATAATATTAGCGATTCAACGAGAGGAATGAAATCCGTGGCAAGAGTATCCAAAAAGCCGGAGATTCGACGGCAAGAAATGATAGATGCTTCTTTAGAGCTTTTTAGCAGTAAGGGTTATGAACAAACAGCTGTTAGTGATATCGTCAAAAAATTAGGAGTTGCCCAAGGGACATTTTATTATCATTTCAAGACAAAAAGCGACATTATGGCAGCTATTATAGAAAGCTTGGTCACCGAAAAAGTGAATACGATCAGCGCCTTAACCGATAGCAAACTGACGACGGAAGATAAACTCCATAAGATCATTTGGGGAGAAGAACCTGGTGAGGAAGAAAGTAAGATGCTTGAGTTCCTGCATCACGAGAATAACGCATTTATTCATCAAAAGGTTCTTGTACAGACAGTCCAGCAAAGCGTACCCTACGTGATCCGCATATTGGAGCAAGGGGTGACGGAAGGTATTTTCCGTGTTCAGCACCTGCAGGAAACCGCGGAAATTTTGCTCATGGGCATTCATTTTATGTTTGATCCAGGCATTTTCACATGGTCTGAGGATACGCTGAAGCTTAAGAAGTTGGCGTTTCAACAAGTCGTGGAGCGAATGCTAGGAGACTCCTTTGCCTTTTCTCAACGATGAAGAGGCTGTCCCAAAAGTAACTACTAAATAATTACCGTGACAGACTCAAGCATTGGAAAAAGTGAAAATTTGGATA
>NZ_JBYTCO010000004.1:640751-696720 GCF_058790355.1 Paenibacillus sp. FW101-FHT12H11 | reverse complement strand
GCGAGATTATTCATCTCATTTATAGTCGATTGCTCGACTGTGCTTACTCACTCGTTGTTCAGTTTTCAAAGATCAATGTCTTTCCCATTCCGTCCCGCTCTCGCGACCGGAATTACAATATAGCATATTCAACCAATCAGATGCAAGCTTTATTTTTACAATATTCGATAAAGTTTTCAGCTCGTCTTGGCCGGAATGACAATATACCATGGTGATTAAAATAATGCAACCCTATTCTACATTTTTTAGGAATGTCCATGATTGAGCATGTCTTCTACTAGTTCCTGTTCGAAACGCTCTTTTAGAGCATCGTTGCTAGGAGCTATGGATAAGCTGATCTCTTTAAACTGCCGGACGATATTCTGCACGCCTTCCAAGTTACCGCTCTGGGCAAAATGATCGGTTTGATCAATAACGTGATAAGCAATCGCCTGATAAGCGTCAGTGAAGCTCTGCTCCACATTGGCTGCAACTCGATAGTCCGCGTAAAATCTTTTAAATGTCTCCATCAATGTTTCGTTCATATTCATGCCACTCCTTTCAAGATAAAGAACAGTTTCCCACAAGGAATGCAAGTTTATACAGCATAAAAGCACAACAGCCCCCTGCTGTAAGAAGCAAGGAGCTGTTATGAATATTCAACCTTTTTATATCTCTATATGAATGCTCTATTATTTTACATCAATTGTAGTAACAACTTGGTTTTGTCCTTTAAGCTCAACAACATGGGTAGGTGTAAAGTTACCAAGGTTACCAGTCAACGCAACATTAGCTGCAACGTTATAAACCGTAGTTTGGCTTACACCATTGATCGTTTGCGCAATGGAAATGGAAGTGATTTTACCTTGTCCATCTACAGTAGTACTGTTTAATGTACCTACAACATCAAAGCTTTGGTTAGCATCAGCCAACTTAGTAACTTCTACGAAAACTACTTGATTGTTGAAAGAACGAACTTTCACTTCATCGCCAACTTGAATTGCGGAAGCAGCTACTTTCACACCGTTACGCAAAATGAATGCATCCGGGTGAAGAACATAGTTAGTTGTAACTCCCGCTTTCGTTACTGGAAGCACGTTGTTGTATACAGCTGCATTCACAGTTCCAGCAGTGGAGTTTTGGTCATCAGGCATTTGGTTGCCTGTACGATCCAGTAGTGCCGCTAATTGTGCACGAGTCACGCTTTGGTTCGGTTTGAATGTGTTGTCTTCGAAGCCATCAACAAGACCTTTTTCGATAGCTACAGCAACATAGCCTACAGATCCAGCAGGGATTTGTTTAGCATCTTTAAATGTAAGTTGAGTGTTCATTTTTGCTTTCGCTTCGGACTCTAGTTTCAGAGCTTTCACTAACAGCGTTGTTGCCCATAGGCGGTCCGCTTCTTTATTGGGTTGAACGGAGTCATCGCTTTCTGTGAATAAATCGTTTTCAAGCGCTACGGCTACGTATCCAACTGCCCATGCAGGGATTTTGTCCGCATCTTTGAAGTTTAGTTTCGTTGCCATTTCTGTAGCAGACTCGGCTTGCTCACGCAATCCCATCAATCTTACAGCAGCTGTAATCGCTTCAATGCGGGAAACGGATTTATCCGGTTTGAATGTACCATCTTCGTATCCTTCGAATACTTGTTTGGATGCCAAGCTAGCTATGTAACGCATTGCCCATTGAGCGCCTTTGAGGTCGTCAAAGTTAATGCGGATTTGAATGTTGCCGCTAATGTTACCTTTATTGTTGTTTTTACCATTATTAATAGAAGTAGTATAGCTATTGTTATTGTTTCCTTTACCACGATCATCATGGTCATTTCCTTTGGCAAACGCTGCAGAAGCGCCTCCCATTACCATTGTTAAAACAAGTCCTGTTGCTACAGCTTTCTTCATTAGGTTCTTTTTCATATCAAGTTCCCTCTCCCATATTCATATAGTTGGTATAAATAATGTGGAGCCTTCGCGAAGGGTTCCTGGTTATGCTACAACAATTCGCCATTGTAAATTTGTTTAGGGGGGTGGAGAAATAAATCTTTAAAACTAGAAAATTGTCGAGTCTATTAAATCCCCCCTGAAACTGCTAAACTTAACGATATAAAACACTACCGCAAAAGGAGCTCATGTATGCGTTTACGTAATCCCAGAGTTCAGCTCGTTATTGCTCTAGCCGTTATTTTAATTGCGTTATCAGTCTATTCTTATAGCAAAATCGGACTCAAGCAAGCAAATGTGGAACCTGCTGTTGTTACAGTGCCGACCAGCACGCATCAAGATTCTCCTCCTGCTAGTGCAGTCCCGCCAACACCACCCGTAGAAACAAAAAATACGTATCCATCCGAGCAATTTGACATTGTTGTCATCGGCAGCGAATTGGAGGGTCTCTATCTGGCGAGGGCGGCTGCAGACGAAGGTTTGAAAGTAAAAGTGCTCGATCCTCATAAAGCTTTTGGAGGCCAGATCCTTCAGAGTCAAATGTTGTTTTTGGATGAAACACGTGACGATCAAGGCCATTTATTAGTGCAGGGCCGGGCTAAAGAATTGTTCGATGGCTTCCGAAACGCCAAAATCCGTAAACTTTCCGAATTTTCAACGTATATGGATAAACTGGTCAAAAATATTCCTGTCGAATCCGGCGTTATCCTAAATGACATTGAGCAAATCAACACACCAGACAGCATGCACAAAGTCGCTTCTATCGTTTACACAACAGATAAAAATGAAAAGAAGAAGATTACGGCCGGCTACTGGGTCGATAATAGTGATTACGCCGCACTCATCTCTCGACTAGATGCCAAGAGGTTGCCAGGACTGGAGAAGTTTTATGGGCAAAAAGACATCGAATACATGAGCGCCGGTATGATGATGAAGTTCACGCATGTCGATTGGAAAAAGTTCAGCACAACTTTCAACGCGTTAAAACCTGAAGAGAAATCCAAACAATTTGGCGGCGGTTCTGTCAATGACAGCTATGCGATCGGGCTAAGCGGTATGACAAAGGCTTATCATCCTTCCAATGACCGCGTATTTCTAAGAGGTTTAAATGCTGTGAATCAAAGAGACGGGGAAGTGTTGATTAACGCCCTTCTGGTATACACCGTTGACCCATCCAAACCCGAATCCATCCAAGAAGCTGTTACACTGGGCAACAAAGAGACGGCATCTATTCTGGGGCATTTCCGTAAAACCTTACCGGGTTGGGAACATGCCGAACTTGGGGAACTGCCAACTTACCCTTACGTAAGGGAATATAATCACTACGAGATGGATTATGTTTTAAAGCCGTCCGACCTGCTTTCAGGCGCAATGTTCTGGGATAATGTCAGCATTGGCGGCTATCCGCTCGATTTACAGGGCACTAGCGCCAACAAATGGGGCATTGAGATGGGACGTCCCGACAAATACGGGATGCCGCTGCGCAGCTTTTTATTAAAAAATTACGACAATGTTATTGCCGCCGGGAAAAATGTGGGCTCTTCAGCCATCGCATACGGAAGCACAAGAATTCAACCGAATACGAGTTTGGCTGCTGAATCCATTGGCATCATACTGGGGCAGTTACACGGCAAACAAAAGATTAGAGAAATCACGCCTGAGGAGATGGCCAAGCTACAGCAGTACTTAGCTGCTCATTATCAAATCAAGCTAACCGGGGTAACCGGTACCAACAAAATCAGCGGTTGGAACGAAGATGAAATCAGAAAACTGGATAGCGGAGAAATTACTTATCCTAGCTACGTGAAAACTCGCAAAAAAACAGCTGTGAAATAACCAAATCCGTGCATTCGCTCCTTAAGCGAGTGTGCGGTTTTTTTACGAAAATTTAAGAAAAAAAGGGGTTGAAAAACCCAACTTCCAGACATATAATAAGCAATATACTTAAGTTCACTTATAAATACTTAAGCGAAAGGAGTGAGAAACCTTTGTTTCAAGAAGAAAGACTCATATCCATTATTGATTACTTAAAATCAAATAAGCGCATTACGGTTGACCTGATTTGCGAGCTGTATGATGTATCGCGAGATACCGCCCGCCGTGACATGGTAAAACTTGAAGAACAGGGCCGTATTGTGCGAACACGCGGCGGCGCCATCCTCCCTACACTTTCCAAAGAAGTCGGCAATTATGAACAACGCCTCCAATCAGAGTCTTCTTCCAAACTAACCATCGGCAAAACAGCCGCAGGACTCATTCAAGATGGCGACTATATCATGATGGATGCCTCCACGACAGTGCTGCATGCGGCAAGTGCACTATCTTCCAAACAGAACGTTGTGGTGACAAGTTCTATAGAAATTGCTGCTATTTTAACCCGCAAAGATGAAACTACGATCCACATTCTTGGTGGCGTGTTGGATAGCAAGCACCATAGCGTCTACGGCGCGAAAGCCATCGAGATGTTGAACGATTACCACGTCGATAAGCTGCTGATCGGAACCTGCGGAATTACGGAGGAAGGGCTGTCTGCCCCCAATGAAGAGGACAGCTATTTAGTTCGCGCCATGATCCAACATGCTGACCAAGTGATCGTTTTAGCGGATCACTCTAAGTTCGGCAAGCGGCTGTTCCATCGCGTGGTCGGTTTTGAAAGCATCGATATCCTGGTCACAGACCAAGACTTGAGCTCTGAAATGAGAGAGAAATTACTGGCAAGTGAAGTTGAAATCGTTTTGGCAAAAGGAGATGACTTAGATGATTAAGCTTATCGTAAGTGATTTGGACGGTACTTTGCTCGATCACAGCAAGAAAGTTAGTTCAAGAGAGCAAGATGCGCTGAAAAAAGTGAAAGAAGCCGACATCCTGCTTTGCCTGGCCTCAGGAAGAATGAATGTGGAAATGCAGCAGGTTCTAGAGGAAATTGGACATCGTGCTTACTCCGTCTCGCAGAATGGCGCATTTATTCATTTGGAGGATGGCTCGTTTCTGAAATCTCAGCTTTTTGAGCCTGAATTAGCGTATCGAGTGTATCAATTGCTGAAAGATTTTGACGTCGTGAAGATCGTTTGCTCAGGGGAAGCCAATTACATCACGCATTTGACGCCCGCTTCCGACGAGGTTCAGTCACGTACATTCCGGCCTTTTATTATAAAAGAGGACATTGAGCAGTCCCTGCAAGCCGAACTTCCAATTTGTAAGATTTCTACATTCGGGGATATTCAAATCCTTCTGGCACTTAAAGCATTAATAGAAGAAAAGCTGGGCGATCAAGTTGAGCTGTTCATCTCCGATAAAGATTGCTTGGACATCATGCCACGGCAAGTTTCAAAAGGTAACTCCCTCCTCGTCCTCATCGACCAATTGGGTCTAAAACCGGAGGAAATTGCCTGTGTCGGTGATTCCTTCAATGATGTATCCATGTTCGGGATCACGCCGCATAGCTTTGCCATGAAAGGTGCCCATCCGGAGGTCAAACAAAAAGCAAACTATCATGTCGAGTCTGTTGCTGAAGTCGTTGATCATGTATTTGCCTATAACGATAAATACATGCAAGAGCAAAAAGGAAGCACAATGGTATGAGAAGATTATTAATTATGGGGTGCCTGTCCTATCTATTAACAGGATGCACCCATGTTATTTTTGGAGCGGTATTACCCGAGCTGCTCACTCATTATGGACGCAGCTACAGCGACGGCGGCTTGCTAGTGTTCCTTGAATTCGGCGGATTCTTGCTTGGCGTGCTCAGCATGCCGGCGTTCAGCCGCCGATTCAGCCGCCGAAACACGATTACGACGGCTTTCGGGTTGCTTTTCCTGGCCATGATGACGATCGTCATGCTGCCGCCTTGGGCTTTGGCTGTGAGCCTCACCTTCGTAGCCGGCGTGGCTTTCGGACTCGTAGAAGCGAGCATTTCAACCTTCGTGTTAATGGCGGCAAAGGATAAACAAGCATCGGCCTTCAGCACGCTTGAAGTTTTCTTCGGACTTGGCGCACTATTCATGCCGATTGTATCCAGTATTTTGATTGCCAACGGGTTATGGAAATATGGATTTATGCTGTTGGGATTAAGTGCGCTTGCAACTGGACTCATCTGGTCAAAGCTGTCCTTGGGCGAGCATGACGAATTATTGGCTCACAAAGCCGACAAGTCACAGCAAGAGGTAAAACCTCCAGCTCTGACAAGGAGCTCGTTAACCTTCCTTATTCTGTTCATGCTTGTTTTCTTCATCTATGTAGGGATGGAAAATACGATCGTTAACTTCCTGCCTTCGATCTTTATCGATCAAATGCACACTTCAAGCTCTCTGTCCTCTTTGGCGGTAACAGCTTATTGGATTGCCATGGTGGCAGGTCGGCTATTTGCCGGTGTGCTTGCCGAGAAAATGACCTATTTCCGTTATTTGGCCGTCGCTTTTGGCGGCAGCTTGATTACCGTCTTTTTGTGGCTGTTCAGCACGCAGTTATGGAGCAGCTTCGCTATTGTTCTGCTGCTTGGGCTCTTCATGTCAGGGATGTTCGCTGTAGCTCTTATTTATGCCAATCAATTACTCCCTGGACGCACGGAGCAAACAACAAGCACGCTTATCGCTGCAGGTGGCTTGGGCGGATCCGTCATTCCGCTTGGCGTCGGATGGGGAATGGATAAGTTTCAAGTTGGCTTATCGATTTGGTTTGTGTTAGTTGGTATGTGTGTGGTTTTCGGCATTGTTCTCTACTCCCGCAGGTGGAAGGTTCAGGCTTCTAGTTGAAGGTGGCGGGAATGAGTCTGAGGGTTCACTTGGGGAACTAGAGTCCGCTATTTGGAGAAAAATGAGTTGTTTTCGTTCTGAACGGAACTACAGGCTCTTATTATCCCGAATTGTGCGTTTTCAGGTAAAATCGGGAGAATAACAGACCGTAGTTCCCCTCGCCTGTGAACAACACGCCTTTTCTTAGAATTAGTGGACTGTAGTTCCCTAAAAAACCAAAAAAGGACAACCCCTTTCGTCGGGTTGTCCTTTTTGTTGCTGCCGCGCTATTACCGCAGAGCCTTTAATTGAATAAGTACGGCTTTCTCCTCGAACTGTACATCCTTCACTCCTATTAAAAGCGGCAAGTGATCTTCGATCGAGAGCTCGATTGGCTCGAATTGAAGCCATTCCTTTGGAACTTGTATGCCCCTAACCATCGTACTCTGGTGCTGAATGACCACATTCGGAGGATCCCATGCCAAGGTAAAAAGCAATTGGGCACCAACAGGCAACTTGTCCTGCCATCTCACATTAACGTCAGCCACTAGGTTGCTTCCCTGCAAGGTGATCTTAGCTCCTTCGATTCGAATGCCATTGGGCAGATCTGGATGGGCTGACAGCTGTTTTTTGACCAGATTGTTTAAATCTTGCTCTGTGATCTGAACCTCGAGCTTCCGGTTCTTGACAATGTCCGCGATTTTACTGCCAACTGAAATTTCTTGATATTTCAGGTCTAGATCCTCGGTAGGTTGGATGTGCCGGATGAACAACACCGTGGCGGCCGCAAGGATAAGGACGACCACGATGAGAAAAATAAATCGTTTTTGCAGCACGTTTCAACACCCCGCAGAAGACAGATTTGGCAAGCCGTATAAGTCTGGATGTAAATTACGGCTACTCTTTGTTCTGCTGTTTTTCCTTCAGCCAGCGAGGAGCGCCCTTGCTCTTGCGATCTCGCTCGCGTTGGGCTTTGCTCACGGCCTTGCCGCCTGCGGCCGTGTGCTTCGGCGCTGCCGGCTTCGCCGGAGCAGCGCTGGATTCGCGCGCTTCCGTCGCCGGCGCGCTAGTGCGAACCGCGCCCGCAGGCGCGGCAGCATAGTGCGAGCCGGCGGAGCCGCTGCGCACAGGTGCTGCGCCCCGCGGGCGTGCAGCTTCACGGCGGCTGCGCATGGCAGCCGCACTGCGGTCCTGGGCCGGATCAACGAGCCGGCCCTCGTACATCGCCTTCGGCGCGATCGTGATACCGAGCTGCTTCTCGAATTTCTCGAGAATGAATTGCTCCTTCGGTGTCACGATGGAAATGGTCGTGCCCTCGCGGCCCATCCGACCGGTCCGACCTACGCGGTGAAGGTAATACTCCGCGTTGGTGGCAGGATCCAAGTGGAAGACGTGAGTTACGCCTTCAATGTCCAGCCCTCTTGCTGCAACATCCGTGGCCAGCAGCAGCTGGAATTTCCCATCCCGGAAATTCCCCATGACTTTGGCCCTATCCTGTTTGCTTGCTTCACCGTACAAAGCTTCAATAGATAACCCAACATACTGCAGCTTAGCCACAACTTGAGCGATATCGTCCGTGACATTGATAAAGACAATCGCAGACTTTGGTTTAATCAAACGAACCAGTCTCCGAAGCGTATCCACCTTCTCGCGCTCCTGGCAGAGCACATACATGTGCTCCAGCGTTTCCGCTGTGCGCTGGCTCGGGTTGATTTTAATAATAACAGGCTCCTTCAACCATCTACCGGCCGCTTGCTCGGTGCTTTGTGGAATGGTCGCAGACACGAACACCTTTTGACTGGATTTCAGCATGCCTTTTAGTACAGACTCGACATCCTGCATGGAACCAAGCTCGAATACTTGATCCACTTCATCGACTACACCAATTTTCACATGGTGCAGAGTCAATTTCTTGATTTTCATAAGCTCAAGTAAACGCCCAGGGGTCCCCACAACAATATGAGGGTGCAAGCGAAGCTTCTCAACTTGTCGAACCACAGCCGCTCCGCCAATCAAAGATTGCGAACGAATCGGACCGTCAGCCGTTAATTTTTCGATTTCTTGCATAATTTGCATACCCAGCTCCCTGGTAGGAACAACAACTAATACTTGCAGCTGTTTCTGCGTAGGATCAATTTGTTCCAGAGCGGGCAGTAAATAAGCTAACGTTTTGCCTGTGCCTGTTTGGGACTGAATGATCGCATCGCTGCCTTGTTTCAAAACCGGGATGGCTTCTGCCTGAATCGGCGTTGGCTCACCTATACCCAATTCTTTCAATTTATCTAAATAAGTTTGTGCAATTTGCAGCTGTTCAAAGCTTGTACTCAATGGACGTAAACCCCTTTTCTCATTCAACCTGATGATCTTATTATATGTCACGCTGTATATCGATACAAATCGATACTTTGAAAATGCTGCTCATAAACTTAGACGGCCCACTCTCTCCCTATAAGCAGAAATAAGAGTCCATCTGGACTCTTATTTTCCCGTTCCCCATTCTTCCAGCAGTTTCTGCTTGATGACATCTCTGGCCCGGAATAGCCGCTGCCGCACTACACCCTCAGTGACCCCTAATTCAATCGCCATATCTTTGTAAGATAAATTATGTATCCATTTCATTGCAATAATTTGACGGTAGGAGGGGGTTAGCTGATTAATGTAAGAGATGATGGCTTCCCGCATGAGCTTCAGCTCGACTTCTTGATCCAGGGAACCCAAATAATCCGAGGTAGGTGCCGTTTCCTTGATGCACAGCATCAGTTCCGTTTCTAGCTCATCGCGGTTACGTTTGTGCTTGCGAAGATGATTCAGCGTGACATTCCGGGTCAATTTCTTGACCCAACTTTCATATTTATCAATATCCTGAAGCAGCGGCGCCTTCCGCACAGCTCGAAGAAAAGACTCTTGAATAATATCCTCCACGGCCGCATGATCCCTAAGTATAAAATAAATCATCGGATAGACGAGTAGATAAAACTCTTGATATATCTGTTCCTGCACGCTCTTCTCTAAAGTGTAAAAATCACTGCTAAATAACAGTTTGAGAGACTTCGAAATAAACGCCCCCTAGCCAACCAGGTAAAAACATTCTCTGTTTCTTACCCTTATTTTAGGGCAAAGCAAGGGAGTAAACAACAATAAAAAGTTTGTAATATGGTAATAAAACCCACTTAGTGCTTATGTTGGTTTTTTTCGAGCTATGGACATGGGCCGCCCTATTTTGACAGCTGTCACATCATCAGATAAACTAAAAGTGTCTTACTATTTTCCATCCGAAGGGATGAAACTATGAATACAGATTTTGAGAAAGAATTCAACGCACTTGTGTTAAAAACCGCAGAACTCATTACGGGAGATACATCGCCTGAAATGCTTGAGAAAATAAAAGTATGGGCATTTTTTAATCATGTTCATAAATCGCTCCCGGCCCTGACTTCTCATTGGAATCAAACGCATCCCGAAAGCAAAGCGGAAGTGCGTCGAATTTTCGAAGAGATTCGTGATTTGAATCAAGCTCTGCAAGCTAACAAGCCTGAGTCGAAGTAATTCGCTCACCATGAAAAAAAGCGGATTCCCAGTCCATAGACCGGGACCCGCTTATTTTTTATTTAAAATCCCCGATGCCAAACGGTCGAATAGCCGAGGAAATAAGTGAAACAGCTTAATGCCAACGCCCGCTACAAAGGGAAGATTTTTCTCCGGTATTTTCTTCTCAATGGCATGGATCAGTTCTTTCACAACCTTCTCCGGTTTGAGCATAAACCATGCTACATTTTTAACGTAGTTCCCGCTCGGATCTGCTTTATCGAAAAAAGGTGTGGAGATCGGACCCGGATTAATCGCCGTCACAGAAACCCCTGTTCGCATTAACTCCTGGCGCAAGCTGTTCGTGAAACCAAGCACCGCATGTTTCGTTGCCGAGTAGCCCGTAGATTTGGCCGAACCGATTTTCCCCGCCATGGACGCTATGTTAACAATATGACCATTCCCCGCCTTCAACATATGAGGCAATACAGCTTGCGTGCAGCGGACAACCCCCATGTAGTTCACGTTCATCATATCCTCAAAATGTGCCAGGGGCGCACCGGCGAACGGCTCAAATATCCCGTAACCCGCATTATTGATTAAAATATCGATACGTCCGAACTTCGCAATAACCTGACTAACTACGTCCTGTACTTGCTGAGTATTCGTAACGTCAAGCGCGTAAACAGCATGCTGGCCCTGAATGCCTGCAGCTATCGACTCAAGCTTGTCTGTACTGCGGGCTGTCAAAATGGGAATCGCCCCCATCGCCGCAAATTGCTGTGCCATGACAGCGCCGATGCCGCTTGACGCTCCGGTGATCAAGACGATTTTGTTCGAAATGTTCAACGTCATTTCTCCCCATTCCAGTAAATTACAAAAAAAAGAGAACCGCTATTCGCAGTACTCCATTCATTCTAGCTTATGTATACAACATTTCATTCCATATTCATATTACGTAATTAACACTTGAATGTCCAGTTCCCCAATGCTATCCATAATCAAAGGGATCGTCAGCGCTCTCTTCGGCACAAAACCGGCAGCCGTCGCTGATTGAACCAGCTTCGGAGGCGTGATATCTACCCTTACGCCTTGATTAAACAACATGGTGCTTGCATTCCCGCTAATCATATTGCCTAGCTCCGATATAGCGCTCTTGCCCATTTCGTCCATCTCCGTAATTACAAACCCGCCCATCATCGCGGAAACCATCTTCAAAGCGACGTCCTCGGCCAAGCCGAATACAATATCGCCTTCCATTTGTCCGGTCATCCCGATTTGGATCCAAATATACTTTTCCACAAATTTGACGTCTTTGACGCCGAGCTGCCCTGTAGTTGGGCGAATGTTAGCAACCTGCTCGATGACAATTCTAGCCGACTCCAAAAAAGGATTAATGTACTCAGCCTTCATAGCTCCGCTCCGATCTCATTTGTGAATAAGTTCCACCAAAAACGACCTTTTTCAACATTATACCTAAAATACTAGGACAAGTATACTGTATTTTTTCATAAAATAGTTCCTTATACTCACATACAGACACTCTTCCTGCCTTCATACTAAAATTGTCGAATCTGGATTTATGGATCATTATCAGCAGGAAATACAGCAAGTAATCTGGAAGAATATATAAATATGTGTCGAATCCTGATAGGCTTGCAGGGTATTCGTCCTTTTAAAGGAGCGATGAAAGGCAACCATGATGAAACAGAAAACGACAATAAAACATTGCACGTTATATCAACTTACGCTTGTCTATCATATTATCGCTCTGCTGCTAATCGGTACGAACTTTTTCATCGTTCATCAGCTTCCATATGTAGTCGAGCACCGTCCCATTGGGCTGGCTATCGATATTGTCGTACTATGCGCGATGCTCGGAGTGGCCTTATACGGGCTCAGAAGAATCAAAAAAGGAGAAACTTCCATTCTGGAAACCGCTGAGCGGTACCAATCTCTATACGACAATCATCCGGACTCGATTATTTCTTTTAGCCTGGACGGTGAAGTGCTGTCAGCCAATCACGGGCTTGAGAGCCTCCTGGGTCTTGGGCGCGAGAACGCCACGACTTCTTTTATCCCAATGATCAGCCCGCCTGATTTGCTTAAAGCCTTGCATCATTTCCAAGTGGCGTCAGCCGGGATGCCGCAAAATTTCGAGGCTGCTTTTATCCATCAAAACGGGATTCCGATCCCTTCGAATGTAACGTTCGTTCCGACGAAAGTCGACGGTCAGGTGGTAGGGATTTACGCGATTCTCAAGGACCTGACAGAAGTAAAAGAACAGAAAAAAGTTATCGACAAACTCTATAAACAAAATCAGCTCATCCTCAATTCCGTCTCCGAAGGCATCTATGGGATTGATATGAGTGGGCGCACAATCTTCTGGAATCAAGCTGCTGAAACGATAACCGGCTGGAAAGTAGATGAAATGCTCGGCAGGCAAATACATAATCTAATTCGGCCTGAGAAGGCCGACGGCACTCCTTTTTCGCGTGAAGAAAGTCCTGTTTTGAACACGATTCTAAATCGGGATGCTCCTATTATGAAAGAGGACCTGTTCTGGAGAAAGGATGGCACTTCCTTCCCTGTCGAGTTCATGTCGAGTCCCATCCTGGAGGAGAAGGGGCACATTCTCGGTACCGTTATTACATTTAAAGATATTACCGCATTAAAAAAGACCCAGGAGCTGCTGATCAAATCGGATAAGCTATCAGCTGTAGGCCAACTGGCGGCTGGGGTGGCTCACGAAATCCGCAATCCATTAACAGCTTTGAAGGGGTTCCTGCAATTATTGAAAACAAACAGTACAAAAGAGCAATATTACATAGAAATTATGCAAAAAGAGCTGCAGCGCATTGAGTTTATCGTGAATGAGTTCCTGTTCGTCTCAAAACCGCAGGCTACTAATTTTGATACCCGAACCATTGACTCTATTGTGATTAGCACGATCGAGCTGCTGCAACCCCAAGCGATATTGGAAAATATTCAAATCGAAGCCGATATTGAGCCTAATCTGCCCCCTGTTTCTTGCGACGAAAGGCAAATTAAACAGGTTTTCATCAATATTTTGAAAAATGCCTTGGAGTCCATGGAAGAGGGCGGTTTAATGCGTATCGAAGCTGCAGCCGATGCCGCTAAGAAAAACATCACCATCCGTTTCATCGATCAAGGGTGCGGTATTGCACCAGAGCGGCTGCCCAAGCTGGGGGAACCTTTTTATAGCACCAAGGAAAAAGGCACCGGTCTTGGCCTCATGGTATGCTACCGTATTATTGAAGCACACGGGGGCATGATGGAAATTCAAAGTAAGTTGGAAGAAGGAACGACGGTTGAAATTACACTTCCTTCCACACAAGTTAAAATAACCGAAGGAGTGTCTGTAATATGAACGGTTTTCTCATAGATTTGGATGGTACGTTATATCGGGGGCATGAACCGATTCCACATGCAGCTGCTTTCATTCAGTGGCTGCAGCAGCACCAATTGCCCTACTTATTGGTGACGAACAATTCGTCCCGTACACCGGCGCAAGTCGCCGAACATCTGCTGGCATTCGGCATTGAAGTGCCGGCGGCGGCGGTCTATACGTCCTCTCAGGCCGCCGCCAAGTACTTGACTGAGCAGAGCCGGGGCCGCAGCGTGCATATGGTCGGCGAAGCCGGACTGCGGATCGCCCTGGAGGCGTCCGGCTTCGATATGGAGGGGACGACGCCTCCGGATTACGTCGTCCAAGGCATTGACCGCAGCTTCACTTATGCGAAGCTGACCGAAGCGGTCCGCCACCTGAAGGCCGGCGCGACCTATGTGTTAACCAATCCCGACCGCATGCTGCCGTCGGATGGAGGTCTTATGCCAGGGGCTGGCTCCCTGGCCGCTTCGATCACCGCCGCCTCCGGCGTGGAGCCGGTGGTGATCGGGAAACCTTCGCCGATCATCATGGCTTACGCCATCGAGCGGCTCGGTCTACCTGCCGCCGATGTCTGGGTCATCGGCGATAACGTGCATACCGACATTCGCGGAGGCGTGGTGTCGGGGTGCCGCACGGCGCTCGTGCTGACCGGCGTCGCAACGCCGGAGAACGTGCACGAGCAGATGGCGTCGGCGGGCGTGGCGCCGGACCTGGTTTGCGATGACTTGGCACATCTCATCGCGCAGTTTAGTAGGCTTGGCGGGATATAAGCCGCTGAGGTCGAGGGTTTCCACTCTACCATCACATTACACACCATGCCGCTATCTTCCACCTAACTGCCGCCAACAAATTTCAATAACCCTAGCGGGAATACCGCTAGGGTTTTTACTTACAAGAACTACAGGCCTCTATTAGCAGGACAAACACGTTGTTTCCTCTTGGAGCGGAACTACAGGGCTTTATTCGGCCTCTATCATCCGATTTTCAGGGCATTCCTGCAAAATAACGGACCACAGTTCCCCTCATGGGTGGAAAATGCGCCTTTTCTACGGAATAGCATACCGTAGTTCCCTTTGCATCTGGATGGACACTCGCAAAACAGAAAACCTCCAATCCACACTGCGTGTGGAATTGAAGGTTTTCGATTTAGCTGCAATTTGTGGCTAGCTGTATCTTCTGGTTAGCTACGGCTTGTGGCTTGCTATTTCTGCATGTTTCCGATTACGCACGATCAATCCAAATGGTCCCAGTCCACCTCGGGCGGGGAGCCCTTTTCCTGCAAGCGGCCTTCCCTTGCATCCTTTTGCAGCTGCTCCAGCCATTTTAACTCGCTGAACGAACGTTTATAGGTGCCAATCATCATCTGTAAAATAACGCGAGGAACTACGTTCCGATGTTCTTCATACAAGCTTTTCATTCGGTTCATGCTCATTTTCTGAGCCAATATTTTATTTTCCAAGATATCGGCTATTTTGGCTTGATCGCCATGCACGGAAAATGGCAGAGCGACGTAGAGCGGGTGATAGTGTTTGATTTCTTCATGAAACTGCTCGATCAACAGCTCTTGAAATTTAAGCTTCCCAGCCTCTGTAATTTGAAAGACGGTTTTCTCCGGTCGATTCGTATTGCGCACGACTTCAAGTGCTTCCACATGACCGTCTTTACGCAGTTGATCCATCGCATAATAAAGCGAGCCGTCTTGCAGCTTCATATAATTATGCATGCCTCTTTCTTTCATCGTTTGCCGAATTTCATACGTATGCCGGTTGGCTTCCATCAACAGACCAAGTATGACGAGCTTCATCGACATAGCGGTTACCTCCTAGTGACCTGCAGGTGCACTCCCTTTGACAGGAGCTTTCCCCACTTCCAGCTTCGCATTCCCCATGAGTAAGATAAACGCGAGTCCAATGACTGCTAAAACAATCGTTGTTTGAAAAACAACTGCAATGGAATCCGCAAGTGCGGTCAGCAGCTTGTGCAGCACATCGGCAGGAATGTTGGCACGAACCTGAGGCTGCAGCAAGGCGCGCGCATCATGAAACTTCTCAGCCATAGCCGGATCTTGTAGGGTTTGTGTAATGTTATCTCTAAGTGAGTTTACCTGAATACTACCAAATACCGCAACTCCAATGGCGGAACCTACGGAACGGAAGAAGCTAACAAGTGAAGTCACTGTACCTCTGCGCCGGAAGTCTACTTTATGCAAAGCGGACATAGAAGTAATCGGGAAGCATGCTCCGATGCTAAGTCCCATTAGAATCATAAAAGTCGTGATGACCCAACGCTTGGAATCGATCGAAATGCTACCCAAAAGCGATGTCGCCACAATCAACAATGCTACGGATACGAGCATCACGTTACGGTAAGAGAATTTTCCTATGAAACGTCCGCCTAGTGCGGAGCTGACAACAACACCCAGCATCATCGGCGTGAGTGTAGACCCCGCGCTTGTTGCAGAGCCTTCAAATACACCTTGAATAAACAAAGGAATATACGTCCCCCCTGAAATCAAAACAGCCCCGTAAGCGAAGCTGACACCCATGCTTGCGGTGAACAGGCGGTTTTTGAACAGGTCGAGCGGAACGATCGGTTCGGCTGCAAATTTTTCAACCGTCAGGAACACGGCCAACAGTACAGCAAACCCTGCGAAAAGACTAATAATTTGCCAGGAAGCCCATGCATAGTCTTTACCGCCAAGCTCTAGGGCAAACATCAGGGACACAATCGCTGCTGTCAGTAAAATGGTACCGCTCCAGTCGATTTTGGCTTTGCTGTGCTCCACAGACTCATGGTAGGAGAAAATAATAAGCAACAAGGACACAATGCCGAGCGGTAGATTAATGAAGAAAATCCATTCCCACGTGACATAGTCCGTGAAATAAGCGCCGATGATCGGACCGAGCACGCTCGATAAACCGAATACGGCCCCGAAAAGCCCTTGCATTTTACCCCGTTTCTCCGGTGGGAAAATATCAAAAATAATCGCAAAGGTAATCGGCATCAAGGCGCCGCCTCCGATACCTTGAATCGCGCGATACACGATGAGTTGAGTCATCGATGTGGCGGTTCCGCAAAGCGCAGAACCGATCATGAATACGATGATCCCAATGATAAAAAATAACTTACGGCCGTACATATCCGAGAGCTTTCCGAAAATCGGCATGGCTGCCACGTTAGCAATCAAATAAGCTGAGAAAACCCAGACATACTGGTTGAATCCCCCTAGTTTGGACACAATGGTTGGCATCGCTGTAGAAACAATTGTTTGATCCAGCGCAGCCAGCAAAAGTCCTAACATCAACCCGACGACTGTCCAGGTAGGGTTAGACTTGCGTGTTAACGACATGAAATAAATCTCCTTTACCATTCAATTTGATTATATACTAATTATTATAATCAAATTTGAGTATATGGCAATGAAATTCGACAGGCCGTTGTCCGAGTTTTCCGGGAGACATTGCCGACCCCCTCCTTCCTATCATATAATAAGCTTAGAAAAGGTTTTTATGCCCTTTACAATTTCGATAAATTTTATTTGTAATTACAATTTGAATAGCAGGAGGTAATCGCATGAATATGAACCAGTTGGAAACGTTGCTCACGATTTCCAAGACGATGAGCTTCCGCAAAGCTGGCGAAATTCTTAACTTGACCCAACCTGCCGTTTCCGCGCAAATCAAGAGCCTAGAAGACGAATTCGGCACGATTCTCATCGATCGCAACCAGCCTGTCACGTTAACCGATAGCGGAAAGCTATTTCTGGAGCATGCTGAGAAAATGCTGCGGATCGCCAGTGACCTCAAGCAGCGCTTGTCAGATTTACACCAAACACCCCAAGGCCATATCCACATCGGCACGACGACCTCCATTGCCATGCAAATTTTACCGCGGGTGCTTTCTTATTTCCAAGACCAATTCCCTTTGATCAAAACGACCATTCACTCCATGACCTCTTCGCAAATCATGACCTCCGTTGAGAATAGTCAAATCGATATCGGGATTACTTATTTATTTGAGAAAAATCAGGCCTTGGAAACTTCCGTGCTGTATTATGACAATTTCGAGCTCGTTGTATCGACGCAGCATCCACTCAGCCGATTCGCCCATTTATCCATTGAAAAACTGCGCAATATCCCATTCATCATGCTTTCTCCAGAGACCGCTGGGCGCCGCTTTGTCGATCAGGTTTTCAAAAACTATGATGTCGCGCCTCATATTGTCATGGAGTTGTCCAGCAGTGAAGAAGTGAAGCGCATGGTTGAGTTAAACCTCGGCGTCGCCATCATTTCCAAGCTGTCTGTAGCGGATGAACTGCGGCACGGCACTTTGAAAATTGTGAAAGTAAATGAGTTGGATATTACCCATCCTGTAGGTGTAGTATATAAGTCGGGACGTTACTTAAATTCTGCCATGCAGCAGTTCCTTCGAGATTTAAAAGGGATGCCGGAAACGCAATTTCTTGGCTCAGAATAAATAACAAGCTTAGGAGGTATTCTCGTATGAAATTCGACCTACATACCCATCATGACCGTTGCGGGCACGCCCAGGATAAAATTCGTGACTATATCGAAGCCGCTATTGCCGGCGGTTTGAAGGCGATTGGGATCTCTGACCACTCCCCTTATTTCGGAAGTCCGGAAGATCACGCACAACCTTTAATCGCCATGGCCAAAAGTGAATTCCCCCGCTATATCGAGGAAGTGCTTCAGCTGAAAAAAGAATACGAAGGTAAAATTGATGTCCTGTTAGGCGTAGAATCCGATTATTTCCCTGAGCATGTTGATGTCTACCGTCAGGAGTATGCCAAATACCCGTTTGACTACATCATCGGCTCGGTGCATTTGTCCGGCGGCGTCAGTATTTTTAATCGCAACAGATGGAAGGATTTGAATGACGCGCAGAAAATCGAGCAGAAGGAAGAGTACTATCGCCTTATTGCGGAATCCGCCCGCTCCGGCATGTTCAACATCCTTGGGCATATTGATGCTATGAAAGGCTTTTACCCAGCTTTCTCTGACATTCCGACGCCAGCCGTCAACGAAACATTAAAAGTCATCGGCGAATCCGGTGTAGCGATCGAAATCAATACGTCAGGCAAAACCAAAGACGTAGGCGGTTGGTACCCTTCGCACGCGATGCTAGAGCAAGCCCTTCACTACGGCGTCGAGGTAACGTTTGGCTCCGATGCTCATATTCCAAGCCGTGTTGGCGATGATTGGGATGAAGTAAGCAAAACGCTGAAAGAGATCGGCTTCAAACATTGGGTTTATTTCAAAAACAAACAAAAACAAGTTGTTCCTCTATAAAAACGAGGCTGCCCCGCAAGTAGATGATTCTACTCCGGTGCAGCCTCTTTTCATTTAAATAGCATTCATAAAGCTGAGCTTCGGTTTCATACTCATCTGCAAGATAACCTGCGTCTGATCGGCCGACATCGGTTGGAAGAAGTAATAGCCTTGAATTTGGCTGCAGCCATTCGCGACCAAAAATCTGGCCTGCTCTTCCGTTTCAACTCCTTCAGCAATAATTTGCAGTTGGAACGATTTGGCCACCGAAATGATCGCTTTGATCATAGCCCGGTCCTTGTCATCGGTGTGTACGCCGCGAACAAACGACTGGTCCAGCTTGATTTTGGTAACGGGAAACCTTTTTAAATAACTGAGCGAAGAATAATGCGTGCCGAAATCGTCAACGGATATCGCTATGCCCAACTTGCGCAAACGCCCGAGAGCCTCCAGCTGATCATCTCGCATCGCGACATTTTCGGTAATTTCAATTTCCAGATACTTGGCCTCCAGGCCTGTTTCCTCTAAAATTTGAATCACTTTATCGACAAAACGTTCATCATTCAGCTGTTTAACGGAGAGATTAACGGATACTGTCAATGGTTCTTGCAAAATGTTATGCCAAGCCTTCATCTGCATGCAGGCCCCCCGCATCACCCATTCGCCGATAGTGACAATAAAACCCATTTCTTCGGCAATTGGAATAAAATCTGAAGGGGGAATGTAGCCCTTCGTCGTGTGGTTCCAGCGCAGCAAGGCTTCAACACCTATGACTTTACCCAGATGGCAATCGATCTGCGGCTGATAGACAATCTCAAGTTCGTTCCGCTCAATGGCCTGACGAAGGTGGTTCCCCATTTCCAGCTTCGATAGGGAATTCATCGCCATTTGCTTATCGAAGAAGCTATAGGAGCTGCCGCTCTCCTTTTTGGCCATATACATGGCGATATCCGCATTTTTAAGCAGGGATTCCCATGTCAATCCGCCATAAGGATACTGCACGATCCCGATGCTTGCACTGATGAAAAAAGCACGGCTCGATAACAGGCACGACGGCTTCAAAATCTCAATCAGTTGCTCGCAAAAATGCCGGACGTCCTGATCATCTGCACAATCTTCGAGCAAGATCGCGAACTCGTCCCCGCCGAATCTGGCGAAGGTGTGAAAGGGGAGCTCGGATTGCTGAATCCGGTTGACAACCTCACGCAGCATCAGATCGCCCATATGATGGCCATGCGAATCATTGACCATTTTAAAGTTATCCAAGTCAAAAAACAGCACCGCCAGCGAGGTATGGCTGATTTCGTTATAGACGATCTGTTCCTTCAAAACCATTTGAAAATACCTACGATTATGAATCCCTGTCAGTACGTCATGATAGGCCAGATAGGAAAGCATTTGTTCGGACTCCATCAGTCTTTTGGTCGATTCTTGCAGCTCCTGCTGCCCGGCTAGCAGCTCCTCATTCACCGCCGTCAAATCTTCATTGGCGAGCTGCAATTCCTGCGTTCGCTCATTCACTGCTTTACTTAATGTATCCCGCTGTCTAAGCATATAAAGGAAAAAGAGCAGGCCGAGAACCAATATCGTAATGAATGAAGCTCGTGTCACTAAAATCTGCTGCTTGATGCTCTCAACCGCACTGTTCGGAGGAAGCGCACCCAGCTCCCAATGATGATCCGCAAGTTCTATGTTGGCCTTCGTATGCCTCTCTTGAAAGACCGAATCATCCCCGAAAAAGGCAGGTTGACCCGGATCGCGGATCGCAAGCCGATCATTTCTGGGGTCCCCGTTTTTTATGCCCGCTTCCGCAAGCAATTGATCCACATCGACTCCAACGGATACGAATCCCCAGAATTCCCCGTTTTGATAAATCGCTTTGCGCGCAACTAATCCGTCCATCCCTTGCAGCAGCTTAAACGGACCATCCATGGTCATCCTCTTCGTTGTTAGCGCGTTTACAATTTGCTGCTGTACGTTCGGACGAGGGTCGTTCAACAAATCCCAATTCATTATGCTTTCATTGCCCTTAAGCGGAAAAACGGCCTTTACAATCCCTTTGGGGGCGATAAGTAGATTAAGTGTAGAAGCTTGAGCGCCAAGATATAGAGAAGCAATGTAATTCAACACTTCTTGATCATCTTTGTTTTGCAAATAATTTGAATTGACATACGCTTCCAGACTGACCATTAAGTTAAAATTGCGGTCAATGACCGATTGCAATACCAATGCCCTTGAGGATAATTGCGACTGTTCGGTCATTCTAAGCTCATTCAATAAGGAGTTTCTGTACTTATCGAGAACAAACTCGGAAGATGAGACCAATATGACGAAAACTAGAGCTATAATCGTGTATTGCATCGTTTTCATGAGACTCTACTCCCGTCATCCTTAAACTTTAAACGTCATAATTCGACATCTCCTCTCTATTATTTCATCTGCGAACCGCTAGATCAATCTTTTTATATGAAATGGATGACTTCCAAAATCAGGACATAGAAAAGAGTTTACAGTCCGAATAGGTCTTGCACTTTTCACAGATAGTGTGAAACAATAGAGGCAAGTCACACCCTTGTGGGGGGATGTCCATGAAGACGCATCTCGGATCTCTCGGAAATCTGCGTCCTACGGTCAATTTCAGTAATTATTTTCAAGCTCCTGCAGGTACGTTCTGGGGGCCGCGCACCATTCCCGACTGCCAGCTCATCCTCTTGATCGCTGGTTCCGCCAGTTTTGAATTCGCAGGCAAATGCCTGAATTTGCTGCCTGGGAATTGCCTGTTCTATGGCTCAGACACACCGCATCGACTAACCATTTCTTCCGACGGTCCCTCGACGCTGGGGAGCATCCATTTTAGCTGGGACTCCGCCTCGACCGAAGCCATACACCCAGAACCGACAATCATTTTACATACGAGAGAGCATTTAGTAAAACCTGCCAAAACCTATACCGTTCATGTGGAAGGCCACGGGGATGTGGATATGTGGCATTTCTACGAGTTTACGCAGCTGGAAAGCCTGTTTGCGCGGATCGCCAAGGAATTCGTCCATCAGGAGCCTGGTTACGGTTCGATTGCCCGCGGTTACCTCATTCAAATCCTTACCACTTTGTTGCGTTATCAAATGGACAAACGTTTTCGCGCTGCAACCGAACATAGCAAAATTGCAGCATCCATTGAAGCGATTCAGCAGGATGCGTCCCGCAATTGGTCAACGCCCGAGCTTGCTGCTATAAGCGGCTATCATCCCACTTACTTCGCAGAGTTGTTCCGCGAAGCAACCGGCTATGCCCCCAAGCACTATTTGGTTCTGGAAAGAGTGAAGCAAGCGCAGCTGCTTTTGCTGCACGAATCCACCATTGAAGCCGTAGCCATGAAATTAGGGTATTCCAGCATTCATTATTTTTGCAGAAATTTCAAGGCGGTTACCGGATTGACCCCAACGGAGTTTAAACAACGCAATGTCGCGCTTTAGATGAATCTGAACGATTGGAGATATGTTATGGATATTATTGAAATTCCTATCGCATTAATTGATGAAGACTCGGACCAGCCCAGATATCAATTCGATGAAGAAGCCCTTCAAGAACTTATGAAAAGTATTGAGGAAATTGGTTTGCTGTCTCCCATTAAAGTAAGAACAACAGCAAACAATCGCTACAAAATCATCTATGGAAACCGCAGGTATAAAGCTAGTAAAATGCTTGGAAAGCCTACCATGTCCTGCATTGTATCTAATGTGACAGATGAGATGGAAATTTATTTGGAGCAAATTGCGGAGAATTTGACGCGGGAAGGCTTTTCGCCGATTGAGGAAGCCGAGGCTTTCCATAAGCTGATGAACGATGCGAAGTTCAGTTCTTCTATTAAGTACCTCTCTAGCAAACTTGGCAAACCTGAGTCCTATATCAAAAATAAATGTGATCTGTTAAAATTCGGCAACGCCGTCAAAAAGCTGATCGTCAGCGGCACGGAAATTCGCAAGGACAAGCTGACCGAAGATCAACTGCTGCCTATCAAAGATCTCGCCATCGAGCATCGCGACCCGCTTGCCTTGATTATTGCAAGAGACGAAATGCCGGTAAGCGATGTGAAGAAAATCGCAAAAATGTTCAAAGATAAAGAAATTTCGGAGAGTACGAAAGGGAAGCTTTTGTACAAATCGGGGCACGAATTGGTCGAAACGTGGTCTGTTTTTCAAAACAACCGCGCCGAACGGGCTAAGCCTGCTCCGGCAAAGGCACCGGCCAAAGCGCAAAAAGCAGAAAAAGCCAGCACGGGGATCGATACGCCACTGGCGGAGCAAAGCGGGCACTTGCCAAGCAGCCAATCTCAACGTGTTGAGACTGCGGCAATGGAAATGGCAGTGGCCCCTATTCAAATGAAACTGCAGCAGCTTCTCTCGGTTGTACAAGCTCCAACAGAGAGCGATTTGCAGAGCGATGCTTCCAAGCTCGACGCCAGCGAAAAAGACAAGTTTTTAAACGATGTCGATACGTTAGTCGAGCATTTGGAAAAGCAATTAAGCCAGTGGAAAAAAGTCAGAGAATTGGCTTATTCAAAATAACTTTTTCGCATAACAGTGCCTTGGTAAACCACCGTACATCGGGCGGGAGAACTGCAGCGTCAATCCAGCGGACTCTAAATTTTGCCGGCTTATCACATTGTCTGGATGAACGGTCGCATATAAATAGAGCATGTCTTTCTCCCGTGCTCGCTGTTCTCTCCAGGCATGAAAACGCCGCTGCAGTCCTTGTCCTCTCACCGACTCGTGGACAATGGACCCTTCCAGCGAAGCAACTCTTGGCAGCTCTGCCTCCGGCACGCCAAACTCACGTCCGAGATTACCGGCGCTTAGCCCAGGGAATGCAATCACCGTATAAGCAACGAGTGTATGCCCTTGATAAGCGCCGTACATCTCGCCTTTTTGCTCAACATATTCATATAACGCTTCTAAACGATCCGTCGAATAATAAGCACTGGACGGCAGCCGTGAAACCACATCCATCAAAAGGGCTTGCACCTGCGGCACATCCTGCTCCCCTAATCGTTGTATGTCCAAAATCAATGGATCCTCCTTCAACTGAATGCTCTAATGTGCTCTAATCTCCCATGGCCGACTTTTTTTGCAAGGCAACCCACATCGATTTATTACGGTATTCGTCCTCTGAGCCAAGTTCGCGTCCAAACCAAGCTGGCGCTTCAAATTGCTCCGCCGCTTCAATGCTTGGAAACTCGACCTCAACCACTGCCAAATCCACTTGCTTGTATTCATCAATTTCATAATAAAGTCCCGCATGTTCTACCGTAGTACGAATCTTCTCTAACGGAATCAAACCTGTGTGTTCCAAAAGTTGTTTATACACCGTTTCAGAGATGTTGTACTCAATTTCTTCGCGAACCATCCCATGACCGGACTTGAACGTATGCGTAAAATGCGACTCGCCAGAGCTATCGACTAGCTTTCGCACTCGAATTTCCTGATCCTCCGAAAAAGCCAAATACGTTTGATAAATGTACTGCTTGGACACCAGCTTAATATCTTGATTCTCTAATTCACTCGCAGGGAATGCAGGCAATAAAAATTTTTTTTCAATTTCAGCACTCATAGGTAAGCCCCTCTCCCAAACCAATCTTTATTTTAACCACCATTTTACCATAAAAATGCTTGCGCAACCTGATGCCAGTTATTTGTACAAGGCTCTGAAACGAGCTGGGGAAATGTCATTCCATGCCCGAAACATTTTACCAAAATGAAATTCATCGGCAAAGCCGCAAGCGACCGCGATCGCTTTCATGGGTTCCTCTGTCAGCAGCAGCAGTGTTTTGGCTTTCTCATTGCGAATTCGGTTCAAATACTCCTTGGGGGATATGCCCATCTGCTGCATGAACATTTTCCGCAATTGGGAAACGGAGATGTGAAAATTCCGCGCCAGCTCCTCCATTTTGAGAGGACGGTTGTAGCAGGTTTCCATCCAAAACTTTGCTTGTTGAAAAGCTTTCATATACGGGTCCGTCGACTCCTGCGTATCTCTCATATAATGAAGCAATTTGGAGAGCACGTATTGAAACTCCGCTTGTCTCTCATGCGGATCGGTCCCTTGGATCGACCACATTTGCTTAAACTGCTCATGAATCCAAACCGCTTGCTCCGGAGAATATAGTTTGATAAAAGGCAAGTTCAGCGTGTCCAGGTACACAGGCTTTTGCCAAATGGCCTGCTCATAAGGTACATCGAAAGCATCAAATAAAAGCATACGGATGTAAAGCGGTTGGTCTATGGAAGATGACATCGTCAGGGTAAAACCCGGCTTGAGATAGATCAGCGTCCCTGTTCTCACTTGAATGGGTTTCTCATCCGGTGAATGCGAGAATTCCCCCTCCCCGCTCATAATCCAGTAAAGCGAATGAACATCCATCGTATTGCGGATATCCTTCCACCCAGGCACAGGAAGCTTCTCATAGGTCAGACGAAGATGATAAATTCTGTGAGCTTTCGATTCCATATAACCACCACCTGCAAAGCGATTTTGACAAATGATATTACCCTTTATCCATAGATTATCCCCATTCCTCCATGATACGCTTTACGAAACAGACATGAAAGGGGATTTTTCCTTTGATTCGTACTTTTGGACAACACATCCTCCGCAAAACACGCACACTTGATGGACTATGGGATTTTGTCACAGATCCAAGCAATTTAGGCACTACAGAGGAATGGTACAAGAAATTTCCTTCCGATTCCCGTAAGCTCGTTGTTCCTTCCTGTTGGAATAATGAATTAGGCTTATTCGAATACATTGGCGTTGCATGGTACCGTACCTATTTTGATACAACCCAAGACAGCAATATTCGTATGATCTTTGAGGGCATTCTTCATCATGCCGATATTTATGTGGATGGTCAGCATCTTGGTTATCATTTTGGTGGGTATACACAGTTTAGTACGCTGCTTCCGCATTTGGCCCAAGGCCAGCATGAACTTATTATTCGCGTGGACAGCACTTTGGACTGGCAGACACTGCCTACCGATGTGGCGGATTGGTACTCCTACGGCGGTATTATCCGTTCCGTAGAGCTGCAAGAGCTGCCTGACGTCTATATTGATACGATGAAAATCGATTACCATTTGACAGGTGATCAAGCGGATATCAGCTTGCAAGTACAGGTCAACTCGCTAAGCGATACAGACAGTGAAGTCGAGGTTAACGCTTCTACAAGTGGACTCATTTTTCCCGCTGTCACCGTGCAGCTGCTAGCAGGCCAATCCACACAATTAACCCTGCGTGGAACCCTCGCTAACATCCGTCGATGGGATGTAGGCCGCCCCGAACTGTATACGTTCACCGTTCAGGCTGGCGAAGATGACCTTATCGACCGTACAGGATTCCGAACAGTTGCCGTCGACAATGGCCAAATCCTTTTGAACGGGCAAAAGCTCTATCTGCAAGGGGTTAATCGACACGAGGAGCATCCGGAGTGGGGCTTTGCTTTCCCGCCTAAGCTCATGCTGAAAGACCTTGGCATTTTGCAGGATCTAGGCTGTAACATCGTGCGCGGTTCGCATTATCCGCAAAGCCAGTTCTGGATGGATCTGCTGGATGAACACGGCATGCTTCTGTGGAGCGAAATCCCGATGTGGGGCTGTTTCATGAGCACAGATACGCTGGCCAGCCCTCTTTTTGCAGAACGTGGCGTTAAAATGCTGGATGAAATGATTACCCGCGATTATCATCATCCTTCGATTATTTTCTGGGGAGCTCATAATGAAATCGATACACGCACGACTGAGGCGCTTGAGCTAACGAAAAAGTTCGTAGGTAAAATCCGCAGCATGGATGAAAGCCGTCTAGTCACTTATGCCACCATGCACCCTGTGGAAGATATCGTCCTTTCTTACTTCGATGTTATCGGCATCAATAAATATTACGGCTGGTACGAAGGGAACGTAAACGGGTTCCGCGATATGCTGCAAAATTATTACCGCAATGCGGAAGCGCAAGGCGCTGGAGATAAGCCTTTGATCATGAGCGAGTTCGGTGCGGCCGGTATTTTTGGAGACGCCGGCTGGGAGCCGCGCTTGTTCAGCGAAGATTACCAAGCTGACGTTGTGCAGCAGGCGCTGCACATTTTCCGCGACGATCCGCGCATCGTCGGTACGCTGATTTGGCACTTCGCCGACATCCGCGTCGATGTGCGCAGCGACCGCCCTTACTTCCGCGATCGTGCGCGAAGCTTTAATAACAAAGGATTGCTGAATGAATACCGCAAGCCTAAGCTGGCTTATCGGATTGTGAAGGATATCTATCGTTCGAAGCGATAATAGGAAGGGACCCTGCCTTGATGGCTGGGTCCTTTTTTTGCTGCGGGGTTGGCGGGCGGAATTTCGAGTGAAACTGTAGCATCTAACTTCAACAGCTCAAAATGGGCTTGGTAGCTTAAGTGCACCTCCGAGATCTCGCGTACAACCCCAGTACCTCTAGTGCAACCCCGTTTCAATCAGTATGTCAAATGCAACTTCTAAATCTCGCGATCGGCTTCAGCACCTCAAGTTGGGGAACTACAGGGCTCTATTTGAGCGAAATAAGCCGTTATTCTCAGGTGAGCGGAACTACAGAATCTTATTTGTTACCAGATGGCTGTATATCGGCCGAAATCAGCAAATTAGAGGACCGTAGTTCCCTTCGAACTGTGATCTCGCCATTTTCGGACAAATAGCGGACTGTAGTTCCTCTTCATTCAAAAAAACTCATCCATGAGTTGATAATAATGAACTTTTGCTTCATCTATCGTTGGCAGGCCATAAGCATCCAGGAAAGTTTGCACATATGCATGGCCAAAGTTATATCGGATACTTCGAATCGCCAGGGCTATATCCTGATACCGATCTGCCATCCCCGCCCTGCCCCAATCAATAAAACCGTGCACCTTGCCATCCTTGAGGATGATATTGGGTAAGCAGTAGTCGCCGTGCGTAAAAACCAAATCCTCGGTCTCAGGCCTCAGGCGCAGAAGCTCCTGCGCTAAATCCGCAGCTTTTCTTCCTTGTCTCTGCGAATCAAAATCATCTTCATCAACAAGCTGCTGCTCCACCCGTCTTGTAGCTTCAACGATCTTCGACTCCAGCGTTTGATCAAAAGGACAGCCATGAACGGGGACTTCATGAACGCTTCTAAGTCCATTGGCTAATTGCTGCATTAATTGCGGCAGCATGTTTTCATAGGACTTGTCCGAAGCATTGACTCCTTCAATCTCCGTCATTAGCAAGTATTCATTGGCATCGTCTTGTCCATAATATACAAGCTCTGGGACAGGCAGTTTACCTTGTAGCCAAACCAGCCGTTCCTTCTCGTGATGAAGACTTTCTACTGCCGTGCGGGACTGGATTTTTATGTATAAGTTAGATGAGGCACCTGACAAGAAGTACGTTTGAGACTGAGATAAACCAAGGGTAATTTTTTGCCAGTTGTAACCGTTTGTCAATTTCGACAAATCCTCTGGAAGCGCTATAGTTTGCAAACTGAGATCCCCCACTCCGCTTTTGAGTTAGTTGTCTTGAGAGTTCAACAAAACCATCTTTATCGATTTAATCAAAAGAGCATAATCAAAACTGTCAGGAGTCGTTGTGTCCACTTCTATCATTGTACCACCAAGAGTAAGCGGTGTAAGGTCGCCCCGCAAGATTCTTGCTTTATTTTCCTCCTGTTCAATCCATTCCAAATCAGCATGAGCAGCATGGCGCTCTTTTGCCCCCATACGTGTCAGGAACCGCTCCAGAAGCACTTTCCCATCCGTTCTGCACAGAATTTGAATGGGTTCGAATCCGGAAGTACGCTGTAAATTCAAAAATTCGGCGCTTCTTAACTCAGGTCGGCCAAAAAATCCTTCAATGATCATGGATTGGCCCGCTGATAACAAAGTGCCTGCAATGGCATAAAGCATGGTAAAAGAGGCCGGTGCCATCAAAGGGGGGCAACCTTTATTCTGGCAGTCTAACGCATCGTAAAGGGTTTCATATATACCATCTCGCGAGAATAATGGCATACGCAGGTCTTGTTCAAGCCGCTTACCTAAGGTTGTTTTTCCTGTGCCGGGAAGTCCGTTAATGATGATGACGAAAGGTTTTGACATGAGCACGAGCTTCACCTCCAGAGCTAAAAAAGGGACCTAGCCAACGGGGCCAGGTCCAAAGTTTATATTAAAAAAGGGGGTCTTGTTTATTATAATACCCCACATATATTAGAGGACTGTAACAGAAATATTCCAATTGTGTTACAAAAAAATGGTTTTATGACGAACCGCCTTTTGATCATGCCAAATTTGTACATACTACAGAAGAAAATCCAGAGGAGAGGAGTTTGCCAGATAACCATGAAGATGAACGGGAACATCCAAGAAGCCATCGTGGAACAAATCAAACAGCAGGCTGTTCCTCTTAACACGCCAGATGATCTAGATGATCTTATTGAGGCCATCGGAGATAAGAAATATGTGCTGTTGGGCGAGGCAACGCATGGTACATCCGAGTTTTATAAATTGCGAACGGAGTTAACTCGCAAGCTTGTACAAACGAAAGGTTTCTCCTTTATTGCCGTCGAAGGCGACTGGCCTTCCTGTTACGAGGTCAACCGTTATGTCAAGCAGTATAAAGATGCAAAAGCAAACACGCGTGAAGTATTAGAAGGATTTAACCGTTGGCCGACTTGGATGTGGGCCAATGAGGAAGTCGGCCAACTTGTCGATTGGCTCCAGCAGCACAATGAAGATAAACCTATGGATCAGCGCGTAGGCTTCTATGGTCTCGACGTCTATAGCTTGTGGGAGTCCTTCGAAGAAATACAACGTTATTTGCTGGAAAAAGGCACGCCGGAGCAGCTCGCGATCGCACGTTCAGCATTCGCCTGTTTTGACTCCTATGATCAGGAGGGGCAAAACTATGGCGCTTCCGCAGCTTTCTACGGAGAAAGCTGCAAAGACGAGGTCGTGAAGCTACTGCAAGAGCTTCACGTGAAGCGCGTGCGGTACGACGAAGACAGCGAAGCGGCCCTTAGCGCGGAACTCAACGCGCTTGTTGCCGTGAACGCGGAGGACTACTACCGCACCATGGTCCGCCACGACGCGGAATCGTGGAACATCCGCGATCGACACATGACCGAGGCGCTGCGCCGCCTCGTGCAGTACCATGGCCCAGACGCCAAGGTCATCGTCTGGGAGCATAACACGCACATCGGCGATGCGCGTGCAACGGATATGCTGGCCGACGGCATGGTGAACGTCGGCCAGCTCGTGCGCGAAGCGCACGGCGAAGCCGATGTGTTCGCCATCGGCTTCGGCACTTACCGCGGCACGGTTCTAGCCGCGAAAGATTGGGGCGCGCCGGTGGCGGCGATGCACGTGCCCGCTGCCCAACCGGGCAGCTGGGAGGAGCTCATGCACCGCGCCGGCGCGCGCGATCAGATCCTCCTGCTGCGCAGGGAGGATCCGGTTCTCGGGCACGAGGTGCTGGGGCACCGTGCCATCGGGGTCGTGTACCGCCAAGCCTATGAACGCGGGAACTACGTTCCCTCGGTGATGGCGCGGCGGTACGACGCCTTCGTGCATGTGGATGAAAGCCATGCGCTTCATCCGCTTACCATCGAAAAAGTGCTCGTGTGAATTCGCACGAGCACTTTTTCTTGTTTTTCCCACAAAAATCGCCCGATTATTGCCCAGGAAATTCTGATCTCGCCTCTTTGTATGGTAAAATATGTAGTTAATAACGTATTTCAACCTAGGAGTTTTATTATGATTCGTTCATTAGCGGTTACGACTGATTTTACCGTACATCACGATGTTCCTCTTCGCCAGCTCGATGACCCCAAGTTTAAGTGGTATTGGGTCGATTTTCACAATCCCAGTGAAGAAGAAGCGTTGGAGCTCAAAGACCATTTTCATTTTCACCCATTGGCTATTGAAGACTGTTTCTATTTGCTGCAAAGACCGAAAATGGACCATTATGAAAATGTCCATTTCTTTGTCATGCATGCGATGAATGCGAAGACGCTGGATGCAGAAGAAGTGGATATGTTTCTGGGGAGCAACTTTATCGTCACCTTCCATCAGCATGAGTCCAGAGAAATTGAGGATGCCTGGTGCCGTCTGTCCGAGCAAGAAAATCTGCGAAGTGAAGGCCATATTTATGCCGCCTACTTAGTGCTCGACAACTTGGTTGATCAGTATTTTCCCAGTGTTTATCAATTAGAGGATCAGCTGGATGAAATCGAAAACAATGTGCACTCCGAGTCCATTGAAGTGCTCATGAATGATATTTTTGAAATTCGCTCCAAGTTGTTAAAAATACGCCGGACCATCGTGCCTATGCGCGATCTTCTATATAGGGTCATCAATACCGATCGGATTGAACAATTTCGTGAGCACATTGTATTTTTTACGGACATTCACGATCATTTGCTCAAGCTTTCCGAGATGATTGAATCCAACCGCGACATGACAGCCGATATGCGTGACAGCTACATCTCCTTGAATTCCAATCGCATGAATTCGATTATGAAAACATTGACGGTGATAACCACGATCTTCATGCCCTTGACATTCATTGCCGGCATATATGGGATGAATTTTGCTCACATGCCCGAATTAGAATGGCATTGGGGGTATTTTGCCATCCTCCTCATCATGTTCGGCATAGGGCTTGGCATGTTCGCCTGGTTCTGGAAAAAAGGCTGGTTTAAGTAGCTTATCTCATAAAAAGGAGTCGGATGGTAAATGAGCAAAATACTTATTGTTGATGATGATGCGCACATTCGCGAGCTGATGAGCCTCTTTCTACAGAATGAAGGCTTCGATATTATAGAAGCGGAGAACGGAGAGCAGGCAATCTCTATTCTGGAAAATACGGTCGTTGAACTTGTCATTCTTGATATTATGATGCCACTGGTGGATGGTTGGGATTTGTGCAAAGAAATCCGAAAGCGAGAACCTCATATACTCCTTCTAATGGTGACGGCCAAGGGGGAATCGACGCATAAAGTAAAGGGCTTCCAGCTAGGGACAGACGATTATTTGGCGAAGCCGTTCGATCCGGTGGAGCTTGTGCTGCGCATCAAAGCACTGTTGAAGCGATCCCGGATCTCATCCTCCAAGGTCATACAATTGGGTGAGGTACTGCTAAATCTGGGTACCTACAAAGTCGTTCGCGGGAATGAGGAACAAGCCCTTCCTCTAAAAGAGTTCGAGTTACTGTTCAAGCTGGCCAGCTACCCTGGCCAAATTTTCACACGAGAGCAGCTGATCACTCAAATTTGGGGAATGGACTATGAAGGCGATGACAGGACCGTCGATGTGCACATCAAGAGGCTGCGGCAGAGATTCGCCAGCGATATCAAACACTTTTACATTGAAACGGCGCGTGGTCTCGGATACAGACTTGTGGTTGTGGCAGGATGAAAAGCTTATATGTACGCATAGTGCTCACTTTTTTAGCTGCGATTGTAATCGGCTTAATCTCCTCTTTTATTATCGGAATTGCTATATTTCAAAAAGAGTTAAACGAGTTGGGACAAAACGACATGATCAAAGTAAGCGACAACATCGTCGAACTTTATAAACAAACACAGCCTCAAGATCTGGAAGCATTCATGGAAAAAGCATCCCAGTTAACGGTGTACCCGATTCAACTCTTTACTGCCTCAGGCGAAAAGAAACTATATGGCTCAGACAATAAAGAGCAGTTCATTGCGATTGACAAGGAACCCGTCCAACAGGTGCTGGAAGGCACACGATACCGATCGAAGGTTAAATCAGAAGGGGACTTGTATGTCGGGCTTCCGTTTGCGTTTGAAGGTAAGAACTATGCCCTCTTCTTGCAATCTTCCACCAAAAATGAAAAGGCCGTAATCCGGTTGTTGATCACTATTCTGTTTCTTGTGCTTGTTATAGGAAGCTTATGTATTCTGATTGCCGCCCGATTCTTGGTGAGGCCCCTTAAACTATTGACTAAAGCAACCAAAAGGCTCGCTAAGGGCGATTTTGATGTGGAATTGAAGCTTAAGCGAAAAGACGAACTAGGGATTCTTGCCCGAAGTTTCAACGAGACGGCCCGTGAGCTAAAACAGTTGGAGACGATGCGACAGGACTTTGTCTCCAATGTTTCCCATGAGATACAATCGCCGTTAACGTCCATCTCGGGTTTTGCGAAGGCACTAAAGCTCGACCATCTGGTAACAGCGGAGAAACGCGGACGGTATTTGGACATCATTCTGAAGGAAAGCGATAGGCTGTCACGGCTTAGCGATAATCTACTCAAGCTTGCTTCTCTTGAATCCAAGCATCATCCTTTTGTAGCAAAAACATTTAACCTTGATGAGCAAATCCGACAGGTCGTTGTTTCCTGCGAGCCGCTTTGGTCTGTCAAACATATTCGGATCGACCTGAAGCTGCCCATAGGCGCGAAAATTACGGCAGATGCCGATCAACTCAATCAAGTGTGGATTAACCTGCTTGGAAACAGCATCAAATTCACGCCTGACAATGGGACAATTTGCATCGAACTCCTCGCAAACAGCCATTCGTATACCGTTATCATAAAAGATTCAGGGATTGGTATGACGCCTGAGGAATTAAATCAAATCTTCGTACGGTTTTACAAAACGGATAGATCTCGCAACAGTCCGGGAAGTGGTCTAGGTCTCGCAATTGTTAAGCAAATTGTCCTGCATCATCATGGAACCATTGAAGTAGAAAGCACAGTCGGACAAGGGACGAAGTTCACTCTGCATATTCCTAGTACTCCGCCAAACACGCTTTCAACAAAAGCCGGTACCTGATGGTGCCGGTATTTGTGGCGTTCACGCCCCGTTCATATTTCTTTTCTAATCTTGAGAATCAACGCAAGCCTCAGATGAAGGAGCTGGAACATGAGCATGATTGGAGATTTATTGGGTTCATTGAAGTGGTTCACTGCTTATGAACTGCTGTTATTTGCTATCATTTTAACTGTGTTAGTCTGGTATGCCGTGCCTATTCAAACATATGTCAGATGGTTCGATTTTTTGCATGTTGAGCTGATTTATGCGATTCAAGCTATGGAGAACATGAACTAAAGCTATCCGGCGTACCAGTACAGACCGTACTCCGTCATTACAGAGGCATGTCCCATTTGGCGCAGCATCGCTGTAATATTTCCCCGGTGATAGGTGCCGTGATTGACCACTTGAAGAAGCATTTCCGCACGGCTGGTTTCCCGCACCCCTGCATAAGGATTATCCAGCACAATCGTTTCCTCCAAAGATGCTTGCTTATCCAAGTAGGCTTTGAACCTCTCCGATAATTGAACATACATTATTTCAAGCTCCTCCATGCTCTTGGACTCTGCATCAGCCGTCAACTGAACCGAATCCGTCATGGCTTCATTCATGCTTTTACCTTGCATCATGTCTAACCAACCGGCATCCACAACATAGATGTGTGCGATCACCTTCGACACCGTAGGAAAAACACTTTGAATCTCGCGTGTGTACACATCTTTTCCTAACTTTTTCAAGTGGGTCAACATCGTTTGATTCGCCCATACATGGAAATCGTACATGTTCCGTATTTGCTGCGTCATAAGTATCTCTCCTTTGGCTCAAGGCCATTTCTCATTGTTACCATAATCATACAGGAGGATCCCTGACAGCATACTGTCAGTTATTAGTTCAGAAAATTGTTTTATTTTTCCTGTTTTAAATTTTCGTGATAGACTAGAAAGTATCCTGCTTCATGTTTCATATAGTCAGGCTGCGAATAAAAAACATAGGATGAATAAGGGACGGTGATGGCAAATGTCCGGGATTAAACCCAACATGGATACCCGATCAGCAGAAGCTTTCTTGCAGCAGTTTTTGAACAAACCCGTGACCGATGTGCGGCCGATTGAGCAAGGCGAAGTGAGCAAGGTGTTCAGCTACGCTCAGCACGATGAGGAATTTATCATTCATTTTAACAGTGGCCGTGAAGGGTTTGTCAGAGAGCGTTATGTGCATGACATATTTTCACCCCAGGGTCTGCCGGTTCCTTGTGTTCTGGAGATTGGCCGTGCGAACGAAGAGCTATACTTTTCCATTGCCGAAAAGGTACCGGGACGTACCATCATCTCCTATCCGGAAGCCGAAATTAGGATGATTCTTCCTGATCTCCTCCACCATTTTAAAATTATGAATGAAGTTCAGCTTGGTGAAACCAAAGGGTATGGCTGGATTCAACCTTCGGGAGACGGCACTCACGAGAGTTGGCCTGATTTCCTGGCTTCCTTTTTTCGGGAAGAGCAGACGGGCTTTTGGCATAACTGGTATACGTTATTTACGGACACTTTCTTGGAAAAGGATGTTTTTCAACGCTTATATGACATCATGATGGAGTTGTCGACCTATTCACCGCTGCAGCGATATCTCGTGCACGGCGATTTCCATCTGGGGAATATGCTGACGGACGGGCATCGTGTTACGGGCATCGTCGACTGGGAAATGGCCTTCTATGGCGATTTCGTGTTCGACTTGGCGACACAGCATCTCTGGACGCCACAGCTGCAAATTCCAGAAATGGTGCGCAGCGCTTGGGCCCGCGAGGGGCGAGACATTCCGCATTTCGAGGAGCGGTTGAAGTGTGCGCTGCTTTTTAAAGGCGTGGACGGTCTACGTTTTTATGCTAAAAAAGGCGATCGGAACGCGTACGATAGTGTGAAGGCGGAGCTTTTGCGGCTGGTGGATTGAGAGTAGTGGTCGTCGAAAGTGCCTATATGAAAAGATAGCTGCCTGTTTGCGTTAGTAAATCAAGCAGCTATCGAATTCTTCAGGAGGTTTCGTTCTGGCTGAAAAAAGCGCCTCTCGATCTTGGCTTAGAAACTCCAACGTATCCATCGCTTTACGCAAAGTCGGCTCGTTCATCGCTAGCTCCTCCCATCGTTCCTTCTGTACACCCTTTAAGAACAGCAGCCATTTAACCAACTTATTGTTCATAGCCGTTTTTTGTTGCTCTAATTTCGGCAGCTCCAGAAAATGAATCTCGATTAAGTCCGTCAGTACGATACCTGTATGATCTTCTCTCATATGGAACACGTTATGGAATCGATCGTTATCTACGTATGCAAAATTTACAATATTGATGGCTATTGTCTTGCGCAAGTCTTTGTACGGCTTGCCCTCCGTCAACTGCGCTGCAAACATTTTGCTCCAGTAGTAGAGTGTTCGCTTTTCCATATCGTATCGATTGAACAGCTGAATTTCGATATTGACTAGCTTGCCATCCACAGTTTTAGCATGAATATCCAGAATCGACTGCTTATCATCTAGCGCTAGCTTGTCAATGTAAGGATTTAGAATTTCTATGTCAGTCAGCGGCGGTTCACCGCTGTTCATGAAGGTTGCATTGAGGAATGCAATCAAAATATCTTTATTTTCAACACTGCCAAAAATTCGCTTGAACAAAAACAACTACAAACCCACTCTAATAATCGACAACTCTTTCGACTTTACAGTCCCCTGAATAAGGTCATACCCCTCCAGCTGGTCCATCTGCACCAGAAGATCATCCCACAGCTCTGTTACACTCGTAATTCCCAAGCTTGCGCTTTTCAACAAATCCCCACGAATCTCTTCATCGGTATCATTATAAATTGTATAAATAATGCTCGTACCATCATCGGACGGGAAAGCATTGCAGAACAATCCACTCTGTAGTGTCGGATACAACGGAACAGGATTTGAGCTTTGGTAGTTCGCCTTATGCTCCCGCCAGACGTGCTTCCACTTCTTAATGGCTGCCTGCTGAAGTTTGTTATAGGGCAGCCAACTGCCAAAAACATCCTGCCAGACCAGTATGCCAGTACCATTAAAGATAGCCCGTTTGATGAGCAAATCCTTGCGAATGCCTACATGCCAACGCGAAATAATCGGCGAGAAATGCTCGGTCATCACATATCGGAAGATATCGGTTTCCGGCATCGATTCCTTATTTTTGAACTGGTTCCACGAACCCGTAATGATTTCAATTTGATGTTTCTTTTTCGGTCGCCCTTCAGAACAGAACACGAAGTCAGGTTTGATTTCATGAACGGCATCACGGAAACTGTCAGGAACACTGTCCATGGTGTCTAGGAATACACCGTCAATATTCGTTTCTCTTACGATCTCCACGATACTCAGGGTGGACTGTTTCACCGACTCGTCAAAGCCAATATCCCAAGGTTTAAAAGGTAAAAATACTTTTACGCCGCGCTGGTGGAATTGCTCAACCGTTTTTGTCAATCCCGGCATGCCGCCAGGAAACTCCCCGAAAAACTCCCACTGATTTCTACTGTCAACCCCAAGCCGCGGATATTGATGCCATAGCAGCACGGAATCGTACCCTCCGAATGCTTCACCTTGCTGAAGCAAACGTTCCACATCGATCTGATTCTTCTCAAAATCATACACTTCTTTGCTGAATATATACGTAAAATGCTGCAGGAACATATCTTTATACCATTTTAATTCCGGCCGCTCATACTCTTTAAAAGATATCGGCTTACGAGCATTCTGCCTCCAACTTGTGAAGAACTCCACCCACCCGCGTTCGATCGCCGAGAACTTGATTTCCATGACATCCGCTGGCACCGGATCAGGACGAAGCAGCAAACGATGATGTTTAAGCTCTGCAAGAGATGTGATTTGTTTTAAATCCATGTTGCGGTTTTGCACCCAGATAAACCAATGTTCGTTCACATTGGGGAACTCCAAGCTGAAACCGTGCTGCTGGTTGGGGTGAAAAATACCGAGCGGCATCGTAAACTCAACGTGCATCTGCATCATGCTGCTGCCATCTCGCTTCGCTTGCGGGTTAGACGGAAAATAGTAATGATTCGGCTGCTCTTCGTCCCATCTAAGGTTCGCCAGGAATGGCATGTGTAAGTAAACTTCCTTCGGCCCCATTTCATCCCATTTGGCGCCAAGCTGAATCAAGTATGAAATCGATTGATTTTCCAGATGATGCAGGAAAATGACTTTGGCCATTAATTCATCCTGCCCGCATCGAATCGATAGTGAAACAGATACCAGTTCTTCCGTTTGATCACCACCCGACTCCATTCCCGTAATAAGCCACTGGCTGCAAGGAAGCAGGTGCCCGCCTTCAAGCTCCATCGTGAACAGTTCATCTTCTCCAGCCGTCAGGTCAGCCCGCTGCGGGATGGCACTATGAAACACTTGATGCAAAGAGAGATGACCGTCATGCTGGATGGCAAACCCCATCTTCTCATTTTTTATTGTCGTGATGTGAGTGGCTTTATCGCTCAAAATCATCGTGTCACCTCGTAAACACAGCGGAAACCAACGGTTTCACAGCGGTTTAATCCTTCGTTCAGCAGTTGGAATTTCAAATGATAATCTGTCGGATGTGGACCGCCCTCCGCATGCCATGTATGCGGCGCTTTATAGTAGGATCCTCCCCGCAAAAAGGTGAATTTGTGCTGCTCATCGTTTACGGTATCCTCCATCCATTCCCAGGTATTACCGGTCAGATCGACACAACCATAAGGGCTAATGCTTCCGGCGAAAGCATCGACCGGCATCGTATCCGAACCGGAAGAATGGCACTTCTCGGCATGAAAGTGATCGCCCCACGGCCACTTTAATTTCTGGCTGCCTCCTGCCGCGAGCTGCCATTCCGTCTCCTTCGGAAGCCTTCCGCCTTTCCATTTGGCATAAGCTCTCGCATCCTCTTGGCTGACCCAGATGACCGGATGATTCCCTTTGCCCTGAGGGATGCCGTTTTCTTGCCAATGCTTGATGAAGTTGTGACTGTCCTCCGGATAATAACCGCTTTCATCCAGAAACTGTTTGTACTGCTCATTCGTAACAGGGTATTTGTCTATATAGAAAGCCTCTACCGTAACCAGAAAGGGGCCGTGATCACACTGGCAATCCCCTTCCATGATGCGATGTTGAACACGATAAATGTACGACGTTTCCGGAATGAACACCCGATTGTCATCTCCAGTATGAAAATCCATTGCTTTCACCTCTCTATTCATGGGTAAAAAGTGGGGCTTGCGCCCCACTTGCCGTCTGTTGTTTATTTAATCGTTTTGTTTGCGTATTCTGTCATTTCTTTACCGCCTGCTGCGTTCCACTCTTGAACAAACTTATCGAAATCCGCCGCGCTTTTCTTGCCCGTTACGAGATCTGCTGCAAACTCTTTGTACTTGGCAGAGGCAGCATCCCACTTGGCAGCGAGTTCAGCAGGAATCACAAAGCTGTTGTCTTTGGTCGACATGGAAGCGAACATTTGCAGAGATTTACTTGCCGGCTCAGAGAAATATGGTGTTGCGGAATCAAACTCTTTATCCGGTTTGAAGTTCACTGTTGACTCTACAAAGTGCGGGAACCACGCGGCAAATTTGTCCGTTAATTTGATTTTGTTATTGACGATTTGGTATTCGTCGCCTTCAACGCCCAGCTTATCCAGCATCTGACCTTTTTGGCCCGCCATATATTCCAGTACCGCAAAGGCCATTTCTTTGTTCTTGGATGTCTTGGCGATGGCAAAACCGCGACTTTCTTTACTGATATCAACCGGGGTATATCCTTGCGCTTTCCCTTTCGCCGGCGGCAATGTCATGACTTTGGCGGCCGCACCATTTTGACTAATTGATTTGTTATTGTAGATGTCGATTACCTTGCCTTGCGTACCTGCCATGATAGCGGCTTGACCATCATAGAAGGCTTTCTCTTTCGTGTCCCACTTCTTGGTCAGGAACTCAGGATCCAGCAAGCCGTCTTTGTACAATTTTGCGTAAAATAAGAGCTTATCTTTTTCAAACTGTGTTGTTTTACCGTAAGCATATTTACCGTCGTCCCCTTTGATCCATGTGGATGTCAGGCCGAAGGATTGACCGAACATGACATCAAGCTCATCGAGTGTCCCGGCCACCGTGTAGGCGTATTTAGCACCGCTTTTCTCCTTCAAGTCTTTGAAGAAGGCATAATAGTTGTCGCTTGTCGGATTGGCAAGCAGGTCTTTGCCCGATGCGGTTTTATCAAACCAATCCTGGCGAACCACAGGTACAGCGCTATTCGGAGGCGAAAGCCACAGCAGATATGGATAGTTCTTCATTCTTTCTTGGTTATAAACATTCATCGATGCCTTCACGTTCGTCGACTTATCGATAAAAGGCGTCAAATCTTCCAGAATTTTTTGCGTTACAGCAAACTGGTAGTCGCCGCCTTGGAAGTAAATAAGGTCAGGAATATTACCGCTTTGCAGCAGCAGGCCCAGCTTCTCCGAGTAGGTCCCGCTTTGAACAGGAACAATTTTCAGCTTAATGTTTTTGCCTTCCGCTTTCATTCCTTCTTCGATGCCTTTCACCAGCTTCTGAACGCCGGGGTCATCTCCCATTAAATCTTTCGCTGCGATGGAGAGAGTGATCGGTTCTTTACTCGCACTCGCATCCCCTGCGCTTGTTGCTGCCGGAGCGGACGTTGGAGCTGCTGTGTTGCTGGAAGACTTGCCGCCGCCGCTGGAACATGCGGTTGTTACAACCATTAAAGCCGAGACCACCATGAAAAGTGCCTTTTTCATTCTATTTCCTCCCTTTTTTTCTTTCTATTATTCTTTGAAGCCGTCTTCCATACTTCATTCATATCGTAGTCGTGCCTGCCAGTAGAAGAATGGGAACCGGAACGAGAATCATCATTGATTTTCCTTTAGCTTGTAGCGCTTACAATTCAGTTAAAGCGATTACATGAACAAATTTGGGTAATTGGATGATCCAATTAGTAGAGACGGATAACTTTCATCCGTTTTTTGCTATTTCAATTGAATATTTTGTTTGACCTGCTTCAAGTGGTACAGCAATGTTTCTTTGGCTTTAAGCGGATCTCTCTCTTTTATCGCCTGGAAAATGTTAAAATGCTCCCTGTACACTTCATTTCTGCGACCAGGTATCTCAACCGTCTTCGTAGCCGTTCTTTTCAACAAATCCATGTTAAGATCGATGAGATTCACCAGCACCACATTATGTGTAGCCTTAGCTATGGATAGATGGAATGCTTGGTCTGGAGAAACGGGATCATCCGATTCTGTGTCAATAGTACCCCATTTTTCGAGAGCGCTTTCAATTTCTAGAATATCCTGCTCGGATGCTCGCAAGGCTGCCAATTCCACGATACCGGTTTCAAAAATTTCTCTGGCCTCCAGCAACTCAATAATCGTAGCTCTCTCAATATTATCGAGGATTCTCGTTTTATCTTCCGCTTTGCTGAGGTTCTTGTTAAGAAAACGGCCGCCGCCGGGACGAGTTTCAATCAGCCCTTCTCGTTCGAGAATTCGGAACGCTTCACGCAAAGTTCCCCGGCTGATCCCAAATGCTTGGGCAAGCTCTCTTTCCGTAGGCAAAACGTCTCCAGGCGCAAGGTTGCCTTCAAGAATCAGTTTTTCGATCTGCTCGATGACATCCTCATACACTCTGTGGTACTTGATTTTCTTTATTGTCATGATGAGTACCTTCCGTCTGGCAATATGCTGAGAATTGGATCATCCAATTACCCACACTTTTATAGTAGTAAGTAGCTCAGATTGTGTCAACAGTTATTTTGGGGAACTACAGTCCGGTACTACGTCATATTTCCTCGATTTCGGCTAAATTCAAAAAAATAATATAAAATGTCGCCATTATAAATAATTCCATATATTGACATTACCAATAATTAGCAATAATATTATTAATGTATTATATTAATCTAATTTGTGGAAATAGGTGGTGATTAATAGAGTAATATTTTATAAGTCTTGTTTATGAAGAACGCCATTTTTTCAGTTTATCTATTTAAGCCAAAGTTGAGGAGAGTTGCGAATTATGAAATTAAAGAAAAGTGTAATGTTACTCAGTATAGCATCTATGGTTTCGGCATTTAGTTTTAACAGTGCCTTTGCCGCTACAACAAAACAATGTGATAATGATCCCTCTGCAAGCGGTTGTTCGATGACACTGTTCCCTTCTGGTTCTTCTCATTGGTCTTATGGAACTGGTTCTGGATTAAATTCAGATTACCGAATAAATTCAACAAGCAATTCTGGGGAGATATACGGATGGGGAGTGACTGGAGTTACCAAAGGTGGTTCAACAACGGTCAAAGCTTACTTAGCTAACTCAAATTTCACAAACAGAAGCGCAGATTACTATTATGGTTGGGCAAGACTCTCCACCTATATCACACTAACAACTTCATTCGATCAATTTAATGCTTCAAGTGGTTGGAATACTGTTGGTAGTACATCTGTGTCTGGAACTGGAACCTACACGGCTTACGTTGATTTATCTTCAGATGGGACTAGTAGTACGAATACTGGCGCTGATGGAATTCAAATAGTTTCACCATAAAAAAAATAAAACAGGAGTGAAAATATGAAAAAGAAATTTCTTCTAATCGGTGGTCTAGGGGCTATAATGTTGGTTTCTGCAGTAAGTTACGCATTTGCTTCAACAAACTCGGAACACGTAACTGGCACTTTATCAAATACAGAAAATTCCACAAACGAACAAAGTTCCACCTCAGTTTCCACTACTGCCACTGATACTGCTAGTGACTTGGTTATTCCGACTTATGCAAGTATAAAGGATCGAATGCTTAATGCAATTGATAACTATAAACACGTAAAAGGTTCATATCACTCTATTTTGAAACCTATTAATGAAGATCAAATAGTTGAATTCGAAATCTCTGAGGAAAAGAATCCTGGCAGTTATATTAAAATTACCGATAAAAAAGCGGGTAAAGATATTGAAACAAAATTCGAAGGCGAAGGGTTTATTACATTAGATAATAAAAATAAAAATTACGAGGTAGGATACACTGGGGAAATTCTTAATATTAAACCAGAGGGCCCTCGCCATTACAAGGATGAAGAAGGTAACGCAAATTACATTTATCGAAATGACCCTGCTTTTGCACAAAGTAATGACATCACCTTCCCGCAAAAATATGCGTTTTGGTTAAATGATGAAACGCAAAATTATAAAATTGTCGGAGAAGAAACATTATTAGATCGGAAAGTTGTTGTAATTGAAGGAACTTTAGATTCATTCCTTGCAAAGAAGCATCAAGCAACAAACTTCAAGTTTTGGGTCGATTCCGAGACAGGGATACTTTTAAAATTACAAGAAACCAATGAAAAGAAAGAGATTATGAATAGTATTGAGATTTTGGATATTAAAATTAATTCAGGAGTAGATAGAGCGAGGTTTAAAGTTGAAGAACCGATAGGGTACAAAAACATTTCGAAAGATCTGTCTAAGCAAGACAGGGTTCCTGAAAAAAGTCAAAAAAAATAATTACATAGTGAGGAGCCTGGAAAAGATCGTAGGAAATCCTTATACAAATAACTAATTTTGAGTTTTTCATTTCCCCAAAAAATACAAAGAGCCCTACAAGCCATTTTCTTTATCTTGGTCGAATAACCATCCATTCGACGGTAAAGAAAAAATGGCAAAATAGGGCCTCTTTGTATTGTATGGCTCAAACTATAGCAGATCTTGCTAGGTTTTTACATACCAGTTTAAACAAAACGAACCGAGCCAAGAGCCGGCCTACAACCGCTGCTTGCGTCCACCTGCTCAGGAACAAAAGACACGGAGATCTTGTGCACTCTGTCCCAAGACGAGAGCGCCTTGCCGCCGCCTGCACAACCAAACGACTGCCTAGCCAGTCGTACATCTGTCCAGCCGGGCACTCCCTCTACCTCGCTCGCCCAAACGATCTGCCCCGCTTGATCCGGGCGATAGAAAACCGAAATCTCCCACACGCCCGGAACGTCCGTGAACAGCGTGAGCTGCAGCTGCAAATGGTCTTTATCATCTTGCATCATCGGATCGACCGGCTTATGCGTGACCAAGGCAAACCTCATGCCCGGTTCATCCAAGGCAAGCGCCTTGCCGCCCTCCGGATCATCCACAAATACGTAGCGGAAATCAAGATCAAATGGCTCCGTCCGCTGCTCCGGACAATGCCATCCATCCAGCCCGCGAGTGAAATCAGCCAACTCCAGTGTTAAAGGTAAGCCGGATGTAGCAGCTCCAAGAAAGATAGGAGAGAATCGCAGAGGGAAACTGCTCGTTTTTACGCCATCCGCATAAACGGCATCCACATAGACGAAACCGCTTATTGCAGGATCAATAACCGGTATTTCCACGCTAAAGCTGCTGTCTGGCGAACAGTCGATTTCTTTCACATGCCAGTATCTGCCCGGCGGAAGCACTTCGCTCCAATCATACCAGGACCAGCAAAAGCGGAGCTTCTGAGGGAGCACGGATAGCTTGTCAGCGCCAAATTCGGCGGTCACCAGCAAGGCTCCCTCGTGAACCGAAACCACAGCCGCCGGGGCTTGCGGCCAATGCCCGTCACCCTTGACCAAGGCATCCATCCAGCAATCCAATGTAGCGCCTGCCCAACCATCCAGATGATGGTTCTGATTGGCTGCGAAAAATAACCCGCGCTTCGCCTTCGGAAGGTGCGCAGCTCCTTCGCAGATCGCGTCCATCCAGCCCCAATAGTCATTCGTAGCTGACATGATCAGCATTGGCGACTGTTCCCGCTCGGCTAGCCTCAAACCGCTAAGCAGCCGCTCCCATACGTAGGTATCTTCCAACGTGTGCGGCCTGCGAACATTGCGGTTCAACCGTCCCGGCGACATATGCTTGCCACAGCCATAAATAGGAGCCGCCGCCTGCAAACGGCTATCCCAGGCGTTAAGCAGTCTCGTTACCGTGCCTCCTCGGGAAATACCGAAAGCCCCCATTCGATCCGCGTCCACCTCCGGCAGCTGAGCCAACCACGTGACCATTTTCATCGCATGAATGAGGCGCGTGAACATGACCGATTGCAGCGGGTCAAACTCTTCTTCCATGTCTTTCGTAGGCATGTCAGCCAAATCGGAGTAATGCGCCTGTCCGGAGAGTTCCTCTTTCCAATCGTAACTAAGCGCCACGTACCCTTTGCTCGTCCAATGCCGAACATGCTCCAAATTCGCCGTCTGCGAACCTCCCCCGTGGATGTGCAGCATAGCAGGAAAAGGCGTTTCCCCATAAGGAACGCCTATCCAGAAATACGTTTTCACCCACTCGCCAGGGATGAGCTCGGTCTCCAAATACATAGCCGCATACTCACCATGCCCATCTGACCTCCGCTCCACCGTACGAATACGGTATTCACCCAAGTGCTCGGCAGTTTTTAACAACTCACGAAAACGGATCTCCCCTGATCTCATCATAGACCTGCAAGCTCCGATAAATACGGGATCGAATGCTGTGCGCCCCTCCGGGTAACTGAAATGGAAGACGCATGCTGCGCAATGTTTACCGCTTCATCGAGGGATTTACCCGAAGTAATCATAGCTGCAAGAGTTCCGGAGAACGTATCTCCGGCAGCTGTTGTATCTATCGCCTTCACTTTACGGCCTTCCATGTACACATTCTCAGTGCCGTTGTAGTACACAATGCCCTTTTCGCCAAGTGTAATCAACGGGAAGCGAATGCCTTTGCCGCGTAAAATATCCAGCGCCGCAAAAGCATCCTCCGTTGTTTTCACTTCCACATTCGTGTACAACCGGCACTCGATCTCATTCGGTGTGAAATAATCCACACCATCCAAAATCTCATCATCGAGTGGAACGGCAGGCGCCGGATTTAAGAAAATCGGCACCTTGCCTTTCACAAGTCGAATGGCTTCATAGACGGTTTCCAGTGGAATTTCCAGCTGCAGCATGACCGCTGAAGCTGCGAGCAACTGATCTTTGTAGCTTTCAATATAGTCAGGTTTAACCAGGTTATTGGCGCCGCCGTCAAGAATGATCGCATTATTCCCATCGCAAACCGTAATCGCGGCTACACCTGTTGTCACTTCAGGTTCAATTCCTACATAATCAGTTTTCACACCGAACCCTTTGAGGCTGCCGATCAACGATTGCCCAAAAATATCGTCGCCAACTTTCGCCATAAACCAGGTATCAGCGCCCATTTTTGCGCAAGCAACTGCCTGATTGGCCCCTTTGCCTCCGGCGGATAGCATAAATCCATCGCCCCGCATTGTTTCGCCCATTTCTGGAATACGGCTAGTCTGCATGACCATATCCATATTTGCACTGCCAATTACGATTATTTTCATAACGTTCCCCGATCCACCCACAAATTCAAATTTCCGTAAATCTAATATGTTTAAAATAAGTTCTCGCTGCAGTTCTTGTGCTTACACCAAACATACCGTAATCGAATGTATCGTCAGTGTGCTTCAAAACTTCTTGCCCGTCAATAGCGAAATTAATGGAATTACCTTGCACCGTCACTTTGAAGTCGTAGTCTTTGCCAAGCTGCCACGGGAACTCCACACTCGCTAACTTCGTGAAACCGAAGTTATTGAGATATAGAGAAACTTGATTCGCTCCATCAAATCCTACATGATAACCTCTCATTGCGCCTTGTGCACGTACTGCCACTAAGTGCGAATGTCCGCTTTGAGGGTTCAGCTGGGCAGAGACGGAGTAATCTTTGGCAAAATAGTTACCTGTATACGCTTCGCTCGGCTCCGCCGTCATGAGATACATCGCGCCATTCTCCAAGCTCCAAGCCCCGTTGTTGTGCGCAAATGGCGTGATGCAGCCGAAGTTGCTCAATTGCTTGTTGAAATCGATCGTGTAATCAGCGTTGCCGTAGATCCGGAATTCATCGATGAAAATGCGTCCCAAGCTTTTCGGTTTGCGAGTCGAATAAGCTTCCAACACGATTCCGACCTCATCAATCAGTTCGCCTTCGGAATCCGGGATGACAAATTCAATATGCACCCACTCTTGATCAACGAGCTTCACATAACCTTGTACAAGCTCTTTTTTGCTTTTGGACAGGCGCACATAAGGTGCGATGCCCATTGTTTCGTTGCCGCCCCACTGATCCAAGAAGATTTGCATGGATACTTTTTGACCGGAGGATGCTTTAGGCGCAAACGTCGGTGAATATCTTTCGTCACTGAAATCATCGCGTGTATAAAATGGTTTGTAGAATACTTTTGATTTTTCCCCGCGAACCATACGGTCAAAGACGACTTCCAGAGAACCTGTTCCTTTGAAGGATTTCTCAGTGGAATGCTTCGCCTGACAGAAGAACGGGTCCGAGATACGGATATTATGAGTGGAGCCCGGCAGTTCGAAGTCAAAATAAATATCGTGCTCCGTGAAGCTTTCCACAAGGCCTTCCGGGCAAGGAACATTCGCCAAACGATGTCCGAGAATCGCCAATTCTTTCGCATAGGTCGGAATATCAAGAATGTTCATGAAACCTGAAATCCCTGACATAACGATGGAATCGTTGATTGGTTTGCGGTACTTATCCGCAATACCTTCCAAGCCGCAAGCTACACCAAGCACAGTACCGACGTTACCAGCATTGCAATCCGTGTCCCAACCGCACATTGTTGCAATCTCAACGGTTCTGTTGAAATCACCTTGGCCGTAAATCATGGACAGTACGCAGACGCCTGCATTAGGAATGATGTGGCATACACCGGTATATTTGTCGTAACCCCAGTCTCTTTCCAGCATATCTCGGCATGCTCTGAAATCATTCGGATGCTGCGCGTGGAACGCAAGAACCGCTCTGGACACTTTGGCATAGATCGAGTCAGCTGGAATTTGAGCCAAACCGGCTTCAATAATTTCATTGATATCGCTTGTTTCGAACGCTTTGGAAATAGCTGCGCAGAAGAATCTCGCGCCTAGCACGCCTTCGCCATCATGAGAAACGCGAGCTGCCGCTTCACCGAAGTCAGCCGCTTTTTTCGGATTGCAAGGATTGACGAGACCCCAGGTGTCGATGAAAATTTGACCGCCGATTTGTTCGGCGATAATCAGTCCATTTTGCTCAATCGAACCGGACTGTGGAGCTTCAATGCCTTTTTTCAAATTGATGTAGGCTGTATGCTCTGTACTTACGCCATAACCGCCCCACCAGAACATCCCGACTCCCTCACGGGCATAGTTCAACCAAGCGCGAGCGACATCGTTAGGGGTAATATCGCGGTCTTTCGCATCGTCATACAGCGCGCGCAAGAAGTAGAAAGGACCATTCGCATCGTCGTCCGCCGCAAAGTTTTTAAATTCTTTGACATAGTCGGTAATATCACCATATGTGCTTTGTATTCTTTCATAAGTCCAAATCGTCGGTTCTACCGGAGCGCCCAGTCTTATGCCAATGTTCATACCTAAGTAACCTGAATAAAGTTTTTCCAAATAATTAGAAGGAATCAACGATTACACCACCTTTAAATAATAGAACGAATTTGTTGTTGTCTACGGTTGCTGAGTGCAAGATCCTGCTCAATAATATATGAGGCTGCTTCAATAAATTCATTGCAGTGTTTCTCGATTTCTTGCTTATTAATCTGTTCAATAATCGCAATTTCATCTTGCGGAATAGCCGCAACGCCATGCATAGCTCCGAGAATGGCACCGGCCATTACACCAATAGAATCCGTGTCGCGTCCCGAGCTTACCCCGTCTTTAACAGCCTCCAATAAATCCCCGTCATGTAAAATAATGTAAGCTAATGCCAATGGAAGTTCCTCGATCGAGAATAATCGACTTGGGGTATAGTGGTTAGAAGGAATGCCTACTTTATGAATGCTTCGATTGACATCATCGCCCATTGGCGAGTATTTGGCCATTGCCGCATGCAGCTGCGCAACAACTTCAGCCCGATTATTCTTGATTGGCTTGAGCGAACGAGCGGTGTCACACAGGTCTTTAATCGCTTGCTTCGTACCATCTTTTGCATAGGTTAAGGCTGTTTGAATGATATCTTCTACCGTCACACCGGGTTCAAAAGCTTTCGCAACACAGGCAGCCAATACGCCCGCCGCTTCCAAGCCATAACTGACTTGATGACCGGATGCAAAAAGAATCGCTTCATCATACGCTGCCTTCGGATTGCAGGCATTCACCATGCCGATCGGAGAGATATACATGGCAGCACCGCAGTTAACCATATTGCCATAGCCGCCTTCACGAGGCTCGCAATTGGCAAGCACATGACGGTTGAAGATATGCTTCTCCGGATAAAACAAACGGTCCATCACCATCGCGACTTTCCCCAACTCGGGAATGTATTTGGGACGGAACGAGATTTCTTTGACAAACTCATTAGCCAGATCGTAAGCGTCTAGATGGCGGCGTTCAATGCCGTATACATTCATAAGCGCTAGCGTCATGAGCGTATCATCAGTAACAATGCCCTCGCCTCTCATTCTGCCGAGTCTCTTGTCTTCCGACCAATCCGCTTTCCACCATTTAGTCATCGTCGTTTCAACCCGACCATACTTTTCATAAATTTCATTAAACGTCATTTTCTCAACGACAGCGCCCATTGCATCGCCATACGCCGTACCAAAAACAACGCCTTTCACTCTATCAGCAAAAGTAACCATTTGACTTACTCCCTTCTACAGGGAGTGCAGGGCTGTTACGCCCCACACTTTGCAGTTCATTTATTGGCATCAAAGCCCGATTTACTTAATTGTTTTATTCGCGTAATCCGTTACATCTTTACCGCCTGCAGCGTTCCAGGCTTGAACGAATTTATCGAAATCAGCGCCTGTTTTCTTACCCGTTACGATATCAGCCGCGAATTCTTTGTAAACCGCTGTAGCTGCATCCCATTTCGCTGCTAAATCAGCAGGCATAATGAAAATATTGTCTTTGGTTGAATTGCTCTCGAACATTTTAAGCGATTTCGCTGCCGGTTCCGAGAAGTAAGGTGTCGTCGGATCGAACTCTTTGTCCGGCGTGAAGCTGATCACGGACTCAACAAAGTGCGGGTACCATGCGGCAAACTTGTCTGTCAATTTGATTTTGTTATCCACGATTTGGTACTCGGAGCCTTCAAAACCAAGCTTATCCATCATTTGACCTTTTGGACTAGCCATGTATTCCAATACGGCAAAAGCCATATCTTTGTTTTTGGACGTTTTGGAAATCGCGAAACCACGGCTTTCTTTGCTTGTATCTACCGGCGTGTAGCCTTGTGCCTTGCCTTTTGCCGGCGGCAGAGGAACGACTTTCGCTCCTGCGCCATTTTGTGCCGTAGATTTGGAGTTATACAAGTCGATTACTTTCCCTTGCGTACCCGCCATGATCGCCGCTTGACCATCATAGAATGCTTTTTCCTTCGTATCCCATTTCTTCGTCAGGAACTCAGGATCAAGCAAGCCCTCTTTGTACATCTTCGCGTAGAATTCCAGTTTTTCTTTTTCAAACTGCGTTGTTTTGCCGAATTCGAATTTACCGTCTGTACCCTTGATCCAAGTTGTTGTCAATCCAAAGGCTTGCCCGAACATAGCATCCAACTCATCAAGATTGCCCGCTGTTGTGTAGGCATATTTCGCGCCGCTTTTTTCCTTCAACTCTTTGAAGAACGTGTAGTAGTTATCGATTGTCGGGTTTTCCAAAGCTGCTTTACCGGAAGCTGTTTTGTCCATCAAGTCTTGGCGCACGACAGGAATAGCACTATTAACCGGTGATAACCAGAGCAAGTAAGGGTAGTTCTTCATTCTTTCGATGTTATAAGGATTCATAGAAGCCTTAACATATTTGGATTTATCGATATATGGAGTCAAATCCTCCAAAATTTTCTGTGTCGTTGCGAATTGATAATCTCCGCCTTGGAAATAGATCAGATCAGGGATATTGCCGCTTTGTAAGAGCAAGCCCATTTTCTCGGAATACGTTCCGCTTTGAACCGGCGTAATTTGCAGCTTTACATTTTTACCTTCTGCTTTCATGCCATCTTCGATGCCTTTAATCAACTTCTGAACGTTAGGATCATCTGGTGCAAAATCTTTAGCTAAAATGGAAACCGTCGTAACCGCCTGGCCATTTTGCGTTGCGGATGGTGCAGATGTGTTTGTTGAATTGTTCCCCCCGGAACTGCATGCTGTTGTGACCAGAACGACTGCTGCCATTGCAAAAAGCGCTTTTTTCATGTGGATTGCCTCCCAAGATAATGTTTGAATACTATTCTTTTACGCCGCCTTCCATTACTCCTTTGGTGTAATGCTTCAGAATAATGGGGTACAGCATTAGAATCGGAACCATAGCAATGACAATCGTAGCCGCTTTCAAGGACGAGAAGTCCAATTGTGCGATATGGTTGTTTTTCATCAAATCTGCCGCACCGACCAAGGTCGTCGTATCTCCTTCAACAACGAACTGCCTGAGCAGTACTTGCAGTACGGTGTTGCTTCGGCTTGATAAGAAAATGCTCGATTTGAAAAACTCATTCCATCTAGCCACCGCATAGAACATACCGATGGTCAAAAGCGGAATGCGGGACAGCGGTAAGATAATCCGCATGAACACGGTCATGTGCCCGGCGCCATCGATTTTCGCAGCCTCAACCAGGGAATCCGGTATCTCTTCAATAAACCGCATCATAATGATCAAATAAAAGACGTTAATCGTGCGGTAGAGAACCATGGCCCAAAGATTATCCAGCAAGTGCAGGTCTTTGATGACCATATATTCTTGGACAATCCCCGGTTCAAAAATCATGATAATGATAAGGAAAATCATAATCGGCGTTTTACCGACCAGATTTTTACGCGTTAATACGTAAGCTGTAATGGTGGTGAAGAAAATGCTGAAAGCCGTTCCGACAATCGTAATAAATAAAGAGTTCATTAACGCTTTCCCGACGATTGGATTGCTGAGCACAACCTGGAAATTGATGAACGAGAAACCTTTGGGCAAAATGTCATAGCCGTGCAGCATATGAACTTTGTTAGGGTTCGAGAAAGCTTTGGCGATCAAGTTCATGATCGGTACAAACATCGTCAGCGATATGAGGATGAGTATGGCACCGAGCACTAATTTGGTGAACGAAAATTTTTGGACACTCATGCTAGCTCCTCCTTACCATGCGCCTTTCGAGGTCAGTTTCTTGGAAATGAAATGCGTGGAAAGCACCAGCACGACCCCAATCATACTTTTGAACAAATTAGCCGCTGTTGCGAATGAATATTGACCGTTGACCAAACCAACGCGGTACACATAAGTATCAATAATATCAATCCGGCTATTGACGGAATCATTCGTGAAGTTCAACACTTGATCCAGCCCTGCATTCATAATAAATCCGACATTCAGAATGAAGATGGTCACCATCGGAATATACAGATGAGGCAATACAATTCGCGTAACAATGTGCCAGCGGTTGGCTCCATCCACATGCGCCGCTTCATACAAACTTTGATTTACTCCCATGATGGCTGCAAGGAAAATGATCGAATCCCATCCGATATTCCGCCATGCTTCACTGGCCACAAGCACCCATCTGATTGCAGATTTATCAGTCAGAAAGTCGTGCGGTTGAAACCCGAAAACCTGAATGATCTCGTTGACTACACCGTTTGATTTGGATAAAAAGTCGAACCATACCCCGGCAATAACGACCCAGGACAGAAAGTGCGGCAAATAAGAAATGACTTGAATCGATTTCCGGAACTTTCCGTTAATGAATTCATTAAGGATTAGCGCGAAGATGATCGGAATTGGGAAAATAAGAAACATTTTCATCGCACTGATGATGAGCGTATTTTTTAATACTTGCTCAAAGATCGGAGTGCTGAAGAGCTCTCGAAAATATTTCAATCCAACAAAAACGTTATCTCCAAGAATCTGATAATCATAGAAAGCTAACTTCATGCCGATAATCGGCCAGATGTGAAAAATGATAAAATAAGCGATTCCCGGCAAAAGCATCAAGTAGAGCACTTTGTCGCTCCACATTTGTTTAACTTTGGAATGCGTTCTGATTTGAATCGACTCCTTTCCTATCATACGTCGACTTCCAATTCCATCAGTGGGGCATGCTGTTGAGCTCCGTATACGTCACGATCCAAAAACGTGCCTGAAGAAACTTTCCGCGCGAACGTAATTTTGAAGCCGAGCGCTTGATCGAAAAAGACGATATGCATGATCTTATCTTGCTCAATGTTGTAAAGCTTCGATACCAAATCTTTGTTAATGACGCCTGAACTCTTGATTTTGTAATAAATCTCCGGATCTGTAAAAAGGGCATCCACCGTAATTTCAAACGGTCCGCTGTTTTTGCTTCTCAGTACTTTCGCTGCATCTACTAGCTTCATAATTACACCTCGATATACTCGTTACGGAACATCTCGACCCCATCCGCAACTTGCATCAAATGATAAACAGAGAATTCATACACAGCGCCGAAAGGGATATCACTTGGGGCAAAAGGGAACGCCAGATTACCCGCTGTTGATTTCCTGCCCTCGTAGCCGTAGTGCAAGAAGGTAGATCTGACGGAGCTGCAAATCGTGTTCGCTAGCTCTTGTGTCTTTGCAATAACTTCGAAGACGACGCCTAATTCGTGAGCGGCTGTTTTTTGCGGTTCCAATTCACCCAACACGCCGTTAAGGCCGTAATTAATGAAATTGATTTCATAATCCTCTTGCGGTATCTCACTGTAATACTCCCAAACCTGCTGTTTGACCAAGTCCTCAACTTCTTCAATCCGTTCGATCAAAAGTGGATCGCGGATGCCTGCGACGACGAGCGTACGGTGAGCCACCTTCATTGCCCCTTCGAGCTTGATTTTATATTCAGGGGTTGGCATGATCCGGCTGCCGCGCACTTCAACGCTATCGTCTCCCAATTCCTTAAACTCACAATGTTCAAGATCCAGAACAAGTCCAGGACCATGAAGCAGATAAGGATGATCTTTCTCATAAAACGTGTGCGCAGCTACGGAAACTGCCGTGCATTTACGTTTGTCGTTCAGCGGCTTGACGATAAAAGAATCTTTGGTCAGAATGCCCAGCATGCAATCTTTCGTTGTCCCCGGTTCTGCACAAAGCGCTGAGCATTCAAGAATTTTACCCAAATGATAAGCAAGCGCTGTATCAAAACCATGATGCATGGCTACCGCGGCAAACGGCGAAGGGTCGTAAGCGCGACCACAGATGATAATGTTAGCGCCTTCTTGAAGCGCTGCGATAATGGGTTCATGTCCCATTTGGGCGACAACACCGTTCGTAGCTTCCAATCTTTCCTTCGTAAGCGTCTTCACTGCAAGGCCAAGAGGTTCGCACTCGCCTGCTGCTAATTTGACTTCCACGACCTCTTTCGGAATATCCGCCCAGATTGTCGCAACTTTCAGCCCGGTAATGTTGTTTTCTTCAAGAATTTCCATAATAATCGCCCGTGTCCATTCAACATGGACCTTTGCGCCGCTGCCTCCGGCAGATCCGATAATGACCGGAATCTTGGCCTCAGCGCCCGCTACAATCATTAGTTCCAGATCTTTTTTGCAGGCTTGTTTGCTGACAATCGCCGTACCCGCTCCTAATTTGTGAGGACCGGCATCCGTTGATCCTGCATCCACGACGATCGCATCCGGTTTATGTTCCATCCCTCTTATAAACGATGACTTCGGAAATCCGTAACCTAACATCCCGCAGGGCGCCAAAATTTTGAATTGTTCCATTGCTTTACAACCTCCACTGTCCATCATCCGATTCGATGGTTCATTCTTTTCTTTTTCTTCTCGTTGATTCGCGAGGAATAAGTTTGACATCGAATAGATGCGTTTGATGTTCGCTGTTGTCACCCTCGATTTTCTTAATAAGAAGCCGTGTTGACAGCATCCCCATATCATAAATCGATTGTGCGACCGTCGTAATTTCCGGCTCTACGATGACCGTAAGGTCGATTCCGTCAAAACCGCACAACGCAACTTGATCAGGGACGCGCACGCCCATTCGCTGCAATTTCTTAAGTGCTCCAACCGCCATCGTATCGTTGCCTGCAAAAATGCCATCGATATCCGGATGGCGTTTCATCAGGTTTTCAACCGCTTCCATTCCGCCGTCGACGCGGAAATAACCCGGTTCGACGAGGCTTGGCGAATACCAAGGAAAATGTTTCACAGATTGCTCGTATCCCATGAATCGCTCTCTTCCGGTTACCGTATCCTGCGGGCCGTAGATATGAGCTATTTTCGTGCAGCCCTCATCGAGCAGATGCTGTACGGCTTGCTGCGCCCCTTCCAAATGCTTGGAGCTGACGACCGTGCAAGAAGTCTCTCGCGGCGCTCTATCCAGCATAATGAAAGGAATTTTCTCATTATTCAAAGCATCAACGTCGTCAGAGCGAAGGCTGTAGGAAGCAAACAAAATGCCGTCTACATACCGCTGCTTCAGCACCCTGATGTAGGTCTGCTCCTTATCCGCCTGATTATCCGAATTACATAGGATCACTGTATACCCATACATGCGCGCAACATCTTCAACAGCTCTGGCCAACTCCGCAAAGAATGGGTTCGTGATATCCGGGAATATTAAGGCGATCGTTCCTGTCTTTCTACCTGCAAGCCCTCTAGCCATCGCGTTCGGTTCGTACTGAAGTGTTTTGATCGCTTGCTCTACTCGCAATTTTGTTTCTTCATTGACATATCCGTTTTTGTTCAAGTATCGGGAAATGGTCGCTACGGAAACGCCTGCCAACTTTGCTACATCTCTGATTGTTGCCACTGGTTACGACTCACTCCTACTAAAAAGCAAACCCGTACTCTTAGCAAAGAAATCCTTGCGTAGGGTACCGGTTACATGCTCCCGAAATTTTCCTTTATCTCGATAAATACTATTATTTACACATTGCATATTAATTATTTATGTTGCCTTGATGAACGATGTGTAACCGGTTACCTATTTCATGTTTCTTATTATATGCCTCCTCTTTAAAAGCTGTCAAGTCCAAACTCCGTTTTACCGACAAAAATCGACTTTTTCCTCGGGGTGGTATTTGCACCCTGCATGCCCGAATATCACAGTTGGACGGGGGTACGTTTGCATTGGGTTTATCAACTTACTACAGTGTGCAAGTGCGTGTGTAGGCTCGTGTTTGAGTGAGTGTTTGTGTAAGTGTTTGTGTAAGTGTTTGAGTGAGTGTTTGAGTGAGTGTTTGAGTGAGTGTTTGAGTGAGTGTTTGAGTGAGTGTTTGAGTGAGTGTTTGAGTGAGTGTTT
>NZ_JBYTCO010000004.1:640382-640653 GCF_058790355.1 Paenibacillus sp. FW101-FHT12H11 | reverse complement strand
TTGAGTAAGTGTTTGTTCCAGTCCAGTGTGCGTTCAAGCGGAGTGTGCGGAGTGTGTATTCAATCGGTGCTATATTGCACTTTGTGCAACTTGAAAGCGCTCTACAAGCGCCATCCCATCGCTTCATTGCACTTTATACAACCATTTAGCCTCAAAAGGGCTATTTTGCCCCCTACTCCCCCCAGATGGTTGTATTTTGTACAACGAAGCAGGCATTAATGTAGAGAAATATGTAATTTGGCTGCACTAAGTACAACCAAGGTTGGATCCC